>WYBL01000159.1 GCA_011526565.1 Acidobacteriota bacterium | reverse complement strand
TCGCACACGCTCGAGCACGTGCCCGACGACCGCGCGCTGCTCGCGGCCGTCCGCCGCCGCCTCGCGCCCGGCGGCACGTTCTTCCTGTTCGTGCCGATCGAGGAGCCGGACTACAACCCCGACCACGTGCGCAACTACTCCGTCGAGACGATCCGCGAGCGCGTGCGCGACGCCGGCTTCGAGGTGCTCTTCGTCGAGGGCAGCATGCACGTCAACGGCCACGTGTGGAAGGTGATCACGATTCCCAGCCGGCGCCGCTGGCCCGTTCTGCGCGGCGTCGTCGACGGCCTGCGCCTCGCCACCCTGTCGGCGCTCACCTACCGCGGGCAGCGGTTCTTCGACGCGGCTCTCGACCGCTGGGGTTTCGGCCCTCGCCAGGCGTTCCTGGTGTGCCGCTCGCGGCCCGGCGCCGCGGGGTCCTGAGCCGCCCGTTCAGCCCTGGGCGCGCCAGGCGTCGGGCGCCGAGCAGGTGCGGGCGCAACCGATCGTGCAGCGGTCGGCGCAGGCGCCCTTCGGGAGGTGGAACTGCGCGGCGAGCTCTGCAGGCCCGTACTCCAGCAGCGGCCGCGTGAAGCGCGCGGCCTGCTGGCTGCACCAGTGGGCGTCGCCATGCTCGTCGACGTAGAGGTAGCGGGAGCCCGCGCGGCACCGGAACGGTGCCGCCCGCCCTGCGAGCAGGCGATCGCGGTAGCCGCCGGCCTCGCGACCGCGCCCGCCCAGCCGCGCCATCGCCGCCCGGTAGTCGTGCGCCACGGTCGCGTCCGGCTCGAGCTGCCCGGTCCTGCCGTGCAGCAGCAGGACCCGCGGCCGCAGCCCGTGCGCCCGCGCGAAGTCGATCGTCTCCAGCGTCTCCTCCGGCGGGCAGGCGCCCACGACGGCGCTCACGACGACGCGGAAGCGCGCCTGCTCCGCGAGACGGACCAGCCGCTCGCGCAGCGTGTCGAGCGTCTTGCGGGTGGTTTCGTTGGCGCGGGCGCCGTCGACGCTGACCTGGAGGTCCGTGAGTCCCGCGTCGTTCAGCCCCGCGATCGCCTCGTCGGTCAGCAGCAGCGCGTTCGAGATCAGCATCCGGCGCGGGAAGTCGTGCTGCGTGGCCACCCGCACGAGGTCGACGAGCCGCGGGTGGAGCAGCGGCTCGCCGCCCGTGAACTCGAGGGCCAGCGCGCCCAGTTCGCGGATGCGGCCGACGCGGGCGGCCAGGTCGTCCCACGGCACGGGTCCGCTGGTGCGGTCGTACTCGTTGCAGTAGCCGCAGCGCAGGTTGCAGCGGCGGGTGACGACGAGCTGGACCAGGTAGGGAGCGTAGGCGATGCGGTCGCGCAGCGGGATCAGCCCGGGCCGCCGACCGAAGACGAACCGCGCCAGTGACGGCAGCGTCATCACGTGCTCCTGCCCGGGGCATGTTAGCGCCGCCGGTGCGCCACGATCGCGGCGGGAGATACTGCAGCGCGGAGGCTCCCCATGACCGCGCCGGTCCCGACGCTCGCCGAGTTCCCGCTGAAGACGCACGAGAAGCTGCGCTACGCCGACACCGACCGCCAGGGGCACGTCAACAACGCCGTGTTCGCCACGATGCTGGAGACGGGACGAGTCGAGCTGCTCCTCGCCTCCGACCAGCCGCTGTGCGAACCGGGCTGCGGCTTCGTCATCGCCAGCCTCCAGGTCGATTTCCGGGGCGAGATCCTGTGGCCGGGCCGGGTCGAGATCGGCACCCGGGTGGCCGCGACGGGCCGCAGCTCGGTGACCCTCGAGCAGGCGCTGTTCCAGGGCGAACGCTGCGTGGCCACGGCGCGCAGCGTGATCGTGCACGTGAACGAGGCCAGCCGCCGCTCGCACCCGCTCGGCCCCGACGCGTTGCGCCGGCTCGCGGCCCTCGGGCCGACGGGGCCCGCCCCGCGCTGAACCCCGCGGTCAGGGGCGACGGCAGAGGAACACCTCGTCGGTGCCGCCCTCCTCGTCGATCGGGCGCGCGATCAGCTCGACGCGGTAGCCCGTCGCCTCCAGCAGCGCGATCCACGTCGCGCGGGGAAACAGGCCCTCGAGGTGGCGATCGTGGATCGACCGCACCTCGTTTCCCTCGCGCAGCAGGAACGCGTACTCGGCGCGGTAGGTGCAGTCCGCGGGGTCCGGGTCCCAGCACCACTCGATGCAGCGCAGCGCGCGATCGCCGGCTTCGCCTTCGATCAGGGCCGTGCCGGCCCGGAAGCGCTCGCGCACGAAGTCCGGAGCGAACAGCGCGGCCCCGCCGGGCCGGGTGTGGACGAACGCGGTCTCGATCGCTGCGCGCAGGTCGGTCTCGCTCGTCATGTAGACGATCGCGTCGTGGACCAGCACCGCGTCGAACGTGCGCCCGAGCCGCAGCGTGCGCATGTCGCCGGCCACGTGCTCGCACTCCGGGTTCAGTTCGCGAGACAGCGCCAGCATCGCCGGCGACAGGTCGGACAGCGTGCACCGGAAGCGGCGCTTGAGGTGGACCGCGTTGTGGCCCGCGCCGGCGCCGAGCTCGAGCAGCGCGTGCGCGTCCCCCGAGGCGGCGCGCACGAACCCGGACTCGTAGGTCGCGGCCTCTTCGGCGTGGTCCCCGGGCGGGTCGACCAGGCGGTACCAGGGCGTCAGGTCGTCGTAGAGTTGCATGCCCCGAGACTAGCGCGCGGGGCGCCCGGATGCCGGCGGGGCGCGGAGGTGGGATGCGGAACGCGTGGATCGGGGCCTGGCTGTTGACGGCAGCGCTCGCCGGCGCCGGGGAGCGGAGCTGGCTGGACGCGGGGCTCGTGCAGTGGAACGCGGGCGCCGCGCCGCTGCCCACGCCGCCGGCGGCGTCGCCCGGCGGAGCCGAGCCGGCGGGAGCCGACACGCGGTGCGCCCCGCTCGCCCGCGAGGCGACGACGGGGGCCCAGCGCGCCGTCGCCGCGGCGGGATGGCTCCTGCGCGACGGCGCTTCCACCGTGCGGGATCGCCTCGAGGTGGTGCGCGGCTTCGGCGCGTTCGGCGGGCAGTGCCGCTCTCACGTGATGCAGGCGTTCGTGTTCGTGGACGGAACGTTCGCCGGCACCCTCTCGCCGCGGCCGATGGACCCGCGCACCGACGGCGAGTTGCTCGCGATCGACCTCGGCGAGGGCGAACAGGTCGAAGCGACCTACGCGCGCTACCTCGACGCGAACGCGTTGTGCTGCTCGAGCGGGCGTTCCCGAGCCCGCTTCGGCGTCCGGGCCGACGGCGGGGTCCCGCGCCTCGTGTGGCTCTCGGTGGCGGACGTCCCCGAGCCGCGGGAAGACTAGAGCCGCGCGGCTCCCGAGTGGCGCCAGACGCCCTGCGAGAACGGTTCAGAGGCGCAGGAAGCCGACCAGGTTCTTCCAGTGGTGGGTGGCCACCAGTGCCGTCAGCAGGCCCAGCCCGAACCAGGCGACCTGGACGAAGCCGGTGCGGCCGAACCCATGGTCGAAGGCGTGCAGGGCCAGCGCGCTGGCGAGCACCGGAGCCAGCACCCGCCCCGCGATTCCCGCCCAGCGGGGCCCGCCGCCCGAGCCCAGCAGCCACAGGCCGATGTAGCCGAAGGTCGCGACGACGATCCAGGCGACGACCCAGCGTGGCGCACCGAAGTCGGAGTCGTCCGACGGGATCACGCCCGTCGCCGCCAGGTAACCGGGCGACGACATCGCGAGGACCAGCACGCCGAACGCGGGATGCGGGCGCTCCTCACCCATGCCCGCGAGTGTAGCGGCTCCGGGGCGCCGGACGCTGCCCCCTCGGTTAGGATCGGTGCATCCACGCAACCTTGGGAGGCCCTTGCTGACCCACCGCCCGCCGCACCCTGCCGGACGCCGCTGGGCCGGCACCGGCCTCGCGCTCGGCCTGATCGCGCCGATCGCGTGGGTCGACTACGTGACCGGCCCGGACATCGGTTTCTCCCTCTTCTACCTGGTTCCGATCGTCACCAGCGCGTGGCTGCTCGGGCGCGTGTCCGGGCTGATCGTCGCGGTCGGCGGCAGCGTCGGCTGGTTCGTCGCCGACCTGCTGTGGCACGTGAGCGGCGCGTGGTGGATCTCGGCCTGGAACGCCGCGACCCGGCTGTTGATCTACGTCTCGCTGGCGCTGCTGACGGCCCACGTGCGGGCGGACCGCGACGTGCTGACGGAGCGGGCCCGCGCGCTCGACGAGGCCAATCGTGCGCTCGAGGCGCGCCGCCAGCAGCAGCTCGCGCTCAAGGACCAGGTGCTGTCCCACGTCTCCCACGAGCTGCGCACGCCGCTGACCGCGATCTACCAGTTCGTGACCCTGTTGGCCGACGGACTGGCCGGGGAACTCTCCGCCACCCAGCAGGAGTATCTGCAGGTCGTGCTGCGCAACGTCCGCCAGCTGCGCACCATGATCGGGGACCTGCTGGAGAGCACGCGGGCGGAAACCGGCAAGCTGCTGGTGGAGCCGCGCGCCGTCGATGCCGGCGGGCTGATCACCGACCTGGTGCGGACGCTGCGATCGGTGGCCGCGGAGAAGGGCCTGGCGCTCGACACCCAGCTCGACCCGGAACTGCCCGCGGTCCGCGCCGACCCGGCGCGGCTGCGCCAGGTGGTCACCAACCTGCTCGACAACGCGCTCAAGTTCACCCCGCCCGGCGGCAGCGTCCGGGTGGAAGCCGCGCGCGACCCGGAACAGGCGGGCTTCGCCCGAATCGTGGTGGAGGACAGCGGGCGCGGCATGTCGGCCGACGTGCTCGACCACATCTTCGACCGCCTCTACCAGGTCGAAGGCGTCGACGATGCCGCCCGGCGTGGACTCGGGCTCGGGCTCTACATCTGCCGCGAGCTGGTCGAGCGCCAGGGAGGGCGCATCTGGGCCACCAGCGTCCCGGGTGAGGGATCGACGATGACCTTCACGCTGCCGTTTCATCGAGCCACGGAGGACGAGAATGCCTAAGCGCCGGATCCTGCTCGTCGAAGACGACGCCGACACCCGCCGGGGCGTGCAACTGCGGCTCCAGGCCTGGGGCTACGAGACGCTGGCCGCGGCGGACTCGGTGGCGGCGCTCGCCGCGGTCCGCTCCGGCCGCCCGGACGCGATCCTGCTCGACCTGGGGCTTCCCGGCGGCGACGGCATGACCGTGCTGAAGCGGATCAAGTCCAACCCGAACCTGGACCGCACCCAGGTCGTCGTGCTGACCGCCCGCGCCGGGCAGGCGGTGCGGGAGGAGGCGTTGGCCGCCGGTGCGGCGGCGTTCCTGCAGAAACCGGCGGACAACGACGAACTGCTCGGCCTGCTGCGCTCGCTCTGCGCGAGTTGAGCGGGACACCGCGGTCCGGCTGCCACGACGGGGCACAATCCGGGCGCAGGCGCGCGCTGGCGCGGCTGGGCGGCACGCGGCGGCGCTCGCCGCGCTGCTACTGGCCACCGCGTTCTCATTCCCGGTCCCGCAGCAGGCGGGGGCGGACAACGCCCGCAGCCTCGACGAGCGGTGGAGTCGGGTCGTCGACGAGAAGGTCGCGGACCCGCTGCGCGACATGGCGCGTCACCACCCGCCGAAGACCAACGAGGCAAGGCGCACGTTCCGGATCACGGCGCCCGCCGTGGGCTCCGCCACCGCCACAAGCCGCACGGGTCTACGCTGTTCGTCCCCAACGTGTTCGTCGCCGACCGCATCGACTACCAGGTCGACGTGGTCTCGCACTGGCTGGGGCGCTGAAGCCCCGGCCAGCGCGGGCCCAGCGCCGGATCGCCGCCTCGGCCACAATCGGAGCGTGGGGGAACTGCAGCCGGGCCTGCTGCTGCTGCACAAGCCTGTCGGCCCGACCAGCGCGTCGGTCGTGCGGGAGGTCGCTGCGCAAGCCGCAGCAGCCCGGGGACCACGTTTGCCGATGTGCCACGGCGGCACCCTGGACCCGTTCGCGTGCGGGCTGCTGATCGTCGCGCTCGGCCAGGCCACTCGAGTCGTCGACCTCGTGCACGACGTGCCGAAGGAGTACGAGGCGGTCGTCGCGTGGGGGACGGAGACCGACAACGGCGACCCGCTCGGGCGAGTGGTCGCCACGGGCGACGCCGCGGAGCTCGCGGCGGAGCGGCTCGACGCCGTCCTCGCCGAGCGCCTGGGCTGGCACGAGCAGGTGCCGCCCGCGACGTCGGCGAAGCGCGTCGGCGGCGAACGTGCCTACGCCCGCGCGCACCGCGGCGAGGTCTTCGAGCTGCCGCCCGTGCGCGTGCTGCTCCACGAGGCGCGCTGGCTCGGACACGACCTCGCCGCCGGCCGCAGCCGCCTGTTCCTGCGCTGCGGCCGCGGTTACTACGTGCGCTCGCTGGTGCGCGACCTCGGCCGCGCGCTCGGCTGCCGCGCCCACGTCGCGGAGCTGCACCGCGGGGCGATCGGCCCCTGGCACGACCCGGGCGAAGGTGCGCGGGTGGCCGTCGCGGGTGACGCGCTGTTCCCGTGGCTCCCCGCGCGCGACCTCGACGCGCGCGAAGCACGCCAGGTCGCCCAGGGCCAGCCGGTTCCCGCCGCGGAAGTGCGGCCCCCGGCCTGGACCGTCCCCCCCGGGTTCCCGCCGCCCCAGGACCCGGTGCGCGGCCTGGCCGCCGGCCGCCTCGTCGCCCTGCTGCGCCGCACCGAGGCCGGCCGCCTGGCCCCCTTCGCCAACCTGCGTGGAGGGCTCTGAGGTGGCGCCCTCGCCCGGCCGCAGCCTTTCGGGGATACTCGCGACCCGCGCGTTGCTGGAGGCGAGCCCCGCGATGCAGAGCCATGGCGCAGCCGTCGACGCCGGCCGAGGTGCGTGTTGAACCGCGACCGCCTGCTGTTCGTGCACGTGATGAAGACCGCGGGCAGCTACGTCGAGCGCCACCTCCGCAAGCACCTGCTGGGCCCGCGGGGCTACGAGACCTACAACTCGTGGGGCCGCCTCGGGCGCGACTGGAACGAAGACGAGCTCGAGGAGATCCGGCTCGGCGCAGGCCCGCGCGCGTACGTCCACAACCACGTGGGCAACTGGTCGGCCGAAACCGTGGCCCGCTTCGCGGCCGACGGCTGGACCACGTTCGCCTTCGCCCGCCACCCGGGCGACCAGTGGTGCTCGCACTGGCACTACGCTCGCAAGCGCGGCTGGCCGTCGGCGCTCGCCACCCCGCTCGACGCGTACCTGGCGCGGGCTTTCGCCGACGAGTGGCCGTTCCGGCCCCGCCGCCACGTCGACCTGCCCGACTGGTGGCAGACGCTCGACTACGTCGCGGTCTTCTCGGACGCGGCCTTCGCCCGCTTCCTGCGCGGGTTCGGGCTCGACTACACGCCGGGAGCCCCCGTCAACGTCGGCGCCAACCCCGGCTACGACCACTATCGCCGCAGCGGCGAGGTGAGCGACGCCACCCACGAGCGGCTGCTGGCTTCGACCCGCTGGGCCCGCTACCAGCAGTTGCTGGCCCGCGAGGCGCAGGCCACGGATCCACCCCTCGGCTGGTCCCGGGCCGAGTAAGACGCTATCTTCGCCGGCTGCCAGGTCGTCGACCCCTTCGGCGCCGCGCAGGCGCCCAGGGCCTCCCGAAAGGACCGACTCCTCTTGATCTCGCTCTCTCGCGTTTCGAAGCAGTACGGCAAGCAGTTGCTGTTCGTCGAGGCCTCGTTCCAGTTGAACCCGGGCGAGAAGGTCGGCCTGGTGGGGCCCAACGGCGCGGGCAAGACGACGCTGTTCCGGCTGATCACCGGCGAAGAAGGCGTCGACGAGGGCGAGGTCTCGGTCCCGAAGAAGCTGACGATCGGCTACTTCAAGCAGGACGTCGAGGAGATGAAGGGCCGCAGCGTGCTCGACGAGGCGATCGCCGGCAGCGGCCGCGTCGGCGACCTCCACCACGAGTTGGAGGAGCTGCAGGCGGCGATGTCGGACCCCGACCGCGCGGACGAGATGGACGAGATCCTGGAGCGCTTCGGCCACGTGCAGGAGGAGTACGACCACCTCGGCGGCTACGCGCTGGAGGCGCGGGCCCGCGAGATCCTGCACGGCCTCGGCTTCGACGACGCGCGCATCGACGGCGACGTCGGCGCGCTGTCGGGCGGCTGGAAGATGCGGGTGGCGATGGCCCGCGTGCTGCTCGGCAAGCCCGACGTGCTGCTGATGGACGAGCCCACCAACCACCTCGACCTGGAGTCGATCCTGTGGCTGGAGAGCTTCCTGAAGCAGCACCCGGGCGCCCTGCTGATGACCTCGCACGACCGCGACTTCATGAACCGGATCGTGTCGAAGATCGCGGAGATCGACGGCGGCGAGATCACCGTCTACTCGGGCGACTACGAGTTCTACGTGCGCGAGCGCCAGATCCGCGAGGCGAACCAGGAGGCGGCGTTCGCGCGGCAGCAGGCGATGTTCGCCAAGGAGCAGCGCTTCATCGAGCGCTTCGCCGCCCACGCCGCCAAGGCCGCCCAGGTGCAGAGCCGGGTCAAGGCGCTGGAGAAGATCGAGAAGGTCGAGCCGCCCAGGAGGCGGGTGGTGGTCAGCTTCGACTTCCGCACCCCGCCGCGCTCGGGCGAGGAGGTGGCGACGCTCGCCGGCGTCTCCAAGGCCTACGGCCCGCGCGTCGTGCACGAGAAGCTGGGCCTGGTGATCCGCCGCGGCGAGCGCTGGTGCGTGATGGGCAAGAACGGCGCCGGCAAGACCACGCTGCTCAAGATGGTGGCGGGCGTGCTGGCGCCGGACGCGGGCGAGGTGAAGATCGGCGCCTCGGTGAAACTGGGCTACTTCGCCCAGCAGTCGCTCGAGCTGTTGAACCCGGACCTGACGATCTGGGAGCAGTTCCAGCAGGACTTCCCGAAGGAGACGATCGGCGCGCTGCGCGGCCTGCTCGGCGCCTTCCAGTTCAGCGGCGACGACGTCGAGAAGAAGGTGCGCGCGCTCTCGGGTGGCGAGCGCTCACGGCTGGTGATGGCGCGGATGCTGTTCGACCCGCCCAATTTCCTGGTGCTCGACGAGCCGACCAACCACCTCGACCTGGCCACCAAGGAGATGCTGGTCGAGAAGCTGAAGGACTTCGAGGGCACGATGCTGTTCGTGTCCCACGACCGCGCCTTCCTGCGCGGGCTCAGCAACCGCGTGATCGAGCTCGGCGGCGAGACCGGCACGGAAGTCGAGCCGCACCTGTACCCCGGCAGCTACGCGGAGTACGTGGCGCGCAGCGGCCACGAGGCGCCGGGGGTTCACGCCTAGCCCCCTTCCGTTTCGAGCCGGTTCGTGACTCTCGTCGAACCTGTCCGTGGCTGTTGTCGAACCGACCGGAACGGTCGTCGAACCGGCCCGTGGGGTTCGTCGAACGGATCGACGCTCCGCAGATGAGGCTCGACGCTCGCAGCGGTCGGCTCGACGCTCCGCAGACGGGCTCGACGCTCGCATCGGTCGGCTCGAAACGAACTCGCGCCCCCGGCCTCGTCGTGACCGTTCCCCGGTCGTCCTGCACGACCGGCGCCAGCACCGCGGTGCACGGTCGCTGCTGGCACCGCTCGTGCCCCGTTGCGGTGGGAACCCGGTTGTCTCCCGGTGCGCCACCTCCTCGCTCCCGGGCCCATCGCCCGCCTCCTTCTGCGAAGGCGGGGCGATGGGCCCCGACGGGGAGGTGGCGCGATGGCTTCGACGACGACGAACTCGGTTCACGGCAACGCCGGTCCCCGGCTCGGGCGGCTGGACGCCTACCGGCTGGCGGTCGAGTTTCACGGACTGGCCTCGCGGCTGGAGCTGCACGGTTCCGGTCTTGGTGACCAGTTGCGGCGGGCGAGCGCATCGACGGTGCTCTGCATTGCGGAGGGCGTGGGGCGGGTGACGCCCGCGGACCGAGCCAGGTTCTTCGCGATGGCGCGGGCGTCGGCGATGGAGTGCGCGGCGGCTCTGGAGCTGCTCACGCTAGAGGGACGGTCGGAGCAGGTCCTCGAAGCCCAGCGGTTGCTGGTGCGGGTGATCCAGACGGCGACGGGCCTGTGGCGCAAGCAGGCCGGCTGACGTTCGTCGGGCCCTATTGCGAAGGGGCCTGTTGTTTCCGGGCGGGGCCCTGAGCGGCTGTCAGTCGCCTCGCATCGCCGATCCCGGGCGACGCTGCTGGTGGCCCAGCCGGCGCGCGCTGTTCACGCCCCTGACGTCGGGGCCGGGCTCATTTCGTCGAAGAGCGCCACCGCCCCGAGCTCGCGCCGCAGCGCTTCCGCGCGGAAGTCGGGAGGGACCGGGGCGGTGACGCAGAGCGGCTGCTGGGTCAGGGGATGGGTGAGCTCCAGCTCCGCCGCGTGGAGCATGGGGCGCGTCGCGTTGCGCTCGCCGTAGAGCCAGTCGCCGGCGAGGGGGTGGCCGATGGCGGAGAGGTGGACGCGGATCTGGTGGGTGCGGCCCGTCTCGAGGCGGAGGGCGACGAGCGAGCCGGTCGGGCGCGCCTCGATCGGTTCGACATGCGTGATCGCCCGCTTGCCGCCCTCGCGGACGCCGAACTGGATCGCGCCGACGCGGGCGATCGGGAGGTCGATCGCGCGCGCTTCGCCGAGCGCGCCTTCGACGAGCGCGAGGTAGCGCTTGCGGATGCGCTTGCGCTCGAACTGGCGGGTCAGGCGGGCGTTGAGCTCGACGCGCTTCGAGAAGAAGATCACGCCGCTGGTCCCGCGGTCGAGCCGCTGCAGGAGCGACACGGGACCCACCTGGCGCTCGACGAGGTCGAGCAGGAACGGCTCGTCGGGCGCGTGCAGGCGGCGCTGCACGACGATGCCGGCCGGCTTGTCGACGAAGACGAGGCACTCGTCCTCGAACAGGACGCGGATCATGGCAGGGCCTACCGCTTCGCGCGGCGGGCCTCGAGGAAAGCGATGTCGTCGATCGTCGCCGTGACGTCCCCGTTCTCGTCGACCCTCGAGGCGAGTTCGAACCCGCGGTCGTAGAAGACGTCGATCGCCCGGCCCGGATCCCCTCGCGGATGTCCCACGACGAAGTCGAAGTCGCGCGACCTTCGTCGGCCCACCTTGCAGCGCCTGGACGGCTTCGGCGTAGCGCACGTTCTCCAGGATGCGACGGGTGGCGAGGAGCGCCTCGTGGCGGGCGCGGCCACCGCGGGCCGCGATCTGCCGGCGCCGCGTCGCGGACAGGCGCTTCGATCGTGCCTGGCCTCCGCGCCGCCCCATGGCACGGGCCATCGCCTTCAACTCCATGCGTCCACTCTACTTGACGCCAAGCAGAAGGCAAGGGGCCTGTGGGGTACAAGCGAACGGGCCGCTCTCGGTCCCGCCTGTCAGAACAGGCTGGCGACGAGCTGGGCGAGCTTGTCCGGGTCCACCGGCTTCGTGAGATAGGCCCGGGCACCCTTGGCCAGCAGTTCCTGCTCGAGATCGGCGGATTCGAACGCCGTGAGCAGCACGACGGGCGTGTCGCGATGCCCCTCCTCACCCTTCATCCAGGTGACGACCTCGGACCCGCCCACGTTCGGCATGTCCAGGTCGAGCACGACGCAGTCGAAGCGCCGGCCCGCTTTCATGAGCTCGATCGCCTCGCTCCCGTCCGCGGCCGTGGTGACCTCTCCGACCCTGCCGAGCGCGAGCGCGATCACACGGAGGACGGTTTCTTCGTCGTCGACCGCCAGGACCTGTTTCATCGCTCCTCCGCCTTCCCCGGGTGGGGCTTCGCCTAACAGTACTGCGCAATCCGGCAGCGGCGTGCGCAGAATCCAAGAAAAGGAGAATGCGAGGCCTCAGCCGACTCCAGGACGTCCGCGGAAGGCGCTAGGATCCCGCCCGGGGCGGGAGCGCAGGTCGACGTGGATCGGATGCAGCGAACGCAGCCGGACGTCGACGGCGCAGATTGGCCGGCATGCACGACCTGATCGCCGCACTGTTCGTCTTCACGCAGGCTGCCGATGCCGCCGGTGCGGCTCAGCAGCAGGCCCTGCAGCGGTCGGTCGACGAGATGCGCCACGCGATCGGCCGCTGGCACGTCGTCACCGAGTTCGTCGGCGCCGACGGCGCGGTGGCCCGTACTGCCGAGGGCACATACGAGTTCTCGTGGGTCGTGCCGGATCGGGTCGCGCTGGGCCGCAGCCAGATCCCGGAGCTGGAGATGGCCTCTGGCATCCTCTTCTACGTCAACGAGAAGAGGCGGGTCGTCGAGATGGTCTCGGTCGGCCGCGACGGCCACCTCTGGGTGATGACCGGGCCGCTCGGTGGCGACTGGCGCGCGACCGCCGACTTCGAGTCGGCCGGCGGCGGCACCAGCCGCCTGCGTTTCACCCGCCATTCCGTCGCCGCGGACGCGTTCGAGTCGCGGATGGAGTTCTCGGAAGACCGCGGCGCGACCTGGAGGCCGGGCAACCGCCAGCGCTTCCGGCGACTCTCGGCAGCGGTCGACTGAGGTTCAGGGCTTCTCGAGGTCGATCGTGCGGACTTCTTCGGCGCCTGCGCCGAGGGTCACGGTCACCGTTCGAGTGACGCCCCGGATCTCCTTGATCTCGACCTCGTAGGTGCCGGGTTCGAGCGTGAAGCGCTTGGGGCCCGAGCCGGCGGTCTTGTAGGTGCGGCCCTGATCGATGCCTCTGCCTCCCGAGCGCACGGTGACCACCGCATCGACGGGCGCCGCGCCCCGCATGACGCCGATCGCCAGCGCCGCCGACGGGAAGTCCTTTGCGATCTCCGCGCGGCCGTCGGGTTCGATGCGCACGCGGCCCGCTTCGTGGCTGGGCGAACCGCCGAGCTCGAGCGCGGTCAACACGACGTCGTACTCGCCCGCGGGCACTTCCGCCTCGGCCGGGTTCGACTTCGCGTCCCGGTAGGTGCGGCCGGTGGCGACCGCCTTCTTGCGATTGCCGGGGGCGAAGAGCTGCCACGTCACGTCCGAGCGCTGGCCGTTGCGGGTCGCGCCGATCGAGACGCGGCCCGTCGAGTAGTCCAGCGTGCGCTCGACGCGCGCGCCTTTCGCGATCTCGACCTCGAACTCGCGCTCGTCCGCGCCGCGGATGCCGAGCGCGCTGGCCTGGACCCGATAGCGGCCCGCCGCGAGCGGCAGCGTACGCGGGTTGGTCTCGGCGCTCTTGTACGTGCGCGCCGTCAGCTCGCGACCACCTGCGGAAGGTGTGACCCGCAGCGCCACGTCCTGGAGCTCGCCGTTGCGCAGCGCCTTGACCACCAGCACCCCGTCGGCGGCCGCGACCGGCGCTTCCAGCGCGGACTGCAGCGCCGCCGCCAGCGCCGCGGCGTCTTTCGCCGGGCGATACAGGCCGCCGCCGGCCTGGGCTGCACACTCGAGCTGGACGACGTCCTCCTTCTCGACGTCGAGCCCGATCACGTGCAGCACGAAGTCGAGGCCGCGTTCGCGTGCAGCTCGCGCCGCCGCGCAGGGGTCGCCACCGCAGGTCTCGAGGCCGTCGGTGACCAGCACGATCGTCGCCCCGTGGGGCGCGGCCGCGAAGGCCTGCTCCAGCGCGGCGGTGATCGGGGTCTTGCCCTTGGGCGTGAGGCCGGCGACGGCGCGGCCGAGCGCCGGGCGATCGAGCGGCGCGGGCGCCAGCACGGTCTCGATGTCGGCGCAGTCCCCCTCGCGCCGGTGGCCGTAGGCAACCAGGCCGAAGGGGGTCGCGTCCGCCAACCGGTCCGCCACCTGGCCGACGACCCGCCGGGCGCCGACGATCTTGGCCTCGCCCGCGACCTGACCCCACATCGAGCCGGAGGCGTCGAGAATGAGCACCACGGGGGCCGGAGCCTGGGTGGCCTCGGCGGCGAGGGCGGCGTGAGCGAACACGAGGCTGGCGAACGCGATGCCCATTGGAACGACCTCCTGGCCTTCGTGGCGATGTCGGGGGATGTCGAAGTGTAGCGTCGCTCACAGTCCGAGGCCGTAACGGGATTTCACGAATCTCCGGACCCGCGCGACCCGTCCCGGCTGCTAGGCTTCTCTCCCCGCAGCATCGTCTTTCTGGAGGCTTCCGTGAGTCGCAACCTATCGGTCGTGCCCGCCCTCGCCGTGCTACTCGTGGCCTGCGGGGGGCAGGCGCCGCCGCCGGGCGGGCCGCCCGCGATGCCGGTCGAGATCGTGGCGCTCGCGCCGCGGGCGGTCGAGCAGACGACCGAGTTCGTGGGCACCGTCCTCTCGCGCCGCTCGACGGCCGTGCAGCCGCAGGTCGAGGGGTTCCTGACCCGCATCCTGGTCCGCTCCGGGCAGCGGGTGGAGGCGGGCGCACCGCTGATGGAGGTCGACCCGCGGCGGCAGGCGGCAACCGTGGCGAGCCTCGAGTCGCAGCGCGCGAGCCGCGAGGCGGAGCTGCAGCTCGCCCGCCAGGACGCGGCGCGCGTGGCCAAGCTGCATGCTGCCGGCGCGGCCAGCCTGGCGCAGAAGGAGCAGGCGGACACGGCGCTGCAGACCGCCGAGGCGCGGCTGGCGGCGGCCGAGGCGCAGCTCGCCGAGCAGCGCGTCGAGCTCGGCTACCACACCGTCACCTCGCCTGTCGCCGGCGTCGTCGGCGACATCCCGCTGCGGGTCGGCGACAGCGTCACCAAGTCCACGGTGCTGACCACGCTCGACCAGGCCGGCGGGCTCGAGGTCTACGTCAACGTCCCCGTGCAGCAGGCGGCCCGCCTGCGCACGGGCCTCGTCGTGCACCTGGTCGACGACGCGGGGCACGACCTGGCGTCGACGCGGATCTCGTTCGTCTCCCCGTCCGTGGAGGCCGACACCCAGTCGGTGCTGGTCAAGGCGCCGCTGGACGCGGGACAGGGCTTCCGCACCGGCCAGTTCGTGCGCGCCCGCATCGTGTGGTCGGCCGAGCCCTCGCTGACCGTGCCGCTGCTGGCGGTCAGCCACGTCGGCGGCCAGCACTTCGCTTTCGTGGCGGTCGACGAGGACGGCAAGACGCTCGCGCGCCAGCGGCAGGTCACGCTCGGAGCGGTCGTCGGCAACGACTACGTGCTGGAGTCGGGGCTGCAGGCGGGCGACCGCCTGATCGTCGCGGGGATCCAGAAAATCGGCGACGGTTCGCCCGTCCAGGTCAAGCTGGCCGGCGACGGGACGCGGAGCGAATAAGTGCTCTCCGACGTCTTCATCCGCCGTCCGATCCTGGCGACCGTCTGCTCGCTGCTGATCATCCTGGCGGGCGCCATCTGCATCCCGCTGCTGCCGATCGCCCGCTATCCCGACCTGGCGCCGCCGTCGGTGACGATCACCGCCATCTACACGGGCGCCGACGCCCAGGCGGTCGAGACGGCCGTGACCACGCCGATCGAGCAGTCGGTCAACGGCGTCGAGGGCATGACCTACATCCAGTCCTCGTCGACCAACAGCGGCTTCGCGACCATCAACGTCTTCTTCGACATCGGCCGCGACCCCGACCTGGCCGCGGTCGACGTCCAGAACCGGGTCAACCAGGTGCTGGGCCGGCTGCCGGCCGAGGTGCGCACGACGGGCGTCACCGTCACCAAGAACACCGCCGGCTTCATGGGCGGCCTCGGCTTCTTCTCGAAGGACAACCGCTACAGCGCGCAGTTCATCTCCAACTACGTCGACCTCTACGTGCGCGACGCGATCAAGCGCGTGCCCGGCGTCGGCAACGTGATCATCTTCGGCGAGCGCAAGTACGCGATGCGGCTGTGGCTCGACCCGGGCCGGCTGGCCGCCCGCGGCCTGACCGCGGGCGACGTCGTGCGCGCACTGCGCGAGCAGAACCTGCAGGTGGCGGCGGGCGCGATCGGCGACGCCCCGGCCGACGCCGACCAGATGTACAGCATCAGCGTGCGCGCGCTGGGGCGGCTGACCGAGGTCTCCCAGTTCGAGGACGTGGTGCTCAAGGCGGGCCGTGGCGCGGCGCTCGTCCGCGTGCGCGACGTCGGCCGCGCGGAGCTGGGCGCCGAGACCTACTCCTCGAACCTGCGCTTCGTCGGCCTCGAGGCCTCGGGCATGGGCATCCAGCTCCTGCCCAGCGCCAACGCGCTGGCCGTCTACGACGGCGTGATGAAGGAGATGGCGCGGCTCGAGAAGTCGTTCCCGCCGGGGCTCGAGTGGCGGCTGGCCTTCGACAACGTCGGCGTCGTGCGCGAGTCGATCGTCGAGGTGCTGAAGACGCTGGTCGAGGCGATCGTGCTGGTCGTGCTGGTGATGTTCGTGTTCCTACAGAACTGGCGCAGCACGCTGATCCCGGCGCTGACCATCCCCGTCTCGCTGGTCGGCACCTTCGCCTTCGTCAAGCTGTTCGACTTCTCGATCAACACGCTGACCCTGTTCGGCATCGTGCTGGCCACCGGCATCGTGGTCGACGACGCGATCGTCGTGATCGAGAACGTCGAGCGCCACATCACCACCTTCCGCAAGTCGGCGTTCCGGGCGGCGGTCGACGCGATGGCCGAGGTGTTCGGCGCGGTGATCGTGATCGGCGTGGTGCTGGTGGCGGTGTTCGTGCCGGTCGCCTTCTTCCCGGGCACCACCGGCCGCCTCTACCAGCAGTTCTCGCTGACGATCGCCTTCGCCGTGATCCTCTCGGTGTTCAACGCGGTGACGCTGACGCCGGCGCTGTCGGCGCTGCTGCTCGACAAGGAGAGCCACACCCACGGCCGCTTCTTCAGCGCGGTCAACCGCGTGATCGAGTCGGGCACGGCCGGCTACGTCTCGCTGCTGCGCCGCCTGCTGGGCCGCCGCGCGCTGATGCTCGGGCTGTTCGCGGGCGGGCTCGCGCTCACGGTGTGGCTGTTCCGGGTGACGCCCACGGCGTTCGTGCCCGAGGAGGACGAGGGCTACTTCATCACCGTGATGCAGGGCCCGCCCGGGGCCTCGCTCGAGTACACGACGGAGATCGCCAAGCAGGCGGAGAAGATCCTGTTCGCCGACCGCGACATCATGAGCGCCTTCGCGGTGGTCGGCTTCAGCTTCAGCGGCGCCGCGCCCAACAACGGCCTGATCTTCACCCGCCTCAAGCCCTACGAGGAGCGCGAGGGCAAAGAGCACTCGCTCCACGCGGTGCTGGGGCGCATCCGCGGTCCGCTGATGTCGATCCCGGGCGCGATGGTGATCCCGTTCGCGCCGCCCGGCATCCAGGGGCTGTCGACGTTCGGCGGCTTCCAGTACCACCTGCTCGACCAGACCGGCGGCCCCGTCGACGGCCTCTCGGACGCGCTGCAGGGCTTCCTCGGCCGTGCGCGACAGGACCCGCGGGTAGTCGGCCTCTTCTCGAGCTTCCGCGCCAGCGATCCGCAGCTCCAGGTCGAGATCGACCGCGACCGGGCGCGCAGCCTCGACCTGCCGCTCTCGGAGGTGACGGACGCGATGCAGGTCTTCCTCGGCTCGGCCTACGTCAACGACTTCGACTTCGCCAACCGCTCGTACCGCGTCTACGTGCAGGCCGACAAGGCGTTCCGCTCCGACCCGGCCGACCTGCGCCAGCTCTACGCCCGCAACGGCGCGGGCGAGATGGTGTCGCTCGACAACGTCGTGCGCGTGAGGGAGACCACGGCGCCGCAGGTGATCAGCCACTTCAACCTGTTCCGCTCCGCCGAGATCAACGGCGCCGCGGCGCCGGGGTTCAGCTCCGGCGACGCGCTGCAGGCGATGACGGAGCTCTCGCGCGAGGCGCTGCCTCCGGGCTTCGACTTCGCCTGGTCCGGGCAGTCGCTGGAGGAGGTGAAGGCCGGGCGCCAGACGGTCTTCATCTTCCTGCTCAGCCTGCTGATCGTGTACCTGGTGCTGGCCGGCCAGTACGAGAGCTGGGTGCTGCCCTTCATCATCCTGCTCGGCGTGCCGCTGGCGGTGATCGGCGGGCTCGGCGCCCAGTGGCTGCGCGGGCTGACCAACGACGTGTTCTGCCAGGTCGGCCTGGTGATGCTGATCGGGCTCGCGGCCAAGAACTCGATCCTGATCGTCGAGTTCGCCGAGCAGCTCCGGGCCCAGGGGCTGGGCATCGAGGAGGCCGCGCTCGAGGCCGGCCGCATCCGCCTGCGGCCGATCCTGATGACGTCGTTCGCGCTGATCCTCGGCGTGCTGCCGCTGGCGCTCGCGACCGGGGCCGGCGCCGGCGCCCGCAACTCGGTCGGCACCTCGGTCGCCGGCGGCATGATCGCCTCGACGGTGCTGTCGATCTTCTTCATCCCCGTGCTCTACGTGATCGTCCGCCGGCTGGCGCCGGGCAAGATCCGCGGCGCGTCCGTCGAGCGCGCCGAGGTCGTCGAGGGAGGCTCCCATGCGTGAGCGACGCTTCGCCGCGCCGCTGCTGCTCGCGGCGGCGCTCTGCGCCGTGCCCGCCGTCGCCCAGGAGCCCGAGGCCGTCACCTTCGAGCAGGCGGTGGCCCGCGCCCTCGAGCGCAACCCCTCGGCCGTGCAGGCCGGGCTTGCCGTCGAGCGTGCCCGCGCCCTGCTCGACGAGGCGAAGTCGGTGTTCCGGCCCCAGCTCCACGCGTCGGCCGGGCGCACGATCCTCGACGACGCCCGCGGCTTCGACGACAACGTGACGCAGCCGAAGGAGCAGTGGGCGTTCTCGGGCACGGCGTCGTTCGCCTTCTTCGCGCCCGCGCGCTGGGCGGCGAAGAGCCAGGCCGGCGACCGGCTCGGCCTGGCCCGGCTCTCGGCCGAGGAGGTCCGCCGCCAGGTGGCGCTGCTGGCAGGCCAGGCCCACATCGCGGCGCTCGGGGCCGGGCGCCAGCTCGAGATCGCGGAGCGCACGCTGGAGACGGCGCGCGCCCTCGAGGCGCACGCGCGCACCCGCTTCGACGCGGGACAGGGCACGCGGCTCGACCTGGTGCGCGCCACGCAGGAGCGGGCGACGGCCGAGCAGCGCGTCCAGTCCGCGCACCTCGCACTGCAGCGCAGCCGCGAGGCGCTCGGCATCGCGCTGTTCGCCGACGCACCGCTGGCCGCCGTCGGCGAGCCCGAGCTGCGCGCGGTCGGCGACGGGGCGATCGAAGCCCGACCGGACCTGCGCCTCGCGGAGGCCGAGCTGCGGGCCGCGGAGCGGATCGCGGGTGACGTGTGGAAGTCGTGGGCCCCGGAAGGCGTGGCCTCGTTCACGCCGCGGCACGTGAGCCCGGCCGGGCTGTTCGAGCCGGCCAGCACCTGGCGCGCGACCTTCGAGCTGCAGATCCCGATCTACGACGGGACTCTGGGCTCGACGCGCCGTTTGCGCAACGCCGAGCGCGACGGCGCCCGGGTGCGGCTGGAGGCGGCGCGGCAGCAGGCGCGCTCCGAGGCGCGGCTGGCGCACGAGGCGGTGCGGCGCAACGAGCAGATCGTGGCGACGAGCCGCGTCGCCGCGGAGAGCGCCGCCGAGGCGCTGCGCATCACCGAGGTCGCCTGGCGCGAAGGCGCCACCAGCAACCTCGAGCTGGTCCAGGCCCAGCAGGGCGCGCGCATCGCGGACGGCGTGCTGGCGCTGGCGGAAGACGCCCTGCGCCGCGCCCGCCTCGAGCTGCTGGTCGCCCTCGGCCAGTTCCCGGCGCGGTAGGCCGCCCCGGCGGCAAGGGCTCCAGCCGCGGGCGACCCGGGCCGGGTCAGGCGGGCGGGGCGGGGTTCGCGGGTGCGGGCAGCGGGCGGATCGGGGACTGGAGTTCCGGGTACTTCGGCCTGATGTGGGCGTAGGCCGCGGCGAAGAGCGGGAAGTCGCGCTCGATGTTGCCGGTGGGGTGGATGACGCCCGGCAGGATGCCGCCGGTCTTCGTGCCGTAGTCGATGTAGCCGCAGACGATCGGCACCTGCGCTTCCACCGCCATCCAGTAGAAGCCCGACTTCCAGCCCTCGGTCAGGCGGCGCGTGCCTTCCGGTGCGACGCCGAGCAGGAAGCGGTCCGACGAGCGGAACCAGGCCGCCGCCTGCTGCACGACGTTGCGCCGCTCGGAGCGGTACACGGGGACGGCGCCGAGGCCGCGCATCAGCCAGCCGAGTGGCCACTGGAACATCTGGTGCTTGCCGAGGAAGCGCAGGTCGAGGCCGAGCAGCGAGGCAGCGCCGAGCATCCAGAAGCCGTCCCAGTAGGACGTGTGCGGCGCGCAGATCATCACGTACTTCGGCACGCCGGGCGGCGGCCCCCCGACTGCGCGCCAGCCGGTCACCTTGAACACCAGCCGTGCCAGGGCCCGAATCAACCCGGTCTGGATCAGTGGATTGCGCGGCGGTTCGTGCGAGGGGGCCGCGGGGTCGCGGTCGGTGTCGGTCATCGGCGTTCTCTCCGCCGCCATGCTACGACAGGCTGTGGGCCGCGGTCGTCAGCCCGTCAGGTCGTGCAGTGCCGCGGCCGTCACCTGCTGCTTCACCGAGCGGTAGCGCGCCCACGGGTCGGCCGCGCGGCCGGCGGCTTGCTCCAGCACCCGCAGCGGCGCCTCGGCGACGGTGAAGTCGGCCGGGCCCGAGAGGCGGTCGAGCTCGTCCCACTCGACGGGGACCGAGACCGGCGCGCCGGGCTTCGCGCGCGTCGAGAACACGCCGACCGCGTTGGCGCCGCGCACGTTGCGCAGGTAGTCGACGAACACCTTGCCCTTGCGCTGCGCCTTCGCGATGTTGGCCGTGAAGGTGCCCGGCTCGTCGCGGGCGAGGCGCAGCGCGATCGCCCGGCTGAACGCCTCGACGTCCTCCCACGCGAGCTGCGGCTCGAGCGGCACGCATACGTGCAGCCCCTTGCCGCCGGTCGTCTTCACGAAGCTCTCGAGGCCGAGCCGCCGCAGCAGCGCGCGCACCGAGCGGGCCGCGGCGGCGACGCGCGAGAACGGCAGCGCCTCGTCGGGGTCGAGGTCGAGGATGAACTGGTCCGGCTGGTCGATCGCCGCGATCCGCGAGTTCCACGGGTGGACCTCGAGGATGCCGGCCTGGGCGAGGGCGACCAGGCCCGGCACCGAGTCGACGAACAGGTGCTCCTCCTGGCGGCCCGGCGGCGAGTGACGGCGGATCTGGGGCGGGGTCCAGAAGCCCGACTTCTTCTGGTAGAAGGTCTCGCCGTCGATGCCGTCGGGGCAGCGCACGAGCGTCAGCGGCCGGCCCTCGAGCTGGGGCAGCACCTGCTCCGCGAGGGTGACGTAGTAGAGCGCCAGGTCCAGCTTGGTGAAGCCGAGGTCGGGCCAGTAGATGCGGTCGGGGTGGGTGAGCCGCACGCCGAGCAGCTCGACGACCTCCTCGCCACCGGCGGTGGTGGTTCGCGTCGCGTGGGCGCGCAGCGCCTCCCAGGGCCGGCCCGCGGCGACGGTGTCGACCCCGCCGCCTTCGACCGCGCCCGGCCGCTCGCGCACGACGTGGCGCGCGAAGCGGTCGTCGCGCAGGCCGAGGAACACCGGCTGGCGGAGCCGGCCGTCGTCGGTCCACTGGGTGAACTCGACCTGACAGACGAGTTCCGGTTCGGCCCACTGCGAGTCGCGCGCCCAGTCCGGTGGCACGGCGACGAACGGGGACGCGTCGCGGCGCCGTACCTGCAGCCGCCGCAGCAGGTCCTCCACCACGCGCTCGGCGAGGCCCGAGCCGACCTTGCCCGCGTAGACGAGTTGCTCGCCCTCCCAGAAGCCGACGTGCAGCGCGCCGATCGAGTCGCGGCCGTCCGAGGGCCGCGTCCAGCCGCCGATCACGAACTCCTGGCTGAGGCGGCACTTCGCCTTGAGCCAGTCGCCGCCGCGCCCCGCGCGGTACGGCGCGTCGGCGCGCTTGCTGATCACGCCCTCGAGCCCCGCCTGGCGGACCTGCTCCCAGAACGCGGGGCCCTGGCCGCGCACGTGGTCGCTGTAGCGCAGCGTCTCCGGCGCGCCCTCGAGCAGCCGCCGCAGCACTTCCTTGCGCTCGGCCAGCGGCACGGCGTGCAGGTTCCAGCCGTCGAGGTGGAGCAGGTCGAAGACGAAGTAGAAGAGCGGCGCCGCGTTGTCGGCGCGGCGCTGCAGGGCCTCGAAGCTGGTCGCCCCGCCGGGCAGCACGGCGGCGACCTCGCCGTCGAGCAGCGCCGTGCCCGCCGGCAGCCGGCCGACGGCGCGCGCGACCTGCGGGAACTCCTTGGTCCAGTCCTTGCCGTTGCGGGACACGAGCCGCACCTCGCCTTCGTCGAGGCGGGCGACGATGCGGTAGCCGTCGTGCTTGATCTCGTGCAGCCAGCCGTCGCCGTCCGGTGGCGCCTCCGCGACGGTCGCGAGCGCCAGCGGCTGCGTGCGCGGCATCGTCCCGCGCGCGGCACCCGGCAACTCGGCGAGGCGCAGCCGCGCCCCGCCTTCACCGGGGGCCGGGCCGCCGGGGCCGACCTCGACGCCGGGCCGCACGGGTTTCGAGTGCCACAGCCGGTCGCGCTCGGCCGCGACCTCCGCGAGGCCGCGCCCGCTGAGCACGCTCTCGGGCCGCGCGGCGATCACGTCGTAGTCGACCAGGCTGCGGGCGTGCTCGTCCTTGTCCTTGACCAGCAGCCACGCCTTCGGGTCGTCGCCCTTGATGCGGACCAGCGCCCACTTGCCCTGCAGCTTCTCGCCGTGGAGCAGGAACTTGAGCTCGCCCTTCTTCAGAGCTGGCCCCGGATCGATCACCGGCTCCCAGGTGCCGCGGTCCCACAGGACGACCGTGCCGGCGCCGTACTCGCCGCTCGGGATCACGCCCTCGAAGCCGCCGTACTCGACGGGGTGGTCCTCGACGTGCATCGCCAGCCGCTTCTCGCGCGGGTCGAAGGCGGGGCCCTTGGGAATCGCCCAGCTCAGCAGCACGCCGTCCCACTCGAGCCGGAAGTCGTAGTGGAGCCGCGACGCCGCATGCTTCTGGATGCAGTACGAGAAGCCGCCCGGGGCCTTCGCTTCGCCCGGCGGCTCGGGCGTCTTCGTGAAGTCGCGCTTGCGGTTGTACTCCTCGAGCGGCATCAGCCGCTCCAGCGGAACTCCCAGGTGCACTCGGCGTCGCCGCGGGCGCCGCAGGTGGCGTGGTCGACGCGGGCGTCCTTCGTCGAGCGCTCCGCGATCACCGTGAACCAGCCGGTGATGCGCCCGCAGCCGGCTGGGTCGGGCACGAAGTTGCGGACCCGGATGCGGGCCCCGCCGTCACCGGCCTCGACCACCACCTCGCCCGCGTCGTAGACCTTCTTCCACATCATGGGCGAGGCGTTGAGCACGGACTGCGGCGACATCAGCGCGAGGATGAACTTGTAGACCGTCTTCAGCCCGAGCGCGGCCCCGTGGCGGCCGGCGCGCACCGCGAAGTCGGTGACCGGCTCGCCCTTCTGCGCCGCTGCCGCGCGGGTGAAGGCGTTGACCGCCCCGAGCGGGACCATGGCCGAGGCGATCAGGTCGCCGTGGAACAGCTTGCGCTGGTCCGGCGCGAGCGTGGCGAGGACCGCCTCGAACTGCTGCGCGGACAGCTCGCCGCGCACGAAGGACACCAGGCCGTTGACAGGCGTCGCCTTGACGTTCGGTTCGTTCATGCCCGGACTCCGCAGGGAACGAACGACGATAGCACCGACGGGGTTCCGACGCCGGGTAGAACCCGGCGCCGGTCCCATGGGGGCTCCGTCGGACGACTCCGGCCTCCTCCGCCCCCAAACCCCCGACGGGCCTGAGGTCCTCAGCGCTTCAGGTCGAGCTCGACGTGGAACAGGTCGGGCACGCGGGTGTAGGCCTGCAGCGCGTCGGCCGCGGCCGGCGACGTGCGCCGCAGCAGGCCGCCGAGCGAGGCCTGCACGTCGGCCGGAATCGGCGTCTTCGACACCACCTCCACGCTCACCTCCGTGCGCGGGTGGCGGCGCGGGCCGCCTTCGCGCAGCACCAGGTCGGTCATCAGCGGGTTGGGGTCGACGACCCTGACGCCGGGGTAGCCGAGGCGCTCGAAGCTCTTCGCCCACAGCTCGCCCGCGTAGCCGAAGTGGGTGCAGTTGAGGCTCGCGACCAGCGGCCCCTTCGTCGCCGGCAGCTTCGACACCGCCTGCTCGACGAAGGCCTGCACGCGCTCGGCCGTCTCGGCGCCCTGGGCGTCGCGCTCGATCGCGCCGGTCAGCCGCGGGCAGGCCTGGCCGACGACCCGGGCCTCCGGGACGCCGCCTTCCACGAGCAGCCGCTTGTGGGTGCCGGCGTCGATCGTGCCCTGGGTGCCGAACACGACGGTCGTCGCGCCGGGGCTCTCGGCCAGCGTCTTCTCGATCAGCTCGACGCCCATCGGCACGATGCTGACCGCCTGGGTCGCGCCGCGCTTCGCGTGCTCGGTCCGGTCGTAGAACACGGACAGCGTGTTGCACGCGATCAGGATCAGGTCCGGCTGGTAGCGGCTCTCCATCGCCGAGAGCGCGGCGTCGAAGACGCGCACCTTGTCGGCGAGTTGCGGGATGTCGTTGTAGCCGATCGCATCGTCGAGCAGCGCGTTGACGAACACGATCCGCGCCTTGCCGACGATCCCGCTCTCCGGCAGCCGCGCCGCCAGGTCGGCGACCACCGACAGCCCGCCGAGCCCCGAGTCGGTGACGACGATCGTCACCTCGCTCTTCTGCGCGGCGGCGGTCGCGAACCGCGTCGGCGCCGCCTGCTGGGCGAGCACGTCGGGGGCAGGCGTCGCCAGCAGCACGGCAGCGAGCGCGAGCGGGGCGGTCAACGGACGGAACCGGGTCATCTTGCCTCCTCGATCGGCCATCCTACGATGCTGCGGCGCCGGATGCCGTCGCGGGCCGGGGCTACCGCGGCGGCGGGGAGTCGTCGGGCAGGACGTAGAGCCCGCCTTCGTCGTGGACCACGTGCCAGGCCGGGTGCCTGGCGAGCTTGCCGGCCAGCGCCAGCGAGGACAGCGGCGCGCGGACCAGGCGGTCGATCGCCCGCTGCGCCGCGCGCGCGCCGTGCTCCGGGCTCCACGCCTCGCGGGCGATCAGGTCGAGCGCCTCGGGCTCGATCCGCAACCGCACCCCGTGCCGGGCCTGCACGTCTTCCGCGAGCGCCGCGAGCTGGCGGCGCACGACTTCGGCCGCAGCCTCGCGGGCGAGCGGCGCGAACAGCACCTGTTCGTCGATCCGGTTGAGCAACTCGGGGCGGAAGAAGCGGCGCGCCTCTTCGAGCGCGGCGGCGCCGCCGCCGACCGCGGGCGTGGCGGTGAACCCGGCCGCGGGGGCACTGGTCGCCGAGCCCAGGTTCGAGGTCATCACCACGATCGCGTGGCGCGCGTCGGCCGCGCGGCCCGCGGCGTCGGTCAACCGGCCCTCGTCGAAGAGCTGCAGGCACACGTCGAGCACCCGCGGGTGCGCCTTCTCGACCTCGTCGAACAGCACCAGCGTCCACGGGTCGCGGCGCAGGCCGCCGGTGAGCTGGCCCTCCTCGCGGTGGCCGACGTAGCCCGGGGGGGAGCCGATCAGCCGCGCGACGGAGTGCTGCTCCTGGTACTCCGACATGTCCAGCCGCAGGAGCTTGTCGCCGGCGCCGAAGACGAACTGCGCGAGCAGCTTCGCCATCTCCGTCTTGCCGGTGCCGCTGGGGCCCAGGAAGAGCAGCACCGCGAGCGGCCCGCGCTCGCGCTGCAGGCCCGAGAAGGCGAGGCGCACGCGGCGCGCGACCTGGGCGATCGCCGCCTCCTGTCCGACGAGCCGGGCGGCGAGGAACGCCTCGAGCTCGGCGAGCCGGGCGTGGTCGCCCGCGCCGAGCGCCATCAGCACGCGGTCCACCGGCAGGCCGCGCTTCGCGGCCACCACGGCGGCGACGTCGTGCGGCGTCACCCGCTGCGGCCCCGCGCTCGCCGCCTCGGCCGCGCCCATGCTGAGCTGCGGGACGCGCGCCTGGGCGCAGGCGCGGTCCGCCGCGTCGACCGCCTTGTCCGGCCAGCGCCGCTCGGGGTCGAAGCGGCCGGTCAGGTCCACCGCCGCCGCCAGCGCCGCGTCTTCGATCGCGACGCCGTGATGGGCCTCCCAGCGCGGTCGCCAGCCGCGCAGGATCTCGAGCGTCTCGTCGCGGTCGGGCTCGCCGACCAGGACCTTCTCGAAGCGGCGCGCGAGGGCGGCGTCGGCCTCGACGTGGCGCGCGTACTCGTCGGCGGTGGTGGCGCCGATGCAGGCGACCTCGCCGCGCGCGAGCGCCGGCTTGAGCAGGTTGGCGGCGTCCGGCCCGCCGCGGCCGACGGCCCCGGCGCCGACCAGGGTGTGGAGCTCGTCGAGGAACAGGATCACCTCGGGGTGCTCGCGCGCCTCGGCGAGGACCGCGAGCAGCCGCTCCTCGAACTCGCCGCGATGGTCGGCGCCGGCCACCAGCGCGCCGATCGGAAGCTCGACGATGCGGCGGCCGGCGAGCGAAGCGTCGCGCCCTTCGGCGATCCGGCGGGCGAGGCCCTCGACGACCGCCGACTTGCCGACGCCGGCTTCGCCGACCAGGACGGGATTCGACTTGCCCGCGCGGGCGAGGGTCTGGACGAGCGCGAGCAGTTCCGCGCGGCGGCCGACCACCGGCGGCAGCTCGCCGCGGCGGGCGAGGGCGGTCAGGTCGCGGCCGAAGCGGTCGAGCATCGGCGTCGCGGAGCTCGCCGCCGCGGGCGGCGCGGCGGGGCGCGGCGCTTCTTCGGCCACTCCGGGTGGCGGCTCGGCGGCGGCGGCGAGGGCGGCCCGGTGCAGCTCCGGAGGGCGCGCCCCGAGCTCGACGAACAGGCCGAAGGTGAGCGGGTCCGCGCCTTCCGCCATGGCGGCGACGAGGTGCAGCCCGGAGAGCCGGGGTGCGCCCGCCGCCAGCGCCTCGGCCGCCTCGAACACGGCCTTCGTCACCAGGCTGCGGCTGATCGCGCCCTGCGGCGGGGCGGCGAGCGGGCCGCGTCCCAGCCGCTCGCGGGCGAGGCGCCGCGCCTTCGTGGCGTCGAGGCGCGCCGCCGCCAGCGCGGCCGCGAGCTGTGCCTCCTCGTGCTGGATGCGGTCGAGCGCCGCCTGGTCGATCCCGAGCGCGGCGGGCTTCGCCTTGACGACCTTCTCGAGGCTCAACAGGCCGATCAGCAGGTGCGCGGGCTCGATGCGCTCGTGGCGGCTGGCGGCGGCTTCGCCCGCGGCGATCCGCCACGCCAGCTCGGTCGCGGGAGTGAGCTTCACGCGCCGCCCCGCAGGACCTGCAGCCGCGCCCGCGCCTCCTGGACCTGGGCCTGCATCGTGATCGGCGCCAGCGACAGGAACTGCTGGTAGGCGCGGGCCGCCTCGTCGCGGCGCCCGAGGCGCTCCAGCACCTTGCCCAGCTCGAGCTTGGGCAGCGGCGAGCGCGGCTCGATCGAGAGCGCCTTCTCGTGGCTGGCCAGCGCCTCGTCGACGCGGCCGAGGGCGAAGAGCGCGATGCCGCGGCTGGTCCACAGCGCCGGGTTCTGCGGGTCGCACTCGACCGCGCGCTCGAACGCGGCGAGCGCCTCCTCGCCGCGGCCGAGCGCCTCCAGGCAGGCGCCCTTCTGCTGCCAAAGCCGGCCGTGCCGGGGGCGAGCCGGAATCGCCGCCTCGAAGCAGGCGAGCGCCTCGGCCGCGCGCCGGAAGAAGAACAGGCACTCGCCCTTGCCGGCCAGCGCGTCCGCGTGCGCGGGTTCCGCGCGCAGCACGGCCTCGAACCACTCGAGCGCCTTGTCGCGCTGGCCCTGGCCCAGGCAGAACTTCGCCTTCTTCAGCGACTCCGCCGCTGCTGCCCGCGCGGCCGTGGAGGCGGCGGCCGGCGCAGCCGCGGCGCCCGGCCGCAGCGCGGCGTCCTGGGCCTGGCCGCGCAGCGCCTGGACCCGCGCGCGCAGGGGAGCGACGCGCGGGTCGGCGGCCGGGGCGAGCGTCAGGAAGCGCGCGAAGGCGGCGGCGGCGTCCGCGGGCCGCCCCACGCCCTCCAGGCAGTCCCCCTTGGCTTGCAGCGCCGCGAGGTCGGCAGGACGGGCTGCGAGCACCGCGTCGAAGCAGGCCAGCGCCTCGGCGAAACGCCGGGCTCGCGTCAGCAGCCGCCCCTTCTCCGAAAGCGCCAGTGCGAAGCCCGGCTCGACGCGCAACGCGGCGTCGCACGCGGCGAGCGCATCCTCCGCGCGGCCGAGCGCGTCGAGGCAGCGGGCCTCGAGCAGCGCGGCCTCGCTGAAGCCCTCGTGGAGCGCGCGGGCCCGCACGCAGCAGGGCAGCGCGTCGGCCGGCCGCTGCAGCGCGTGCAGCAGCTCGTGGGCCTTGTTGAACCACGCATTGGCGTTGTCCGGTTCGAGCTCCAGAGCGCGGTCGTACGCCGCCACCGATTCCTGCGGACGCCCCAGCTCGGAGAGCGCGTTGCCCTTGAGATACCAGGCCTGGGCGCGGCCGGCGCCCGAGAGCGCGAGCGCGCGTTCGGCGGCAGCGAGACCCTCCGCCGTGCGACGCAGCCGCAGCAGGCAGCTCGCGCGCGCCTCCTGGACTGAGGCATCGCCTTCGCCGCCGGGCACGCCGTCGAGCACGAGCAGCGCCTTCTCGAACTGGCCCCCGGCCGCGTAGGCGAGGCCCAGCGGCAGCCACACGTCCATGGCATCGCTGAGCAGCGAGGCCATCTGCAGCGGCAGCAGCGCGTCGGCGGCGCGGCCCATCTGCAGCAGCAGCCGGCCTCGGGCCCCGAGCACGGGCACGGCGTCCGTGCACAGCGGCTGCGCCTTTTCGAGCGCCGTCAGCGCCTCGCCGAGGCGACCGAGGGCCTGCAGGTCGTCCGCCAGTTCGACCCAGGCGGGGCCGTCGTCGGTCCGCTCGTCGAGGTGCTCGCGAAGCAGGGCCGCGGCGCGCTCGCGATCTCCCTGCCGCCGCGCAGCCGCGGCGCTCTCCCGCGCCGCGCCGGCGGCCGGCGCCGCGCTTGGCATGCCGGCGAGGATCGCGCTCGCGATGGTGGCTGGGGCGGCCGGGGGCGGCGCGGGTGCGGGGTTGGCGGGCAAGGCCGGCGCGGCAGCGGAGGGCGGAGCGGCTGCGCCGCGGCGGAGCTTCGCGGCGATCGTCGGCGGATCGGGCGCGGGGGGCGGCAGCACCGCGATGCGGTCGCGCGCGGTCTCGATCTGCGCCTCCTGGCCCCGGCCGGCGCGCTCCAGGAAGCGGCGATAGCTGCGGGCCGCTTCCGGCAGCCAGCCGAGGCGATCCTCGGAGAGGGCGCGGTTCCACCACGGCGCCGGGTTGTCGGGCGCCAGCAGGCTCGCGCACTCGATCGAGGCGATCGACTCCTCGTGCCGTTCCATGGCGCCGAGGTAGCGGCCACGGTCGGCCCAGGTCGCGGCGTGATCGGGGTCCTGGCGCAGGGCCTCGTCGAACGCGGCGAGCGCCTCCTCGAGGCGGCGGTGCCGCGCGAGCGCCATGCCCTTGCCGTGCCAGACGCGCGCGTCGCGGGGCTCCAGCGCGATCGCCTTCTCGTAGCTGGCGATCGCCTCGTCCCAGTCCCCGCTGCCGTTCAGAGCTTCGCCGCGCAGGTACCACAGGGCCGGCAGCCGCGGGTCCAGCTTCAGGCCCCGGTCGAAGGCGTCGATCGCCTCGCGCAGCCGGCCGTCGGCGCCGTGGCGGCAGCCCGCTGCGGCCCATGCCAGCGCGTCGCGCGGCGCCGCCGGTACCTTCTTGGCTGCGAGCCGTTCGAGCTGGACCCGCGCGTCCTCGGCGAGTCCCGTGAGGTCGCCGCCCTGCGCCAGAGCCACGAACTCGCGGAAGGACGTGCTGGCCAGCGGCGCCTGGCCCAGCGCCAGCTCCACGTGAGCCTTCGAGTGCCAGAAGATGGCGAGGCCCGGATCGATCGCGAGCGCGGCGCGCACCGCCTGCAGCGCCTCCTCGCGGCGGCCCAGCGAGAACAGCGCGTTGGCGCGATTGCCCTGGGCGCGACCGTGGAACGGATGGAGCGCGAGGACCTTCTCGAAACAGGCGAGCGCCTCGGCGTAGCGCTGCTCACCGTACAGCGTCGTGCCGCGGCCGTTGAGTTCGCCCGTCGCGTGGCTGCGCACGCCGACGTCGGCCGTCGACGGGTGGCGCGGCACCTCGGGGCCCGGCCGGTGCACGTAGCCCGGGGGCGCCTCGGGAATCTCGCCAGCAGACGGCGCGCTGCTCGGGCCGGGGCGAGCGGGCGCTGCGGCCACGCCGGCAGCGGCCGCCTCGCGATCGACCACCGTGTCGGAGGCGTTGCGGAGGGCGCCCGGCGTCTGCGGCCGGCGGGGCAGCGAGCGCACCTCTCCGCTCGCGACCGCGGCCGCCAGGCGCTCGGCCCCCTCGCGCAGCGGATCGGCCGCCGGGGCCTGGGCCAGGTAGCGGCGCAGGCACGGCAGCGCCTCGCCGGGGCGCTCCAGCACCAGCAGCGCGAGCGCGCGGTTGTACCAGGGCACCGCGGCCTCCGGCTGCAGCTCGCAGGTGCGCGCGAAACTGGCCAGCGCATCCTCGTAGCGTCCGGCCTGGACGAGCGCGTTGCCGCGGTTGTACCAGCCCTGGCCGAAGCCCGGGGCCAGCCGCACGCACTCGTCGTAGGCGCGCAGCGCCTCGTCCGTGCGGCCCAGCGCGCCGAGGACCGTGCCCTGGCCGTCCCAGTAGCTGGCATTGCGCGGGTCGAGGCCCAGCGCCTGCGCGCTGCTGGCGAGGGCGTCCTCGAGCCGGCCTGCCTCCATCAACAGGCCGGCCTTGTTGGACCAGGCGCGAGCGTCGCGGGGGTCCGCCGCGAGCGCCGCGTCGAAGGCCGTGATCGCCTCGGCGTGGCGTCCCACCCGCCACAGCATCACGCCTTTCGCCGTCCACGCGTCGTTGCTGCGCGGGTTGCGGGCGACGGCCTCGTCGAAGCAGCGCAGGGCCTCCTCCTCGCGGCCCGCGTCCACGCAGGCCAGGCCCTTGTTGAGCCAGGCGTCGTCGCGCCCGGGCGCCAGCTCGAGCGCGCGATCGAGGCTCGCGTGGGCGGCGTCGAGCCGGCCGAGGCGACGCAGCACGTTGCCGCGGGCCGACAGCAGGCGCGGCTCGTCGGGCCGCAGCGCCAGCGCCTGCTCGTAGCAGGCGAGCGCCTCGTCGAGGCGATCCAGGCTCGACAGGCTGGCGGCGCGCGCCGACAGCTCCCACGCCGGGTCGATCTCGCCGCTCGGCACCTCGACCGGGGCCGCGCCGAGCGCCGCGAGCAGGCCCTCGAGCTCGGCGCGCAGCACGGCGAACGAAGCGAAGCGCTGGGCCGGGTCCTTGCGCAGGCAACGCTCGATGACGGGCCACAGCGGCGACTCGAGCGGCGTCGGCGCGACGTCGCGGTGCAGCCGCCGCAGCTCGTGGAACAGCCGGGCCTGGGCGTCGGGTCCCCTTGGCACGCGCGGCACGAACGGCAGCGCGCCGCCGGCCGCCATCTGGTGGAGCACGACCCCGAAGGCGTAGACGTCGCTGCGCGCGTCGCAGCGCTCCACGCCTTCGAACTGCTCCGGCGGCATGTGGGTGGGCGTGCCGAACACCGTGCCCGCGACCGTGTGGCCGTCGCCGCCCGTCGCCGCCATCGCCGGGCCGCCCGGCGCGGCGCCTGCGATCCCGAAGTCCGACACGCGCACGTCGCCGTCGGGGCCGATCAGCACGTTGGCGGGCTTCAGGTCGCGGTGGCAGCGGATGCCGCGGGCGTGGGCGTGCTCCATGCCGTGGCACACCTGGATTGCCCAGCGCAGCGCCTGCTCCAGCGGCAGCGGCCGCCGCTGCAGGTGCTCCTGCAGGCTGTTGAAGCCGCCGGGCGGCGCCGCGACGAACTCCATCGCGATGAACAGGCGCCCGTCGTCCTCGAACACCTCGTCGGCCTGCACCAGGAACGGGTGCCGCCCCAGCGCGACCCAGATCTCCGCTTCCTTGCGGAACAGGGCGCGGGCGCGGTCGTCCCGCACCAGCTCGTCGCGCACGGTCTTGACCGCGCGCACGGCGTCGCCCGAGCGGCGCGCCGCGAGGTAGACGAGGCCGAACCCGCCTTCGCCGAGCAGCCGCAGCACGCGGTAGCGCTCGCCGATCGCGTCGCCCGGGCGATACGGCGCTGCCAGGGCGACGCGCGGAGGGGACGCCCCCGCCGGGAGCGGGGACGGAGCGGCTGCGGCAGGTGGCGCTGCGGGCCCGCTGACGGGCGCGGCCGCCAGGCGCGAGTCCCCCGCAGGCGCGGCAGGCTCTGCCCCGCTCGGCGCGCCCGCCAGCACCTGCGAGACGCCGAGCGGCGCCTTGCAGAACGGGCAGGCCGGGGCGCGATCGGAGACTTTCTTGCCGCATTGCGGACACGCGACGAGCGCCATGGCCCCGGTTTCTCCGGAAAGGGTGGGCGGATGATATCCCCGTCCCCCCGGGCGCTCAGACCGCGACGTGGAACAGGTCCCGGTCGAGCGTGTAGGCGTGGAGCGCGGTGGCAGTCGGGGGCGAGACCGCGTTCAGCAGCCCGCCGAGCGAGGCGCGCACGTCGTCGGGCAGCGGTGTCTTCGAGACCACCTCGACCGCGACCTCCGTCGCGGCGAAGCGGCGCGGGCCGAAGCGCTCCAGCACGACGTCGGCGAGGCGCGGGTTGGGGTCGAGCACCGGTGTGCCCGGGAAGCCCGCGGCCCCGAACGCCTCTGCCCACAGCGGTCCCGCGTAGCCGTAGTGGGTGCAGTTGAGGCTGGCGACGAGCGGTCCGCGCTGCCCGGGCCGCTGCGCGAGCGCGGCCGCGACGAACGCGCCGATGCGCTCTCGCGCGTGCGGCCCGCGCGGGTCGTGCTCGATGACGGTGCTCAGCCGCGGGCAGGCCTGGCCGACGATGCGGTCCTCCGCGATGCCCCGCGCCACCAGCGCGCGGCGGTGGGCGCCGGCGGCGATGGTGCCCGGGGTGGCGAACAGGATCGCGGTCGCCTGCGCGTGCTCCGTCAGGGCGCGGGCGAGGAACTCCACGCCCGCAGGCACGATGCTGTCGGCGGGGCGCGAGGCCTCGCGCGCATGTTTCGTCAGCGGGTAGAAGACCGAGAGCGTGTTGCACGCGATCAGGATCGCGTCAGGGCGGTAGCGCCGCTCGATCGCCTCCAGCGCGGCGTCGAAGATCCGCGCCCGGGTGGCGTCGTCCGGCAGGTCGTTGTACCAGAGCGCGTCGTCGAACAGCGCGTTGACGAACGCGACCCGGGCCCGCCGCGAGATGCCGCTCGTCGTCAGCCTCGCCGCCAGGTCGGCCGCCACCGACAACCCGCCGAGGCCGGAGTCGGTGACGGCCACCGTCAGCTCTTCCAAGGCTATTGCGGGCGGGCCGGTGTCCGCATCCCGACGACCGTGAACGGCACCTCGCGCGCTGCGGTGGCGCTGCCCGTGCGGGTGCGCGCGGCGATCTTCAGCACGTAGGTGCCGTCGGCCAGGTCGGGCAGCGGCAGCGTCGTGGTGACCGCCACCCGCCGGTCCTTGAGCGCCCCCGACGAGTGCTCTTCGCTGCTGCGCAGCACGACGCTGCCGTCCTCCAGCCGGGTGACGGTGGTCGTCACCTCCAGCGTGTGCGGGGCCTTCTCGTTGTCGTAGACCTCCGCGTAGGCGATCGCCTGGTCGTTGCGCAGGAACTCGCGCAGCGCGGACGGCGCCGCGGGCAGGGCGTCGCCGAGTTCCGCGTCCGGCCGCGCCGTGGGCAGCGATTGCGCCATCGCCGACGCGATCGCGATGCCGCTGATCGCCAGCGGCTCCTTGTGGAAGTCGGGGATCGAGAGGTCCAGCACGACGGAGCCGGTGCGGTCGTTGCCCGCGTCGTGGGCGGCGACCCGGAGCTGGTGGCGCCCCGGCGGCAGCGGGAAGCGGCTGAACACCCGCAGGCCGGTGCCCCGGATGCGCTCCTTCGACTGCGGGCGCAGCGCGAAAGAGACGGTCTCCGTCGAGCCGCCGCGCACTTCGCCCTTGGCATCGACAGCGAGCGACGAGACCTCGAGTTGGCCCGTCTCGGCGAGGCTCAGCTCCCGGCCCGCGACCTCGGTCCCGATCAGCACCGAGGCCGCCTTTCCGGACCCGGCCCGGAACGGCACCGCGAACACCGAGAGAGTCAGCCCTTTGACGGGAAGCGGGCTGTTCAGCGCCGCGTGGATCTGCGGGTTGCCGGCGACTTTCCCGGGCGCCTTGGGCTTGCCGCGCGGGCTGGCGTAGCCGCGGCGGTGCTCGACCTTCAGCCCGGGGCGCTTCACCCGCACCTCGATCTTGTGGAACTTCCCGTCCGGCTTGTGGTCGGGTGGATCGTAGGCGAGCACGTAGTAGCTGCTGTTCTCGCGCACGATGCGCTCGTAGGTGTCCGCGAACTCGTTGGCATTGATCACGGCGAAGCCGCCGGTCTCCTCGGAGAGCGTCTGCAGGCTCTGCTGCGAGTTGCGCAGCTCCTCCCGCAGCCCGGCGCTGATGCTGAGCCGGGGGTCTTCCGTGAGCGGGGCGGAGCTCATCTGGATCTCCTCGTCGGCCAGCCCGGTCAGGCCGCGCGGGTCGATGCCGTAGAACACCACGTTGGCGCGGGCGGCGGCGGCCAGGGTGTCCCGCAGCTCGTCGAGCACGAGCGAGGAGGACCTGTTCTCGAACGGGTTGTTGAAGTCGTAGCTGATCCCCTCGCTGATGAACAGGATCGCCTTGCGGCGACCGCGCACGGCTGACAGGAACTCCGCGACCCCGCGCAGCGTGTCGAGCGTCGCGCGCGCGTTGTGGGCGCGCAAGGCCTCGTCGGGGTCGGTGATGGCCGTGTCCTGCCCCGGTAGCGCCTGCCCGGCAGGCTGCCTCCGCACCATTTCCTGGGTCAGGTTGTAGTAGTCGATGCGCGACGCCGTCGCCGAGCGCAGCCCGCGCCCGGTGGTGCGGTCCACCGCCGCCAGCAGCAGCGCCTTGTCGCTGGTCAGCTCCTGGCTCTGGTCGCGCGAGCCGGCGGTGTGCACGACTGCCATCAGGTCGTTGGCGCCCATCCGCTTCTCGACGAACTCGCGGGCGGCGCGGCGGGCCTGGCCCGTGCGAGCGAAGCCCATGTGCAGGTCGTCGATCACCATCACGTACACGCGGCCCTCGAACGGCCGCGCGTTGCTGCGCACGTCCGCTGGCGGCGCCGCCGCCCGGCCGGGGAAGCTCTCGAGGCGTTCGACCGGGAGATCGACCAGGTTGAACGCCGCGATCGGGCGCGGCTTGCCGTCCTCCAGCAACTCGAAGTCGGCGAGCGTCAGCCCGCGCACGAACTCGCCCCTGTCGTCGGTCACCCGCACGTCGACCTCGACGTAGGTGACCTCGCTGCGGAACACGGGCACCGGTGCCTGCGCGACGGCCAGCGTGGCCGCAGCGGCCACGGCCAGGCCGGCGGGCAGGACGGAGAATCGAGTCATGGCGGGGGCGCTCCTCATTCCCCGACGGTAGCAAGGAAGGCCGTGGCCGCGCATCCACGGGGCTGGAGCCGGCCGTTGACGGGCCTCTCGGGTCCCGTATAGCGTCGCGAAACGTATGGCGACGACGGGAGACGGCCTCGGTCACGACCTGCGCCACTCGCTGCGGCTGCTGCGGCGGGCTCCGGGTCACACGGCGCTCACGCTGCTGACGCTCGCACTGGGCGTGGGCATCGTCACCGGGCTGGCGAGCCTGGTCCACGGCGTGCTGCTGCGCCCGCTGCCGTGGGCCGACGCCGGGCGCGTGGTACGCCTGGCCGAGACCCGCGAGGACGCCACCCGCCGCTGGCCCTTCATGTTCACGAACGGCACCTACCGGCCGTGGGCGGACAAGCACGAGACGCTGGAGCTGCTGGCCGGCTACGACGGCGGCGGCGACACGGCGGTGATGGAGCACGCCGGCCAGGTCGCGCGCGTCGAGGTGGTCGCGGTGACCGCGTCGTTGTTCGAGCTGCTGCGCGCGCGCCCGCTGCTGGGCGCGACCTTCACGGCCGCGGACGAGGAGGCGGGCGGCGTGGTCCTGTTGTCCCACGCGCTGTGGGAAAGCGCGTTCGGCGCCGACCCCGGTGTCGTCGGCCGCACGCTGAAGTTCGACGGCACCGACCATCGCATCGTCGGCGTGATGCCGGCGAGCTTCGCGTTCCCGGGGCCGGAAGCGCGCGCCTGGACGCCGCTCGCGGTGCCGCCGCTGACCGGGCCCGGCGAAGGCCAGGTGCGGCTCGCGATGTTCTCCGCGCTCGGCCGGATGCGCCCGGGCGTGACCCCCGAGCAGGTGGCCGCCGAAGGCACGGTCCGAGGCCGCGCCGCGCCGGATGCGGGCCTCGTCAGCCAGGCGCTCTTCGGCGGCTCGGGGGCCGTGCAGGTGAACGCGGTGCCGGTGCTGGAGTCGATCACGGCCGAGGTGCGGCCCGCGCTGCTGCTGCTGCTCGGGGCCGGGCTGCTGCTGCTCGCCACCGCGACCGCCAACGTCGCCAGCCTGCAGCTCGCCCGGGTCACGGCGCGCCGCCGCGAGCTGGCGGTGCGCGGCGCGCTCGGCGCCGGCACCGGCCTCCTGGTGCGCCAGCTCGTGGTCGAGAACCTGCTGCTTTCGGGCCTCGGCGGCGGCCTCGGCCTCGCCCTCGCCGCGGCGCTCCACGCGGCGCTGCCGTCGCTGCTCCCGGCCGGCTTCCCGCGCGCCCTCGAGCTGTCGCTGGGCCTGCCGGCCGCGGCCGTCGCGATGGCCGCCGCATTCGCCGCCGGCCTCGGCTGCGCGCTGCTGCCGGCAGCGATGGCGCGCCGCCTGGATCTCGCCCGCGCGCTCGCCGACGACTCGGCGGGCTCGGTCGGGGCGGGGCGCTCGCGGGTCGCCGACGCGCGCGCGCTGATCCTGACCGGGCAGGTTGCAGTCGCCTCGGTGCTGCTGGTCGGCGCCGTGCAGCTCGGCCGCAGCTTCGACGCGCTGTCCCGCACGGACCTCGGCTTCCAGCCCTCGAACGTGCTGGTGGCGACGCTGCCGATGCCCGCGCCCGGCTACACGCCGCAGCGCCGGGCCCAGGTGCTCGACGCCGTGCTGGCGCGAGCGGCGGCGTTGCCGGGCGTGAGCGTCGCGGCGTTCTCGTCGATCGCGCCCCTCTCGAACAGCGAGGCGATGGTCTCGTTCACGATGCCGACCCGCGGGGGTGGCGAGCCGGTGCAGGCCAACGCCTCGATGCGCACGGTCAGCGCCGGCTACTTCGAGGCGCTGTCGCGACCGCTGGTCGCGGGGCGCGGCTTCGACGCGCGCGACGTCGCGGGCGCGGCCCCGGCGCTGGTCGTCAGCCGCACGTTCGCGCAGCGCTACCTGGGCCCGGAACCGCTCGGCCAGGTGGTGCCGACCGGCGCCGACGGCCGCCGCGACTGGGTGGTCGTCGGCGTCGTCGAGGACTCGCGGCAGCAGGGGCCTCTCGATCGCGTCCAGCCCGAGCTGTTCGTGCCCCACACCCAGCTCGGCGGCGGAGTGCGCCCGCCGGTCGTCTCGCTGCTGCTGCGCAGCGCCACCGACCCGGCCAACCTCGCGCCGCGGTTGCGCGAGATCCTGCGCGAGGCGGACCCGGGCCTGGTGCCCGGCGAGGTCGCGACGCTGCGCGAGCGGCTGCAGCGGACGCTGGCCCGGCCCCGCCTCTACGCCCTGCTGTTCGGGGGCTTCGCCGGCGCCGCGCTGCTGCTGGCCGGCGTCGGGCTGTTCGGCGTGCTGTCCTACCTGGTCGCGCTGCGCACCCGCGAGGTCGGCGTGCGGATGGCCCTGGGGGCGCGGCCGCGCGACGTCGTCGCGCTGGTGACCGGCGGCGGGCTGCGACTGGCGCTCTGCGGCGTCGCTCTGGGGCTGCTCGCTGCGCTGGCGGGAGGGGAGGCGCTGCGCAGCCTGCTGCACGGCGTCGAGCCCGTCGATCCGCTGGTCGCCGTCGCGGTGCCGCTGCTGGTCGCCGCCGTCGCGGGCCTCGCCTGCGCGCTGCCGGCCTGGCGCGCGGCCCGCGTCGACCCGCAGCAGGCGCTGCGCACGAGCTGAGGTCCGCCCCGGCGATAATCGGGCCGTGAAGCCGCAGGTGGTCCACTGCCCGAACTGCTCCGCGCCCCTCCACGTCGCGATGGGGGAGACGGAGGTGCTCTGCGAGTACTGCGCCTCGAAGCTCCGCTTCGTGCCGGGCCACGCCGAGCTCGAGGTCGTCCGCACCCGCGAGGAGATGAAGCGCCGCGAGCGGGTCGACGTGCAGAAGGCGATCCTCGAGAAGCAGCTCCGCCAGGAGGAACTGGCGCGCTGGCGCGAGACCGCCGCCCACGTCGCGATCAAGGCGATGCCGGTGGTGGGCGAAGCGGTCGGCCGCGCGGCGTTTCGCACCGCGGTGTCCCACGCCGGTGGAGCGGGCTGCGGCTGCATGAGCTCGCTGCTGGCCCTGGGCGGCCTGCTCGCCGGCCTTCTCGCGCTGTTGTAGCCGGCCGCGGCCCCCGGCTCAGGGCTGGCGCAGGATCAGCGAGCAGCAGGTGACGCCCGCCTCGGCCTTGGCCAGCTCCGAGACGTCCACCGCCACCGGTTCGAGGCCCAGAGCGCGCACCCGCTCCGCCGTGCGCGGGTGTGCCGCGGGCAGGATCACGCGGCTGCCGAGGGCCAGCGCGTTGGCCGCGTGGGGTTCGGAAGGATCGACCTCGATCACCTCCTCGGCGCCGAAGGGTGTCGGGTCGACCCAGGCCGGGTTGACGAGCAGCGCACCGCCGCCGATCGCGGTCACCGCGGTCTTCAGGTGCAGCGCGCCCGCGACGGGCACGCCGCGCACGGCGTAGCCGAACGCGGCCAGCCACTCGCCGAGCTGGGCCACGGCGGCGGCGTTCGAGCGCGTCGTCAGGCCCACGAAGACCCGGCGCCCGAGCACCAGCACGTCGCCGCCGTCGAGCGTGCCCGGCTCGGCGACGAACCGCAGCGGTCGCAGCGGCGCGAGTGCCGTCGCCACCGAGCGGGTCTCCGCGCGCCGCGACTCGGCGCCGGGCCGGGTGATCACCGCGACCTCGTCCAGCACGATCGCCGTGTCCTCGACGAACACCGCGTCCGGCTGGTCGGGCAGCGGCGGCAGCGGGCGCACGTCGCAGCCGCAGGCGCGCAGCGCGTCTTCGTACGCGGCGTGCTGGACGCGGGCCCGCGCCACGTCGATGGGCTGCCTGGACAGGTGGGTCAGCTCGCACTCGGCGAGCCGGTCGGGCACGGCGCGGGTGAAGGCGGCGAGGCTCATGGCCTCGCAGTGTAAGGGGGGCGGCGGCCCCGACGGGGGGCCCGGGGCGCCCGGGGGGGGGGGCCGGGGCGCGGCCCCGCGCGCGGGGGCCCCCCCGCGGCCGGCCCGCCCGCCCCGCGGGGCGGCCGCCGCCGCGGCCGGACTCGGTCAGCGGCAGC
>WYBL01000158.1 GCA_011526565.1 Acidobacteriota bacterium | reverse complement strand
CCGCTCCAGCGCCGCGTCCTTCTCGACGTGCTTCTGGAACTCGTTCAGCGTGGTGGCGCCGACGCAGCGCAACTCGCCGCGGGCGAGGGCCGGCTTGAGCAGGTTGGAGGCGTCCATCGCGCCCTCGACCGGTATCCTCTGCAACTATGGAACCCGAGGCTGTGTTGGGGAGCAGAGGGTTGGGGCGGCCGGTGGGGGCCTTGCTCCGCACTCGGGTGCCACCTGTCTGGCACACGCTCGTGGCCAACGGGTTCGCCTACGGCCCCCTCGTCTTTACGGGCGTGTTCCTCGCGTTTCAGGCCGGAGCGTGGCGCGGTGGACTGGTCGTGTCGACTCTCGCGGCTTTCGTGCTCACCGCGGTCCCCGCTCTCGTGTGGCATCGCCGGCGCGCAGAGGTCCAGGAGCACGAGTCAGGGCTCCTGGTCAGGCGAGGCCGCGCCACCAGGGCCCTGCTATTTCGGGACATACGGTCGATTTCGCTCCGCGAGCGAGCTCTCGTCCGCAATGGGCGCACATCCGGGACCCTGCGCCGCCTGCGAATCAGAACCGCGAACGGGGTCCTGAGCCTCTGGGACGTTGTCGATCGGGCTACTACACCGGAACGCACGTAGGGATTCGCATTCGGGCCGGGGGCGGCGCGCCTCTGGAGTATCAGTACCGTTCGACGCGCGGGGGCGAACCGGACCTGAGACGCCTTCGAGACCACATCACGCGATCTGTGTCCCAGCGCATGGCGGACCGCCTGCGGAGCGAGGGGCGTGTGCCGGTCGCTGAGGTGTTCGAGCTTACCGACACAGGAATCCGTGAGCGTGCGCCGGAGGGGCGCGAGGTCGATTACGCTCGCATTAGAGGTTGGCATTTCGACAAGGACGTCCTCCTGATCTTCGAGGAGGGGCACGCGACGCCCCTTCGACTGTCAACGCAAGGCGAAGACTTCTTCCCTGGCCTCCTCTTGCTCGAGGCGCTCGTCGGCCCGGAGAAAGCCGCCTTGAATCGATTGCGTTGAGCAGTTTTAGGCCCCAGCGAGAGGTCTCGGATTCTGGCCGGGCTGATTCGAGGCGGCGCATGGGTGAAACAAGCACGATTCGGCGCGAGACCCTTCGTGCGGAGAAGCGCTCTTGAGGGTGCGCGGATGCGCGGCCGCGTCGGCGAGGTCCACCTGAAGAGGTTCCTATGGCCGGCTCCGGGTGGCGAGCGGGCCTCTAGCGACAGGCCCCGCCCGCGCGATGCGTGGGGTGCGCCAGCGGCTCCCGCCGCTCAGCCCTCCTGGTAGCCGAGAGCCTTGCGGCGAAGGATGGTCGAATGCCCAGTAGGGGGGACCGCGGTCGGGTGAGCGGTCGGGCAGTTCGGTGGGTTCGCCGATCCTGGCGAGGTGCCAGGCGATGTTCAGCGGGTTGTGGACGAGAGCGACGAGCCGCATGCGCCCGTGGCAGGCGGGGCAAGCCAGGGCGTCGACGCCGAAGGCTCGGGCGAAGGAGTATCAGCCCACGGCCGGCAGCGGGATCTCCGCTTCTTCCCGGGCTGATGGCGTGGATCTGATCGTCAGCGGCCGAGGACGATGTCGATGCCCTCCAGCACGCGAGCCAGCAGAGCGCGAGGAACGCGCCCCGCGAGTTCGGTCAGGGCAATACGGTCCAGCGTGACGATCTGCGAAACGTTGGCCACCGAGTCCTTTGGGAGCCCGGATTGGCGAGCGCGTACAAGGACGTTGCCCGGGGCGTTAGCCCACTTCAGGTTGCTGGTGAGGGGGACACAGACGACGGTCGCGATCGCGCTGGAGTTCAGGGCGTGTCACTTTGGACCACGAGTACCGGTCTTCGGAAGCCCGGCTCCGAACCGCGAGGGGCGGGCAGGTCGGCCCACCAGACCTCGCCCTGCCCGATCACCAGTCCGATCGCTCGAGCAGCGTTCGAGTGGCCTCTGCCAGTGCCGGATCAGCACGGGTATCGATTTCGGCGACGGCGCGGTTCATGGCCGTGGTCACCGCGTCGGCGTCGTGGCGAGCGGCGTACTCCTCGATGGCCTCTCGGAGGACGACGCGGCGGGGCTTGCCGAGGCGACGCGCCACGCGCTCGACCTTCAAGCCGAGTGCCTTCGGCAGGCGTGCGGGTTCCTGCATGAGGGAATCATAGCCCCGCTCATCGCGCCACTGGAGATCTCGAGTGCTTTGCGCCTTCAGCTCGCCGCCGTGGCCACAGCCTCCCGGTCGAAGGTCAGGGCGCCGTCTCGGGCGTCCACCACGACCGTGTCGCCTTCGCGGTACTGGCCGGCGAGGACCTTCACCGCGAGGGGGTTCTCGACCAGGCGCTGGATCGTGCGCTTGAGCGGGCGGGCGCCGAAGGTCGGGTCGAAGCCCTGCTCCGCGAGCAGGTCCTTGGCCGACTTGGTCAGCGACAGCGTCAGCTTGCGCTCGTCGAGACGCTTCTGCACGTCCTTCAACTGGATGTCCACGATCGCACCCACGTGCTCGAGGCCGAGGGAGTGGAACGTGACGATCTCGTCGATGCGGTTCAGGAACTCCGGGCGGAACGTGCGGCGCAGCGCGTCCATCAGCTTGTCCTTGTCGACCTCGCCGCGGCGCGCCATCTCCTGGACGTAGTCCGAGGCGACGTTGCTGGTCATGATCAGGACCGCGTTGCGGAAGTCGACCGTGCGGCCCTTGCCGTCCGTCAGGCGGCCGTCGTCGAGCACCTGCAGTAGCGCGTTGAAGACGTCGGGGTGGGCCTTCTCGATCTCGTCGAACAGGATCACCGCGTACGGCCGGCGGCGGACCGCCTCGGTGAGCTGGCCGCCTTCGTCGTAGCCGACGTACCCGGGAGGCGCGCCGATCAGCCGCGAGACGGCGTGCTTCTCCATGTACTCCGACATGTCGATGCGGACCATCGCGTGCTCGTCGTCGAACAGGAACTCCGCCAGCGCTCGCGCCAGCTCGGTCTTGCCGACACCGGTCGGGCCCATGAACAGGAACGAGCCGACGGGGCGCTTCGGGTCGCCCAGGCCCGCGCGCGAGCGACGCACGGCGTTGGCGACCAGCATCAGCGCCTCGTCCTGGCCGACGACGCGCTCGCGCAGCCGGTCCTCGATCCGCAGCAGTCGCTCGACCTCGGACTCCAGCATCCGCGCCACCGGGATCCCGGTCCACTTGGCGACCACCTCGGCGACGTCCTCGGCGTCGACCTCCTCCTTCAGCATCCGCTGCGACTTCTGCAGGTCGGCGAGCGCGCTGTTCAGTGAAGCGATCTGGCGCTCGAGGCCCGGCAGCGTGCCGTACTGCAGCTCGGACGCGCGGCCGAGGTCGCCGCGGTTGGTGGCCTGCTCGGCCTCGAAGCGCGCCTTCTCGATCTGCTCCTTGATCGCGCGAATCTTCGAGATCGCCTCCTTCTCCTGCTGCCAGTGCGCCTTCATCCCGGCGCTCTGCTCGCGCAGGTCGGCCACCTCGCGCTCCAGGGTCGACAGCCGCTCGCGCGAGCCCTTGTCGGTCTCCTTCTGCAGCGCCTGGCGCTCGATCTCGAGCTGGACCAGGCGGCGCTCGACGACGTCGATCTCGGTCGGCATCGAGTCGATCTCGATCCGCAGCCGCGACGCGGCCTCGTCCATCAGGTCGATCGCCTTGTCGGGCAGGAAGCGGTCGGCGATGTAGCGGTTCGAGAGCGTGGCGGCCGCGACGAGTGCCGAGTCCTGGATGCGCACGCCGTGGTGCACCTCGTAGCGCTCCTTCAACCCGCGCAGGATCGCGATCGTGCCCGCGACGTCGGGCTCGCCGACGTAGACCTGCTGGAAGCGCCGCTCCAGCGCCGCGTCCTTCTCGACGTGCTTCTGGAACTCGTTCAGCGTGGTGGCGCCGACGCAGCGCAACTCGCCGCGGGCGAGGGCCGGCTTGAGCAGGTTGGAGGCGTCCATCGCGCCCT
>WYBL01000002.1 GCA_011526565.1 Acidobacteriota bacterium | reverse complement strand
GTCCCGATGAAGGACCACGGCCTGGACGTCGAGGCGCTGGCCGCGGCCGTCACGCCGCGGACCCGGCTCGTGTTCCTGCCCAACCCCAACAACCCGACCGGCACCTGGAACACCGCGGCCGAGGTCGACGCGCTGCTCGCGAAGCTGCCGGCGGGCGCGCTGCTGATCCTGGACGAGGCCTACCGCGAGTTCGCGGAAGGCACGCCGGGCTACCCCGATGGCCTGGCGCTGGTGAAGGCCGGTGCCCCGGTCGTCGTGCTGCGCACGTTCTCGAAGGCGTACGGCCTGGCCGGGCTGCGGGTCGGCTACGCGATCGGCGCGCCGGAGGTGATCTCAGCGATCGACACCGTGCGCGAGCCGTTCAACACGAACCTCGTGGGCCAGGCCGCGGCGCTGGCCGCGCTCGACGACGACGCCCACCTGCAGGCGACGCTCGCGCTCAACGGCGTCGAGCGCGAGCGGGTTGCGGCCGCGTTGCGCTCGCGCGGCCTGCGCGTGCTGCCGAGTCTCGCCAACTTCCTGTGCGTCGAGACGGCGCCGCGGCCGGGCGTGGACGTGTTCAAGGCGCTGCTGGGCCACGGCGTGATCGTGCGCCCGCTGGGCCCGTACGGCATGCCGGGCTTCCTGCGCGTCTCGATCGGCACGGCCGAAGAGAACGACGCGTTCCTGGCGGCGCTCGCGAAGGTGCTCGCGGCGTGACCGAGCGCCGGCTGGTCATCGCCCTGGACGGGCCGTCCGGTGCGGGCAAGTCGACGGCCGGCCGCGGACTCGCCGAACGGCTCGGCTACACGTTCATCGACACCGGGGCGATGTACCGCGCGCTGGCCCTGAAGGCGCTGAGGGCCGGCGTCGCGACGGGCGACGGCGAGGCACTCGCCTCGCTGCTCTCCCGCACGGCGATCGCGCTCGCGGATGCCGGCCGCACGGTGAGCCTGGACGGCGAAGACGTGTCGGCGGCGATCCGTACCCGCGAGGTCAGCGACGCGGCGTCGCGGGTCGCGGCCAACGGTGCCGTGCGCCGGGCGATGGTCGAGCGGCAGCAGGAGATGGGGCGCGCCGGCGGCGTGGTGATGGACGGCCGCGACATCGGCACCGCGGTGTTCCCGGGCGCGGACGTAAAGTTCTTCGTGAGGGCCGATCCCGCCCGGCGCGCCCAGCGGCGCCACCGCGAGCTGCAGGCCGCGGGGCAGGCGGCGGACCTGGGGGCGATCGAGCAGGACGTGCGCGAGCGCGACCAGCGCGACACCACCCGCGCGGAGTCGCCGCTGGTGCGGGCCGCGGACGCGGTCGACGTCGACACCACAGACCTCCGCCCCGACGAGGTCGTGGAGCGCATGCTCGCGATCGTGCGCGAGCGCTCCGCCGTCCCCGCTCGCTGAACGATCGCGCCGCGACCGCGGCGCTAGAATCGGCGGGCCTCCGGGCGGAAAGGACGGTGCCAGATGGTGCCCCCCGCGCGCGTCGCGCTTCCCCTCGTCCTCCTCGTCGGCCTGGCCCTCCCGGCCGGCGCCCGCACCCCGGTCCCCGTGTCGCCGGCGCCCAGCTTCGACAAGAGCGCGCTGCAGGCCCTGACCTGGCGCTCGATCGGTCCCTACCGCGGAGGGCGCTCGGTGGCCGCCGCCGGAGTGGAGAGCCAGCCGAACGTCTACTACTTCGGCGCCACCGGCGGCGGCGTCTTCAAGACGACCAACGGGGGCGTCGACTGGAAGCCGGTCACCGACGGCCAGGTCGGCACCGGCTCGGTGGGCGCCATCGCGGTTGCCGAGTCCGACCCCAACGTCGTCTACGTCGGGATGGGCGAGGCGTGCCTGCGCGGCAACCTCTCCCACGGCGACGGCGTCTACAAGTCCGTCGACGCCGGCAAGACCTGGGCGCGGGTGGGCCTCGAGCAGACGCGGCACGTCGGCGCCGTGGTCGTGCACCCGGCGAACGCGGACGTGGTCTACGTCGCGGCGCTCGGCCACGCGTTCGGGCCCAACCCGCAGCGCGGCGTGTTCCGCAGCCGCGACGGAGGCAAGACCTGGGACCGGGTGCTCTTCGTCGACGAGAACACCGGAGCGGTCGCGCTGGCGATGGACCCGTCGAACCCGCGGGTGCTGTTCGCGGGCATGTACCAGGTGCGGCGCACGCCGTGGGGCTTCGACAGCGGCGGCTCGGGTAGCGGCCTGTGGAAATCGACCGACGGCGGCGACACGTGGAAGAAGATCGAGGGCGGTGGCCTGCCCAAGGGCGTGTGGGGCCGCGTCGACGTCAGCGTCTCAGGCGCCAGCCCCGAGCGCGTCTACGCGGTGATCGAGGCGGAAGAAGGCGGCGTGTTCCGCTCGAACGACGGCGGCAAGACCTGGACCCGGACCAACGAGGACCGGCGCCTGCGCCAGCGCGCCTGGTACTACACCCACGTCTACGCCGACCCGCAGAACGCGGACGTCGTGTACGTGCTGAACGTGCAGTTCTTCCGCTCCCGCGACGGCGGCAAGACGTTCGAGGTGGTGCGCACGCCGCACGGCGACAACCACGACCTGTGGATCGCGAAGGACGACCCGAAGCGGATGATCAGCGCCGACGACGGCGGGGCCCACGTCTCGTTCGACGGCGGCGCGACCTGGTCGCGGCAGGACAACCAGGCGACGGCGCAGATGTACCACGTGATCGCCGACGACTCGTTCCCGTACCGCGTCTACGGCGCGCAGCAGGACAACTCGACGGTTTCGATCCCGAGCCGCACGAGCGGCATGGGGATCGACGCGGCCGACTGGTTCCCGGTCGGCGGCTGCGAGAGCGGCTACATCGCGCCGAAGCCCGGGGACCCGAACGTCGTCTACGCCGGCTGCTACGGCGGCCAGATCACCCGCTACGACCACCGCACGCGCCAGGAGCGCGACGTCACGGTGTGGCCCGAGAACCCGATGGGCTGGGGTGCCGAGGGCATGAAACACCGCTTCCAGTGGACGTTCCCGATCGTGGTTTCGCCGCACGACCCGGAGGTCGTCTACGCGGCCGGCAACCGCGTGTTCCGCACCCGCGACGGCGGCGGGAGCTGGGAGCCGATCAGCCCTGACCTGACCCGCAACGACCCCACGAAGCTCGGCCCGTCCGGCGGCCCGGTCACCAAGGACAACACCAGCGTCGAGTACTACGGAACCGTGTTCGCGTTCGCCGAGTCGAAGCTCGAGAAGGGCCTGCTGTGGGCGGGCTCCGACGACGGCCTCGTCCACGTCTCCCGCGACGGAGGTGCTTCCTGGACGAACGTGACGCCGAAGGACCTGCCGGAGTGGAGCCTGATCAGCCAGCTCGACCCCTCGCCCCACGCGGCGGGCACGCTGTACCTGGCGGCGAACCGCTACAAGCTGGCCGACGACCGGCCGTACGTCTACGTCACGACGGACTACGGGCAGACGTGGCGGAAGGTCACGAACGGCCTGCCGGCCGACGCGTTCGTGCGCGTGGTGCGCCAGGACCCGGTCAACCCCGCGCTGCTCTTCGCGGGCACCGAGCTCGGCATGTTCGCCTCGTTCGACGGCGGCGCGGCGTGGCAGGCACTGCAACTGAACCTGCCGGTGGTCCCGATCACCGATCTCGTCGTCAAGGACGACGACGTCGTGGTGGCGACCCAGGGCCGCTCGTTCTGGATCCTCGACGACGTCGCGCCGCTGCGGCAGATGACGAAGACGACGGCGGCGGCGAGCGCCCACCTCTACGCGCCGTCGCCCGCGTACCGCTTCTTCGGCGTCGCGTTCCCGGTGCCCAACCGCGGCCAGAACCCGCCCAACGGCGCGCTCTTCTACTACTCGCTGAAGGAGGAGCCGAAGCCCGACCAGGAGCTCACGCTGGAAATCCTCGACGCAGGCGGTGCGCTGGTCCGCCGCTTCTCCAGCAAGCCCGACCCGGACAAGAAGGGCGGCGGCGGCTTCCTGGCCGAGATGTTCGGCATCACGACCCCGCCCGACCAGTTGCCGGCGAAGGCGGGACTCAACCGCTTCGCCTGGGACCTGCGCTACCCCGAGGCGAGCCGCTTCGACGGGATGATCCTGTGGAGCGGCGGCACGGACGGCCCGGTTGCGGTGCCGGGGAAGTACCAGGCGCGGCTCACCGCCGGCGGGCAGGTGCTCACGCAGCCCTTCGAGGTCCGCAAGGACCCGCGGCTGTCGGTCACGCAGGACGAGCTGCAGCGGCAGTTCGATCTCGCGCTGAAGATCCGCGACAAGCTGTCGGAGGTCCACGACGCGATCCGCCGCGTCCGCGACGTGCGCGAACAGGCGAAGTCGGCCGCGGAGCGCGCGAAGGGCTCGGCGGGGGAGAAGGCCGTCGCCGAGGCGGCCGACGCTCTCGCGAAGAAGCTGACCGCGGTCGAGGAAGCGCTGTACCAGACGAAGAACAAGTCGAGCCAGGACCCGCTCAACTATCCGATCCGGCTCAACGACAAGCTGGCCGGCCTCGGCAGCGTCGTGCGCAGCGCGGACGCGGCGCCCACGGCGCAGAGCCTCGCGGTCTGGGACGACCTGGCCCGCCGCATCGACAAGGAGCTGGCCACGCTGAAGCGCACGCTGGACGAGGACGTGCCGGCGTTCGTCAAGGTGGTGGAAGAACAGCACGTACCCGCGATCGTGCTGCGGGACGCGAAGAAGTAGTCCGGGCGGGCCGAGCAGCCCCCCGGGGATGGAGGAATCCGACATGAATCGCACCTGGATCACACTCGCCGTCGCCGTGTCGCTCTCCGGCGCCGCCGGCGCCCAGAGCCCGCCGCCGGCCGCGGACGACCCGTACGGCTGGCTCGAGGACGTGGGAGGCGAGAAGCCGCTCGCGTGGGCGAAGGAGCGCAACGCCGAGGCCGAGAAGGAACTGGCGGGCTCGCCCGAGTTCGCGGCGCTGAAGGCCGACCTGCGAGCGATCCTCGACTCGAAGGCACGCATCCCCTACGTGCAGAAGCGCGGCGCCCACTTCTACAACTTCTGGCGCGACGCGAAGAACCCGAAGGGCCTGTGGCGGCGCACGACGCTCGAGGAGTATCGGAAGGCCGAGCCGGCGTGGGAGGTCGTGATCGACCTCGACGCGCTGGCCGCGACGGAGAAGGAGAGCTGGGTCTGGAAGGGCGCCCAGCTCCTGAAGCCGGACTACCAGCGGGCGCTCGTGTTCCTGTCGCGGGGCGGCGCCGACGCCACGGTCACCCGCGAGTACGACGTCGAGAAGCGGGCCTTCGTCGAAGGCGGCTTCTTCCTGCCCGAGGCCAAGGGCGGTGCGTCGTGGATCGACATCGACACGGTGTACGTCGGCACCGACTTCGGGCCGGGCTCGATGACGACCTCGGGCTACCCGCGGATCGCGAAGCTGTGGAAGCGCGGCACGCCGCTGACGGCCGCGACGACCGTGTTCGAGGGGCAGCCCACCGACGTCTCGGTCAACGCCTCCTACGACGACACGGTGGGCTTCGAGCGCCACTTCGTGCGCCGCGGGATCGCCTTCTACAAGAGCCAGACCTTCCTGCGCAAGGCCGACGGCACGCTGGTCCGGATCGAGATCCCCGAGGACGCCAACCTCGACGTCCACCGCGAGTGGATGACGGTCGAGCTGCGCACGCCGTGGACGGTGAACGGCAGGACCTGGCCGGGCGGGGCGTTGCTGGTCACGAAGTTCGACGACTTCATGGCCGGCAAGCGCGACTTCGCCGCGCTGTTCGAGCCGACCCCGAACAGCTCGCTGGCAGGCGCCACCTGGACCCGCAACCACCTGATCCTCAACGTGCTCGCGGACGTCAAGAACGTGCTGAGCGTGCTGACTCCGCCTGCGGCCGGGGCGGGCGCCTGGAAGCGCGAGTCGTTCGCGGGCGCGCCCCCGTTCTCGACGGTTTCCGTGGGCGCGGTCGACGCGGACGAGTCCGACGAGTACTTCATGAACGTCAGCGGCTACCTGAACCCCGCCAGCCTGCACTACGGCAAGGTCGGAGCGGCGCCCGAGAAGCTGAAGGAGCAGCCCGCCTTCTTCGACGCGTCCGGCCTCGAGGTCAGCCAGCACTTCGCCACCTCGAAGGACGGCACCCGCGTGCCGTACTTCCAGGTCGCCCCGAAGGGGATGGCGCTGGACGGCTCGAACCCGACGCTGCTCTACGGCTACGGCGGGTTCGAGATCTCGATGACGCCGGGCTACAGCGCGTCGGCGGGCCGCGGCTGGCTGAGCCAGGGCGGGGTCTACGTCGTCGCCAACATCCGCGGCGGCGGCGAGTACGGCCCGCGCTGGCACCAGGCGGCGCTGAAGCAGAACCGGCTGCGCGCCTACGAGGACTTCGCGGCCGTGGCCGAGGACCTGATCGCCCGCAAGGTCACCTCGCCGAAGCACCTCGGCATCCAGGGTGGCAGCAACGGCGGCCTGCTGACGGGCAACATGACCGTGCTCTACCCGCAGCTCTTCGGCGCCGTCGTCTGCCAGGTGCCCCTGCTCGACATGCAGCGCTACTCGAAGCTGCTGGCCGGCGCCTCGTGGATGGCCGAGTACGGCGACCCCGACAAGCCTGAGGAGTGGGCCTTCATCCAGGGCTTCTCGCCCTACCACCTGGTGAAGAAGGACGCGAAGTACCCGCCGGTGCTGTTCACCACGTCGACCCGCGACGACCGCGTCCACCCCGGCCACGCGCGCAAGATGATGGCGAAGATGAAGGAGATGGGCCACGACGTGCGCTACTACGAGAACATCGAGGGCGGCCACGGCGGGGCGGCGAACAACGAGCAGGCGGCGCACATGCAGGCGCTCGCCTACTCGTTCTTGTGGTCGAAGCTGAAGTAGCTCGTCCTACCGGGTGCGGACGCGGACGCCGCCGTTCGTCGTCCGCACCCGGATCGGCGCCCCGCCCGCGCCGAGCTGAGCGCGGATCTCGCCCTTGCGGATGCCGTCGACCTTCAGCGGCAGGTCCACGTCGAGGCCGCCGTTGACGGTGCCCGTCTCGAGCCGCGCGTTGTAACTCGCCGGCAGCGTCAGGTGCACGCCGCCGTTGGTCGTCTCGAGGTCGAGCCCCTCGCCCTTCCAGGCGGTGCCGGTGGCGCGCACGTGGATGCCGCCGTTGGTCGTGCGGCCCTCGACGGCGCCCGCCACGTCCTCGAGGTGCAGCCCGCCGTTGGTCGTCTGCAGCGCGATGCGCCCCTCGACGCCCGTGACGTGCAGGCCGCCGTTGGTCGAGCGCAGGTCGAGGTCGGTGCGGGCCGGCACCTTGATCCGGTAGGAGACGTGCCAGCCCTGGCCGCGGCGGGTCGTCGGGCCCTCCGCGCGGATCGTCCCCTGGGTCACGACCTGGACCTGGTCCGCGAGCGCCTTCGCCTCGGCCGCCTCGGCCGCTTCGGCCACCACCTTCGCCTCGAGGGCGATCCCCGGGCCGCTCCACGTCTCGACCTGGATGCCGCCGTTGGGGCGGGCGTCGACGGCGAGCGGGCCGCGGGTCGGCTCCAGCGTCAGCTCGCGGACCTCGCAGTGGCGTTCGCGGTCCCGGTTCCAGGAGCGGTCTTCGGCGCACCAGTCGCCCGCCGAAGCGGGCAGGGCACAGGCGGCGACGAGCAGGGCGGCGGCAGTCTTCATGGTCGTTCTTCTCCTCGCCCCTGAGATGCCGCCCGGCGGGCGAAGGTTGTCATCCAGCGCACTGGACCGCCGGGTATCATCGGGGACGTGAAGATCCTCTCCCTGTCGCTCCTCGCCGCCGCCCTCGCCGTGCCCGCCGCTGCCCAGGACGCCGCCCAGGTCAAGCGCGGCTTCGAGCTCTACAAGCAGAAGAACTGCCAGATGTGCCACCAGCTCGGCGGCCAGGGCAACCGCACCGGCACCGCCCACGACGGGGTCGGCGCGCGCCTCGAGCCCGAGGAGATCCGCCAGTGGCTGGTCGACCCCAGGGCGATGGCGCAGAAGACGGGTTCGACGAAGAAGCCGCCGATGATCCCCTACAAGCACCTGCCGAAGGCGGACCTCGACGCGCTCGTCGCGTACCTCTCGTCGCTCAAGTAGGACGCGCGCCAGCCGCTCAGCGCGGCCCGTCCAGCTCGGCGATCGTCGCGATCGACGGGGCGCGGGTCTGCTGCAGGCGCGCGGCGACATCCTCGGCGTGGCGCAGGGCGCGCAGCGCGTTGCCGCGCGACAGCTTGGCCAGGTCCTCGTCGCTCCAGCCGCGGCGGATCAGCTCGGCGAACAGCCGCGGGTAGCCGGACACGTCCTCCATGCCCTCGGGCCAGCGGTCGTTGCCGTCGTAGTCGCCGCCGAGCCCCACGTGATCGACGCCCGCCACCTTGCGGACGTGCTCGACGTGGTCGGCGACCTGGGCGACCGTCACCTTCGGCCACGCCACGCCGGCGAAGGTCTCGCGGTAGAGCTTCTCGCGCGCGGCGGAGTCCGTGACTCCACGGCTCTTCTCCTGGAAGGCCTTCCACAGCGGCGCCGCCTGGGCCGCGAATTCGGGCGACACGAAGGCGGCGACGAAGGTGACCATCACCACCCCACCGTTCTTCGGCAGCAGCGCCAGCACGTCATCCGGCACGTTGCGCGGGTGGTCGCAGACCGCCTTCGCGGACGAGTGGGAGAAGATCACCGGCGCCTCGCTGACGCGCAGCGCGTCGTGCATCGTCTCCGCCGACACGTGCGACAGGTCGACCAACATGCCCAGCCGGTTCATCTCGCGCACGACCTCCTCGCCGAAGCGGGTCAGGCCGCCGTGGCGGGCGGTGTCGGTGGCCGCGTCCGCCCAGTCGGTGTTCTTCGAGTGGGTGAGAGTCATGTAGCGCACGCCCAGGTCGTAGTAGACGCGGAGCAGGCCGAGCGAGTTCTCGATCGCGTGGCCGCCCTCGATCCCCAGCAGCGAGGCGATGCGATTCCAGCGCAGCTCGCCTTCGACCTCGCGCGCCGTCAGGGCCAGCGCCATGTCGGCGGGATACCGGTTCACGATCCGTCGCGCGACGTCGATCTGCTCGAGCTGGGTGCGCGCGAAGCCGCCGCCGGCCTCGGCGGGAACGTAGACCGACCAGAACTGGGCGCCGACGCGGCCGTGCTCGAGCCGCGGCAGGTCGGTCTGCCCCGGCGCCCTGCCGCGCAGGTCGTAGCGCTCGACGGCTCCAGGCGCGTCCTTCCACTCGCGGATCGCCCACGGCAGGTCGTTGTGGCCGTCGAAGACCGGGTGCTTCGCGAGCAGGGCGAGCGCCCGCGCCATCGCGGGGTCGTCCTCGCCGGCCACCGGGGCCGGCGCGAGAGCGAAGGCGGCCCCGAGCAGGGCGCAGGCGAGGGCGGACGGGATGCGCATCGAGCCTCCTGGGAAGATCACGGATTGTAGAGCCGGCGACCGCCGCCGGCCGTGTAGAAGCTTGTGAACTCGCGGCCGGCGCGCACCCATCGGAGCTATCCTGCCCGCCTCTCCGGCATGCGACTCGCTCCGCTCGTCCCGCTGTTCCTGCTGCTGAGCCCGGCCTCTTCGGGCGCGGAGCCCGCGCCGAGCTTCTCGGGCAAGGACGGCGCGCTGCGGGTGCCGGCGCCGCGCCTCGAGCTCGAGGTCGCCGTCGACGGCGTGCTGGACGAGCCCGCGTGGACCGCGGCGGCCCGGCTCACCGGCTTCTCGCAGTACAGCCCGACCGACGGGCGCCCCGCCGACGACGCCACCGAGGTGCTCGTGTGGTACTCGCCGACCGCCCTGCACCTCGGCGTGCGGGCGAGCGCGCCGCCGGGCACGGTGCGGGCGACGCTGTCGAGCCGCGACCGCATCTCGACCGACGACCAGGTGCTGTTCTTCCTGAGCCCGTTCGACGACGGCCGCCAGGCGCTGCTGTTCGCGGTCAACCCGCTGGGCGTGCAGGCGGACGGCGCCCTGGTCGAGGGGACCCGGCGCGAAGGCGGCGGTTTCGGCGGCCTCGCCAGCGACCGCGAGGACGCGGACCTCTCGCCCGACTTCGTGTTCGACTCGAAAGGGCGGCTGACCGAGGCGGGTTTCGAGGTCGAACTCCGGATCCCCTTCAAGAGCCTGCGCTTCCCGTCGGCGGCGACCCAGGACTGGGGCCTGCACGTGACCCGCATCGTGCAGCGCAGCGGCCGCGAGGACTCGTGGGCGCCGGCGAAGCGCTCGGCGTCGTCGTTCCTCGCCCAGGCGGGGAAGCTGGCCGGGTTGACCGGCATCAGCTCCGCCCGCGTGCTCGACGTGATCCCGGAGGCGACGGCTCGCCGCGACGGCGGCCCCGGGCCCGCCGACGCCTTCGAGCGCAACTGGGCGACGCCCGAGCTGGGCGGCAACGTGCGCTGGGGCGTCACCCCCAACCTCACGCTCCACGGCGCCGTCAACCCCGACTTCTCGCAGGTCGAGGCCGACGCCGGCCAGTTCCAGTACGACCCGCGCAGCGCGGTCTACTTCTCGGAGAAGCGTCCGTTCTTCCTCGACGGCCTCGAGCAGTTCGAAACCCCCAACCGCCTGATCTACACCCGCCGCGTCGCCGACCCGCTGTTCGCGGCGAAGCTCAACGGCAAGGCCGGCGCGACGACGCTGGCGGCGCTGGTGGCGATCGACGGCCAGGGCGCCTCGCGCTACCGCGACGAGCGGCCGCTGTTCGCGATCGCCCGCGTCCAGCGCGACCTGCTCGGCAGCTCGCGGGTGGCGCTCGTCTCCACGACCCGCGCCGACGGCGACGACCTCAACCAGGTGCTGGCGGCCGATGCCCGCTTCACGTTCGGCGGCATCTGGACCGCGCGCGCGCAGGGCGCGATCGCCTGGAACCGGGAGCAGGGCCGCTCGTGGAGCGCGCCGCTGTTCGACGCCCAGCTCGATCGGAACGGGCGCCGCTTCGGCCTGCGCTACCGGCTGGTCGGCATCGCCGAGGACTTCGTGACCCGGTCCGGCTTCATCAGCCGCCCCGGGGTCGCCAACGTCAACCTCGACCACCGCATCTCGTGGTACGGCGCCGCCGGCGCGCTCGTTGAGCGCTTCGACACGGACCTCGTGTTCGACGGCGTCTGGCAGTACCGCAAGTTCGTGGGCGAAGGCGGCATCCAGGACCGCAAGTTCCACTGGAACAACAACGCATCGCTGCGCGGCGGCTGGCGCGCGGGGTTCTCGATCCTGAAGGAGACGTTCGGCTACGACGAGGGGCTCTACGCCGACTACGCGCTTCAGCGCCCCGACGGCGGGCTCGATCCCTTCGTCGGCACGCCGCGGCTGCCCAACCTCGACTTCGTCTTCTCGCTCGACACGCCGCAGTGGAAGACGTTCTTCTTCCACGCCGACTGGCTGTTCGGTCGCGACGAGAACTTCTTCGAGTGGGCCTCGGCGGGCATCGACTACCTGACCCTGCGCGGCGAGTGGCGCCCCGACCACCGGCTGCGCGTCGAGGCGCGCTACCAGCTCCAGCAGTTCCACCGCCGCACCGACGGCAGCTTGGTCGGCCGCCGCCAGATCCCGCGCGTCAAGCTCGAGTACCAGCTCACCCGCGCCGCGTTCTTCCGCGTGGTCGCGGAGTACGACGCGCGGTTCCAGGACGCGCTGCGCGACGACTCCCGCACGGAGCTGCCGATCGTGCTCGTCACCCCGACCGGCGTCGCCCCGCTGCTGCGACAGGAGGAGGGCCGCCTGCGCCTCGACCTGCTCTTCTCGTGGCAGCCCCGCCCCGGCACGGTGGTCTTCCTCGGTTACGGCTCGGTCCACTCCGAGCCCCGCAACCTCCGCTTCGACGCCCTCGACCGCCGCTCCGACGCCCTGTTCCTGAAGCTGAGCTACCTCTTCCGCCGCTGACGCCTCGGCAGCTACTGCTTGCCGAGGACCAGCAGGGTCTCCTCGCCGAAGTACTTGACCATCAGCCGCGACCAGGTCTGGGTCTTGCGCAGGGTGGTCACGTACTCGTCGAGCGCGGCCTTGAGCGCCGTGTCGGCCTTGCGCAGGCCCCATGCGGCGCTGGTCGTGGGGCCGACCAGGGTGCCCGCCTGAAGGTTCGGGTGCTTGCGGCGGGCGAGGCCGAGGTCCGACGCCGAGAGCACCGTGGCCGTGATCTCGCCCGAGCTGAGCGCCGCGAAGAGCGCGTCGAGGCTCGGGTAGTAGCGGAGCGACGCCTCGGGCACGCCGGCCTCGAGCGTCGCGGCCTTCCAGCTCGACGCGCCCTGCAGCAGGCCGACCTTTTCGTTCTTCAGGGCGGCGGCGCTGGCGATCGGCGGGCGCGGCTTCCAGTTCACGGCGACGCGGCGGGTGGGCATCGTCTCGGCGCTGAAGGCGACGATTTTCTCGCGCTCGGGGGTGCGGATCAGGCCCATGACGACGTCGGCGCGGCCAGCGTCCAGCGCCGGGATCCGCTCGTCGTAGCGGGCGACCTGAACCACGTCGAGCTCGAGCTTGTGCAGCCGCGTGAAGCCCAGGATCAGCTCGCGCTCGAAGCCCGGCTCGCCCGCGGGCTTCAGGTTGAACATCTCGGCCTGCTCGTCTGCGGCGACGACGACGCGCAGGCGGCCGGACTTCTGGATCTCGGGCCAGTCGGCCGCGGCCGGGAGCGCGAGGCCGAGCAGCAGGGCGATGACGGGGATGCGCATGGTCAGGCCTTCTTTCCCTGGGCGGCGACCGCAGCCGCCTTCGCCTTCGCGGCCTCCTCGTCGCCGAGGTAGCGCCGCGAGAGCGGCTTGAGATCGGCGTCGAGCTCGTAGACGAGGGGGACGCCCGTCGGCACGTTGAGCTCGACGATGTCGTCGTCGGAGATGCCGTCGAGGTACTTGATCAGCGCCCGCAGCGAGTTGCCGTGGGCGATGATCGCGACCCGCTGCCCGGCCCGGACCGCCGGCGCGATCCGCTCGTGCCAGCAGGGCAGGAAGCGGGCGATGGTGTCCTTCAGCGACTCGGTGAGCGGGAGCTGGTCCGGTGCCAGTCCCGCGTAGCGCGGGTCGCGGCCGGGGTGGCGCTCGTCCTGCGGGTCGAGTGCCGGCGGGGGAGTGGCGAAGGCGCGGCGCCAGATCTTGACCTGGGCCTCGCCGAACTTCGCCGCCGTCTCCGCCTTGTTGAGCCCCTGCAGCGAGCCGTAGTGGCGCTCGTTGAGGCGCCAGTCGCGCTCCCACGGCACCCACAGCAGGTCCATCTCGTCGAGCGCGATCCACGCCGTGCGCAGCGCTCGCTTGAGCACCGAGGTGTAGACCACGTCGAAATGCAGGCCTTCGGCCTTCATCAACTGGCCGGCCTCCTTCGCCTCCTGCGCGCCTTTCGGCGTCAGGTCGACGTCGGTCCAGCCCGTGAAGCGGTTCTCGAGGTTCCAGGTGCTCTCGCCGTGGCGCAACAGGACCAGCTTCATCGTCCCTCCTCGCACAGGCGCCCAAGATACCGCACACGCGCCCCGGCGCAAGCCCGCGGCCTGCTACGCTTCGCGCCCCATGCTGCACGGCTCGCTCGCCCTGATCCGCCGGCTGCCGCCGACGGTGCAGGTGCTGATCGCCGGGACCTTCGTCAACCGCGCGGGCTCGTTCATCGTGCCGTACCTCACGCTGGTCCTGCGCCGCGAGTTCGGGCTCGACGAGCGCACGGTCGCGCTGCTGGTCGCCGGCTACGGCGCCGGCTCGCTGTGCTCGATCCTGGTCGGCGGCGTGTTGACCGATCGCCTGGGCCGCCGCCGCTGCCTGCTGCTGAGCCTCGGCGGCAGCGGCGCCACGGCGATCCTGCTCGGGCTGGCTCCGGACATCGACGTGTTCCTGCCGCTGCTCCTGTGCTTCGGCTTCCTCGCGGACCTCTACCGCCCGGCCTCCTCGGCGATCGTCGCGGACCTGCTTCCCTCCAGCCAGCGCGCAGTGGGCTTCGCCGCGCTGCGGATGGCGACCAACCTCGGCTTCGCGATCGGCATGACGACGGGCGGACTGATCGCCGACTGGAGCTGGCGGGCGCTCTTCATCGGCGACGGGCTGACCACCGCGGGCTTCGCCGCGATCGTGCTGGCGAAGGTGACGGAGACGCGGCCGCAGCCGGTCGCGGGCGCGACGGGGCCCGCCCCGTCGCCATGGCGCGACGGCCTGTACCTGCTGCTGATGTCGGCGAGTGTGCTGTTCGGCATCACGTTCTTCGCCGACTTCACCATCCTGCCCCTGACCGTGACGCTCGCCGCCGGCTACCCGAGCGTCGTCTACGGGGCGCTTGTCGGCTTCAACGGCCTGCTGATCGCGCTGTTCGAGGTGCCGATCACGGCCGCGGTGGCGGGCTTCCGGCGGATGCGGGTGGCGGCGCTCGGCGCGCTGCTGGCGGCGCTCGGCTTCGCCGTCAACGGCCTGGCGCTGCACTGGAGCGGCTTCCTGCTCGGGGTCGTGCTGTGGACGCTGGGCGAGATCCTGGCCATGCCGCAGCAGTCGTCGCTGGTCGCCGACTGGGCGCCGCCGGCGGCGCGCGGCCGCTACCTCAGCGTCTACACGGCGACCTGGAGCCTGGGCATGGCCGTGCACGCGCCGCTGCTGCTGCCGCTGCACGGAGCGCTGGGCGATGCCGCTTTCTGGCCGGTCGTGGGCCTGGCGACGCTGCCGGCGGCCGTCGCCTTCCTGATCGTGGACCGCCTGGGCGATCGCCCGGAGCGCCTCGCGGGAAGAACCGGCAGCTAGACGTAGCCCTCGAAGGCGTAGTAGGCGAGCGACGCGACCTCGTGGACGAGAGCGCGGAGCTGGTCGAGGCGTGGGCCCCCGTCGACCGCCCAGAACACCGAGCGCTGGACCGGCGTCGCCACCACCTTCAGCGTCGGATGCGCGCGGCGAAACGAGCCCACGGCGCGCCGCATGTGGTACGGCGAGCTGACCAGCAGCACGCGATGCCAGCCGTTCTGGACCGCGAGCGCGCCCAGCACCACCGCGTGTTCGTGGGTGTTGCGCGGGCGGTCCTCGAGCAGGATCGCTTCCGCGGGCACGCCGCGCATCATCGCCAGCGTGCGCATCACCTCGGTCTCGCGGAAGCCGGCCTCCAGCGGCGAAGAGAACACGATGCGCGGGGCCAGGCCGCGCTGGTAGAGCTCGACCGCGCGCAGCACCCGATCCTCCGCGCGGCGCCCGGGGTCGCCGCCTTCGCCGGTGCCGCCGGCCAGCACCAGGATCGCGTCGGAGGGCACCGGGCGCTGTTCGATTCGCAGCGGCGCCGCCGCCCAGAACACGAACGACGAGTGGAACAGGCCCAGGTACAGCACCGCTGCGGCCAGCGCTCCCGCCGCCAGCCTCCGCCGCCCACGGCGGTAGATGCCCTCGAGTCGGGACCGCCACGCGCGGGGCACGGCGTCGCGCTGCGCCGCGCGGTCCGCCACCAACTCGGCCATCTCGCGCACCCGTCGCTCCCAGGCATTCGATCGCGCCGCCTCGATCCGGCGCGCGGCGCTGGCGGGCGTCCTGTCGGCGGCCGCGGCCTCGACTGCCGAGGCGAAGGCGTCCGCCCCGGCCGCGATCGCCAGCACGCGCTCGTGGCGCTCGTCGTAGCGCCGCACCTCGGGCAGGTCGGTGGAGACGACCGGCAGCCCCATCGCCAGGTACTCGTTGAGCTTGGTCGGGTAGACGTTGTCCGTGTACTCGTCGCGGCGGTAGGGGATCAGGCCGAGGTCGAAGCCCTTCAGGCAGGCCGGCAGGTCCTCGTGGGCGCGCGGGCCCAGCAGGTGCACGTTGGGCAGCGCGCGGAGCGCCTCGACGTCGGTCTGGATCGGCCCGACCAGCGCGAAGCTGACGTGCGGCAGCCGCTTCGCCACCTCGCACAGCAGCGGCTGGTCGATCCAGCGGTGCACTCCGCCGACGTAGCCCGCGACCGGTCTCGGCAGCCGCGCGATCTCGGCCGGCACCCCGCCGGGGGCCTCGCGCACCCGCTCGAAACGTGGCAGGTCGACGCCGAACGGGAACACGTGGACCGCGTCCGAGCGCTCGCGGGCGCGCAGCCGCAGCTTCTCCGAGGTGACGAACACCAGGTCGGCGGCCGAGAACAGCGCAGGCTCCGTGTCGCGCACCCGGCGCGCCGCCGGGGAGCTGTGGGCGAGGTCGTCGATGCAGTAGTAGACGGTCAGCAGCGGGTCGAACTCGGCGATCAGGTCGAGCACGATCGGGGTCGGCAGGAACGTCCACACGATCGGCCGGCCGAAGCCCGCGGCCCGCATCCAGCGCCGCAGCGCGCGCCGCAGCAGCGTGCGGTTGACCCAGCGCGCGAGCCGCGAGTACGGGAACGGCAGCATCACAGGCGAGAAGACGAACAACCCCTCGGCCTCCTGGCGGAAGCCGCGGGTGCCGCGCCACCAGTTGGCGAGCCGCTGGCGGATGCGCGGCAGGTCGGACAGCCGCGGCCGCCGCACGCCGGTGTTCTCGACGAACAGCACGCGGTTGCCTTCGACAGCCAGCGCCGACATCACGTGCTGATGGCCCTGCCAGATGAAGTCCCAGTCGATCGACGACAGGCACAGGATGTCGCGGCCGCGCAGCGGGAATGGTTCCGTCGGGGCGCCGGGAGCGCGCCACTCGAGCACGCGGGGCTGGGGTTCCAAGGCGCTAGGAGGATACCGCCGCGCCGAGTTCCCGCCACAGCGCGAGGTGGGCCTCGGCGCAGGCGGCGAGCGAGCGAGGGAGAACGGCCGCGCGGGCGGCGGCGCCCCAGGCCGCGCGCCGGGCCGGATCGGACACGGCCTCGGCCAGGCCGGCGGCGAGGCCGTCGCCGTCGCCGACCTCGACGAGACGACCGCTCACGCCGTCTTCGACCAGGTCGTCCGTCATGCCGGGCAGGCGATGGACGACGCACGGCAGGCCGCTCGCCATCGCCTCCAGCACCACGTTGGGCCGGCCCTCGCGGCGCGACGCGAACGCGAACAGGTCCGCGGCGCGATAGACGGCGGCCACGTCCTCGCGGTGGCCGAGGAACCTGACACGGTCGCCCAGCCCCAGCGCCAGCGCGTCGTCCCGCACCGACGCCGCGTAGCCGGCGTCGACCTCGGGATTCGACGAGCTCTCGGCGCCGACGAACGCCAGCACGCCCTTCCGGCCCACGCCGCGGGCCCACGCCGCGAGCAGCTCGCGCTGGCCCTTCTCGGGCGCGAAGTGGCCGACGCAGAGCGCCAGCAGACCGTCGGCGGGCAGGCCCAGCGCCGCGCGGGCCGCCGCGCGCTCGACGGGCGAGGCCGGGCGGAAGCGATCGAGGTCGACGCCGTTGTCGATCCGCCGCACGCGACCCGCTTCGATCCCCGCGCGCAGCGCGAGTTCGCGCAGCGCGGGGCTGGGCGCGACCAGCGCGTCCGCGTCGCGCGCGACCCATGCCGCCAGCCGCCCGCGCGCGCGCAGCGCCACGGGATCGTCGGCCCCGGCCGAGGTCAGCCGCAGCACGACGCGCAGCCCCAGCTCGCGGGCGAGCGCGCTCAGCAGCACCGCCTTTCGCGACCAGCCGACGAGGTGGACGACCGCGACCTCGTGCCGCAGCCGCCACAGCGCCGCAGCGAGGCGCGCGCCAGCCCTCGCGACGGACGCGCGCGACTCGGGCACCAGCGCAAACCGGGTGACGGGCACGCCGTCGTCGTCGAAGGCCGCGGGCAGGTCCGGCCGGCGGCTGGTGGCCAGCACGTGGAGCGTGACCCGGCCGCGGCACGCGTGGGCGAGGGCCCGCGCCTGGAGGCTGCCGCCGGCGGCCTCGGGGTGCCAGGCCCCGGTCACCAGCAGCACGCCGCGGGCGCCCACGCGCGGGCTCAGAGCCTTCGTTCGGCGCCCGGCCAGTTGGTCCACACCGGCACGCCGCAGAAGTGCTCGCCCTCGGTGCAGGTCGGCGTCACCCGCTTCGCGCGCAGCACGCAGGGCGGGCCCATGTGGCGGACGAGGCGCGGGTGCACGGCGCGCACCTGCTCGAGCTCCTCCATCGACGCCCGCCAGATCTCCTCCTGGGCGTTGAAGCAGGTGCGCATCACCCACTTGTGGGCGAGGTAGAGCAGGCTGCCGGACTCGTGGAAGCGCAGCGCCTTGGCGTTGGGCAGCAGGTAGAGCGCCGCTTCCAGCGGGGCGCCCAGCTCCAGCAGCCGGTTCTTCGCCGCCCACGCGCGATCCATCGCCCGCAGGTAACGCTCTTGCGCCTCGGCGTTCGCGGCGACGAGCGGCGGCATCACGTAGTCGGGGCGGCGGGTGTCGGTCAGCGTCATCAGCGGCCGCGAGCCGGGCACCATGCGGTGGCGCTGGTCCTGGCTGTCGGCCGTGTGCGACAGCTTCTTGAGGAACGTGTAGGTCGCGTGGTGCATCGCGCGCGACAGCGGCGACAGCGTCTGCACGTTGACGGTGTCGAGCCGGTGGCGGTTGCGCGAGGGGTCGAGCAGCAGTTCCAGGGCGGCGTCGTCGGGCAGGCTGGCCGCGGTCGCGCCGAGCACCGCCCGCACCGCCTCGGCGGTGGTCGGCTCGGCGCGTGCCGACCAGTCGACGAGGTGCGAGACGCGGGCGCCGAGCAGGGCGTCGAGTTCGCGCGCGGCGGCGTCGCCGTCGGCCTCGAAGCGGGGTAGCCGCAGCTCCGCGATCTCCTCGTCGCGCAGCGGCCCTTCGCCGACCCGCTCGAAGAAGTCGCGGTCGCGTTCGCGCACCAGGGCGACCATCGACTGCACGACCGCGGCGGTCTCGGCCGGCGCGTCGCCGGTGCGGCACATCCGCCACAGCCGGTGCAGCACCAGGCCGGAGATCGTGTGCACCATCGAGGTGAAGGCGGCGACCGGGATCACGTAGCGCGCCGTCTCGATCGCCTTCTTCTCGGCCTCGCGCGCCGCCCGCTTCTTGCGCTTGTCCGAGGCGCGCTCGGTGATGTAGCGCAGCTCGCCGACGATCCGCGTCGTGTCCCGCTTCAGCAGTTCGGTCAGCTCGCGGTAGGCCTGCCACGCCTCGACCACGGCGGCGTCGTAGACCGCGCGGGCCTCGGCGGAGAGCCCGGCCGGGACGAAGGCGCGGACCTCGTCGAGGCGCACGAAGCGCTGGCTCGACTGCTCGGAGTTGTAGAAGGGGTGGGCGTGCAGGAACGTCCACACGAACTGGCGGCTGACGTTCTCGAGCCCGAACTCGAAGTGGGCGTGCTGGTAGACCGTGTGGTGGCCGCCGTCGAAGGTGAGCGGCCCGATCGAGGCGCGCTGGCCCTCCGTGACCTCCTCGGGCCCGATCACCCGCGGCGAGTAGCAGGTGCGGGCGGCGGCGATCGCGCCGTCGTAGGCGCGCTCGAAGGCGTTGCGCAGGGTGACGCGCGGAGCGGCGGTCTGGACTTCTTCCACGGGGCCGGAGGGTAGCATTCCGCCGCGGAGCATGGACGACCTGGTCGGCGTGTCGCGCGGGCTGGACCCCGAGGTGGTGCTGGAGGCCTACGCGCGGGGCGTGTTCCCGATGGGTTCCGAGCGCCGCCGGGTGGTGACCTGGCACTGCCCGGACCCGCGGGCGGTGCTCCCGCTCGACGGCTTCCACGCCTCGCGCTCGTTGCAGCGCAGCCGCCGGCGCGGCGGCTTCACGTTCAGCTTCGACCGCGCCTTCAGCGACGTGATGCTGGGCTGCGCCGCAGACCGCCCGGTGTGGATCACGCCGGAGTTCGTGCGCGTCTACTCGGGCCTGCACGCCCGCGGCCGCGCCCATTCCGTGGAGGTGTGGCAGCACGGCGCGCTGGTGGGCGGCCTCTACGGCGTGCACCTCGGGGCCGCCTTCTTCGCCGAGAGCAAGTTCCACCGGGTGACCGACGCCTCCAAGCTCGCGCTGTGGGCGCTGGTCGAGCGGCTGCGCGAGGGCGGCTTCCGCCTGCTCGAGGTGCAGTACGTGACCCCGCACCTGGCGACACTCGGCGCGATCGAGATCCCGCTCGCCGAGTACCTGCGGCGGCTGGAGGCGGCGCTCGCCGTCGACGCGACCTTCTAGTCGGCGTCGCCCTCGTCGACCGGTTCCTGCGGGCCGAAGCGGTCGAACTCCTCCTGGTAGGCGAGCGAGCGCAAGCCTTCCATGCGGTCGAGGTAGACGCGGCCGTCGAGGTGGTCGCACTCGTGCTGGATCACCCGCGCGTAGAAGTCGCGGGCCTCGACGCTCCACGGCCGGCCGTGGCGGTCGAGCGCCTCGAGCCGCACCCGCTCGTGGCGCGGCACGACGCCGCGGAAGCCGGGCACCGACAGGCAGCCCTCGACGCCGCGGACGCGGCGCTTTCCGAGCGGGGTCAGCTTCGGGTTGACCAGCACCGTGACCGGCACGCCGTCCTCCGCGCGCTCGTCGGTGGGCAGGATCTCGATCACGGCCAGCCGCCACGGCACGTGGACCTGCGGCGCGGCGAGGCCGACGCCGTCGTACTCGTGCATGGTCTCGACCATGTCGTCGACCAGGCGCTGGAACGCCGGCGTCTCGATCTCGGCCAGCGGGACCGGCTTCGCGGTGCCGCGCACGACCGGGTGTCCGATGCGGCCGACCTTCAGGATCGCCATCGCCTCCTCCTCGTCAGCCCCGCGCCGGCCGCAGCCGGGCGTGGAGTTCGTCCAGGGTGCGCACCCGCCAGTGCACGGGGAAACCGTTGGCCCGCTTCACCGGGGCGTCGCCGTCGACCCAGGCGAAGCGCACCCCGGCGCCGTGAGCCGCCGCCCCGTCCGAGCGCGGATCGTCGCCGATCATCAGCGCTTCCTCCGGCCGCAGCCGCAGCGCCCGCAGCGCATCTTCGACGAGCCGTGGATCGGGCTTGGCGTAGCCCGCGCGCTCGGAGGTGACGACGGCGTGGAAGTGCCCGGCGAGGCCCGAGGCGCGCAACCGCGAGCGCTGGACGCGGTCGATGCCGTTGGTCACCACCGCCAGCTTGCGCCCGCGCAGCGCGCGGAGCAGGCGCCGGGTGCCCGGCAGCAGGTCGCCGCGCCCGGCCAGTTCCAGCAGGTACCGGCGCGAGAGCCGCGGCGCCAGCCGCTCCGCCCCGCCGTGGGCGCGCAGCGTCCGGCGGAAGCGCTCGACGGCGAGCGCCGCCGTCGTCGTCTCGCCGCGGCGGTAGGCGGCCCACAGTTCGTCGTTGACCGCGCGGTAGTGGGCCAGGACGGCGCCGCCGAACGGCAGGCCGGCGCCCCGCCAGACGGCGCGCAGCGCCATCCGCTCGGCCCGGTGCATGTCGAAGAGGGTGTGGTCGAGGTCGAACAGCAGACCCCGCGGCCAGGAGGAGGGGGCCAGGGTCCTACTTGGCGCGGTAGGTGATCAGGCCGCGCTTGAGGTCGTAGGGCGAAACACCGACGGTGACGCGGTCGCCACCGATCACGCGGATGCGGTACTGGCGCATCTTGCCGTTCAGCCGGGCGAGCACCTCGTGGTTCTCGCCGACCTTGACCTTGTAGTTTCCCCCGGCCAAGACCTCGACGACGACGCCCTGGAGTTCGATCAGGTCTTCTTTGCTCATTCGGCCCTCATTTTGCGGCCTGCGGGGGCCGTCTGCAAGCCGCCGCCCTTTATTTGCCGGTCTTCCGGAAGTCGACCAGGCCGGGCCGGGTCTCCGGCTGGCAGCGCGGGCAGTACCAGGCGTCCATGCCCTTGACCCCGGCGACGCGCAGCTTCGACTGGCAGCGCGGGCAGGTCTCCTTGCGCCGCACCTTGAGGAAATCGCGGACCTTCTCCTCGATCGGGGCGTCGCGGGCGGCCACCTCGTCCACGGCCTCGCGGATCACCTTGACGATCGCGCCGTGCAGCCGCACGCCGTCGTCGTGCGACAGCCTGCGGCAGAAGGTCTTGGGATGGACGCCGGCCTCGAACAGCACCTCGTCGGCGTAGGCGTTGCCGATCGCGTCGAGGGCCTTCTTGTCGAGCAGGAACACCCGCACCTGGTCCTTGCGGTGGCGCAGCAGGCTGACGAAGCGCTCGGCGGTGAACTCCGGCGAGAGGACGTCGATGCCCCCGCTGTGGAAGGCCGGGATCGCGCTCCAGTCGCCCTCGGCGCCGAGATAGGCCTTGCCCATGCTCTTTTCGTCGAGGTAGCGCAGCTCCAGCCCTGGCTCGTCCCCGCGCGGTCGGAACTCGATCGCGAAGCCGAGGGCCGGCTCGTCGGGTTCGCCCGGGGCCGCCAGCCGGAAGCGGCCGGCCAGCATCGGGTTGACGGCGAGGTCGAGGCCCTCGAAGCGGAAGATCAGGAAGTGGCCGCGCCGCAGCACGTCGCGCAGCGTGCGGCCCAGCACCAGGGAGAGGTTGCCGCGCACGAGGCAACGGAGCACCACGGGGTCGCGCACCCGCTCGGCTTCCACGGCCCGGTCCAGGAGCTGCTCCCGCAGCCGGGCCAGGACGTGAAGCAGGTCGGGCAACTCGGGCACGTTCAGGGCTCCGGCGTCACGCCGAGCGCCACCAGCTTCAGCGCCCCGTCGAGCCCGGCCTCGACCGTCGTGACCGAGCCGTTCGCCACCTTCGGCAGCAGGTCCTGCGGCTGGCTCTTGCCGTCGGCCGTGGCGGCGAACGGGCCGATCACCTCGCTGTGGGCGACCAGC
>WYBL01000157.1 GCA_011526565.1 Acidobacteriota bacterium | reverse complement strand
ATCTTCGCGGTCGACTCGATCCCCGCCATCTTCGCGATCACCGGCGACGCGTTCCTGGTCTTCACCAGCAACATCTTCGCGATCCTCGGCCTGCGCTCGCTCTACTTCGCGCTGGCCGGGATGATCGCGCGCTTCAGGTACCTGAAGGTCGCGCTGTCGGCGGTGCTGGTGATCGTCGGCGTCAAGATGCTGACCCACGTCCAGCTCAAGGCCTGGCTCGGCCCCAATTTCAACCTGTACCTGCTCGCCGTCGTGTTGAGCGTGCTGGCCGTGGGCGTCGGCGTGTCGCTGTGGACGACCCGCGAGCGGCCCGACGCCGAGACGCCCGCCTAGCCGCCCAGGTCCGGGAGGTTCTCGAGCACCACCGCGGCCAGCCAGCGGCTGGTGCGCGGGCCGTAGTGCGTGCCGTCGTGCCCGTAGTCGAAACCCGCCGAGTCCGCACCGTCCGAGGCCTCCAGGGCGTCGAGGCAGTCGCCCGCGGCGGCGCACAGCAGGTCGCTCACCCGGTCCCACCTCGCGCGATCTTCGAAGGGCGCCGTCCCCCGCGCGAGCGTCTCCGCCGCAGGCGCCACGATCAGCGCGAACCGCGCGCCGCGACGCTCGACATCGGCCCGCATCGCGGACACGATGGCCGTGGTGACCCGCACGGCCTGCCCGTCCGGATCACTGGCCGAGGCCATGACGTGCCGCCGGTGGGCCTCGAGGAGCCCGGCGGTCCCGAGCCGGTACAACAGCGAGCCGCCGATCACCGGTGGGAGCCGAAAGGCCGCCGGGACGTAGAACGCGTCGTGCGCGCGCAAGTGGGCCAGCACGGCGTCCGACCTCTTCGCCCGGGAGTCCGCCGCGCCGAACACGGGCGCCGCGACGAGCTGCAGGCCCTCGGGGCCCAGCGCGAACCGAGGCATGAGGACGGTGCCCGGCCACCGCTCGCCGAGGTATCGCCGCACGTTCACGTCGCGCCAGAGATCGGCACGATCATGAGCACCACGGCGTCGTACGCCACGAGGTTCCGCACTCGGCGATACCGGAGGAAGGCCTGCGCCATCGAATATCCGTCGACGGCCAGGTTGACGACCTCGAGGCGACCGGCGAGCGACTCCAGCGCGGCGGTCCAGGTCTCGTCTCCCCGGAGACGGCTGCCCGCCGCGTACGACTCGCCGAAGACCAGGACGCGGCGCTTTCCCTCCGGGGGCACCGACGAGGTCTCCCGGTCCGAGCGGGCGCCGAGGGCGTTCGTCCGCCACCAGCCGTTCGCCGAAGTCGTGCTCGGGGGCGTCGTGTAGGTCAGCTCGGGGTCGGGCACCTTGAAGCCCCAGAGATCCCCGACGGTCAGCGGACCGCCTCCCACGAGGCGACCCTCGCGCGCGCCGGGTTCGCTCCCCGTCTCCCTGACGCCCGAGGGCAGCAGCGCGAAAGGCGGGAGTTCGACGCCGAGCAGCCGGCCGGAGGAGACCGTGGAGGGCTCGACGATCGCCCGGCTCCCCAGCTCGAGGGCCAGCAGCGTCAATCCGGTCGCCGCCGCCGCCAGTCCCGCAGCCCGGAGCCGCTCTCTCCCCCGAGTCGTCTTCTTCCCCCTGGCCAGCCCTTCCGGACCTCCCGCGCCGCCTACCTTGCCGGGGCGTGCTCCTGGAACCAGCGCTGCACCTCCGCGTACCAGGCCAGCGAGTTGTTCGGCTTGAGCACCCAGTGGTTCTCGTCCGGGAAGTACACGTAGCGGGTCGGCACGCCCTTCTGCAGCAGGGTGTGGAACAGCTCCAGGCCGTGGTTGACGGGCACCCGCAGGTCGCGCTGGCCGTGGATCACCAGCGTCGGCGTCTTGAAGTGGGCGGCGCGGTAGTGCGGCGAGTTGCGCTCGATCACCGCCCGGTTGCCGTCCTCCCAGAAGCCGCCGAAGCGCGACACCTCGGCCGAGAAGTCCGCGGCGTACTGGCTGTACAGGTTGTAGACCTTGGCGTGCGCCACCAGCGCCTTGAACGGGTGCTCGCGGCCGAGCAGCACGGTGGTGAGGTAGCCGCCGTAGCTGCCGCCACCGGCGACCATGCGCCCGGCATCGATCCACGGCTGCGCCGCGAACCACTCGGCGGCCTTGATCACGTCGGTGTAGGGCTTCTCCGCCCACTCGGGGTTGATCGAATCGGCGAAGTCCTGGCCGAAGCCGGAGCTGCCGTGGAAGTTCGGCCAGGCGGTGACGTAGCCCCAGCTCGAGAACACCTGCGCGTTCCAGCGGAAGGCCATGCCGTTGGCGATGCCGTTGTGCGGGCCGCCGTGGATCAGCATGAAGAGCGGATAGCGCCGGGACCTGTCGAAGCCGGGCGGGTAGTTGACCCACATCTGGATCGGCCGGCCGCCGGCGCCTTCGTAGGTCACCGACTCGAACGTGCCGAGATCGGTGGCCGCGAGCAGCGCGTCGTTGATCGTCGACAGCTTGCGCGCCGCGCCGCTGCGCGGATCGACGTGGACCAGGGTCGGCGGCTCGGTGAAGCTCTCGCGCAGCGCGAACAGCGCGCCGCCGCCCACCGCCAGCGACGAGAAGGAGGACTCGCCCGTGATCGGTCGCGGCGAGCCGGACAGCGGCAGCTCGTAGAGGCGCACGGTGCCGGCGTCGTCGATGGCGCCGTACAGGCGCTGGGAGTCCGCCGCCCAGGCCAGGCCCGAGGCGCTGCGGTCCCAGTCCGGGTAGAGCTCGCGGCTGTCGCCGCGGCGCCGGTCGTGGAGCATCAGCCGCGCGCGGTCGGCGTAGAAGCCCTTGATGCGCTGCCGGGTGAAGGCCAGCGAGCGGCCGTCCGGGCTGTAGCGCGGGCCGCTGTCCGGCGCCGGGTTGGCGGCGGTCAGGTTGCGCGCGGTGGTTTCGCCGGCCGCCAGCACGTAGACGTCGAGGTTGGTGACGTTGATCGCCGGGTCGCTGTCGGCGACGAAGGCCAGTTCGCTGCCGTCGGGCGCGACGTCGAAGAACCCGTCGACGCCCTGGGTGGCGTTGCGCGGCAGCTCGAGGTCCGTGCCGAGCGTCCACGGCTTCACCTCGCCGCCCTCCGCGGCGACGCTGAAGACGTGGAACTGGCGGTCGTCGACGTAGACGTCCCACGAGCTGACCGGTCCGGCATCCCAGACCATCACCTTGCTCTTGCGTTCCTCGCGCTCCTTCAGGCGCTTGCCCTGCTCGGCCAGCGGCAGGTCGGCCCACACGCGCGAGACGAACGCCAGCCGGCGGCCGCCGTCGAACCAGCGCGGCGACTGCACGCCGGTGGCGAGCTCGGTGACGCGCCGCGCCTCGCCGCCGTCGACGGCGATCACGTAGAGCTGCGGTGCCTTGTCGTCGCCGCGGCGGGCGACGAAGGCGAGCTGGCGGCCGTCCGGCGAGAAGCGCGGCGAGCCGTCGGTGCCGAGGTTGGTGGTGAAGCGCTGCTGCAGCGAGCCGTCGCTGCGCCACAGCCACAGGTCCGTGTGGCCCTTGTCCTCAGCCATCACGAAGCGCGTCACCGGCGCCACGACGTGGCGGCCGTCGGGCGAGACGGTCGGCGCGCCGAGGCGCTGGATCTGCCAACTGCGCTCGGCCGTGAACGGCTGCCTGCCGCCTTCGCCCTGCGCCGCCGCCGGCGCCACCAGCCCTGCCAGCAGCAGGGAAGTCCATCACATCCGCATCGCCTGTCTCCCGCGCGTGGTTCCGTGCAGACCCGAGTGTAGCGACCGCCCTGCCGGCTTCAGAAATCGCTGGTCATGATGAACACCGGCCGGTTCTCGAAGTTCTCGTAGCGGGGCCGCAGCCGGTCCGGCACGTAGTACTTCGAGAGGTCCACGACCTTCTTCCGGCTCGTCACCACGTCGATCGGCACGTTGTCGTAGCGGCCGTTGCGCACGTTCACCAGCCGGCCGTAGGTGGACGAGAGGACGAGGTCGAGGGCCAGGTTGCCGAAGGCCATCGGCACGATCGAGTCGAGCGCGTCGGGGTCGCCGCAGCGCACGAGGTAGCCCAGGCGCTGGCTGATGACGTTCACCCGCCGGCCCTGGTTGTACTTCGGCGACAGCAGCTTCAGCCGCTCGGAGATCAGGTCGCCGATGCCGCCCAGCTTCTTGTGGCCGTAGGCGTCCTTCTCCTGGTCGGAGAAGACCATCTCCGACATCCCGGCGATCCGGGCGCCCTCGGAGACGAGCACGACGCTGTAGTGGCTGGGGTTCGTGCCGCGGTCGGCCACCATCAGCTCCGCGAGCCGCTCGACGTCGAACTCGTGCTCGGGGATCACGCAGCGGTTGGCGGCGCCCGCCATCGTGGGCAGCAGCGCGGTGAAGCCGGCGTAGCGGCCGAAGACCTCGATCACCAGGAAGCGCTCGTGGCTGCCGGCCGAGGTGCGCAGGGCGTGGGTCATCTCGATCGTGCGGGTGACGCAGGTCGAGAAGCCGATGCAGTAGTCGGTGCCCGGCACGTCGTTGTCCATCGTCTTGGGGATGGCGATGACCTTGACGCCCTCTTCGTGCAGGCGCACGCCGTAGGAGAGCGTGTCGTCGCCGCCGATGGGGATCAGCACGTCGATCCCGAGGCGGTCGATGCTGCGCAGGACCTCGGGGGTCAGGTCGTTGATCTCGTCCGTGTAGCGGCCCCGCAGGTGCTCGGGCACGTTCGGCCTGGGCACGTGGGAGGGACGGGTGCGGGACGTGTGGAGGAAGGTGCCTCCGGTGCGGCCGATCTTGTTGACGATCTCCTCCGACAGCTCGATCACGCAGTCGCCGTCGAGCCCTGGCCTGTCATGGTCGATCTCGATCAGGCCGGCCCAGCCGCGCCGGACGCCGAGGACCCGGTAGCCCTCGCGCAACGCCCGCACGGTGATGGCCCGGATCGCGGGGTTGAGGCCAGGGACGTCGCCGCCACCCGTCAGGATCGCGATCGTCCCGCGCTTCGTGCTCGTGTTCGTCGTCATCTCGTCGCTCCTCGCCGGCGCATGGCCAATGCGAATCGTATGCCGCGACGAGCCGGGGCGGGTCGAGCGGACGCGACGCCCGGCAGCAGCGACTGCCGAAGCGGCGACTCATCCGATCGGCGGCCTCTCCTCGAACTGGTAGAGCTTCAGGCGGTCCTCGATCGCCACCAGACCAGGCGGCCGAGACCGCAGCAGCTCGCGAGCGACCGCCTCCTGGGCCGTGGCGGGCAGCTCGAGCGTGCGCATCCAATGGTCAAGCAGGAGCTTCTGCTGTTGTGCCGGGGGAGCGCGGCGCGACTGGTCCCCGATGGCGACGCCGACGCGCACGTAGTAATCGCGGTCAGCGGCGGAGAGGGCGCCACCCTCCACGGCCCGGATCAGTTGACGTTGCACTTGCCGGTTCTCGCCATCGGCAAGGACGAGGGCACCCGTGTCCGGGTAACGATCCGGGCGGGGAACCCAGCCCAACCGCCCATACTCCACCACGATCGGGGTCCCAGCGGGCAAGTTGTCAGCGGCGAACTCGCCGTTCTCGTTGGTGATCCCCGTCTTCAGCGTCTTTCCGGCCGTGTCGAGGACCCGAACCTGGGCGGCCGCTACGACGGCGTCGTCGTTGCCCATGTCGACCAGCTTCAGGGTGACCGACGATGCCTGCGCATGCGCTGGCCACACGGCCCACCAGGCCAACACCAACCGGGCCACCCACTCTCGCTTCATGACGCCTCCTTCACCGACAGAGCCACGACAGTCGCGGGACGGAGCCTGCCTGCGTGCACGTCGCGCCGGCGGCGGGCGTGTACAGGGCCACTTCTTCGTGGGTGGCGTGCGCCGGCAGCGGCGGAGTGCGCCACTGGAGCAGTGACGACGATCCGTCGGGCGACGCCACGGCCTTGGTCCCGGACTCCAGGGCGATCAAGCGTCCGCCTGCGACCAGAGCGGCTTCGCACTGCACGCCCGCGGGATACGGCCGTCCGACATCCAGAAGCAGGGCGACCCGGCACGGGGGCTTCGTTGCGGGCCGCGCGTCCTGCCTGCTGGCCGTGGAGCCTGGATAGACCCGCAACGCGATCGTCGCGTCGAGGCTGGCCTCCGTCGGGTTGTACCCGGCGGCACTCGCCACTCCCCGAAGCCGCAGCAGGACTGGAGCCTCGGCCCGGGAACGTGCCACGCCCCGCACCCTGATCGCCTCCCCGGTCGCTCGCGCCCGAACCCGGACCGGAACCCCCAGCTTCACCTCGACGCCGTCCGGCGCCTCGGCGCGGAGCGACAGGTCGGCATCCACGGCCGACGCGTTCGTCAGCGGCACGGTGAACTCGAAGGGCGCGCCGGCCGTCACGTTGACGGCCTCCATGGGAACCTCGAGCCGAACGTGTACTCGAGCGAACAGGGCTTCCCACGCGCCCAGGATCACGGTCATGGCCCCGATCACCGCGGCGCCCTTGATCAGGCCATCGACGACCGATCTCGGGCGCAGAGGGTTCCGTCGTGGGTTGTGGATGTGGTCGACCGGTCCCTGCCAGAGGGGCGGAGCGCCGGTGTGGCGATCCCAGACGTTGGCCGCCGCCTCGCAGAAGCCTCGGGAGCGCCAGTAGCTGAGCAGCAGGCGACCGTCGTCGGCGGCGATGGTGTGGGCGCCGAGCAGGCCGCGAACCCTGGGCGGTCGTGGCCCCAGGTCGGGTCGAGCCCGGCACGCGGACATCCAGGCCACCTCGCGCTCGTCGCTCAGACCAGACTCGAGCGGGCCAAGCACGTCATCTGCGCCGGGCCGGTCTCCGGTCAGGCGCTCGCCAGAACCGGGCGCACTCATGGTTGGACGAGGCAATCAGGGAGGCGCGCGGGGCGCGGGTGATCGAACAACGTCGCGTCGAGGGGCTCGACTTCGTCCCTCGCCGTCCAGCGGCCGGCCGGGACGTGGCCGGGTCGGGAGCCGCGCTGTGGCCCGTCGGCCTCGTTGATCGTCAGTTCGAGGACCGGGTTGGCCATCACACGCGTCGGTTCCAGCCGGGTCGCGTCGGGCAGCTCCACGTCACAGAACGCAGCGTGCGAGAACGTGCGGATCCGGAGCCACGCCGGCCGCCACCCGCGGGGCTGGCGGGCCAGGTCGGCGACGTGCTCCGCAATCGTCGCGATGACGTGGCGGTCGCCGCTCTCCCGCCGCGCCCCGATGGGCTGGTCTCGACCCGGGACCAGGAGCGAGTAGGCCGCCTCGGGGACGACGATGCGCAGTTCATAGGCGGTCACGCGTTCGTCGCGGCGCTCCAGCCCGCGCTCGATTGCGGCTTCGAGCTTCTTGACGATCAGCTTGGCGGCGAGGGCGTCGAGGGGGAGCACGTCGGCGTCGTCGATGATCGCGCGCAGGCGCCGCAGCAGCGGATCGAGCGCTTCGAGCACCTCGCGCCGAAACTCGGCCTCGAGATAGCGGCCCACGCTTCCTTGCCAGGTCCAGACGGGCCGCGGGGCCGGGTCCTCGCGGGTGATCAGGCCGGCGGCGAGCAGGAAGCGCCGTGCGCAGTAGCGTCCGGCCGCCCAGGTGAAGCGCTGGGCGGTCGGAGACATGAAGCCAGCGAACGTCCCGACCGCTTCGTTCGGGAGGTCGAAGGCGGAGTGGGCGTCGAGTGGGTTCCACAGAGGTGCGATCGGTGCGATCACCAGGTCCCTGCGTCGGCCCGTCAGCCCTGCCGACAGATCGTGCTGAAGGCAGAGCAACAGGTAGAGCCAGAGGTCCGCCGCCGGGTCCGTCGCCGGGTCGGCGAGGCCCAGGAACGCGGCGATTCGCTGGGGCTGGGCCAGGGCCACCAACTCCTCCGCCGCTGCCGGGCGCGCCGCCTCCTCGGCGGCGACGCGCAGCAGCTCGGCGCGGACCGTGAGTTGGGTCGGCGGCAGGATCTCCTTCGCGTCGTCGTGAGCCAGCGTTTCGCCGGCGCGCTTCAGCAAGTCGTGGAGCGCCACGGCTCGAGGGCCCTGCAGCGACTGCCCGCGGGGATCGATCGCGTCGCGGAGCGACAGGCGGACTCCGTCGCGGACCCGGAGCTGTCGTCGCGTCTGGAAGGCGCCGTCGGCTTCCCGCGACGACGCCTGGTTGCGGATCGCGTCGTACATCGTCCCCACGTGCGCCGCCAGGCGCTGCAGGGTCGGCAGCGGCTTCCCGTCCTCGCCGTGGCGCCGCAGGATCGGCACGCGCAGCGAACGATCCTCGAAGGACGAGACGTTGGGGTCGACGAAGAGGACGACGCGGCGTGAGTCCGCGGTCGGCTGGGCGGCGTCGAGGAAGGAGGCCAGGCGGAACGCCTCGCGCAACGGCTCGTTCTCGAAGGTGCCCCCGTCGACGTAGGTGAAGACGTGTTCCTCCGCTTGGCCGAGCGGTTTCGGCCACAGGTCGGCGTACTCCCAGCGGTATCGGGTGAGCGAGATCGGCGCGAACCCGAACGGGAACGCCCCCGAGGCCATGGCCGTGGCGGCCAGCGGGCCCCAGGCATCGGCGGTTCTCAGGTCGCGCAGGCGTCGGGCCGGGTCCGAGGCGCCGACGTGGCAGCGGAACCAGCGGTCGGGCCGGCTCTCCGGGTCGATCGCCTCCGGCGCCGCGGCGAAGTCGAGGTCGAACACCCGCAGGTCGCGGTGGATCGAGGAAGAGAGCGCATCCGAGAGGGCGGCCAGCACCTTCGTATCCTGCTCGACGTCGTCGAGGGACGCCGTGGCGTCGGCGCGAAGCGGCGTCAGGTTGGCGAGCGTGCAGCAGAAGAGGACGCGGCGGCCCAACAACGGCGGAGCGTCGAAGTTGGCGCCCGCGGGGTCGAGGTACTCGCGCGCCATGTCCTCGAGCAGGCGCCGATGCAGAAATCCCGCTTCGTGCCTGCGATCGGGCCACTGCTGGCCTTCCGCTTCACCCAGCAGCGCACGCAGGTAGGCGTGGCGTGCCCACAGCCTCCACTGGAGGTCCTGTGCGGCCTGCAGCGTCTGCAAGCGGGCGCGGATGTCGGCCGGGGCGTTGGTGTAGTCGGCGCCGTGGAGCCGCTTGAGCGTCGTGTCGACCTCGTGCGGCTCCGAAACCGGTTGCACCAGCGAGCGCAGCAAGATGGCGACGGCGACCGAGCCGGCGCTGGCACCGGCCGCGGAGTCGATACGCACGTCTCCGCACGGGCCGCCGCCGTCCCCGCCGTAGAGCACCAGCAGTTTCAGCGCCTCGGTCAACCCAACGCCCGAGAACGTGCCCTGCGAGGTTCCGCCTCCCATGGCCAACGCGACCCGGATCGACTGCGCCATGAGGTCCTCCTAGGCTATTTGCATATACTAAAGATCCAGCAAGCGTTCGTCAAAGGATGGTGGCCATGCAGGGACCGCACTACCCGATCATCTTCATTCGGGGCTACGCCGGGACGCAGGGCGAGGTCGAAGACACGGTCGCCGACCCATACATGGGCTTCAACCTGGGCTCGACGAAGCTGCGGCAGGACGTCGATGGCCGCCCCACGCGCCACGTCTTCGAGTCGCCGCTGCTGCGCCTGCGCAAGGACGAGGGCTACGTCGACACCTTCGGCGACGGCCGTGAGCTGGAGAAGGCGCCCCAGCGCAGCCTCTGGGTCTTCAGGTACTACGAACCTGCCTCGAGAGACCTGGGTATCGGTCAACGCGACGAAATCGAGACCTACGCCCAGCGCCTGGGGACGTTCATCGAGCAGGTGCGGACTGCAACCGGGAGCGCCGCCGACCCCGACTTCAGGGTGCTGCTCGTAGCCCACTCGATGGGAGGTCTGATCGTTCGCTGCTACTTGCAGAAGGTCTGCCCCGAGGCGGGCCGCCCCTCGTTGGTGGACAAGGTGTTCACGTATGCGACCCCGCATGGAGGCATCGAGGTCCGCGGCCTCGGCCACCTCCCGGCGTTCATCGGTGTAAACCAGCTCGACACGTTCCAGCCGCGACGAATGCGCGAGTTCCTGAATCTCGGCCCCAGCGAGGACGTACGCTCGCTCGGTGGACACTTCCCCCCCGAGCGCTTCTTCTGCCTGGTGGGTACCAACAGCAGGGACTACGCGGTGGCGGCGGGGGTCGCCCGCTCGCTGGTCGGCGAAATGAGCGACGGCCTGGTGCGGATCGAAAACGCCTACGCACTCGACACGCCGCGCGCGTTCGTGCACCGCTCGCATTCGGGGCACTACGGCATCGTCAACTCCGAAGAGGGCTACCAGAACCTCCGCCGCTTCTTCTTCGGCGACGTGCGGGTCGACGCGCTGCTCGACCTGCACACGATCTGGCGCCCGAAAGCGCTGGAGGGTCGCCAGATCCGGGCCATCTACCACATCGAAGTGATCGCCAGGGTGCGGAGGGCGCGTTGGGACCTCCACCGCCGGACCGTCGCCGAGGCCTCGGCCATCCTCGCGGGCTACGACGACGCGCTTCGCGAAGGGCGAACGCTCCACCTGGCCAGCGCCTTCCTCGCCAACCAGGCCCGCGCCAACCCCAAGTCGGGCAGCCTGGGCTTCAGCCTCGACCTGCGCGTGCTGGTGCCGGAGTACGAGGTGGATGGCGCGCTGTTCCTCAAGCGCCACTACGACGGCGGGTACTTGTTCCGCGACAAGCTCAATCTCGAGGCGCGCCATCAGCAGGGCGAGTGGCAGCTTCGATACGGCTGGGACCGGAAGCACCCGAACGAGACCTCGACCCGCGCCGCTCGGAGCGAACGCGGTGGCGGGTACCGGTTCTCGATTCCGGTCGAGCAGGCGACGCGGCCCGGCCTCAGAGGGACGCTCTACCTCGATACCAACGACTGGACCTGAGTGGGGCCCTGGCGGGTGGCCGTGCGGTAGTTCGGCGGCGTACTCCTCGATGGCCTCCCGCAGCACGACGCGGCGGGGCTTGCCGACGCGCCGAGCGACGCGCTCGACCCTGAGGCGAGGCCGAGCCCCGTCGTCAGGTGTAGCCTCGGCCGGGCGCCGGGCCGCGAGCGTCCGTTCGCCTTTCTTCCCGATCGAGAGTTTCGCTTCGAGGGCGAGGAGGTCGAGATCCGGCGCCAGGGGCCGAGGACTGGTACTGACGCCGCTGACGCCCGCGCGACGACAGCATCAGTGCTCGACGCTGTGACGGTTCAGGAACTCCGGGCGGAACGTGCGGCGCAGCGCGTCCATCAGCTTGTCCTTGTCGACCTCGCCGCGGCGCGCCATCTCCTGGATGTAGTCGGAGGCGACGTTGCTGGTCATGATCAGGACCGCGTTGCGGAAGTCGACCGTGCGGCCCTTGCCGTCGGTCAGGCGCCCGTCGTCGAGTACCTGGAGCAAGGCGTTGAAGACGTCGGGGGTGGGCCTTCTCGATCAGGATCGCGATCGTGCCCGTCACGTCCGGCTCGCCCACGTAGACCTGCGGGAACCGCCGCTCCAGCGCCGCGTCCTTCTCGACGTGCTTCTGGAACTCGTTCAGCGTGGTGGCGCCGACGCAGCGCAACTCGCCGCGGGCGAGGGCCGGCTTGAGCAGGTTGGAGGCGTCCATCGCGCCCT
>WYBL01000156.1 GCA_011526565.1 Acidobacteriota bacterium | reverse complement strand
TCCTCGCGCTGACGCCGTCGGCGAGCGGGCCCTCGTTGCCGGCCCGGTCGACGGCGGCGACCTGGTAGACGAACACCTCGACTCCCGCGGGCAGGGCCTCGTCGCGGTAGCGGGTCTCGCTCACCTCGCCGACGCGCTCGCGGTTCCCGCCGGCCGTCCGGTAGACGCGATAGGCGACCACGTCCGCGTCCGGCGCCGGGCTCCACTCGAGCTCGATCGCGCCCGCGCGCTCGAGCGCCGTCAGCCCCCGCGGCGCCGCCGGCGGCACGATGTCGCGGCGGACCAGGCACACCTCGCCGCTGGGCGCGCTCTCCACGCGAGGGCTCGTCGACACGGCCGTGCGCAGCTCGTAGCAGACGCGCTGGTCGAGCTCGGCGGTCGTGTCCTCGTAGGTGCCCGCCGTCAGCGGGTCGCGCGTAAGCGGATCACCGTAGCTGCCGTCGGCCGGGCGGCGGTAGACGAAGGTGCCCGCGGTGGGCGGCGTGGGGGCCGGAGTCGGGGTCGGGGAGGCGGTCGGGGACGGGCCCGGCGAGGCGGTCGGGGACGGGGATCCGGTCGGGGACGGGCTCGCGGTCGGGGACGGCGAGGCCGTCGGGGTCGGGCTCACGGTCGGGATCGGGGATCCGGTCGGGATCGGAGTCTCGGTCGGGGACGGGGATCCGGTTGGGGACGGGCTCACGGTCGGGATCGGGGATCCGGTCGGGATCGGAGTCTCGGTCGGGGACGGGGATCCGGTTGGGGACGGGCTCGCGGTCGGGGACGGCGACGGGGTCGGGAGGGGAGCCGGCGTGAAGCGCAGGCGCAGGCCCGTCGCCACCACCTCGGCGACCACGTCCTTCGGCGGCTCCGGCGCGGCCCGCACCGTGAACGGCTCGGGGGCCGCCTCGGGCGAGAGGCGCCCGTCGGCGCGGACCACCGCCTTGTAGCGGAAGACGGTGCCGAGCTCGGGCAGCGGGAAACGCTCCTCGAGGGCCTCGCCTGGCGCCGCCTTCAGCGTCTTCTCGACGGCAAGCGCGTCGAAAGGCCCTCCGCCGAAGGCGTGGGACAGCTCGAGGTCCATCAGCCCGATCGCCACCCCGGCCATCGTCGTGCGCGGCGTCGTGAAGCGGACCACGAGCTCCGGGCCGCGTTGTTCGACCCGCAGGTTGGCCACCGGCAGCGGCTGGCGGCGCAGCGGCGGCAGGGGGTCGCCGCGCTTGCCGCAGGCGACGAGCGCGAGGCCTGCCGCCAGCGCGGCGGCGGTGAAACGCACGTTCACAGGATGAACCTCGACTGGTCGGTGTCGCGGACCAGGTGCGCGAGCTTGTCGCGCACGTCGGCCGCGTCCACGCGGTGGCTGCGCGGGCCGCCGTCGGGCCCGGCGAAGGAGACCTCCTCGAGCAGTGCCTCGAGCAGGGTGGCGAGGCGGCGGGCGCCGATGTTCTCGGTCTTCGCGTTCGTCTCCATCGCCAGCCGGGCGACCTCGCGCACGGCCTCCGGCGTCAGCTCGAGGGCGACGCCTTCGGTGTCGAGCAGCGCCTGGTACTGGCGAAGGAGCGCGCCTTTCGGCTCGGTCAGGATCCGGCACAGCTCGTCTTCGCCCAGCGGCTCGAGCTCGACGCGGATCGGGAAGCGGCCCTGCAGCTCGGGGATCAGGTCGGCGGGCTTGCTGACGTGGAACGCGCCGGCGGCGATGAACAGCACGTGGTCGGTGCGGATCGGCCCGATCTTGGTCTGCACCGTGGTGCCCTCGACGATCGGCAGCAGGTCGCGCTGCACGCCCTCGCGGGACACGTCGGGGCCCTGGCGGCCCTCGCGACCGGCGATCTTGTCGATCTCGTCGAGGAACACGATGCCCCTCGACTCGGCGCGCTCGCGGGCCAGCCGCGCCACCTCGTCCTCGTCGACGAGGCGCGCCTCCTCCTCGCGCTGCAGCACGTCGCGGGCTTCGGCCACGCTCATCGCGCGGCGGCGGCCGCGGCCGGGCATCAGGCCGCCCAGCATGTCCTGGAGCTGGGACGAAAACTCCTCGTTGCCGCCCAGCGCCTTCAGCATCAGCGGCGGCTTCTCGCGCACCTCGACCTCGACGCTGCGCGCTTCGAGCTCGCCGCGGCGCAGCGCGGCCCGCAGCTTCTCGCGCGAGGCCTTCATCGCCTCGCGCGCCTTCTCCGCCGGTTCCGCGCCCTCCGCGTGGCGGGGCACCGGCAGCAGCACGTCGAGCAGCCGCTCCTCGGCCGAGCGCTTCGCCTTCTCGCGGACCTGCTCCTGAAGCTCGGCGCGCACCTTCTCGGCGGCGGCGGCGGCCAGGTCGCGCACGATCGATTCCACGTCGCGGCCGACGTAGCCGACCTCGGTGAACTTGCTGGCCTCGACCTTGACGAACGGGCTGCCCGCGAGCTGGGCCAGCCGCCGCGCGATCTCGGTCTTGCCGACGCCGGTGGGCCCGATCAGCAGGATGTTCTTGGGGGTGACCTCCGCGGCCAGCTCCGGCTCCAGGCGCTGGCGCCGGATGCGGTTGCGCAGCGCGATCGCGACCGCCCGCTTGGCCTTGTGCTGGCCGATCACGTGGCGGTCGAGGAAGGCGACGATCTGGCGCGGGGTGAGCTGATCGAGCGTGCGCAGCTCCTCCGCGTGCTCGGTGAGGGCGATCGCCACGCTCAGAGCGCCTCGACCACGAGCTGGTCGTTCGTGTACACGCAGATCGAGGCGGCGATCCGCAGCGCCTCGCGCGCGATGGCGGCAGCGTCGAGCCCGGAGTGGGCGCACAGCGCGCGGGCCGCGGCCAGCGCGAAGGGGCCGCCGGAGCCGGTGGCGAGCAGGCCGTCGTCGGGCGCGATCACGTCGCCCGCGCCCGAGAGCAGGAACGCCGCGTCGCGGTCGGCCACGATCAGGAACGCCTCCAGCCGGCGCAGCGCGCGGTCGGTGCGCCAGTCGCGGCTGAGCTCGACGGCAGCGCGCTCGAGCCCGCCGCGGTGCTCCTCGAGCTTCGCCTCGAAACGGACGAGCAGCGTCATCGCGTCGGCGGTGGCGCCGGCAACGCCGCACAGCACCTTGCCGTCGTGCAGCCGGCGCACCTTGCGGGCGCCCGCCTTGATCACGGTCTGGCCCAGGCTGACCTGGCCGTCGCCGGCGATCGCCACGCCGCCGCGGTGGCGGACGCAGAGGATGGTGGTGCCGTGGAGGCGGGTATCGGACATGCGAAAGCGCGCGGCTAGTATAGGGCGTGCGCGAGGGGACGACGGGCGCTCTGCGGACGCTGGCGGTGGTGTCGGGGATCTACGATCTGCTGCTCGGGCTGCCGCTGCTGGTGGCGCCGGCGCTGGTCGCGCGGCTGTTCGGCGCGCCGGAACCCGTGCCCGTGATCAACGCCCAGCTCAACGGGCTGTTCACGATCACGCTGGCGCTCGGCTACTTCTGGGCCGCCGGCGACGTGGTCGCGCGGCGCGGCTACTTCTGGGTCGCCGGCGTGTTCGTCAAGGCGGCGGGCGCCGCGCTGTTCGTCTACGACCACTTCGCGCGGCAGTCGCCGGCGGCGTTCCTGCTCTTCGCCGGCACCGACGGCACGCTGGCGCTGGTCACGCTCGCCCTGCTCGTGCGCCGGAACTGATCGCCGGCTTCCCTCAATACTCGAGGAGCTGGACCTTCTTCGCGAACTCCTCGGCGGCGAGCTTGCCGGCGGCGCGCGCGTCGAGGTCCTTCCTGGCGACGCGCGCCACCAGCGTGCGGCGCTTCGTGGGCAGGCCGGGCCAGCCGCCGGCCACGAGGTCGACGGCGACGACGATGCCCTCCTGGGGGGCGAGGCCGCGCAGCCGCGGCCCCTGGGTCTCGAGGGCCCGGACCAGCGTCGCGCGCACGGCCTCGAGCGTGGCCTCGGGAGTGCCCTCCCCGTCGAGCTCCTCGACCTCGAACCAGAAGGCCCAGGGCGCGGGAGGCGCCACCGCAGGAGCGGCGGGGGCGGCCGGTGCGCCCGGTGCCGCGGGCGCCGCGGCGGGCGTCGGAGCGTCCGGCGGCGGCGGCGCGTCGGGCGGGAGCGGCATCCGCAGCCGGACCTCGTGGCTCAGGCGCTCGAGCTGCGCCTCGGCCTCGCGCCGCGAGCGCTCGGCCTCCTCCTGCATGGCCAGCACCTGGCGCTCCAGCTCGCGCACGTCGGCGACCATGGGCGCGCTGCGCGCGGCTTCACGCGCGGCCTCGCGGGCCAGCGCGGCGTGGGCTCGCGCCCGGTCCTCGTTCTCGCGGGCGTGCAGCTCCTGGAGGCGGCGCAGGTTGGCGATGCTCTGGGCCAGAGCCTGCTCCTCCTCCGGGCTGCGCGCTTCGGCCCGCCGCGCTTCCAGCTCGCGCAGCGCGCTCGCGTAGGGCACTCCCTCCAGCCGGCGCCGCACCAGGGGCCGGCGCTCCACCGGCAGCGCCCGCGGCGAGAGCACGATCACGGCGCCGACGCCGGGCAGGTAGAAGCTGCGCGGCGCGTCGAAGCCCATCGTGAACAGCCCGGGCCGGGTGGTCTCGCGCAGCGACTGCTCGAAAACGGAGGCGAGCCCCTGCAGTTCGTTGCGCTCGGGGCCTGCGTCCTGGGCCAGGGCCAGCGGCGCCGCGGCGAGCAGCGCGACGAAAGCGCGCGCCTTCATCGCTGGTCCGAGGCCTGCAGCACGTAGCCCATCAGCTCCGACGTGCGGGCGAGCTGGCGGCCGGTGCGCTGGTCGAGGTAGGACAACCCCTGCGAGACGCGGGCGAGGTCGTAGCGGCGCTGGGCGTCGCTCTTCTCGGCGAAGTCGGCGAGGCTCGACGAGAGCAGCACCGCCTGCCGCGCCTCCGCGGCGCGGATGCGCTCGTCGACGAGCGCCAGCACCCGCTGGTCCGCCGGCGCGGGGGCCTGCAGCGATGCGCGCAGGGCCGCGATCTCCTGGCGATGCCGCTGCTCCTGGGCAGCCAGCCGTGCCTCCAGGTCGACGCTCGCGGCGGGCGCAGGCCGGCCGATGCGCACGGCGAGGGCGCCGCCTTCGTAGCGCACCTCGGAGCCGGTCAGCACGACGAGGCCGAGCGAGAGCAACAGGCCGGCGGCGAGGCCGAGCGCGGCCTGCGCGGCCACCGGCAGCGCCCAGCGCCGCGGCCGCAGCACCCGCGCCTCGGGCAGCTTCCACTCCGGCAACTGCCCGCGCACGCGGCGCAGGGCCTCGTGTTCGGCACGACAGGCGTCGCAGGCGGCGAGGTGCCCTTCGGCCCGCAGCCGGGCGTCGGGTCCGGCCTCGCCGTAGAGCAGGTCGATCAGGTCTTCGCGGGCGCGTTCGCAGTCCGTCATGGCAGTCTTCATTCCTTCAGAGCAGGGCCACGCCGGCGCGGGCGTAACTGGCGACGCCCTGCTGCTCGAGCCGCTCGCGCAGCAGGGTGAGGCCGCGGTACAGCCGCGTCTTCACGGTCGACACCGGCAGGTCCAGCACCTGTGCGATCTCGACGAAGGTGAGGTCCTGGTACTCCTTGAGCACGATCACCTCGCGCTGGTCGTCGGGCAGCGCGGCCACCGCCGCCGCAACCCGCCGCGAGAGGTCGCCGCGCTCGAACTGGGCGTGCGCGTCGGGGGCGCGGGAGACGAGCGCGGGCGACGCGACGCCGTCTTCCTCCATGGCGTCGAGGCTCGCGTGGTCGCGCAGCTTGCGGCGGCGTAGCCGGTCGCGCGAGAGGTTGAGCGCGATCTGGTACAGCCACGACGAGAATCGCGCCTCGCTCTTGAACCCCGGCAGGCCCCGGTAGGCCTTGAGGAACGCCTCCTGCGTCACGTCGCGCGCCTCCTCCTCCGACCCCACCACCCGGTACACGGCGCCGCGGATCTTCCGCTCCCAGCGCCGCACCAGCTCGTCGAAGGCGGACGAGTCCCCCGCCTGGACGGCCGCGACGAGCTCTTCGTCGGTGGGCGGAAACCCCATCGCCTTCACTGGAATGAGACGCAGCAGCGGGCCGCGGAGTCTCAGGCCCTCGGGTGCGCTTTCTTGTAGATTTCCAGAATGTGTCGGGCGTTGACGTGGGTGTACTTCTGGGTCGTCGAGAGGCTGGCGTGTCCCAGCAGCTCCTGGATGGCCCGCAGGTCGGCCCCCCGCTGCAACAGGTGGGTGGCGAAGGCGTGGCGGAGGGTGTGAGGACTGACCCGCCTTTCGAGGGAGATCGCCCGAACTCGTTGGGAGACGAGGCGGCGCACCGCGCGGTCAGACAGGCGGTGGCCGGCGCGGGTGACGAAGAGGGCGTCTTCGCGGGGCCCCAGGGTGTCCCGAACGGCGACCCAGGCCCGCACCGCCCCCGCTGCGGCTTGCCCGAAGGGCACAACCCTCTCTTTTCTACCCTTACCCAGAACTCGGATCAGGCGGCCTTCGAGGTCGACCTCCGGCAGGTCGAGGCCGACGAGCTCGGCGCAGCGGATGCCGGTCGCGTAGAGCAGCTCGAGGACGGCGCGCGCCCGCACGGCCCCGGCGGTGTCGCCGGGGACCTCGACCAGCGCGGCGGCTTCGCCCTCCTCGAGCTGGGCCGGCAGCCGCTTCTCCAGGCGCGGCGAGAGCAGCGCGCGGGCCGGGTTGCGCTCGACGATCCCCTCGCGCGCGAGGTAGCGGAAGAAGGTCCGCAGCGTGGCCAGCTTGCGGGCGGCGGAGCTCTTCTTCAGGCCGTGGTGGTGGAGGTGGGCCAGGAACGAGCGGACCAGCAGGTGATCGACCTCGGCGCAGGCGACGGGGCGCTGCAGCTCGTCGCGCGCCCAGCGCTCGAACTGCTCGAGGTCGCGGGTGTACGCGCGGACGGTGTGGGGCGAGGCGTTGCGCTCGCGGTCGAGGTGCCGCGCGAAGCGCGGGATCGCTTCCGCGAAGGGCAGATCGGTCACACCCCGACCGGGGCCGCGACCTGCGGCAGGAACGCGTCGAGCGCCTGCAGCGCGCGTTCGGACTGGGCCAGGCGCCGCTTCGCCTTGTCGCGTACCCGGCCCTCGAGTTCGGGCAACAGACCGAACGCGATGTTGGTGGGCTGGTAGTGAGCGGGATCGCTGCCCGAGATGTAGCGGCCCAGGGCGCCGTGGGCGGTCTCCACCGGGAAAGCGATGGGCTCCTCGCCGCGGGCTCGCGCCGCGGCCGCGATGCCGGCGACGAGACCCGAGGCCGCCGACTCGACGTAGCCCTCGACGCCCGACATCTGGCCCGCGAAGAACAGGCCCTGGCGCGCGCGGGTCTCGAACACCGGCGAGAGCGCCTTCGGGGCGTTCACGTAGGTGTTGCGGTGGATCATGCCGAAGCGCACGAACTCGGCGTTCTCCAGCCCGGGCAGGGTGCGGAAGATCCGCTTCTGCTCGCCCCACTTGAGGTGGGTCTGGAAGCCGACGAGCGAGTAGTGCGACGCCGCCAGGTCGTCCTGCCGCAACTGCACGACCGCGAACGGGCGGCGGCCGGTGCGGGGGTCGACGAGCCCGACCGGCTTCATCGGGCCGAAGGCCAGGGTGTCCGCTCCGCGGCTGGCGATCACCTCGATCGGCAGGCAGCCCTCGAAGAAGAACTCCTTCTCGAAGTCCTTCACCTCGGACAGCTCGGCGGCGCGCAGCTCCGCGTGGAAGGCGCGGTATTGCGCCTCGTCGAGCGGGCTGTTGAGGTAGTCGTCGCCGCCCTTGCCGTAGCGCGAGGCGCGGAACAGCTTCGAGAGGTCGAGGCTGTCGGCCTCGACCACCGGGCTGATCGCGTCGTAGAAGTGCAGCGCCTCGGCGCCGACGAAGGCGCGGATCTCCGCGGCCAGCGCGGGTGCGGTCAGCGGGCCGGTGGCGAGGATCACGACCTCGCCGTCAGGGATGGCGCTCACTTCCTCGCGGCGGATGCGGATGCCCGGCAGCGCCTCGACGGCTTCCGTGATCTTCCTCGCGAAGAGCCCGCGGTCGACCGCGAGCGCCGAGCCGGCCGGCACCCGCACCGCGTCGGCGATCCGCACGATCAGCGAGTCGAGCCGCCGCATTTCCTCCTTGAGCAGGCCGGCGGCCTGCGCGAGGTCGTTGCCGCGCAGCGAGTTCGAGCACACCAGCTCGCCGAAGTCGGCGGTCTGGTGGACCGGCGTGGGCCGCACGGGCCGCATCTCGAACAGGTCGACCGCCACGCCGCGGCGGGCGAGCTGCCAGGCCGCCTCGCAGCCCGCCAGCCCGCCGCCGACGATGGTGACGCGGGAACTCAAGCCGCCGCGGCCACCTTCCTGAAGCCGCACTCCTCGTTGCCGCAGAACAGCACGCGGCCCTCCTTCTTCGTCTCCTTCTCGAGGAGATACGGGCGGCCGCAGTCGGGGCACGGCTCGGCGACCGGCTTGTGGTACGCCGTGAACGTGCACTTGGGATAGCGGCGGCAGCCGTAGAACGACTTGCCCCAGCGCCCCTTGCGCTCGACCACCTGGCCCTCGTGGCACTCGGGGCACAGCAGGCCGATCTCGATCGCCTCCTTCTTCTTGATGTACTTGCAGGAGGGGTAGTCGGAGCAGGCGATGAAGGGGCCGAAGCGGCCGCGGCGCCAGGCCAGCGGCTTGCCGCAGTCGGGGCAGTTCTCGTCGATCGGGCGCGGCGGCGGCTCCGGCTTGAGGGTGCCGTCGACGTCGTTGGCGCGGATCAGCTTGCGGGTCTGCTTGCACTCGGGGTAGCGCGGGCAGGCCATGAAGTAGCCGAAGCGGCCGGAGCGCGGCTGCATCGGCTCGTCGTGGATCGAGCAGCGCAGGGCCAACGCCTCGGGGTCGACCGGCGGGAAGCCGCTCTCTTCGCCCTCGAGCTTCTTCGTGAACTTGCACTCGGGGTAGGCCGAGCAGCCGAGGAACGGCCGGCCGCCGCCGCCCCACTTCTTGACCATCGGCGAGCCGCACTTCTCGCAGTTCTCGCCGGGCACGGGTTCCGGGGCCGCCTTCTGCTTCTTGCCGCCGAAGGCGTCGAGGTCCTTGCCGAACTTCTTCCAGAACTGGCCGAGGGTGTTGAGCAGGTTGTCCTCGCCCTCCTCGATCGCGTCGAGCTCCTTCTCGAGGGCGGCGGTGTACTCGACGTCGACGATGTCGGCGAAGCCCTGGATCAGCAGGTCGATGACGTGGAAGCCCATCTCGGTCGGGAAGAACTTGCCCTCCCGCTTCTCCACGTAGTCCCTCGCCTCGATCGTGGCCAGGATCTGGGCGTACGTCGACGGCCGCCCGATGCCGTTCTCCTCGAGCTCCTTGACGAGCGTCGCCTCCGAGAAGCGCGGCGGCGGCTGCGTGAAGTGCTGGTCGGTGTCGAGCTTCTGCAGCGCGAGCACCTGGCCTTCGACGAGCGGCGGCAACTCGGACCCGGCCTCCTCGGGCGCCGTGTCGTCGGCCTGGGCCGCCTTGTCCTCGGGCGCCGGCTTGTGCTCGGGCTTCTCGTCGGGCGTCTCCTCGTAGACGGCGAGGAAGCCCTTGAAGCGCAGCGCCGAGCCCTTGGCGCGCAGCAGGCAGGTGGCGGCCTCGACGTCGACCACCGTCTCGTCGTAGACCGCGGGCCGCATCTGGGAGGCGACGAAGCGGTTCCAGATCAGCCGGTAGAGCGCGTACTCGTCCTTGCCGAGGTAGCGCTTGATCGCCTCGGGCGACTTGTCGAGGTCGGTCGGCCGGATCGCCTCGTGGGCGTCCTGGGCGCCCGACTTCGACTTGTAGAAGACCGGCTTCTCGGGCAGGAAGTCCTCGCCGTAGGTCGCGGCGACGTGGCCGCGCACGGCCCCGAGCGCGTCGTCGCTGACCCGGGTCGAGTCGGTACGCATGTAGGTGATGAGGCCGACGCTGCCCTCGGAGCCGATCTCGATGCCCTCGTAGAGCTTCTGCGCCACCTGCATCGTCTTCTTGACCGGGAAGCGCAGCTTCTTGAAGGCCTCCTGCTGCAGCTTCGACGTGATGAAGGGCGGCACCGGGTGGCGCTTGCGCTCCTTCTGGGCGACCTTCGCGACCTTGAACGTGGCGGCCTCGAGCTCGGCGCGGACCGCCTGCGCCTGCTCGGCGTTCGTGATGTCGATCGGCTTGCCGCCCCGCTTGAGCAGGTTGGCCGGGAACACCGGCGGCGCGCCCGCCTTCAGGTGGGCGAGCACGCTCCAGTACTCCTCGGCCACGAAAGCGCGGATCTCGCGCTCGCGCTCGCAGATCAGGCGCAGCGCGACCGATTGCACGCGGCCCGCCGACAGCCCGCGCCGCACCCGCTCCCACAGGATCGGGCTCACGCCGTAGCCGACCAGGCGGTCGAGGATGCGCCGCGTCTGCTGGGCGTCGACCTTCTTCTCGTCGATGTCGCGCGGGTGCTCGAACGCCGCCTGCACCGCCTTCTTCGTGATCTCGTGGAACACGACCCGGCGCAGCTTCTTCTTGTCCTTGACGCCGAGCGACTCGGCCAGGTGCCAGCAGATCGCCTCTCCCTCGCGGTCGGGGTCGCCCGCCAGGTAGATCTTGTCGGCAGTCTTCGCGGCCGTCTTCAGCTCGTCGAGGACCTTCTTCTTCTTCTCCAGCGGTTCGTAGTCGACCGCGAAGCCCTTCTCGATCTGGACCCCGCCGATCACCCGGCCGGCGGCCTTGCCCTTGGGCTTCTTCGGGTTCTTGGGCAGGTCGCGGACGTGGCCCATCGAGGCCTTCACCAGGAAGTCCTTGCCCAGGTACTTGTTGATGGTCTTCGCCTTGGCCGGCGACTCGACGATGACGAGGTTCTTGCCCAAGACTCTCCCGGCGATCTCTGGTTAAGACGTTGCCACGAACAGCGGGCCCGGCAGCCGCCGCACCCGCCCACACAGTTCCATTTCGCAAAGCCGCGCGAGGACCTCGGGCAGCGGCAGGCCGCTGCGCTGCGCCAGGTCCTCGAGCGTCGACGGCGCGTCGGAGCGCAGCGCCCGCTCCATCGCGTCGCCCGCCGGCCGGACGAGCGGCTGCAGCGCCACGCCCAGCTCGGCCGCGACGTCCGCCGCATCGCGCACCAGCGCCGCCCCGTCGCGGATCAGGGCGTTGGTGCCCGCCGCGGTCGGCCACGACGGGGGCCCGGGCACGGCCATCACGTCGCGTCCCTCCTCGAGCGCGCAGCGGGCGGTGACCAGGGCGCCGCTGCGCCGGGCCGCCTCGATCACCACGACTCCCCGGCCCCAGCCCGCGAGGATGCGGTTGCGCCGCGGGAAGGCGTCGGGCGTCGGCGGGGCGCCCAGCGGGCGCTCGCTGACGAGGGCGCCGCCGTCGCGCACCAGGGCCTCGGAAAGAGCGGCATGCTCCGGAGGGTACATCCGGTCGAGCCCGGATCCCAAGACGGCCACCGTGCGCCCCCCGGCCTCGAGGGCCCCGCGGTGGGCCTCCCCGTCGATGCCCCGGGCCAGCCCGGAGACCACGACGAGACCCGCCGCAGCCAGCTCCCGGGCCATCGCCCGGGCCAGGGTCCGGGCCTCCGTCGTGGCCGCCCGCGACCCCACGAGGGCGAGGCTGCGCTCGCCTTCGGCGGGGTCCAGGGGGCCGCGCGTCCACAACAGCGGGGGCGGGTCGGACGAGCGCGCCAGCCAGTCCGGGTAGCCGGGCCCCAGCGCCACGAGGTGGACCCCCGCGAGCGCGGCACGGCGCTCCTCCGCGGCGGCTCGGCGCCACGGTTCGCCTCCTGCGAGGGCCCGCGCCGCAGCCGGAGGCAGCAGGTCGGCATGGTCTCCGGGGCGGGCCAGCACCTCACGGGCCCCGCGCCGGGCGATCGCGAGGGCAGCACCGGGCCGAAGCCCGGGCAGGAAGGAGAGCACGAGTGCGTCGGGAATCGAGAGCAAGGGGTCGCCTCCTGGATCGGGTCCCGGGGCGGGGAGGCGGCCCGGACGGCGATCATCACCCGCGACCCGGCCTGTGAAGGTCCGTGAACGCGCGGCTCGTGGTGTCCCTCCGCCGTGGGACACCCGCGTCCACAGCCGTGAACAGGTCGCGCCGCCGCGCGGCGGCCAGGTGTTCCCGGCGCATGGCACTTGCCTTGCTTCGTCGATACCCGCTGGTAACATCGCGAAAAGCGGGGCTCTCACACTCATCGCAAACTCACAGGAGGCGCTCGTCGATGCTCGCGCCGCTCACGTTGTTCCTGCTGCTCGCGGCCGGCCCGACCGCGGACCAGGAGATCGCTTTCGGGATCGAGGTCGCCCAGAAGGGCCTGTGGCGCGAGGCGCGGCTGCGCTTCGAGAAGGCGGCCGCGCGCGAGCCCGGCAACGCCAGCGCCCAGAACAACCTGGCGATCGCGCTCGAGCAGTCCGGCGAGTTCGAGAGGGCCCGCGCGGCCTACGAGAAGGCACTCGAGCTGAAGCCGGGCGACGTCTACATCCAGCAGAACTACGACCTGTTCCGGGAAGCCGATGACAAGCGCAACCGCAAGGCCCGCAGGGCCGTCGATGCGAAGAATCCTTAGCCTCGGCCTGCTGGCCGCGGCCCTCTCCGGCACGGGCTGCGCGAGCTTCGTCGAGGTGGCGGTCGAGACGCCGCTGCAGTCGAAGATCGACGTCTCGCAGTTCCGCCGCGTGCTGGTCGCCGGCTTCGCGTCCGAGCTCGGCACCGACCCCGAGTTCGACATCGGCTCGGAGACCGCGCGGCTGCTGCAGAACCAGTTGCGCAACACCGGCGCCCGGCTGCAGGTGCTGGAGCCCGACCGGCCGCCGCTGCACGACGCGCTGGAACGGGCGCTGGAGAGCCTGGGCGAAGGCGGCGCCTACACGAAGGAGGATCGCGAGCGCTACCGGCTGGAGACCGACCGGGTGCTGGGCGACGGCGCCTTCTGGCAGCGGCTCGGCGAGGAGTACCAGGATCCGCTGATCATCACCGGGCGCGTCGACTTCGCGGCCCAGAACCGCTCCGGCTTCCAGAGCGACGAGCGGGTGGTGCGCGACCTGGCCACCGGCCGGCCGCGGCTGGTGCGCGGCAACCGCTTCCAGGAGCGCAAGGGCTACAGCCTGACCGCCGAGTTCCACTTCGTCGACGGGCGCACCGGCGAGACGCTGCACAAGGAGAAGTTCACCGAGGAGGTGCTCTACTCCGAGGAGCAGAAGGTGTCGGCGCTGTCGTCGTACTTCGAGCTGATGGACCGGCTGCTGCCGAACTTCCTGGGGGTCATCACGCCCCAGCGGATCCGCGGCACGCGGGTCCTGCTGCGCTAGGAGCCCGAACATGCGACGCCTGCTGGCGCTCGCGCTGGCTGCCGCCTTCGCGGCACCGGCCGCCGACGCCCAGTTCATCCCCTACTTCGGCAAGAACAAGGTCCGCTACGACGACTTCGACTGGCGGATCTACAAGTCGCCGCACTTCGAGGTCTACTACTACCCGGAGTTCGAGCAGCACCTGCCGCGGCTCGCCTCCTACCTGGAGAGCGCCTACCAGAAGATCTCGTCCGAGCTCAAGCACGAGATCGGCCGCCCGATCCCGGTCATCTTCTACAAGACCCACTCCGAGTTCGAGCAGACCAACCTGTTCCCGACCTTCCTGCCCGAGGGGGTGATGGCGTTCGCGGAGCCCGTGCGGGACCGCATGGTGCTGCCGATCGACGAGCCGCCCGACCGGCTCTACGGGCTGATCGTCCACGAGCTGACCCACATCTTCGAGTTCGACCTGATCCCGCGCAGTCTGGTGCGGCGCGACGTGCCGCTGTGGGTCGACGAGGGCCTCGCCGACTACATGCGCGGGACCTGGCAGACGCTCGACCTGATGATGGTGCGCGACGCGGCGATCGCCGACTCGGTGCCGCGGATGAGCCGCACCAGCTCGCTCGAGGCGTTCGGCAACCCGCGGCTCACCTACAACATGGGCCACGCCGCCTTCGAGTTCATCGAGGCCCGCTTCGGCAAGGAGGGCATCCGCCAGTTCCTCTACATGCTGCGCAAGAGCGTGGTGGGCGGCGGGCTCGAGGACATCTACATGCAGGCGTTCCGGCTCAAGCCGGACGAGTTCGACGCCGCCTTCGAGAAGTGGCTGAAGGAGCGCTTCAAGCCCTACCGCGACCGCCAGCGGCCCTCCGACTACGGGGAGGACCTCGCTCCCGACGTCGAGCGCACCCCGTACGTCGGCGTCTACGCCTTCGCCCCCTCGCCCTCGGGCGAGATGGTGGCGGCGATCACGGGCAACCGCGCCGAAGGCGAGGCCGACATCGTGCTGCTGTCGACGAAGGACGGCAGCGTGATCAAGAACCTGACCCGCGGCTACACCGGGCGCTGGGAGAGCCTGTCGTTCAACGACGCCTTCGTGGCCGGGCGCACGATCGACTTCTCGCCCGACGGCGACCTGGTCGCCTTCTTCGGCCGCGCCGACAAGCGCCGCTCGCTGTTCCTGGTCTCGGCGCTGACGGGCGACCTCGTGCGCGAGGTGCCGATCGGCGTCGACCAGGCCCAGGCGCCCGCGCTGCTGCCCGGCGGCCGCCAGGTGGTGTTCGCGGGCCTGCGCAACGGCGTGTCGGACCTGTTCCTGCTCGACCTCGACAGCGGGGCGATCACCAACCTGACCGACGACCCGTGGGCGGACAACGACCCGCGGGTGTCGCCGGACGGCAAGCTCGTCGCCTACACCCGGCGCATCAGCGGCCACGAGAAGATTTGGGTGTTCCCGCTGGCCGAGCCCGCCCGCAAGACCCAGCTCACCTTCGGCCCCTTCGACGACAAGACCCCGGCCTGGACGGCCGACGGCAAGGGCCTCGTCTACGCCTCGAACGAGGACGACGACACCTTCAACCTGCGCTCGCTGCACCTCGAGACCGGCGTCATCCAGCACTGGACCGAGGTGCTCGGCGGCAACATGGCGCCCCACGTGCTGCCGGCAGCGGGCCGTGGCGGGGCGCGACTCGCGTTCATCTCCTACTTCAAGGGCGGCTACGGCCTCTACACGCTGGAGCCGGAGAAGGCGCTGCGCGAGGTGGAGCAGGACGTGGTCGCGGTCGAAGGCGACCTGGTCGACTTCCAGCCCGACGTCCAGCACCAGGTGGTCCAGGAGAACAAGCGCGGCAAGAAGGCCTTCGAGAACTTCTTCCTCGAGGGCCGGCCGCCGCTCAACGTCGGGGTCACCTCCTCGGGCGACTTCTTCGGCGGCTCGCAGGTCGCGTTCTCGGACGTGCTGCAGGACAAGAACCTGGTGGTGACGGCGGCCTCGGTGCGCGACTTCCGCAGCTACGACGCCACCTTCCTCGACCAGGGCAAGCGCTTCCAATACGGGATCTCGCTGTTCGACAACACGTACTTCTACTACCCGGACTACTACATCCCGCAGTACACGTTCTTCCGCGAGGGGGCGATCGCCACCCAGCGCTACACCGGCGCCTTCGGCATCGGCATCTACCCGCTCGACAAGTTCCGCCGCCTCGAGTTCCAGGCCGGCATCGTGCGGCTCGAGCAGAAGTTCGAGGACCCGGCCGTGCAGCAGTTCGTCGACGAGGCGGCGGGCGGGCAGGGCTACCTCTACACGGGCACGCTGGCGCCACTCAGCGTGAGCCTGGTCCAGGAGACGACCCGCTTCCGCGAGTTCGGCCCGCTGGCCGGCAGCACCTTCGCCTTGCGCCTGTCGCACGCGCCTAAGCTGGGCAACAGCCTGACCCGGACCACGCTCGACGGCGACTTCCGCAAGTACCTGCGGCTGACCGGCTCCACCCTGCTCGCCGCCCGCGCCCGCGGCTTCAAGTCGTTCGGCGAGAACCCGGAGATCTTCTACTTCGGCGGCAACATGGAGCTGCGCGGGCTCAACTACCTGTCGATGACCGGCAACGAGGGGTTCCACGCGAACCTCGAGCTGCGCTTCCCGCTGATCGACCTGATGGCGACCCCGATCGGCATCCTGGGGCCGGTCCGCGGCACGGTCTACGCCGGCATCGGCCACGCCCGCTACAAGGGCCAGCCCACCAATTTCTCGGACAGCGGGCCCGGCGTCTCGTACGTGAACGACCCCGTGTTCGGTGAGGCGGTCGACGGCTTCCGGCTGGTCGACGGCCGCGCCTCCTACGGGTTCGGCCTGCAGTTCTTCTTCCTCGGCTACCCGATGCACTTCGACTGGACGAAGTTCACGGACCTCAAGGTCACCTCGAACGACACCCGCTTCGACTTCTGGATCGGCTATGACTTCTAGGAGGCCGGCGCCCCCGGGCGGGCGCGGCGTTTGACCTCGGGGGGCGGTTCGCCCTAGAATCCGGGGTTTTCGGGCGAGTCTTTCCGCTCGCTTCGGGCATCAGGAGGCGTGGCCGTGTACGCGATCGTCAAGACGGGCGGCAAGCAGTACCGCGTCGCTCCCGGGGACGTGATCTACGTCGAGAAGCTGTCGGCCGAGGCCGGCGCCCAGGTGACGCTCGACGACGTGCTGTTCGTCGGCGGCGACAAGGGCGCGACGGTCGGCGCCCCGCACGTCGCGGGCGCTTCGGTCGTCGGCACCGTGGTGGAGCAGGGCCGCGAGCGCAAGATCCGCATCTTCCAGTACAAGAAGCGGAAGGGCTACCGGCGGACCCAGGGCCACCGCCAGTCCTACACCGCGCTCCGCATCGAGCGCGTCCAGCTCGGCTGACGGGAGAGTAGACAGTGGCGACCAAGAAGGGCGGCGGATCCAGCCGCAACGGCCGCGACAGCAACGCGCAGCGCCTCGGCGTCAAGCGCTTCGGCGGCGAGCGCGTCAAGGGCGGCACGATCCTGATGCGCCAGCACGGGACCAAGTGGAAGGCCGGCCGCAACGTCGGCCTCGGCAAGGACCACACGCTGTTCGCGCTGGTCGACGGCGTCGTGCAGTTCGAGGACCACGGCTCGCGCGGCCAGTACGTGAGCGTCGAGCCCGCCGCCGCGAGCTAGCGGCGCCTCCCGCGCACGCCGCCGCCCCGCCGAACCGGCGGGGCGGTCGCTGGTCGAAGAGAGCCGCTTCCACCGATGTTCGTCGATCGCGTCAGGATTCTCGCGAAGGGCGGTGACGGCGGGCGCGGCTGCGTGAGCTTCCGCCGCGAGGCCCACGTCCCCCGCGGCGGCCCCGACGGCGGCAACGGCGGCCACGGCGGCGACGTCGTGATGGTCGCCGTCTCCCACCAGAACACGCTGCTGCCTCTGCGCTACCACACCGAGTTCCGCGCCGAGCGCGGGCGCCACGGCGGGCCATCGAACTGCACCGGGGCCGATGCGGATCCGATGCAGGTGGCGGTGCCGCCGGGAACCGTGGCCACGGAAGAGGAGACCGGCGCGGTACTGGGCGAGGTGCTCGCGGTCGGCGACCGCGTGGTGCTGGCGAAAGGCGGCCGCGGCGGCCGCGGCAACCGCTCGTTCCTCTCCAACCGCAACCGCGCGCCGCGCGAGTCCGGCCCCGGCGAGCCGGGCGAAGAACGCTGGATCCGGCTCGACCTCAAGCTGCTGGCCGACGTCGGCCTGCTCGGCCTGCCCAACGCCGGCAAGTCGACGCTCCTGTCCCGGATCTCGGCGGCGCGGCCGCGAATCGGCGACTACCCGTTCACCACGCTGTCGCCGGTGCTCGGCATGGTCTCGGTCGGCGAGCGCGACTTCGTCGTCGCCGACATCCCCGGGATCATCGAGGGCGCGCACCAGGGCGCCGGGCTCGGGCTCCAGTTCCTGCGCCACGTCGAGCGCACGCGGGCGCTGGCGTGGGTGGTCGACGCCTCCGGCTCCCGCGGCGACGACCCGGTGGCCGCGCTGCGCACGCTGCGCGAGGAGCTGGCGCAGAGCCACCCCGAGCTGCTGACGCGGCCGGCGCTGGTCGTCGCCTCGCAGCGGGACGCCGTGGTCGAGCCCGACCCGCTGCCCGCGCTGCGGGCGGCGGCGGACGCGCTGGGCCTGCCGGTCTTCCCGGTCTCCGCGGTCAGCGGCGCCGGGCTCGAGCCGCTGCTGCACGCGATGGCCGACCTGCTCGCGGTCGCGGCTTCCGAGACGCCGGCGTGAAGGTCGGCCTGCTGGGGGGCAGCTTCGACCCGATCCACCGCGGCCATCTGCGACTCGCCGCGCTGGCCCGGGAGGCGCTCGGCCTGGAGCGCGTGCTGCTGGTGCCGGCCGGGCGCCCGCCGCACCGCGCGGCGCCCGCGGGCGACGCCTTCGACCGCTACGCGATGACCGCGCTGGCGGCCGCGGGCGACCCGGCGCTGCTGCCGTGCCCGCTGGAGCTGCAGCGGCCCGGGCCGAGCTACACGGTCGACACCCTCGAGGCGCTCGGCGCCGGCGCGGCGGGCGCGGAGTTCTTCCTGCTGCTGGGCGCCGACGCCGCCGCGCTGCTGCCCACCTGGCACCGGGCCGACCGGGTGCGCGAGCTGGCGCGGGTGGCGGTCGTCGGCCGGCCCGGCCGCGAGGCCGCGGCGCTGCCGGAGGGGACGCTTTCGCTGCCCACGACCGGGCTCGACGTCTCGTCGTCCGCGATCCGCGCGGACGTGCGCGCGGGCCGCGACGTGCGTGCGCTCGTCGGCGACGGGGTCGCCGACTACATCGCGAAGAGGAGGCTGTACTCGTGAAGCTGCCCGCCATCGTCGAACTGGCGGCCGCCGCCGCGCTCGACAAGAAGGCCACCGACGTGGTCGCCCTCGACCTGCGTCCCGACAGCAGCTTCACGGACGTGTTCCTGCTGGCGACCGGGCACAACCAGCGCCAGCTCGTCGCGATCTGCGACGCCGTGGAGGAGTCGCTGCGCAAGGAGGGCTACCGCGCCGGCCACGTCGAGGGCTACCCGCGCCAGGAGTGGATCCTGATGGACTACGGCGACCTGGTGGTCCACCTGATGACGCCGAAGGCGCGCGAGTTCTACGACCTCGAGCGGCTGTGGGGAGCCGCCCACCGCAAGGCGTACGCCTGATCGTGGAGCCGATCTGCGCCTCGGCGGCGATGCGCGAGCTGCTGGCGGAGGCCCGCCGCGTGGCGGCCGCCCGCAGCCCGGTCCTGCTCGAGGGCGAGAGCGGCGCCGGCAAGGACCTGTTCGCCCGCTTCCTCCACGCCCACTCGGGCCGTGCGGCCGGACCGTTCGTCACCCTGCACTGCCCGTCGCTGCCGTTCGAGCTGGCCGAGAGCGAGCTGTTCGGCCACGAGCGCGGCGCGTTCACCGACGCCCGCGAGGCGAAGCCGGGACGACTGGAGGCGGCCGAGGGCGGCACGCTGTACCTCGACCAGGTCCAGGACCTGGAGCCCGCGCTGCAGGCCAAGTTGCTGCGGGTCGTCGAGGAGCGCCGCTTCGAGCGCCTCGGCGGCACCCGCACCGTCCAGCTCGACCTGCGGATCGTCGCCTCCGCCAACGTCGACCTGCGACAGGCGGTGGCGGCCGGGCGCTTCCGCGAGGACCTGTTCCACCGCCTCGCCGTGGTGCCGCTGCGGCTGCCGCCGCTGCGCGAGCGGCGCGACGACGTGCTGCCGCTGGCGCGCGCCTTCCTCGGCGCGCTGCGCGACCGCGGCCGCACGGCCGCCACCGGCTTCGACGCCGAAGCCGAGGCGCTGCTGCGCGGCTACTCGTGGCCCGGCAACGTGCGCGAGCTGAAGGCCGCCGTCGAACGCGCGGTGCTCTACGCGCACGGCGAGACGATCGGCACCGCCGCGTTGCCGGCCACCCTGCCCCTGCAGCCGCAGGCGCTGTGGGCGGGCCGCGACGCGCGGCCGACGCTCAAGCAGCTCGAGCAGGCCTACATCCGCCACGTGCTGGCCGTCGAAGGCGGCAGCCAGACGCGGGCCGCCGCCGTGCTCGGCATCAGTCGCAAGGCGCTGTGGGAGAAGCGGCGCCGCTACGGCATCGGCCCTGGAGAGAAGGAGCAGTGACCGGCATGGACCAGAAGACGATCAAGGGCTTCAAGGAGCGGCTGCTCCAGCGCAAGGACGAGATGGTCCGCGCGTACGGGCGCTCGAAGGCCTACGGGATGGCCGCCGACGAAGAAGGCGCGCAGGACCTCGCCGACAAGGCCGCCAACTCGTACACCAAGGAGTTCCTGTTCAGCCTCTCGGCCACCGAGCGGCAGCAGCTCCAGCTCGTCGAGGAGGCCCTGGTCCGGATCGAGGAGCGCCGCTTCGGCACCTGCGTGAGCTGCAAGGGCGAGGTCGAGCGCAAGCGGCTGGAGGCGGTGCCGTGGGCCCGCCACTGCCTCTCCTGCCAGGAGAAGCAGGAGCAGGGGCTGCTCTGAACCTCTCGCTCCCGGCCCGGCTCGTCGAGCGCGCCCGCGCGGGCGTGCTCGACCCGGTGCTGGCCGCGGTGTTCCCCGCGGAGTGTCCTGGCTGTGCGCGCGGCGTCGAGCGGCCCAGCCTGGGGCCGCTGTGCGGCGCCTGCTGGCAGGCCCTGCCGCAGCACGCGGCCGCCTGCGGCTGCGGCGCGCCCCTGCTCGCGGCGGGGACCTGCGGCCGCTGCCGCCGCGGGTTGCAGCCGATCGCGCGCGGCGCGTCGCTGGGGCCGCACGAGGGGCCGCTGCGGGCCCTCGTGCACGCGTTCAAGTACGGCGGCCGCCGCAGTGCCGCGAGCCGCGTCGCCCTGCGGCTGCGCGAGCGGCCGGAAGCCGGCGCCGTGCTCTCGGGTGCCGACGTGCTGGTCGCGGTGCCGCTGCACCCGCGGCGCTTGCGCGAGCGCGGTTTCAACCAGTCGGAGGAGCTGTGCGCCGCGGTCGCACGCGCGGGAGCGCCGCGACACGAGCGCGGCGTGCTGGTGCGGCGGCGCGACACCGCAGTCCAGGCGGGGCTCAGGGCGGCCGAGCGCCGCCGCAACGTCGCCGGGGCCTTCGCCGTCCGCCGGCGGGCCGCGGTCGCCGGCCGGGTCGTGGTGCTGGTCGACGACGTGTACACGACGGGCGCGACGGTCCGCGCCTGCGCCCGGGTGCTGCTGGACGCCGGTGCGCGCGAGGTCCGCGTGCTGACGATCGCCCGCGCCGGGCTGTAGCCGCGGCCTGATACCCTTGGGGGATCGGCGGGGCAGGGGAGAAGCAATGGCGAGCTGGACGAAGATCGCGGCGCTCTTGCTCGTGCTGGTCGTGTGGCCGCGGCCTGTCGCCGCGTGGGGACCGGTCGGCCACGAGGCCGTCACCGCGCGGGCCATCGAGACGCTGCCCAAGGGCCTGCGCGAGTTCTTCAAGTCCCACCGGCTGGAGCTGCCGACGCTGGCGCTGGAGTCGACGGCGCCTGCCGATACGCCGGAGCGGCGGTTCCTGGTCGATCGCCTGCTGCCGTACCCCTTCGCCGACCTGCCGCAGCGCGAGGACGCGTTCCGCGCCCGCTTCGGCGCGGCGGCGGACGAGGTCGGCCGCCTGCCGTGGCTGGTCCAGGAGAGCTACGGCCGGCTGGTCGAGGCCTTCCGTGCCGGCGAGAAGGACCGCATCCTGTCCGAAGCCGACACCCTCGCGGCGCTGGTCGCGGAGCTGTGCAACCCGCTGGCACTGAGCCGCCACCACGACGGCACCGAGACGGGCCAGCACGGGCTCTACCAGCGCTTCGCGGTCAAGCTGCCGGAGGCGATGACCGGCGAGCTCAAGCTGTCGACCGACGACGCCCACCTGCTGGAAAACCCGCAGGCGCACGCCTTCTCGCTGATGAGCGCGAGCTACGTGTGGGTCGACAACGTGCTCTTTCTCGAGGAGCTGGCGGCGCGCGGCAAGCCCGGCTACGGGTCGATCTACTACGACGCCGCGAAACTGCGCATGGGCGAGTTGCTGAAGGAACGGCTGTCGCGGGCCGCCGACGCCGTGGGCAGCTACTGGTACACCGCGTGGACGGCTGCCGGGCGGCCGCCGCTGAAGTAGCTTGGCCCCGCCCACCCGCGACGACGTGCGCCTGATCGAGCGCTGTCTCGCCCGCGACGACGCGGCGTGGGAGGAGATCGTCGCCCGCTACCGGCGCCGCGTGTTCCACATCGCGTGGAAGTTCACCGGCCGCCACGCCGAGGCCGAGGACCTGACCCAGGAGATCTTCCTCAAGGTCTTCAAGAGCCTCGACCGCTTCCACCGCGACGCCGACTTCGGCACCTGGCTGTCGAGCGTCGCCCGCAACTACTGCATCGACCGCTACCGCGCCGGCAAGCGTGAGCGCGAGGTGGTCGTCGAGGACCTGCTGGCGTTCGACCTGGCGCCGGCCGCCTCCGGCAACCCGTACCGGGAGCTGGAGTCGCGCGACCGCACCAGCTTCGTGCGTCGCGGCCTCGACCAGTTGCCCGACAAGCTGCGCGAGGCGGTCGTGCTGCGCGACCTGGTCGGGCTCACGTACCAGGAGATGGCCGACCGGCTGCGGCTGCCGGAGGGCACGGTCAAGAGTCGGATCAATCGCGGGCGCGAGGAGCTGGCGCGCCTGCTGCTGCGGGCCCAGGCGGGCCGCGGCGGCAGCCGCCCGGCGCGCGCGCGTGGGGGGAAGGAACGATGGAGCTGAGCCACGAGAGCCGCGGCGACGTGAGGATCCTCCGGGTCGGGGAGGCCAAGCTCACCTACCCCGTGCTGGCGGCGTTCTTCGGCGAGGTGCGCGGCCTCGTCGAAGCCGGGACCCGCAAGCTGGTGATCGACCTGGGCGCGGTCGGCTACATCGACTCCGCCTCGATCGGCTGCCTGATGGACATCCACCGCCTGCTCGCCGAGCACGGCGGAGCCGTTCACCTGTGCAGCCTGCAGCCGCGGGTCGAGACCATGCTGTCGATGACCGGCGTGCACCGCATCGTGTCGGTCCACAAGTCGTGCGCCGACGCGGTGGCGGCGCTGGGGGAGCGCGGCGATGCGTAAGGTCCGGCTGCGCGGCGGCGCCGCGCTCGAACTCGACGGCGACATCCTCGCCGTGCTGGAGCTGCTCTACCGCGAGGTCACGCTGAAGAGCCAGTTGCGGGCCTCGTTCGAGGACGTGATGGCGGAGATCCGCGGCCTCGTCGAGAAGATGACCGAGGACGAGCGCCGCAGCTACCTGGTCGAGAGCCTGTTCCTCAACTCGGTCACCTACGAGAACGAGATGCTCGACGCCTACATGCGCAAGCTGACCGCGCCGGCGAAGAAGAAGGCCGGACGGCGGCCGACGGGTCGGGCGTGAGGCGGCG
>WYBL01000155.1 GCA_011526565.1 Acidobacteriota bacterium | reverse complement strand
CGTCCGGGGCGCGCAGCGCGCCGCTCCCGGGATCGGCGAGCGCCGCGGCCGGCATCCCGGTCACGAAGCTGGTGACGACGCCGGCCTCGTAGAGACCGATCAGGGCCAGGAACAGGCCGATGCCGACGGCGAAGCTCGCGCGCAGGGTCGGCGAGATGGCAGCCGCCAGCCACTGGCGGAAGCCCAGCCAGGTGATCACGAGGAACAGCAGGCCGGAGAGGAACACGGCGCCCAGCCGCTGCTCGAGGGTGACGCCCAGCGCCGCGAGGCCGAAGGCGATGAACGCGTTCTCGCCCATGTACGGCGCCACCGCGATCGGCCGGTTCGCGTAGAGGCCCATCGCCAGCGAACCGAACACCGCGGCCAGGATGGTGGCGACCGTGGACGGACCGACCGGCAGCCCGGCGAACGACAGGATCGCGGGATTGACCACGACGATGTAGGCCATGGTGACGAACGTCGTCACCCCGCCCAGCACTTCGGTGCGAAGCGTCGACCCGCGTTCGGCGATGGCGAAGCGGGCGTCCAGGGCGCTCATCGTGTCAGTCGTGGGCGCGGGTCAGCGCCGTCAGATCGACGTCGCGACCGATCACGACCAGGATGTCGCCCTCCTTCACCTCGTAGGCGGCGCCGGGCACCAGGTCCAGGCGGTCGCCGTTCTTGACCGCGACCACCAGCACGTTGTGGCGGGCCCGCAACTGGAGCTGGCCGAGCGTGCGGCCCTGGAAGGCCTCGGGCGCGCCGATCTCCACCAGCGAGAAGCCGACGCCGATCGGCAGGTACTCGACGATGTTCTTGGCGCCGAGCGAGCTGGCCAGGCGCAGCGCGGTCGAGCGCTCGGGGTGCACGACCTCGGAGGCGCCGACCAGCCGCAGCACCTTGCCGTGGTCGTCGGAGACGGCCTTGACCACGATCCGCTTGCAGCCCAGTTCCTTGAGGTAGAGCGTGACCAGGATCGAGGCGTCCATCCGCTCGCCCATCGAGACGATCACCGCGTCGCAGGAGGCCACGTCGAGCGCACGCAGGTTGTCGACGTCGGAGCAGTCGGCGACCACCGCCTGCGTCATCTGGTCCCGCAGGTCCTGCACCACCACGTTGCTCGTGTCGATCCCCATCACCTCGTGCCCGGCCTCGAACAGGGCGCGCGCGACGTGCGCTCCGAACTTGCCGAGCCCGATCACCGCGAAGCGTGCCATCAGCCCACCATCACGTTCTCTTCCGCGTAGCGGAAGTGGCCGCGCGGCCGGCGGCCGGCGACGGCCAGCGCCAGCGTCAGCGGCCCCACGCGCCCGACCAGCATGAGCACGACCAGCAACAACTGCCCGGGCGCGGACAGCGTCGCCGTGATTCCCGTCGAGAGCCCGACGGTGCCGAACGCGGAGACGATCTCGAAGAAGAGCGCCAGAAACAGCGGCTGCGACTGCCCGGCAGGCGTCGATCCCAGCTCGAAGAAGGCCATCAGCAGGATCGACAGCGCTACCAGGGTACCGGACAGCAGGGTCAGGGTCAGCGCACGGTCCATCGCCGCGTCGGGTATCGCGCGCTCGTAGGCCGAAGCCCGGCGGTGCCCTCGCGCGCGGGAGCGGACCAGCGCCAGCAGCAGCGCCAGCGAGGTCGTCTTGACCCCGCCGCCGGTCGAGCCCGGGGAAGCGCCGACGAACATCAGCAGGATGGTGAAGAACAACGTCGCCGCCGCGGCCTGGCCGTAGTCGATGGTGTTGAAGCCCGCCGTGCGCGGCGTGACGCTCTGGAAGGCCGCGGCGAGCAGCTTCTCGTGGAGCGGCAACCCGCGCAGCGTGTTGCCCCACTCGAGCAGCAGGAAACCGGCGAATCCCGCCAGCAGCAGGCCGAGCGAGGTCGTGAACACGAGGCGCGCCTGCAGGCTCAGCGCGGCGGGTCGACGCCGCATCATTCGCGCGAAGGCGAAGTCGCGGAGCTCGAAGGTCACGAGGAAGCCGAGACCGCCGATCACGATCAGCCCACCCATCACGAGATTGACCCACGGATCCCCGCGGAACCGCACCAGCGAGTCGGCGAAGAGGGAGAAGCCGGCGTTGCAGAAGGCGGACACAGCGTGAAACACGCTCTGGTAGACGGCGTCATCGAACTGGTGACGCCATCGCAGCCACAGCGCGAGCGCGCCGGCTCCTTCGACGATCAGCGTGAAGCGCAACACGTGCCGCAACAGCCGCCGGAGCTCGTGGGTCTGGGAGTGGTGGATCGAGTCGACCAGAACGGCGCGGTCGCGCATGCTCATCCCGCGGCCGACGACGCCGGTCACGAAGATCGCGAAGGTCATGATGCCCAGCCCCCCGCCCTGGAACAGGGCGAGCAGCACGCCTTGCCCGAAGCCCGTCAGCCGGGTCCCCGGGTCGAGCACCGTGAGCCCGGTGACGCACACCGCGGAGGTCGACATGAACAGGGCCTCGAGCGCGGTCAGCGGCTTGCCCGTGGAGGCCATCGGCAGCATCAGCAGCACGGTGCCGACCAGGATCGCCGCGGCGAAGCTGCCGACGAGCAGGGCCGCCGGCGAGAGGTTGTCCGCGGAGCGCATGGCGTCGGCGGGGATTCTACGGCCTCCGCCGGCCGGCGACCGGCAGGCCCGCCGCGTCGAGCCGCGCCGCGAGCGCGGAGAACCGGCGCAACGGATCCGCCTGCGGCTCGTGGCGCGCGTAGGCGAGCCAGGGCGAGCGCTCCTCGACCGCGCGCTCGAGCCACGTCGCGGCGCGCTTCTCGTCGCCCAGCTCGGCGTGCACGGCGGCCACCCGGAACGGCGGCAGGTAGCCGCCGCGGGCGCGGCGTCCGATCTCGGCGAGGTCGGCGCGCGCCCTGGCGGCGCGCCCCGCCTTCGCGTGCACCAGCGCCGTCCAGAACGGCGCGTCGACGCCGTCGTCGCCGGCCCGCGCCCGCTGGGCCGCGGCCAGCGCGCCGGGCAGGTCCCCGCGCCGCGCCAGGGCCAGCGACAGGTAGCCGTGGGCCCAGTAGAACTCGGGGTCCTTGGCCAGCACGCGCCGCAGGCCGACGACGGCCTCCGCGTCGCGCCCCGCATAGAGGTCGACGCGGGCCTGGTTGACCTGGATGATCAGCGACAGCGGGTCGAGCCGTCGCGCGAGCAACAGCTCGCGGCGCGCCTCGTCGAAGCGGCCGGCCGACATCAGGTAGAGCGCGAACCAGTGGCGGGCGTTGGCGAGGTCCGGCTTGCGGGCGATCGCGCGGCGGAAGCCGGCCTCGGCGCCGGGGCCGTCGAGGTCGTAGACGAAGCGGATCATCGCCAGCGCGGCCTCCGCCTCGGCCAGCTCGGGGTCGAGCTCCAGCGCCCGCAACGCCGCTGCCCGGGCCTGCGGCCGCGTCTCTCGCGGCGGCGCGCCGGCCAGCGCCACCCAGGCGTCGGCCAGGCCGGCGTGGGCGAGCGCGAAGCGCGGGTCGCGCTCCGTGGCGCCGTCGAACAGCTCGATGGCGCGGCGCAGGCCCTCCTCCGTGCGCCGCTCCCAGTGGTAGCGCCCCTGCAGGTAAAGGCGGTGGGCTTCTTCGGAAGCCGTGCCGCCCGCGGCCAGCCGCTCGCGCTCGGCGGGCGTCAGCCGCGGCCGGATGCGGTCGAGGATGTCGCGCACCAGCTCGCGCTGCACCTCGAGCAGCCGCCCCGCGGGCTTCTGGTAGCGCCACGCCCAGACCGGCGCGGGCTGCTGCGGGTCGACCAGCTCGATCGCCACCCGCAGCGAGCCGCCGCCCAGCGTGACCCTCCCGGTGACGACGACCGCAACGCCGAGGTCGGCGGCGACGCCTTCGACGTCGAGGTCGCGCCCGCGCTGGCGCAGCGCCGCCTGGCGCGGGGCGACGCGGACCCCGGGCAGGCGCGACAGCGCATGGCCGAGGCTCTCGGCGAGGCCGTCGCCGACGTACTCGGCGCCCGCTTCGCCGCCGACGACCGCGAACGGCAGCACGGCCACGGAGTCGTAACCGGCGGGAGGCGGCTGGCGGCGGAACGCGAAGCCGAGCGCGGCGGCGACGGCCAGCGTGAGGGCCCCGACGCCGGCGAACAACCTCCGCTGCGACCTCCAGCCCCGGCCGCGTCCCGCGGTCGCCGTCGGCTGCTCGGCCGCCACCAGCTTGCGTCGCACCGCCAGGAGCTCGGTGCGCAGCGCGGCCGCGGACGACGGGCGCTGCTGGCGGTCCTTCTCCAGCGCGTGCCGGACCACGGCCTCGAGCTCCGCGGGCAGCGTCGGGTCGATCTCGCGCAGCGGCTGCGGCGGGCGGCGCAGCACCGCCTCGAAGGTGAGCGCCGGCGTCCGGCCCGAGAAGGCGGGGATTCCGGCCAGCATCTCGTGGAGCACCGCGCCCAGCGAGAAGAGGTCGGAGCGGGCGTCGACTTCTTCGCCGAACGCCTGCTCCGGCGACATGTAGGCGAGGGTGCCGATCAGCGCGCCGCCGGTCTGCACGCCGTCCTCCTCGTCGCCGACCTCGAAGCTCTTGGCGAGGCCGAAGTCGAGCACCTTGACCCGGCCGCGCTCGGTGAGGAACACGTTGCCGGGCTTGAGGTCGCGGTGCACGATGCCGACCCGGTGCATGGCGTCGAGCGCGTCGCACAGCTCGATCGCGACGTCGACGGCGCGCTCCGGCGGCAGCGGTCCGCGGCCGAGCCGGGCGCCGAGCGTCTCGCCCTTCAGCAGCTCCATCACGATGAAAGGGCGGCCGGCCTCGTCGTGGCCGATCTCGTGGACCGTGCACAGGCTGGGGTGGGAGAGCTGCGACGCGGCCCGCGCCTCGAGCGCGAAGCGCCCCAGCGCCTCGCGGTCGAGCGCGTAGTACTCGCGCAGGAACTTGAGCGCGACGTGGCGGCCGAGGCGGGTGTCGCGCGCCTCGTACACGACCCCGATGCCGCCTTCGCCCAGCTTCTCGAGCACCTCGTAGGGGCCCACCCGGCGGCCGATCAACGCCTGCCCTCCGCGCAGGCTGCGGCCGCCCGTTCCCACTCCGCCGCGCGCCGCGCCGCCTCCTCGAGCCCGATCGCGCGCGCCGCGCGCGCCGCCGCCGCCAGCTCCGGGCAACTCGCCTCGAGCGCGGCGAGCCGGAAGCGCGCGTCGGCCGCGAGCAGCGCGAGCCGCGCGTCGGCGGGGTCGGCGGCCGAGAGCTCGGCGAAGAGCGTCCGTGCCCGCTGCAGGCGCACCCGGGCGCCGGGCCCGCCCAGTTCTCCGAGCCGGGCCTCGGCGGCCGCCCAGCGGCGTCGCACCTGGGGGTCGGCGACGTGCGCGGAGAGCTGCGCCGCGCGGTCGAGCTCGTGCTCGAGCCGGCCTCTCGTCGTTTCGTCGAGGGCAGCGACGTCGTGTTCCGCGAGGCTCTCCTCGACCGCGTCCAGCGCCGCGGCCGCCGCGCGCCTCGACTCCTCCGCCGCGCGGGCCGCGGCGCCGGCATCGACTGCGCCCGCGCCGGCGCCGGCGAGCCACAGCGCCGCCACGCCGGCCAGCCCCGCCGCCACGACGAGCGCAGCGGCGGCCAGGCTGCGCCGCCGCGCAAAGCGACCCAGGCGCCGGGTCACCGGCAGGGTGCGGGCCGCCGGGATGCGGCCGGCGAGGTGGTGCCGCAGGTCCGCGGCCAGCGCCGCGACCGAGGGGCAGCGCTCGTCCGCCGACTTGGCGAGCGCGTGGGTGACGATCGCGTCGAGGTCGCCTGCGAGTTCGTCCGCGAGCGCCTCGGCCCGCGGGTCGCCGGGGCGGTCGGCGCGGACCAGAGCCGACGGCGGCTGCGGCGCGTCCACCAGCATCGCCTTGAGCAGCGCCTCGGGCCGGCCGCGGGTGGTCACGCGATACGGGCGGCGACCGGTCAGCAGCTCGCACAGCACGACGCCGAGCGCGTACACGTCGCTGCGTTCGTCGACCGGCTCGCCCAGCACCTGCTCCGGGCTCGCGTAGTCGATCGTCATCAGCCCGGCGTGGGTGACCGTCGACATCGCCTGCGCCTCGTCGCCGCCCGGCAGCAGCTTGGCGATGCCGAAGTCGAGCAGCCGCGCCTCGCCGGCGTGGGTGACCAGGATGTTGGCGGGCTTGAGGTCGCGGTGCACCACGCGCCGGCCGTGGGCGTATGCGACCGCGTCGCACACCTGCAGGAACAGCGTGAGGCGCGCCCGCGTCGACAGCTCGCGGCGCTCGGCCCAGGTGGTCAGCGGCAGGCCGTCGATCAGCTGCATCGCCAGCCACGGCGAGCCCGCGTCCGTGACCCCGGCGTCGAGCAGCCGCGCGATCCCCGGGTGGTCGAGCGCGGCGAGGATCGCCTCCTCCTTGTAGAAGCGCTCGCGCAGCTCGCCGGCGGCGAGGCCGTGGCGCATCACCTTGACCGCGATCGGCGTGCGGGTCGGGTCGTCGACCCGGTGGGCCCGGTACACGGCGCCCATGCCGCCGACGCCCAGCTCGCCGTGGATCTCGAACGGCCCGATCCGGCGCGGCGGCGCGCCCGGCTCCGCGCGATAGTCCTCGAAGGCGTGGACCGGCTTCTCCAGGAACTGCCCCTGCCCGGGGGCACCGCCGGCCGCGTCGCCCGCGGCGAGCAGCGCCAGCACCTCGTTCCGCAGCGAAGCGTCGTCGCCACAGGCCTGTTCGACTGCCTCACGGCGGGCTTCGGGTTGCGCCGCGACGACGGCCTCGAAGACCCGCCGGATGCGGGCCCAGCGCTCGGGCGTCATCCGCTCAGTCGCCGGGACCTGAAGGTGCTCGCCAGCCCCTCGCGGGCGGCCTCGCCACGCGGCGGCAGCAGCTTGGTGAGTGGTGCGTGGTGCGACAACGGGCAGCGCTTCTCCCCGCGGGTTTTCCCGCGCCAGCACGAATCATCCTCGGTCGGTGCGAGCCCCGATTGTGCGCGTGCCCGGTGCCCTCCGTCCAACCGCGCAAGCGGCCTACAATCCGGGAGATGTGCGAACGCTCGTGGCCGCCCCCGGCGCTGCGGCGTCCCTCCACTTGAATGGCGGAGGTCGACCGCCTGGGTTGGGCGGCAGGCATCGGCTGCGAGAGCTTCGGCGTG
>WYBL01000154.1 GCA_011526565.1 Acidobacteriota bacterium | reverse complement strand
CGCGTCCTCGCGCGCGAGGCAGGGAGCGGCGCAGGTGCGGACCTGCGCGTAGACGCAGCGCACTCCGGTCGGCCAGGCCGGGTCGGGCTCGAACTCGAAGTCGCACGGCCGCAGCAGGTGGCGCTTCTGCACCGCCTCGCGGGCCCGCGCCGCCGCCTTCGCGTCGCGGAACGGGCCGAAGGCCGTGCCGCCCGCGGCGCCGTGGGCGAGCAGGCGCGGGAAGCGCTCGTCGGTCAGCCACAGCCAGCCGGGCGGCCGCAGGTCGCGGCGGCGCGAGAGCGGCACGAGCGGCGCCATCAGGCGCTCGAACAGCAGCCGCTCGTGGAACGGCGAGCGCGCGGGGGCGTAGCGGACGGCGCTCGCCAGCTTCGAGAGGTCGGTGCGCGGACGGGCGCCCGGCTTCGGGCTCGGCCGCGCCTGGCCGAGTTGCGCCCGCGCCCAGCTCCGGATCGAGGCCCCGCGGCCGACCAGCAGGCTCTCGCCGTTCGCGTCGAGGAGCTGGGCGACGCCACGCACCGCGGGCAGCGAAAGCAACGCGGCGGCGAGTCCGTCCCCGAGCGGCTGCACGGCGAAGCTCGTGGCCGGCGCGGTCAACGGGCGCCCTGGTGCGGTCAGTCCGCCTGGTCGTGGATCGTGACGAGCTTGACGATCTCGAAGTGGCGGGTGCCCGAGGGCACGCGGGCCTCGATCTCGTCCCCCTCCTCGCGACCGAGGAAGGCCTTGCCGATCGGGGAGCCGGGGGAGATCCGGCCCACGGTCGGGTCCGCCTCCTCGGGGGTGACGATCTCGTAGACCGACTCCTCGCCGCTCTGCACGTCGCGCACGGTGACGTTCGAGCCGAGGCCGACCTTGTCGTGCGGGATCTTGTCGAGGTTGACCATCGAGAGCGCGGCGACACGGCCCTGGAGCTGGCTGATGCGGGCCTGCAGGAAGCTCTGACGCTCCTTGGCCGACTTGTACTCCGCGTTCTCGCGCAGGTCCCCGTACTCGCGGGCGCGCTGGATCTCCTTGGGCAAGGTGACCTTCAGCTCGTACTCGAGCGTCTTGATCTCCTCCTCCAGCCGCTTCTTGATATCGTTCATCGGTCGGTTTCGCCCCGGAAAGCTCCATCCTAGCGGAAAACGGCCGAAAAGCATGGACGTCGAGACCATCCGCAGCCGCAACAACCCGCTGTTCCGCCGGCTGCGCGAGTTGCGCGATCACGCCGCGGCTTCAGGGCACGCGCTGCTCGAGGGTCCGAAGCTGGTCGAAGAGGCGCTCCTCTCGGGAATCGAGGTCCGGGAGGCCGCGGCTTCGCCGCGGGCCGAGGGCTCGCCGCGCGGGGCGAGGGTGCTGCGCGAGCTGGCCGCGCGCGGCGTGCCGGTGCGCTCGATGAGCGAGGAGCTCCTGTCGTCGCTGTCGTCCGCCGAGTCCAGCCAGGGCCTGCTCGCGATCGCTTCGCGGCCCGCCTTCGAGGAGGCCGCGCTGTTCGCGGGGCTGCCGCTGGTCGTCGTGGCAGTCGGCGTCCAGGACCCGGGCAACCTCGGCGGCCTGCTGCGCACGGCGGAGGCGGCGGGAGCGACCGGTGCCTACCTGACCGCCGGTTGCGCCGACCCCTTCGGCTGGAAGGCGCTGCGCGGCTCGATGGGCAGCGCGCTGCGCCTGCCCCACGTGCCCGGCCTCGAGGTCTGGGAGGTCGTCTCGCGCCTCAGGTCGCGCGGCGTGCGGGTGGCGGCCACGGCGGCCGACGCGGTGCAGTCGTGGGACGAGGCCGACCTGCGCCGGCCGACGGCGCTGCTCTTCGGCAACGAGGGCGCCGGTCTCGGGGAGGATCTGCTGCGCGCGGCCGACCTGACCCTGCGCATTCCGCTGGCGGGCCGCGCCGAGAGCCTCAACGTCGGCGTCGCGGCGGGGATCGTGCTCTTCGAGGCCGCCCGCCAGCGCCGGCGCTGAACCACCGGCCGCCGTCCTCGCTCAGTCGGCGTCGGCGGCGACCGGGTCTGAGTGCAGTTTCTCGAGCCGGTACTGGAGCGTGCGGCGGGTGAGGCCGAGCAGCCGGGCTGCGCGGGTCACGTTGCCGCCGGCCTTGGCCACCGCCTTGCGAATCAGCCGGCGCTCCAACGCGTCGAGATCGATGCCCTCGTCCGGGATCTCCAGCGCCTCGAACGCGTCCGCGCTGCCCCGCCGCACCGGCGCGATCCCCGCCCGCACCGAGGCGGGCAGGTCGGCGGGGCCGAGGCGGTCGCCGTCCGAGAGCAGCACGGCCCGCTCGAGCACCGACTGCAGTTCGCGCACGTTGCCGGGCCAGTCGTAGGCGACCAGCGCGCGCAGCGCGTCCTCCCCCACCTGCTTGCGCTCGCCGGGGCGGCACAGCCGGTCGAGAAAGTGCTCGACCAGCAGCGGGATGTCGGGGCGGCGCTCGCGCAGCGGCGGCAGCCGCACCGGGATCACCGACAGCCGGTAGTAGAGGTCCTCGCGGAAGCGGCCCTCGCGCACTTCCTTCTCGAGGTCGAGGTTGGTTGCGGCGACGATCCGCACGTCGATCTTGATGCGCTCGGTGCCGCCCACGCGCAGGATCTCGCGCTCCTGCAGCGCGCGCAGCAGCTTGACCTGCAGGTCGCGGCGCAGGTCGCCGACCTCGTCGAGGAACAGCGTCGAGCCGTGGGCCTGCTCGAAGAGGCCGATCTTGCGGCTCTCGGCCCCGGTGAAGGCGCCCTTCTCGTGGCCGAACAGCTCGGCCTCCAGGATCGTCTCCGGCAGCGCCGCGATGTTGACCGCCCAGAACGGCTTCTCGCGGCGCGAGGAGAGCTGGTGCACGGCACGCGCCACCAGCTCCTTGCCGGTGCCGCTCTCGCCGTGGATCAGGATCGACGAGCCGGAGTCGGCGACCTTGTGCACGACGCGGAACACCTCCTGCATCGAGCCGTGGCCGCCGACGATGTTCTCCAGCCGGTAGCGCTCGACGAGCTGCTCGTGGAGCTGCCGGTTCTCGCGCACCAGCGCGGTGCGCTCCAGCGCCCGCTCCAGCACCAGCAGCAGCTCGTCGCGCTCCAGGGGTTTCGTCAGGTAGTCGAAGGCGCCACGCCGCATCGCCTCGACGGCGCTGTCGATCGAGCCGTGGGCGGTCATCAGGATCACGCAGGTGCGCGGCTCGGCCGAGAGCAGCTCGGCGAGCAGCTCGAGGCCCGACAGATCGGGCATCTTGAGGTCGGTCAGCACCAGGTCGAAGGGCTGGGCCAGCGCCAGCTTCAGCGCCTGGCGCCCGGTGGCCGCCGGCACGACCTCGTAGCCCTCGCCCTCGAGGATCAGCCGCAGGATCTCGCGCTGCGTGTCCTCGTCGTCGGCGACCAGCAGCCGCCCCTTCGCCGGGCGGCTCACGACGCCTTCTCGATCGGCGGAGCCGGGATCGGCGTCGGTGCGGCAGCGGCAGCGCCGGCGATCGGCAACGCGATCCGCGCTCGCGTGCCCTGCCCCGGAGCGCTCTCCAGCGTCAGCCGCCCGCCGTGGTCTTCGACGATCTTGTGGGTCAGCGCGAGGCCGAGCCCGAGCCCCGCCTCCTTGGTGGAGAAGTACGGCTCGAACGCCTGGGCCACCTGTTCGGCATCCATGCCGGAGCCGGTGTCGCGGACGGCGATCACCGCGTGCGCTCCCTCCCGGCCCAGCGAGACGTCGAGCTGGCCGCCCGAACCCATCGCGTCGAGGGCGTTGATCGTGAGGTTGAGCAGGCAGGTCTTGAGCAGCTCGGGGTCGACCCGGACCTCGGGCAGGCCCGTCTCGACGTGCACTTCCATGGCCACGCCCTGGGCCCGGGCCTTGGGCTCGACCAGCGCCGCCACGTCGCGCACCAGGCCGTCGAGCGCGCACTCGCGCACGTGGAGCTGCATGGGCTTGCCGAAGCGCAGGAACTCGGCGACCAGGCGGTTGATGCGGCTGATCTCGCCCTTCACGCTCTGCAGCACGCGCTGGAACTCCGCCCGCCGGAGCTCGTCGTCGGGGCCCAGCCGGCTGCGCACGTGGTCGATCGAGAGGTTGATGAAGTTGAGCGGGTTGCGCACCTCGTGGGCGACCGCGGAGGCCAGCCGGCCGAGCGCCGTCGAGCGCTCCGCGAAGTGCAGCCGCTCCTCGAGCGCCTTGTTCTCGCGCAGGCGCACCACCATCTCGTTGAAGGCGGTGCCGAGCGAGGCCAGCTCGTCCGAGCCGCG
>WYBL01000153.1 GCA_011526565.1 Acidobacteriota bacterium | reverse complement strand
CCCCATGGGACCGGCGCCGGGTTCATCCCGGCGTCGGAACGCGTCTGGGGTTTGGGGGCGGAGGAGGCCGGAGTCGTCCGACGTAGCCCCCATGGGACCGGCGCCGGGTTCATCCCGGCGTCGGAACCCGTAGGGGTCGTCGAGCCCCTCGGCGGTGCTGTCGCCGAGCGCCACGTAGCGCTCGAAGCGGCGCGCGCGCGGGCCCGGCTCCGTCTCGCGGTTCACGCGGCAGTCTAGCCTGCGCGCGCCCCGGGGCGTCGGGCGCCACTAGAATCGGGCCCCATGGCGGCAGCCTGCAGCGCGTCGGTCGTGCGCGCCCGTCGCGGCCGGTGAGCGGCCGGCGGCGGCGGCGTGCCGGTGCTGCGGACGCGGCGCCGGAGCGTCCCCGCGTCGCTGCCGCGGAGGCGTCTCCAACCGGGGCGGCGACCCCGTGGGCCTGGCTCCCGGCGCTGCTCGTCCTGGTCGCGCTCGCGTACCAGCCGGCGTGGCACGGCGGGCTGCTGTGGGACGACGCGGCGCACGTCACGCGGCCGGAGTTGCGCTCGCTCGCGGGGCTGTGGCGGATCTGGACGGAGCTCGGGGCGACCCAGCAGTACTACCCGCTGCTGCACTCGGCGTTCTGGGTGCAGCACGCGCTCTGGGGCGACGCCACCACGGGCTACCACCTCGTCAGCCTCGCCGCGCACGCGACCGCGGCGTGGCTGCTGGCCCTGGCCCTGCTCCGGCTGGGAGCGTCGGCGGGAGGCGCCGGCCTCGCGGCGGTGCTCTTCGCCCTGCACCCCGTGCACGTGGAGTCGGTCGCCTGGATCAGCGAGCAGAAGAACACGCTGTCGGCGGTGCTGGGCCTTGCGGCGGCCCTTGCGTATCTCCGCTTCGACGACACCCGTCACGAGCGCCACCGTCGCGCCGCGCTCGTCCTCTTCGCGCTGGCGCTGCTGACCAAGTCCGTGACCGCGCTGCTCGCACCGGCGCTCGTCGTCGTCGCCTGGTGGCGGCGGGGCCGCGTCGACCCGCGCCGCGACCTGTGGCCGCTCGCGCCGTTCTTCGCGCTGGGGGGCGGGGCCGGCCTGCTCACGGCGTGGCTCGAGCGCGCGCAGATCGGCGCCGAAGGCGCGGCGTTCGACCTCTCGGCCGCCGAGCGCCTGGCGGTCGCCGGCCACGCGTTCTGGTTCCATCTCGGCAAGCTGGCCTGGCCCTTCGACCTGGCCTTCGTCTACCCGCGCTGGGACCCGTCCCGCCTGTCGCTGCTGCCGACGTGCGCGGCCGTCGCAGTGGCCCTCGCGCTGTTCGCGGTCCGCGCACGGACTCGCGCGCCCTTCGCCGCCCTGGCGGTGTACGCCCTCCTGCTCTTTCCGGCGCTCGGTTTCTTCAACGTCTACCCGTTCCGCTACTCGTTCGTGGCCGATCATTTCCAGTACCTGGCGAGCGTCGCGCCCTTGAGCCTCGCCGCGGCGGCGATCGCGGCCGCGGCCCGTCGCGCCTGGCCTTCGCCCCTGGCGCCGGCGCTCGCGGGCGTGCTCGTGGCCGCCCCGCTCGCCGTCCTGACCTGGCGGCAGGCGCACGACTACGCCGACGCGGAGCGGCTGTACCGCGCGACCCTCGCGCGCAACCCGGCCGCCTGGCTGGCGCACAACAACCTGGGGTTGCTGCTGTGGGGCGACGGCCGGCTCGCCGAGGCGCGAGGACACTTGGAAGAAGCGCTGCGGCTGGCGCCCGACGTCGCCGAACATCGCCTGAACGTCGGGCGGCTGTTGCTGGCGGACGGCGCGAACGCCGCCGCGCTGCCGCACCTGGAGGCCGCGGTGCAACTCGACCCGTGGCTGGTCAGCGCCCACAACAACCTGGGCGTGGCCCTGCTGCGGCTGGGCCGGGCCGAGGAGGCGATCCCGCGCTTCGAGGAGGCCCTGCGTCGCGCGCCGGATCTCGCCGAAGCGCGGACCAACCTGGCGAACGCCCACGCGGTGGCCGGCGGCACGCTGGCCCGCGCGGGCCGCCTCGAGGACGCGGTGCGCCACCTCGAGGAGGCGATCCGCCTCGACCCGGCGCGCCCGGAGCCGCGCGGCGACCTCGGCATCGCGCTGCAGATGCTCGGGCGCGCGGACGAAGGCCTGGCGCAACTCCGCGAGGCGGCGCGCCTGCGCCCGGACGATGCGGCGATGCGCAACAACCTCGGCGCCGCGCTGCTCGCGCTGGGCCGCCGCGAAGAAGCCGCCGCAGAGTTCGAGGCGGCCCTGCGCCTCGCCCCCGACCTCGCCGCCGCCCGCGACAACCTCGCGCGCGCCTCGGGCGCTCGGTAGGCAGGCCCGTGGCCAGGCGGGGGCGGACCGAGCGGGCGCTCGAGGCGCTGGAGGCGATCGAGCGGGACCCCGCCGGCGCTGCCGTGCAGGTTCCCGCGCTGCGCAAGGCACTCGAGCACGGGTCGGCGCTCGTCGTCGCGCGGGCCGGGCGGATCGCGGGCCGGCTCGCGCTACGCGAGCTGGAGTCCGCACTGGCGCAGGCGTTCCTCCGCCTGTGCGACGAGCCGGCCAGCGCCGATCCCGGCTGCACGGCGAAGGAGGCGCTGATCGCGGCGCTCGAGCGCCTGGAGCACGCCGACCCCGCCCCGTTCCGGCGCGGGCTCGGCCACGTCCAGCGCGAGCCGGTGTTCGGCGGCAGCGTCGACACCGCGGCGCCGCTGCGCTGCGCCTGCATGTTCGCTCTCGTCCGGTGCGCACCCGCGGGGCTCGCGGGCGACCTCGCCGAGGCGCTCGCCGACCCCGAGCCCGCCGCGCGGGCCGGCGCGGCGCGCGCGCTCGGCGCGCTGGGGGGCGAAGCGGCGGAAGCCGTGCTGAGGCTGCGCCTGCGCGGTGGCGATTCCGAGCCCGCGGTGCTCGCCGAGAGCCTGCTCGCGCTGCTGCGCGTCGCGCCCGCGCCTGCCCTCGCGGCGGCGCGGGCGCTGCTCGCGTCCCGCGATGCGGACCTGGTCGAGGCCGTTGCCCTGGCTTGCGCGGAGTCGCGCCTGGCGGCCGTCGCCCTGCCGCTGTCGGAGCTGTTCGAGCGAAGTCGCGGGAGCGCGCGTGGCGTCGCGCTCCGCGCGCTGGCGCTGTTGCGCCACGACGAGGCCCTCGTGATCCTGATGCGCGTCGTGCGCGAAGGCGCGGCGACCGATGCGATCGAAGCCCTGCGCGCACTCGCCGCGCAACCCGTCGACGACCGCCTCCGGCGCAGCGTCGCCGAAGCCGTCGCGGGGCGGGAGGAGCCGGACGTCGTCGCCGCGGCCCGGCGGCTCGTCGCCGCGGACTGACGATCCACGGCGTTCGGCCGGCCACTGCAACCGCGTCGGAAGAGTCACCGTGCGAGGAACGGCCCCGACTCGGCTCAGGGCTTGGGCTCGCGAGGGCTCGTCATTCCTCCATGCGCCCGGCCATCCTTGAACTGGATGGTCATGGTCCCGCCCTCGTCCTGCCAGACCAACTCCTGCATGTCCGCCGGCACGCCCGGCCGCTGGGAGGGTGTCCCCGGGCCCAGCAGGCCCTCGACGACCGACCGCGGCACATGGCCTCCGAGGAACGTGGCGAGCAGGGCAGAAGTCAGCTTCAGGCGCTCGAAAGCTCGCGGTTGGCTGGTGGCCGCCCCCGCTGCAGTCGCCGCATCGGCCTTCTGGCGGGTCGCGGTCCAGGTCGTCGTCAACTGGCCCGGGCAGGCTCCCGTGGCCTTCATCACGAGTTCGCCGCTGGCACCGTCGCCCGCCGATGGGCGACGAGGGGTCGGTGCGACACGGCTCGGCGAGCGCTCCGCCAGGCCCGACGTCTGGGGCGGCGGGCCGGACGCTAGAATCCCGCACCATGGAGGGATCGGAGTTCGACGAAGCCGAGTTCTTCCGGGCCATCGCGGCGAGCGGAGCCCGCGCGCTGCTGATCGGCCGCCGCGCGCTCGTGGCCCTCGGCCTGCCGGTGCTCACCGCGGACTACGATTTCTGGATCCACGTCGACGACGCAGCCGCGTTCAACGCGGCGGCCGAGCCGTTCGGGCTGGTCCCCACTCGCACGCCGGACGAAGCCCGCGCGCGCGGCCGCTACGTGCTCGAGAACGACGAGCGGGTCGACGTGCTCGTCGCGCGGACCGTGCCGACCGTGGACGGCGTCACCGTGTCGTTCGAGGACGTGTGGAGCCGCCGCCGCGTCCAGCCGCTCGGGGCCGACGTGCAGGTCGCCCTGCCCAGCCTCAACGACCTGATCCTCACCAAGCGCTTCGGCGGGCGCCCTCGCGACCTCGAGGACATCCGCCTGATCGAAGCCCTGCGTGCGGAGGAAGCGTGAACGCCGAAGCGCTGGCGCGCGTTCGCGCACTCACGGAGCGGCGCCTCGACGCGGACGAGTGGCGTGCCGCGCTGGCGGTCCCGATCGCCGCGCAGGAGATGGAGGAGAACCGCGCCCTGGTCCGCTGGTTCCGCCGCCGCTACCCGACGCCCCTCGAGCGGCTCGCCTACGTGCGGCGCGCCTATCGCCGCTGGACGGCGAACGCGCCGCGCCAGTAGGGGCGACCCTCGACCTGCGAGGGCCGGCCTGGAACTACCAGTCCTCGGCCGCGAGCGGGAGGGCGTTGAGGTCGGCGCGGGCGTCTCGCCAAGCGGGGTAGTGGCGGTCGAGCAGGGCCACGAATTCTTCGCTGTGGGTCGGCGCGAGCACGTGCGCCAACTCGTGGACGGCGACGTACTCCACCAGGACCTTGCAGCTCCGTGTTGAGCCGGAGCAGTACGCGGTGTTGTCTGCGGACCGTCGGGCCAGTCTGTGCGGAGCCGAGCCCGGGCTGCGAGCCGTGCGAACCCGTGCGAACCCTGCGAAGCCTCGAACAAGCCGGGCGCTACAATCCCGCGTCTGCCACAGGCCCGAGCCACAAGCCAGGAGGGATTGGTTGGAGACACAGGTCCGCAAGCCCCAGGATGTGTTCCGCAACCCCCAGCGCCTGATCGTCCCGCTGTTCCAAAGGCCGTACGTCTGGAATGAGGAGAACCAGTGGGAACCGCTGTGGGACGACCTGGTTCGAGTGGCGACGAGGCTCCTCGAGCATCCAGGGCTTCGGCCGCAGCCGCATTTCATGGGCGCGGTCGTGCTGCAGCAGACCCCGACCGCCATCGGGCACCTGGCTGAGTGGACGATCATCGACGGCCAGCAGCGGCTCACAACCCTCCAGCTCCTCCTGGACGCGCTCCACGCCGAACTCGTCGGCGTCGGCGCCCATCAGGCGGCGAAGCGGATCGAAGACCTCATCCAGAACGGCGAGGCCTATCGAACCAAAGACGAGGACCGCTTCAAGGTGTGGCCCACCAATCGTGATCGCCCCGCGTTCAACGCCGTGATGGCTGCGCCTCCCCCGGTTGACCACGACGCGACGGGGCACAAGGGCGCCCGGATGGTCGAGGCTCACCGGTTCTTCAGCAATCAGGCGCGCAAGTGGATCGCCGGATCTCCGGCTGACCCGATCACGCGCGCCAACGCGATCGAGACCGCAGTCCGCGAGCTGCTGCAGATGGTGGTGATCGACCTCGGTCCCGACGAGAACGCCCAGGAGATCTTCGAGACCCTGAACGCTCGCGGAGCACAGCTCACGGCAGCCGATCTCATCAAGAACTTCGTGTTCCAGAGGCTGCAGGAGGCTCAGGCCGACGTCGAGGCAGCCTACCGCGAGAGCTGGGTGGACTTCGAGACCGGCTTCTGGGAGCAGGAGATCAGCATCGGGCGCATCCGACAGGCTCGCTCGTCCAGCTTCTTGAACCACTGGCTCGTGGCAAGGACGGGCGAAGAGGTACTGGCGCGCGACGTCTTCAAGCGCTTCAAGACCTTCGCCGATTCCGAGCCCCGGGTGCCGATGAGCGAGATCATTCGCCAGGTCTGCCGCGCTGCCGCCGTGTACCGAGCGTTCGTCACCAGCGCCTCGAACCATGACGGCAAGACCGATCGTCAGGGGCTGTTCGCCTACCGCACGAGCGTGCTCGAGAGCGAGGTCATCAAGCCACTCGTCCTGCACTTGCTCGACCCTGAACGGCCTGTCGTCGCAGCGCCGCAACTGACGAAGGCGTTCGCCGTCCTCGAGAGCTGGATGGTGCGTCGCATGCTCGTCAGGGCGACGACGAAGAACTACAACCAGATCATCCCGGAGCTCATCAAGAAGCTCCCCGACTCTGCTCGGGATCGGGCAGGTGATGTCCTGGAGTCGTTACTGGCCACCCAGACAAGCGCCAGCGGGTACTGGCCCGACGACGACGAACTCACGACCGAATTGCGAACCCTGCCCATCTACCGTCGGATCGGGCGCGGCAGGCTTCGCATGGTCCTCGAGGCGATCGAGGATCACCTGCGGGGCTGGGTTGGAGAGAAGACCGGCCTGGGCGGCCAGCGCGTGCCACGAGCGTCCTACACGATCGAGCACGTGATGCCGCGCAAGTGGGCCACCCACTGGCCGGGCGCCAAGGGGGCGCGCGCCGAGGCCGAACGTGAGGCGGAGATCCATACCCTCGGCAACCTGACACTCTTGACCTCCCGCCTCAACCCGAAACTCTCGAACGCCCCCTGGCTCGGAAGGCAAGGCAAGAGAGCTCTGCTCCACAAGCACGACGTCCTGCACCTCAACAAGCGGCTGCTGGATGGGGCTCCCCAGCAGTGGAATGAGGATGCCATTCGAAAGCGGAACGCGGAGATCATCGAGGCCATCCTGGAGATCTGGCCGGTTCCCAAGGGCCACAAGGCCGTGGTCGCTCTTCCGAACAAGTCCACTCATCGCAAGGTCGACGTCGCCGACCTCATCAGCGCTGGCCTGCTCTCCGCCGGGATGCCGCTGGTCCCGAGGACGAAGCAGCACGCGAACAAGGTGGCCACGCTGCTGTCCACGGGGCAGATCGAGGTGGGTGGCGCCGTCTTCGATTCGCCCAGCGCCGCCGCAAAGGCCATCAAGGGCCGGGCCGTCCCCGGCTGGTGGTTCTTTCTCGTCAGCGAGTCGCCGCGGCGATCACTGCAAGAGGTGCGCCGTTCCTACATGGAGAACCTCGGCATCGATGCGGAGGACGAGAACGGGGACCCGGAAGACGACGAGAGCTGAAGCTGGCGCGGCCGGGCTGGAGGTGGGTTACCAGTCCTCGGCCGCGAGCGGGAGGGCGTTGAGTTCGGCGCGGGCGTCTCGCCAGGCGGGGTAGTGGCGGTCCAGCAGGGCCACGAACTCCTCGCTGTGGGTCGGCGCGAGCAGGTGCGTCAACTCGTGCACGATCACGTACTCCAGCAGGTCCTTCGGTTTCCTGACCAGCTCCGTGTTGAGACGGATATGGCCAGCCCGCGGATTGCAGCCACCCCACCGAGTCTTCATGCGTTGCAGGAAGTAGGCAGCCACCCGGACACCCAGACGACGTTCCCACTTCTCGATCAGGCGCGGGACAGCCTGGTGGAGCAGCGCGCGGTGCCATTGGTGCATCACGGCCGCGCGCCGGTCGCGGTCGCTGCCGGGACGCACCCGCAGTGTGATTCGGCGGTGATCGAGGACGACCGAGGGCTTCTGGTCGACTTCTTCCACGCGCAGCAGGTAGCGCTTGCCCCAGACGTAGTGGCTCTCGCGGGTCACGAACTGACGAGGCGCCTCCCGTGCCTGGCCGCGCAAGGCCGCCTGCTGCTTGCGGATCCACCCGAGGCGGGAGATCGCATAGGCCCGCGCGACGGCCAGGCGCGTCGCCACGGGAGCCACCAGCGTGACCCGGCCGTTCGGCGGATGCACCGACAGGTGCACGTGCTTGACGTCCTTGCGGGTGAGGGTGACGACGATGTCGCCGACCCGGAACGTCTCGATCATTCGTAGCCGGGCAGGTTCTTGACCAGCTCGAAGAGCCGCTGGGTCGCCTCACGGTTCCGGTCGAGCAGCGGATAGAGCGCGTTGAGAACCTGGGCCTCGCGGGCCTGGTCGCCTCTCCAGCCCGCCGGGGCCCGCTCTCGCATCGCCTGATCGATCGCCAGCGCCAGTTCGAGGCGTTTCTCGTTTCCGTCGGCCGCCGGTTCGGCGACGGCGGTGCCCGGCAGCCCGGCGGCCAGAATCTCCGGCAGGTTCGTGTAGATGATGGTCGCATCGCGCTTTCCGTGGAGGGCCGCCGGCACGCCGGCCTCGGGCTGCCGTGCGACGAGTCGCCGGACCAGCGCTTCCGCGTCGCGCAGGAACTTCTCATAGGCCGCCGCGTCGTCCCGGCTCTGCCGGATCAGATCGTCGAGCAGCAGCGACATCTGCTTGTAGAACCGCGGATCGGTGAGCTGGTCGCGGACGATCACCTTGCGAACGTTGTTGATGATCCCTTCGGCGACCGCGTTCTGGGACAGCTTTCCCTTCTGGTTCAGCTTTCGGGCGATCGCGTCGTGGATTCCCGTCTCGACGATCAGCTCGGTCAGCGACAGGTCGCGCAGTGACCCGAGTTCGTTGGCCGCATCTGCCTGGACGTAGGTGTTCAGGAGGTGGCGCATGTCCGCCTCGTAGGGCTTCACGTCCAGTTCCTCGCCCGAGTGCTTCTTGATGGCCGCCCGCAGGTCCGCGTACAGAGCCACCTCTTCCCTGATCCCCTGGGCCTGTGTCTCGGAGTACCCCGCCTCGACGAGATCGGCCGCCACGTTGGAGTAGGCGCGCGCGAGGGTGGCTGTCGCCTTGTAGAACGCGACGCGGAGCGGCTCGGTGTCGCCGAGCGCATTGGGGTCAGCCGCGTCGCCGCAGAAGTAGCGCAGGTAGTGCTCGACCTCGCGCGGGGGCGTGACGGGCTCGCACAGGTGCCGGAGGGCCTCTCGGGCCTCCTCGAGCCTCTTCCGGCCCTCGACGAGCCAGCCCTTGAGGCGGACGTTATTGTCCCCGCCCGAGCCCGAATCGACATCCAGCTCGTCCGAGCTGTAGACCGCGATCGCCTGCTGGACGTCCGCGAACAGCTCTTTGAAATCGACGATGTACCCGTAGTCCTTGTCGTCGCCGTCGAGCCGGTTGGTGCGGCAGATGGCCTGGAACAGGTTGTGATCGTGGAGCTCGTTGTCGAGGTAGATGTAGGTGCAACTCGGCGCGTCGAAGCCGGTCAGCAGCTTGCTCACGACGATCAGCAGCTTGAGGTTGGCCGGCTCCTCGATGAACCGGCGTTTGACCTCGTCCTCGTACTGCCTGGTGGTCTGCCCGTACGCGAGGACGTGCTGCTTGTAGGTGTCGAACTTGTATCGCTCGTCGCTGTTGCCCGGCTCGCGCGAAACCAGGGCCGGGTCCGGTTCGTAGGAAGTGACGATGCCGCAGTACGGCCCGAACGCCGTGTTCTGGAAGAGCCGATAGTAGTGGCAGGCGTCGTAGATCGACCCCGCCACGAGGATGGCAGTGCCCCGGTCGTTGTTCAGCCGCGGCTTGAGGCCGAAGTCCTCGATGATGCTGGCGATGATCCGCTGCTTGCGTTCGCCCGCGCTCATCAGCTCTTCCATCGTCGCCCAGCGCCGGCGCAGGACGGCCTTCTGGAAGTTGTTCAGCCCCCGGGTCTTGCGCTCGAACCACTCGTCGATCTTCTGACGCGACGTCAGCCGCTGGGGCACGTCGCGCGCTTCGTACTTGAGATCGAGGATCACGCCGTCCGCCACGCCCTCGTGGAACTTGTAGGTGTGGATCAGGGTGCCGAAGACGTCGCGCGTCATCGGCTTGTCGCGGCGCAGGAGAGGCGTTCCGGTGAACCCGATGAACAGGGCGCTGGCCAGCCAGCGTTTCATCTGGCGGTTCATGTCCCCGCCCTGCGTGCGGTGGCACTCGTCCACGAACACGTGGAAGTCGCCTTGCACCGGCGGAGGCGGTCCGTTCAGGTCGGCCGGGTCGAACTTGTGAACCAGGGCGCACAGCAGCCGCGGCGTGGCCGCACCGAGCTTCTGCACGAACTCCGCGCGCGAGGTGATGCGCGGCGGAGGCGAGTCGGCCCCGATCACCCCGGCGTTCTTCATCACTCCCTCGATCTGCTTGTCCAGCTCGTCGCGGTCGGTGACCACCAGGATGCGGGCGTCGGGGTCGTGCTCGAGGAGCCACTTCGCGAGCAGCACCATGAGGAGGCTCTTGCCGCTGCCCTGGGTGTGCCAGATGACGCCCCCTTCGCGGCGTGCGATGCGTTCCTGGGCCGCCTTGATGGCGAAGAACTGGTGGGGCCGCGGGACCTTCTTCAGGCCGGCATCGAACAGGATGAAGTTTCGGATCAGGTCCAGCAACCGGCCCTTGTTGCAGAGCTGCGCCAGCGGGCGATCGAGCAGGGCGCCGGGCTCCGTCGCCGGACCGCCCGCGCCGGCCTCGTCCTTCCACTGCACGAAGAACTGCTCGGGCGTTCCCGTGGTGCCGTAGCGCAGCCCTTGCGAGTCGCTGCCGGCCAGCAGGAGCTGGACCGTCGTGAAGAAGCCCTTGTTGAAGATCTCCTCCTGGTTGGTGACGAGTTGGCGCACGCCGTCGGCCACGTCGACCGAGCTGCGCTTGAGTTCGATGACGGCGATCGCGAGGCCGTTGAGGTACAGCACCAGGTCCGGCCGGCGTTCGTACCCGCCCTTGAGCGTCACTTCCTCCGCCAGCGCGAAGTCGTTGCGCTCGGGGTGCTCCCAGTCGATCAGGTGCACAGTCTCGTGCGCCTGACCGGCCGCGACCTGCACCGGGACGCCGTACCGCAGCCACTGGTAGGTGCGGAGGCTGGCCTGGTAGAGAGTGACTCCGGTGGCGTCGGCGGCCGTCTCCAGCTTGTGCAGCGCCGCCGAGATCTGGGCTGTCGAGTAGCCACGCGCCGCAAGGTTGGCGCGCAGTAGGTCCGCCTCGATCGCGCGGTTGTGCTCCCTCGCGCTCCAGTCGCCGAGGTAGCGGTAGCCGAGGCCGTCGGCCCGCGCCGGGTCGGTGAACAGGGCCACCACGCGGTCCTGGGTGCGGCGCTCCGTTCGGGGCCGGCCCGTCACCGCGGCCTTGCTCTGGTCGCGGCGAGCAACCGCTGCCGGCCCAGAGACGTGAGCCGGTACTTCTGGAGCCGGCTTCGGGGCTTGTCCGGGATCGTCATCTCGACCAGCGCGCTGTCGAGGGCCGGCTTCAGGTACGTCTCCCGGAAGTGGTCGTCGTCGCGGAGGCCCAGTGCCTCTTGCAGGGCACGACGCGTGAGGGGCCGGGAGAGCGCGCGGAGCAACGCGACTTCCGGGGTGACTTCCGGGGTGACTTCCGGGGTGACTTCCGGGGTGCGGCGATCCGCCGCCCCCTTGCCCTCGAGCAAATTCCGGTAGGCCTCGGCGAAGACGAACGTCACCCAGAGCCCGGATTCGTCTGCGGCCAGCAGAGGCTCCGGGAATCCCGCAGCGCGGCAGGCTGCGCACATCCGCTCGATCCCGCGGCCCCAGGCTTCGATCTCTCCGGCCCGGAAGAACACGTTGGCGAGGTCCGGGTTGAACGGGTGCGAGGCGTGCTTCCTCTTCAGCTTCTCGACCGTCCACGACGGCGGAAGCTGCCCGGGATTCCAGATCATCAGCCGGTCGTCGTACACGCTAATCTGTACCGGCACGCCGGAGGCGTAGTCCTTGTGGAGGAGGGCGTTCAGCACGGCCTCGCGAAGCGCCGGCTCGGGCACCGGGTAGATCTCGACGCGCTGGAGGCCCTGGTACGTGATCGCCGCCTTCAGGTACTTCGTTCGTACCACTTCGAGAGTCCGTTCCACCTGATCGACCAGGGCGCCGCGGACCTCGTCCTGGTAGCGCAGGTCGTCGTCGGACAGGAAGAATCCGACCTTGACGAACGCGCCGGTGAAGAAACGCTCGGGGCTCGGGTGGAACGCCAGGACCGCCGCGCGCTTGAGATGCGTGCCGTCCCAGAGGTGGAGCTTCTCCATCAGGCCCGCGGTGGACTCGCGCAGGTCGGCGAGATCCACGCGCTGGCTGTCTCGGGCCCGTGCGCGAAAGGCGTCGACCGCTCCCTTCGACAGGCTGCGAGGCACGACCCCCGGCACGGCGACTCCGTCCCAGTTCCGTCCCTGGCGGCGAAGCAGGAAGCGGTCCAGCGCAGCGCCCTTCAGCTCTTGCAGAGTGCTGCCGCTGCGCTGGTAGTAGTGACCGCGGTAGCTGATGGGCGAGGGGTAGGCGGGCGTCACGATCTCGAGGTACTCGAGGCCTCGCTGCGTCCGCACGTTGACGTCGACCATGATGCCGAGCAGGTCGCGGACCTTGTTGGGGAGTTCCACGAGCAGCCTTCGCGCGTCCGGAATGCCGACGACCCGACCCCTGTCGTCGCGCCCGATGACCAGCACACCGCCCTCGGCGTTGGCGAACCCACAGAGCGAGCGCAGGTGCTCGTCCCGCCAGGACTCCTTCCATTCCGTGTGCTGGCTCTCCCTCATATCAGGCGTGTCCGGCCGGTGAGCAGTTCCTGCATCATCGCCTGCTTGAGGTCGCGGGTCTTCCGGAGCCGCGCCTCCAGCGCCTCCAACTCGGCATCCATGTCGGAGAGGACGGCGGCGATGGCCTCCTGCTCGGCTCGCGGTGGAACTGGCAAGGTCAACTTCGAGATGTTCGACTTGCTGATGCCTGAGACCTTCGTCCCGACGGCGTAGAAGTGGAACTGGCGACGGATCGCAGCAGTCTTGAAGCAGTAGCGCCGGTACTCGTGCGTGAGCTCCGGGGTCCTCGGCTTGGCGACTATCGTGTGCAAGCCCGCAATGAATGGGCGGTTGCTCTTGTTGACCACCACCACGTGCTTGCTCGTTCCTTCCGTATCCTCCGAGGCATCCACGAAGACGATATCCCCGTCCCTGAGGAGAGAATCGGGCGAGACTTGCTTCAGAGGCACATCGAGCTTTGGGATGTCTTTGTAGTCGGCGTCGACGTCAATGTGGGCCCGCGTGGAGCCGTGAATGTCACCGTAGTGAAGGTAGCAATGGCCTTCGCTTGAAAGTTGGTCGCGAGAGGCGGAGTAACCCCCGCTGAATTGGAGCAGCTCTCCTAGTCGCCGCTCGACCCAGGTTCCGGGAGCGCCCACCTTAGAGGACGCGGCTCCGACGCTCGCCAGATGCCCATCCACGAGCGCGGCCAGCCTCTTCACGTCCTCCACAAGGTGCGGTAGAGGCGTCTCGTAACGTTCTGCTAGCTCGCTGATGCGGCCGGTCAAGGTTCGAGATACGCGCTCCATCTCGCTTCCCACCGTGGCCGCAAAATGGGTCATCCACTTGTCGTCCACAACCAGGGCGTGGATCTCCCGCTCGCTGAGTGTGGGGTACTTGTCGTAAGCCTGCAGGTCGAGCGCCGCGTCCTGATCCTTGGCCGTGCGCTTGAGCAGCTCCTCATTGTCCGAGAACTCCAACCAGCGCTCGAGGACGGCCTCCTCCTCCCGCGCCTCCAGGTCGCCGTCGATCTCGCCGAGTCGTGCCTTCACCTCGGCCTTGGCGATCTTGTCGAGGGCGCCGAGGAATCCTCCCTCGCCGCCGTGTTCCTCCTCCAGCTCGAGGCGAGCTGCGGTGACGGATTCGAGTTCTGCCTGCAGCGCTTCGATCGACGCCTGTTCGGTGGCGAAGTACCGCGCCACGACCAGCGGCTTTGGGATCAGGTCGCAGGTCCAGCCCTTGTCCTTCTGCTTGCCCTTCTTGTCGGTCTCCAGGATGCGGGACGTCCGGGCGATCCACCCGTCGGCCGCGATCTGGTAGGCGTCGTCCTGCATGGTCGCCGCCCAGTAGTCCATCAGGTGCTGGTAGACGTCGTAGGCGTCGAGCAGCGGCGCTTCGCGGAACGTGGCGAGCAGATCCTCGGCGACGTGCTCGATCAGTGCCTTGGGGTGCCCGTCCTTGCCGAAGGCCCTGAGCTGCTTCGTGGCCGCCTTCCGCCACTTCGCGAAGAGCTTGGTCACCGACTGCTGGAAGGTTACGAACTCGGCGTGCCCGAGGATCGCGGATCGAACCTCGGTCAGGGGCACCTTCAGCCGCGCGTAGCCGGGCCGGTCCGACTCGAACAGGGCCGTTCGGACGCCGGGGAGCACCCGCCAGTAGTCGGCCAGCGCGTCCAGATCGCGCTCGGGGATGCCGCCGCGGAGGTGCGCCTCGATGTCGTGCAGGTCCTCGGGCTCGCTGCTGTCGATGTAGCGCGGCAGGTTGAGGTTGTAGTCGTTCTTCGTGTCGGCGATCTCGGCCAGCGGCACCATCCGGGCGTAGCCGGGCACGTCCACCTGGCGCGTGAAGGTGTCGACGATCCGGTGGATGTCCTGCTCGCGCAGCCGGTTCTTGGGGCCGTCCTTCCGAAAGCCGCGTGAGGCGTCGATCATGAAGACGCCCTTGCGGCCCGCGGCGTTCTCCTTGTCGAGGACCACGATGCAGGCGGGGATGCCGGTGCCGTAGAAGAGGTTCGGCGGCAGGCCGATGATCCCCTTGAGGACGCCGGACCGGACGAGATTCTGCCGGATCGTGGCCTCCGCGTTGCCGCGGAAGAGCACGCCGTGGGGCAGGATGCAGGCGGCCTTCCCGGTGCTCTTCATGGAGCGCACGATGTGAAGCAGGTAGGCGTAGTCGCCCTGCTTCTTCGGAGGCTCGCCCCACGTGAATCGCTGGAAGGGATCGGCCGCTGGCGTCAGGCCAGTGCTCCAGGTCTTGTCGGAGAACGGCGGGTTAGCGACGACGTAGTCGTACGTGCGGAGGTTCTCGCCGTCCTTGAACTTCGGCGCCGCCAGCGTGTTCCCGTTCACGATGTTCGCGGTCGGGAAGTCGTGGAGGATCATGTTCATGCGGGCCAGACCCGCCGTCGTCACATCCCGCTCCTGTCCCTCGAGCGTGATGTGCTTGCCGGCCTCGGCGGCGACCTTCAGCAAGAGCGATCCCGAGCCGCATGTCGGGTCGTACGCGGTGGTCGAGGCCTTGGTGTTCTTCGGGGAGATGCCGATCGCCTTCGCCATCACGCGACTGACTTCGGCCGGGGTGTAGAACTGCCCTTTGCTCTTGCCACTCTCCGTGGCGAAGTGCCGCATCAGGTACTCGTAGGCGTCGCCCAGGATGTCGTCGTGCTCGGCCCGGTTCTGCGAGAAGTCGAGCTCGGGCTTCTGGAAGATCCCGATCAGGTTGGTCAGGCGGTCGACCATCGCCTGGCCCTCGCCCAGCTTGTTGGGGTCGTTGAAGTCGGGGAAGTCGCTGCGCGCCAGCCTTTCGTTGGCGTCGATCAGCGGCTGGATGATCCGGGTGTTGATCCGGTCCCCGATGTCGCTCTTGCCCTTGAGCGCGACCATGTCGGCGAAGCTGGCTCCCTTGGGGATGACCACCGCCGGCGCGAACGCATCGCTGTTCCCGTACTTGTCGCTGACGTACTTGATGAACAGCATGAACAGGACGTAGTCCTTGTACTGGCTGGCATCCATGCCGCCACGCAGCTCATCGCACGACGCCCAGAGCGACGAATAAAGATCGGATTTCTTGATCGCCAAGGTCTCCCTCGAGGCGTGAACCGCGGATCACCGGATTCTGCACCAGCGCAGCGCAGGCGAGGAGACGGGGCTCTCGGTCGATCACTCGGACGACGAGGAGTCAGCGTCGGACCTGGGGTCCGGGACGTCACGCACAGCCGCCTGCTCCACGCGGTTCGCATAGGCGCGAGCCCAGGCGACCCAGCGTGCTCGACTGGCCAGATGGGTGTCTCCCGACGTCTGGGCCAGCACTGCTTCGGCGAACTCGCGGTAGCGCGCCGCTGTGACCCACAGGTCGAGCCGCCGGTCGAGGTCCTTGACGAGGGCCTCTTCCCGACGCCGACGCTCTTCGGCAAGGCGCCGGCGCTCCTCCTCCCTGCGCCATTCCTCCCTTCTGCGCGCGGCTTCGATCGCCTCCGCTCGAACAGCAGCGGCCATCGCCTCCAGCATGAGGATGAACGTGCCCAATCGGGCTTCCAGCGGTTGACGCTTCGTGTCGCCGCAGGTCTGGCGTGGCGTGTACAGCGAATCATGGATCGCGAGGATCAGCCGCCCGTTCGGGATCCGCTCTTTGACCGGACGCGGCAGCAGCCACGACTGGGTCTGCCGCAGGCCGTCAGGGGGTGGAGGCTGGACGGTGATGGTCTCGTGATCCTCGGCGAGGCTGAACTCCACGGCAGTGGCCTCGACGACGGTGACCGTCTGCCACCAGCGGTCCGGCGGCGTGTCAGGCCTCGCGTACGAGGAGCCCGAGGACGGGGCATCCACCGCGCGAACTTCGACCCGAGGCGCATTGGCCGGCGCGGGCGGAAGCGGGCGCCGCTTGCGAGGGTAACCCGCCGCGACTCGCGCCCAGTACCCCCGCGGCGGCACCGGTACGCCGAGCTTCCGACAGATCTTGGCCAGGGCGACATCCGAGACGCCGACATCCTTCGCCACCTGGATTACGGGTCGGGCCCACACTTCTTCGTACAGCTTTTCGCGCGTGAAGGTGACGTCGTCGTAGGGCATGACCAAGGGTAGCGGGTGTACCCTCCGCTTATGCCGGCGCAGCCCGAAGAGGCCTGCGAGCGCAGCGCGCCCGCCGCCTGGGTCGACCCGCGTGAGGCGCCCTCGCCTCCGGCCACGCCGAGACCGCCAGCCGACGATCCGTCCGAGATCGAGACTCTCGTGAGGCTGTGCCAACGAGGCGAGATCTACGCCGTCGAACGCTGGATCGCCGCGGGGCGGCCGATCCAGGCCACGCGGTACTACGTCAAGGGCCGGCGGCAGTTCGACTCGCCTCTCGCCGTCGCGATGGAGTCGAAACAGCACGACCTCGCGCTGCTGCTGCTCTGCAACGGCTACAGGCCGGACCTGGAGGTCGAGGAGCCCATCGGCCGGGCTCTCAGGCTGCGCTCACGGGCGATGCTCGAGTTGCTGCTGAAGTGGGGGGCCGACCCCGCCCGGGCCGATGTCCACGCGGTGCTGGAGACGAACGACATCGAACTGATCGATCGGTTCTGGAACGCGGGCCTCGACATCACGGCGGACGACCAACTCGCGGGGTACCTGGCTTCTCCGACCAGCAAGCCCGCTTGCGGTTGGGCGAAGCGGCACAAGGAAGATCCCCGGGTCGCGCGGGCGCTGGCATTGGCTCTTGTGCAAGTCGTGTGGAATCGAAAGGCGCGTGCGGCGCACCTCCTGGTGTGGGCCGGTGCGGACCCTCATCAGCGGGTTCCCCTCCTCGAGTGGAAGAGCCCCGGCACCAGCGACGAGGATGACGACACTCATACCGCCGTGGAGGTTGCCGTCAGCCAGGGCCAGGGCAAGCTCCTGAAGATCCTGAAGCCCGACCCAACGGTCGACGATTTCGCGACGCTCTACGCCGACGTGACCGATCCTGACGCCGTCGACTTCCTGATGCGGCTCCAGCCCCCTCGAGACTGGTCGCCGGCGATCAGGAGGAACGTGTACTGGATCGCCAACGAGTTCCACGCGGAGCGCGCAGAAGAGCACCGTTGGTGCCTCGAGCGCATTGCCCACCATCGTGGCCGCCTGACGACGCTGGAGCCCCGCGACGTGGACGGCCTGAGGCGGGAGATTCAGCGGATGGCCCATGCCGAGCGGCAGCGTTGGCTGCTGGCCTGGCTCGGCAATCCGCGGTTCTGCGAACCGAAGATCTTCGACGCCCTGGTGCGCACCCCCGCGATGCAGGCGAAGCTGGGCGAGTTGGGGCTACGAACGCGCCTCCAGGCGATGCGTGGTTCCAGGGGGCGCGCCCCGGAACGGTAGCGACGATGTGGTCGCCAATCAGGCCACGACGCTGCTGGCGTCCGCCGGGCCCTCCAGGATCTCCGCGATCACGCGCAGCGCGCGGTCGAGCTGGTCGCGGTCGCGGGCCGCGCCGAGGCAGAGGCGGATCGCGTGCGGCGTCGGCGCGCGGCCGACGACGAAGGCCTCGGTCGGGGTCAGGCGCACGCCGCGCCGGCTGGCGTGGGCGACCACCGCGTCCGCGCGCCACGGCTCGGGAAGCTGCAGCCAGAGGTGGAAGGACGCCGGGCTCGCCGCGTAACGCAGGCCCGCGAAGGCCGCCGCCGCGCGCTGCTGGCGGGCGGCGACCTCCGCGCGCTTGGCGGCGAGCAGCTTCTCCGCCGTGCCGTCGGTCAGCCAGCGGGCGGCGATCTCCGCCATCAGCGGCGCCGCCATCCAGGTGCTGGTGCGGACGAGCTCCGCGAAGCGGTGGGCGAGCGGCGCGGGCGGCACCAGGAAGCCGATCCGCAGGCCGGGCGCCAGCCCCTTCGAGGTCGAGGTCACGTAGCAGGTGACGTCGGGGGCCAGCGCCGCGATCGGCGCGGGTGGCTCGGGCAGCAGCCGGCCGTGCACGTCGTCCTCGACGATCACGGCGCCGTGGCGGCGCGCGATCTCGGCGATCTCCAGCCGGCGCCGCTTCGACATCGTCGCCGTCGTCGGGTTCTGCAGGGTGGGCACGCAGTAGATCGCGCGCGGCTGCTTCTCGGCGCAGGCCGCCTCCAGCGCGTCGGGGCGCAGGCCCTCGGCATCCATCGCCACGCCGTGCAGCCGCAGGTGGAAGGCCGCCGCCACCGCCTTGAGGCCGGGATACGTGACCTCCTCCGTCAACATCACGTCGCCGGGCTTGAGCAGCGCGTGGAACGCGGCCGCCATCCCGTGCTGGCAGCCGTTGACGACGTAGACGTCGTTCGCGCTCACGGGATACCCGGAGCGGGTGATCCACAGGGCGCCCGCCGCGCGATGCCGAGCGTGGCCGCCGTCGGGCGGGTACTCCATCAGCTCCGCGGTCCCCGGGTCGCGGGCGAGTGCCTGCAGCGTCGCCGCCAGCGCGTCGCCGCGGTGGTCGCGCGGCGGCACGTTGAGGCTCAGCTCCGCGATCTCGTCGTCGAGCGCGACTGCCGTCGAGGCGCCGCGCGACACGGCGGCCGGCGCCGCGTCGGCCAGCGGCCCGCGCGCGAAGGTGCCGCGGCCGACCTCGCCGGACACGAACCCGCGGCGCTCGGCCTCGGCGTACGCGCGGCTCACGGTGCCGACGGTGACGCCGAGCCGCTCGGCCAGCTCGCGATGGGTGGGTAGCCGCGTCCCGTGCGCGAGGTGGCCGGAGAGGACGTCCTCCGAAAGCGCGTCGGCCAACGCCAGGTACTTGGGTCCCGTCCGTCCGTCGAGGTTTGGCGTCCAGATTGTCACGGTGACAATATAGGGGTTGCATCACGATTGAGTCAAGACTATCTTGGCGAAAGATCGAGACAATGACGGTTGATTGTCTCGGTTCAATCGTTCGGGCGGGGCAAGGGGAGTCGCCGTGAACATCGTGGGAAACCCGACGTCGGCCGTCGAAGAGACGCTCGATCCGCAGGACTGGGAGGCCGTGCGTCGCCTGGGCCATCGCATGGTCGACGACCTCGTCGAGCAGCTCTCCACCGTGCGGCAGCGCCCGGTGTGGCAGCGGGTGCCCGACCCCGTGCGCGCCGCGCTGCGCGAGCCGCTGCCGGTCCACGGCCAGCCGCTCGAGCACGTCTACGAGGAGTTCCGCAGCCGCGTGCGCCCGTACCCGACCGGCAACATCCACCCGCGCTTCTGGGGCTGGGTGATGGGCACCGGCACGGTGACCGGCGCGCTCGCCGACCTGCTGGCGGCGGGCATGAACTCGTCGGTCTCGATCTTCGACGACGCGCCTTCGCTCGTCGAAGAGCAGGTCACGCGCTGGTTCGTCGAGGCGATGGGCTTCCCCGAGACCGCGTCAGGCCTGCTCGTCAGCGGCGGCTCGATGGCCAACCTGGTCGGCCTGGCCGTCGCCCGCAACGCGCGCGCGGGCCACGACGTGCGCGCCCACGGCGTCGGCGGCACCATCTTCACGCTCTACGCCTCGAGCGAGACCCACAACTCGGTCGCCAAGGCCGTCGAGCTGCTCGGCCTCGGCCGCGAGCACCTGCGCAAGGTCGCGGTCGACGGCGATTTCCGGATCGACACCGGCGCGCTCGCGACCGCGATCGAGGCCGACCGCGCGGCGGGCCGCCGCCCGCTGGCCGTGATCGCCAACGCCGGCACCGTCAACACCGGCGCCGTCGACCCGCTGCACGCGCTGGCCGACCTCTGCGCGCGCGAGGGGCTGTGGCTGCACGTCGACGGCGCGTTCGGCGCGATGGCCGCGCTGTCGCCGGAGCTGCGCCCGCGGGTCGCCGGGATCGAGCGCGCCGACTCGCTGGCCTTCGACCTCCACAAGTGGGCCTACGCGCCGCTCGAGGTCGGCTGCGTGCTCGTGCGCCAGGCGGACGAACACCGTGCGGCGTTCGCGGCGGCGGCCGACTACCTGGCCGCGGCCCGCGGCGGGCTGGTCGCGCGGCGCGAGAAGTTCTCGGACATGGGCGTGCAGCTCTCCCGCAACTTCCGCTCGCTGAAGCTGTGGATGATGCTCAAGGAGCACGGCTTCGCGAAGCTGGGCCGGCTGGTCGCGCAGAACGTCGCCCAGGCGCGCCACCTGGCCGCCCTGGTCGACGCGCAGCCGGCTCTCGAGCGTGTCGCGCCGGTGCCGCTCAACGTCGTCTGCTTCCGTTATCGCGGCGGGTTGTCCGAGCCCGCCGCGCTCGACGCCCTCAACCGCGAGCTGGTCGTGCGCCTGCACGAGAGCGGGATCGCGGCGCCCTCGGGTACGCTGGTACGGGGGAGCTACGCGGTGCGGGCGGCGATCACCAACCACCGCAGCCGCCGCGACGACTTCCGCATCCTGGTGGACGCCTGCCTCGACATCGGACGGGAACTGGAGAAGACGACGTGACCGCCGCGACGCTCGCCGCGCGGGCGACCCGCGCCGCCACCTCGCACCTGAGCCCCGCCGAGAAGCGCGGGCTGGGCCTGGTGCTGATCTCGGCCGTCGCCTACGGCGCGATGCCGATCCTCGCCAAGTGGGCCTACGCGGGCGGCGCCTCGCGCGAGACGCTGCTCGGCTGGCGCTTCCTGATGGCCGCCGCGCTGTTCGTGCTGCTGGCGCCGCGCGGCGGCGAGGCGCTGCCGCTGCGCAAGCGGTTCGTGCTGTGGGGGCTCGGGGCCATCTTCGTCGGCAACGCCTACTGCTACTTCACCGCGCTGCAGACGGTGCCGGCGTCGCTGCTCTCGCTCGTGCTCTACACCTACCCGGTGATCGTCACCCTGCTATCGGCCGCGGCGGGCCAGGAGGCGCTGCGCGCGCGCAGCCTTTTTGCTGGCGCGATGGCCTTCGCCGGGTGCGGCCTGGCGGCGTTCGCCGGGGCCGCCAGCGGCGGCTCGTGGCTGGGCATCGGCATGGCGTTCGGCTCGGCCTCGATCTACTCGATCTACATCGTGCTCTCGGGCCACTTCGCGCAGGGCGTGTCGACCGAGGCCGCCTCGCGGCACGTCGCCCAGGCCGCGGCCGCGATCTTCGGGCTGGAGGCGTTGTTCAAGGGCGAGCTGCTGGTCGCGCTGCCGGTCTCGGCGTGGCTGTCGATCGCCGCCGTCGGCCTCGTCTGCACGGTCGTCGCGCTTCAGACGTTCCTGGCCGGCGTTGCGCTGATCGGCCCCGGCCGCGCCGCCGTCGCCAGCTCGTTCGAGGTGATCGTGACCCTGGGCCTGGCCGCTGCCGTGCTCGGCGAAGGCGTCGGGCTGAAAGAAATCCTGGGCGCCGCCCTGATCCTGGGCGGCGTCGCGTTGCACAATCTCGCACCAAGACGGCGGGTTCGTCCCGGCCTGCACGACTGAACGATTGACGGAGGAGAGACGGAAATGACGGACTCGATCGGCACGCTGCGGCTCAAGACGGGCCTGGCGGAGATGCTCAAGGGCGGCGTGATCATGGACGTGACCAACGCCGAGCAGGCGCGGATCGCGGAAGACGCGGGCGCGTGCGCGGTGATGGCACTCGAGCGCGTGCCTTCCGACATCCGCAAGGACGGCGGCGTGGCCCGCATGACCGACCCGCGGATCATCGAGCAGATCATGGAGACGGTCTCGATCCCGGTGATGGCGAAGTGCCGGATCGGCCACTTCACCGAGGCCCGCGTGCTGGAGGCGATGGGCGTCGACTACATCGACGAGTCCGAGGTGCTGACCCCGGCCGACGAGGAGTTCCACGTCGACAAGCACGCCTTCACGGTGCCGTTCGTGTGCGGGTGCCGCAACCTGGGCGAGGCGCTGCGCCGGATCGGCGAAGGCGCCGCGATGATCCGCACCAAGGGCGAGGCCGGCACCGGCAACGTCGTCGAGGCGGTGCGCCACATGCGCGCGCTGATGGCCGGCATCAAGCGGCTGACGATCCTCGGCCCCGAGGAGCTGATGACCGAGGCCAAGAACCTCGGCGCCCCCTACGAGCTGGTGCGCATGGTGGCCCGCGACGGCAAGCTGCCGGTGCCGAACTTCTCGGCGGGCGGCATCGCCACCCCGGCCGACGCGGCGCTGATGCGGGCGCTGGGCGCCGAGGCCAACTTCGTCGGCTCCGGCATCTTCAAGTCGCAGAACCCGGCCAAGGTGGCGAAGGCGATCGTGCGCGCGACCACCCACTGGCAGGACGCGAAGATCGTGCTCGAGGTCTCGAAGGACCTGGGCGAGCCGATGAAGGGCCTGGAGATCGGCTCGATCCCGGAGAACGAGCGGCTGCAGGGCCGGGGCTGGTGAGCCGGCTCGTCGACCTGTCGCACGTCGTCCACGACGGCCTCGTCACCTACCGCGGCCTGCCCGCGCCGAAGGTGAGCGAGTACCTCGGCTACGCGGAATCCCGGGGGCGCTATGCCCCCGGGACCACGTTCCACATCGGGCGCATCGAGATGATCGCCAACACAGGCACCTACGTGGACGCGCCCGCGCACCGATTCGAAGGCCGGCCTGACGTGGCGGCGCTGCCGCTCGAAAGCGTCGCGAACCTGCCGGGCGTGGTCATCGATGCAGGGGTCGACGCCCGCGCCATCACTGCGGCAGCGCTCGCGGGCCGCGACCTGCGCGGCCGTGCCGTGCTGTTCCGCACCGGCTGGTCGCGCCACTTCGCGACCGACGCCTACGCCCTTGGCCACCCGTTCGTCGCCGAAGACGCGGCGCAGGCGCTGGTCGCGGCCGGCGCCGCGCTGGTCGGCATCGACTCCTTCAACATCGACGACACCGCGGACCTGCGGCGCCCGGCGCACACCGCGCTGCTCGACGCCGGCATCCCCGTCTGCGAGCACCTGGCCGGGCTCGAGGCACTGCCCCGCGAGGGCTTCCGCTTCTTCGCGGTGCCGCCGCCGATGCGCGGGCTCGGCACCTTCACCGTGCGCGCCTTCGCGATCCTCGGAGGCTGATGCGACTCGCCTTCCACACCCTCGACGTCTTCACGGACCGCCCCTTCACCGGCAACCCGCTCGCGGTCTTTCCGCAGGCGCCTCCGCTGACGAACGAGCAGATGCAGGCGATCGCGCGCGAGCTGAACCTGTCGGAGACCGTGTTCGTGCGGCCGCCGGAGGCCGGCGGCCTCGCCAAGTTGCGGATCTTCACGCCCGGGGCCGAGTTGCCGTTCGCCGGACACCCGACGATCGGGACGGCGATCCTGCTCGCGTCGCTCGGTGCCGTGCCACCGCCGCAATCCGACGGCGAAACCGGGATCGTGCTCGAGGAGAACGTCGGGCCGATCCCCGTGACGCTGCGCTGGAGCGGGGGCGCGGCGCGCTTCGCGCGGCTCGAGGCCCTGCCGACCGAACTCGGGCCCCGGCCACCGCGCGCGCCCGCACTCGCGGCGATGCTGGGCCTCTCCGAAGACGACCTCGACCACGCGACCCTGGGGCCGACGTTCGTCTCGGCCGGCACCCCGTTCCTGGTCGTCCCCGTGCGCGACGCGGACGCGCTCGCTCGTGCGCGGCTGCAGATGGGGGAGTGGCAGCGCACGCTGGCCGACGAGTGGTCGTCGAAGGTGTTCGTGCTGGCGGGGGATCCCGACAGCGCCGGGGAGCCGCTGCGCGCGCGGATGTTCGCGCCGTCTCTCGGCATCCCCGAGGACCCGGCGACGGGCAGCGCCGCCGTGGCCCTCGCAGGGCTGCTCGGCGCCCGGGACCCGCGGCCCGACGGCTCTCTCGCGTGGACGCTGCTGCAGGGGGTCGAGATGGGCCGCCCGTCGCGGCTCGAGATCGAGGCCGTCAAGCGCGGCGGGGAAGTCGTCGCCACCCGCGTCGGCGGCGGCGCCGTGCCGATCTCGCGGGGCGAGATGGAGGTGCCGGCGTGACCGCGGCGGTCGGCGTGCTCGCCCTGCAGGGCGACTACGAGGCGCACGCGAAGGCTCTCCAGCGCTGCGGTGCCGCCCCGAGCGAGGTGCGCCGCGTGGCCCAGCTCGAGGGGCTCGCGGGCCTCGTGATCCCCGGCGGCGAGAGCACCACGCTGCTCAACCTGATGCGCGACGAGCCGTGGTTCGAGGCGTTGCGCGGCTTCCATGCCCGCGGCGGTTCGGTGTTCGGCACCTGCGCGGGCGCGATCCTGGTCTCGCGCGAGGTCCGCCATCCTTCGCAGGACAGCCTCGGCCTGCTCGACGCGGCGATCGAGCGCAACGCCTACGGCCGCCAGGTCGACTCGTTCGAGACGAACCTCGAGGTCGCAGGACTTCCCGCGCCGCTCTCCGTCGCCTTCATCCGCGCGCCGCGCTTCGTCGCGCTGGGCGCGGGCGTGGAGGTGATGGCGCGCCACGCCGAGGCCCCGGTGCTGGTGCGCCAGGGCCGTGTCGTGGCGGCCACCTTCCATCCCGAGATCACCGGCGCGGACGGCCTCCACGCCTGGTGGCTCGGGACGCTCGCCTGACGGCTAGCCTTCGGCAGGCTGGTCGACGCCGCCCCACAGGTTCCAGGTGTTGAGCTCCTCGCGGCCGCAGGCCTTCAGGTAGAGGAAGAGCTGGGTGCGGTACGCCGCGCAGCTCGCCAGCGCCTGGTTGACGAGGAAGTAGCCGCGCGAGGTCTCGAAGCCCATGCCGAACACGTCGCACTGGGCGCGCAGGTCGGCCTCGGGCATGCCGTCGAGCAGCTTCTGATAGGCCGCGGGATGGGTCTCGATCGCCGAGCGGATCTCGGCCAGGCCGCGATCGGCGGCCGCCTTCTCCTCCTCCGCCCAGCCGGCCTCGTCGAACGCGCCGTTCACGCCGGCCTTCACCAGCGCGGGGCCCATCATGGTCAGGTAGCGCAGCAGCTCGATGGTGCTGCGCTGCTTCGCGGTGGGCCGGTAGTCGAGGTGCGACGGCTCCACCTTGCCCAGCAGGTGCAGCAGGATGCGGTTCTCGTTCTTCAGGGACGCCAGCAACTCGTCCTTGCTCAGGACCATCATGTGTTCGGTCTCCTCTCCCCTGGAAAAACGAGCGGCACCCTAGCACGACAACCGCTGAAGGAATCGCTTGATTTTCGCTTTTCGTTTGCCTATCATGCCTTCATCCGGAAGCACGGGGGGTGAGGCGTCCAATGAACAACCGAGAGTTCTGTCTGGCCCGCCGCAAGGCGGAGTTTCCGGCCTTTCAGCGCGTGTTGAAGGCCGTTCCGACGAATCGCCTGGACTACAAGCCGGACTCGAAGTCGCGCACGGCCGCGGCCCTGACCTGGCTGCTGGCCGAAGAGGAGGCGTCGCTGGTGACCCTGATCGACACCGGCCGCATCGAGTGGAAGGAGACGCCGCCGCCGGCGAGCTACGACGAAGTCGTGGCCCACTTCGAGAAGTCGTACGACGCGGTCAACGAGCGGATCGCGAAGCTCGACGACGCCGGCTGGGAGCGCAAGGTCAGCTTCGTCGTCGAGGGCATGCCCGAGCCCTGGACGGACACGCTCGCAGAGTTCGTGTGGGGCTTCCTGTTCGACGAGGTCCACCACCGCGGGCAGCTCAGCACCTACCTGCGCCCGATGGGCGGCAAGGTGCCCTCGATCTACGGCCCGTCGGCAGACTCGGCCCCGGCCTGACCCGCAAGGCGCCGCGGGAACTCCCGACGCTGCGCGGGACCGGGGCGCGGTGCCGCGTAGCCTCTACTGGCGGAAGGCCTGGAACGCGATCAGCGTGAAGGTGTCGCGCACGCCGGGCAGGCGCTGGAGCGACTCGGTCACGAAGTGGCCCGCGTCACGGCCCGGGTCCAGCACGCACTTGACGAGCAGGTCGTACTGGCCCGAGGTCGACCACACCTCCGAGGCCTCCTCGACGCGGTCGGCGATCGCGGCCGCCACCTCGTAGGCGCGGCCGAGCTCGCACTTCACCATCACGAAGATCGTGCTCATGACCGCCCGATTCTACGGCTGCGCGGCGCCGGCCAGGGCTTCGGCCAGCGCGCGCACGGTGAGCGGCGACGAGCCCTCGGCCTTGTTGTTGACCAGCACGAACGCGGGCAGGCCGCGCGCCAGCGCCGCCCGGCACAAGGCGACCACCTCGCGGCGCAAGGCCGGGTCCGGCGCGTGCAGCCGGTCGAACGGCTCGAACGCGTCCTTCTGCGCCTCGTACCGCGCGCCGGGCGGCAGCAGCAGGCGGACCAGCAGGAAGCGCGCGCCGTCCATCGGCACCGCCCGCTCCTGCGCGGCAGGCCGTGGCATGTGGCTCCAGTAGCTGTAGACGTGGGCGACGCGGTGGCGCGCCAGCACCTGACGGTAGAGCGGCGACATCCAGGCGAGGTGGCGCAATTCGACGGCGTAGTCGAAACCGGCCGGCAGCCGGCCGAGGAACTCGTCGAGCTGCTCCGCGAAGGCTCGTGGCGGCAGCTCCAGCGGGAAGCGCGGCGCGGGGAACTCGAGGATCAGGGGCCCGAGGTGGCGGGCGAAGCAGCGGTGGGCGGGGCCGATCAGCTCCTCCTCGAGGCGCGCGGCGTTCAGGAAGTCGGGATTGGGGCGGACCTCGCGCTTGTGGGGGAGCTGGATCGAGGTCACGGCGGCCGGCGCCTTGAGGGCGCAACGGAAGCCAGGTGGGAGCTGCGAGGCGTAGCGTTCGAAGTCGGCCTCGGGCACCGGCGCGTAGTACGAGCGGTCGATCTCCACGGTGCGCAGCAGCGGGTGCCGCGCGTACTCGGCGAGCCCGTCGTGGGCCAGTTCGCTGGCCTTGCGTGCGCTCGCGTAGACGAGCCCCGCCCAGCCGGGGAAGGCCCACGAGCAGGTGCCGAAGCGCACTTCCGGCGGCAGCCGCGCTGCCAGCGCGCGCAGTGCGGCCAGCTCGGGCACGACGGGACTCGATGGCGCCCCGGCCGCGGGCGCGCCCGCGGCAGGCGGGGCGGGCTCCGCCTCGGTGCCGAACAGGTCGAGCTGCCGCGGTCGCGCCACGCCCCATTGTCGCGCCAGGCGGCGGGTCAGGCCTCCCAGAGCCCGACGACCGCCTCGAAGCGGCCGTCGGCGTCGAGCTGGAACACGTTCGTGCCCCGGCCGCGCTCTGCGCCGTCGGGCCCGCTCGCCGTCCAGTCGGCGACCAGCGTGCCCTGACAGTGGCGGACTTCGCCGCGGCGGGCGAGGCGCATGCCCGGCATGAAGCGCTGGGCGGCCTCGACGTGCCGCAGCAGATCCGCCATCCCATCGAGCCGGCTGAAGCGGTCGCGGAAGCTGACGCCGGGTGCGGCGACGCGGGCGAAGGCCGCGGTGCGTGCCGCCGGGTCGGGCTCGGCCCAGGCACCGAACCAGCCGTCGACGGCATCGGCCGCCCCGGCTGCGACGCGGTCGGCGACCCGGTTGGCGAACAGCGAGAGCTGGAAGCGCCAGCCCTGGACGTGCAGGTCGAGAGCCTCGGGGTCTCCGAACGAGTGCCGCAGCCGCAACCGCGTGCCGGCGGGCTCGGGCTGCAGTTCGATCCGCACCCGGGAGCCGCCAGGAGCAATCGGGGCGCCGGAGGCGTAGCCGTAGGTGAACTCGATCGAGCGCGGTGGATCGACCGCGGTCACCTGGCCGACGACCTCGACGCCGTTGGGGTGGCGGATCAACAGGGCGCCGCCGACGCGCGGCTCGATCCGTGACCCGGCGCCCCACCAGCTCGCCCACAGCCCGTCGTCCTCGAAGAACGCGAACACGGTCTCCGGCCGCGCCGCGATCGCAAGCTGCCGCTCCAGGTAGTGCTCGTCCGTCACGTCGTCCCTTTCCGGCGCCGGGCCAGGCGCCTCGGTTGCGGTCCTCTTCGTCGCTCCAGCAGCTCGGCCTGCTGCTTGAGCCGCCACAGCGCGTCGTCCCACATCCGCTCCAGCAACTCGCCGACCGGGCCGAACGCCTCGCGTCGGGCGCGGTACAGCCGATGTCGTCCCACCGCGCGCAGTTCCAGCAGCCCGGCGTCGTGGAGCGCCCGGAGGTGCTGCGACACGGCGCCGAAGGTGAGGTCGCCCATCGCCCGGTGGATCTCTCCCGCCGGGCGCTCCTGCTGCCACGCGAGCCGCAGGATCTCCCGCCGGCGCGGGCTGGCGATCGCCGCCAGGGCTGCCGTCTCAGCTCCCATCGATCATCACTTTAGTTAAAACTAAAATGATTGTCAAGGACGACCCCGCCGTTACGCGGCGGGTGCCGGCGGATCGACGAACTGCTGGAGCCACAGCTCGAGCAGGATCAGGGCCAGCACCTGCTTGGCCGGCACGAACTCGCGCTGGCTGCGGGCGCGCTCCAGCAGCGCCGTCACGGCTGCTGCGTCGAACCACCCGCGGCGGCGCACCTGCGCTTCGCCGAGCGTCCGCTCGAGCAGGTCGCGGAACGCCGGGCTCTCGAGCCGATCCTCCAGGGGAAGCGTGAAGGACTGCTTGCGCCGGTCCGCGACCTGGGCGGGCAGCCGTCGCCGGGCCAGGTCGCGCAGCAGCACCTTGCGCCGAGGCGGCAGCAGCGTTCGCTTGAGGTGGGGCGGAAGCCGGAACAGGAACTGGACGAGGACGTGGTCGAGGTACGGCACGCGTGCTTCGATTCCGTGAGCCATCGACATCGAGTCCTGCCGGGCCAGCACGTTGTCGGGGAGCCAGGTCTCGAACTGCCAGCGCAGCATGTCGTCCAGGCTCGCGGGGGCTTCGGTCGCCGAGGTCGCCGCGAGCGGAGACGAGGCTGCGAGCGGGCCGTCGCGACGGTAGAGCGCCGCCAGCTCGGCGTCGTCGAAGAGGGAGATGGCGGCCTCCCACACCCGCGGAAGCGGGGCGCGGGACGCAGCGGCCAGCACGTGACGCACGCGCCGCCAGCCCGACTCGCCCAGCGCCGCCGGGTGATCGAAGCGGAGGTCCAGGGGGGAGCGCGGCAGGGCTTCGGCCGCCCAGCGCGCCGCCCGCGCAAGGCCACCGGCTCCGGCGGCGCGCGCCCGGCGCACGAGCTCCGCGACCAGGTGACTGGAGTAGCCACCGAGCACTTCGTCGGCGCCTTCGCCGCTGAGCACGGCCTTCGCGTGCTCTCGCGTGCCCCGGGCCAGCACGAACATCGGCAGCGCCACAGCGTTCGGCGGCTGGTCGGCCGCCCACACGACCTGGGGCCAGCAGGAGAGGTCGGCCGGCGTGCAGCGGATCTCGTGATGGCGGGCTCCGCTCGCGGCGGCGGCGGCTCGCGCCGCTCCGCTTTCGTCGGCCTCGCCGTCGAGTCGCAACGAGAAGGTGGCGAGGCTTGGCTGCAGGCGGGCGGCCTCGGCCACCAGCACGCTCGAGTCCAGGCCGCCGCTCAGGTAGGCGGCCACGGGCACGTCGCCGCGCAGGTGCAGGCGCACCGATTCGCCCAGGAGGTACTCGAACTCGTCGCGCCACTCGGTGTCCGGCCGCGCCTCGGGGTGTGCGTGCCCGAGCGTCCAGTAGCGCTCCAGATGGGCGACCCCGTCCCGAAAACGCAGCCAGTGAGCCGGCGGCAGCTTCGCGACCTCGCGCAGCAGCGTCCCCGGGCCGGGCACGTAGCGAAGCCGCAGGTAGGCGTCGGCCGCCTCCGGGCGCGCGTCGCGCGCGACCAGGCCCGAGGCCAGCAGGGCCTTGAGCTCGGAGGCGAACAGCAGGCGCGCCCCGCGATGCCAGTAGTGGACCGGCTTGATGCCGAACCGGTCCCGGACCAGGAACAGCTCGCGAGACCGGCGGTCGAAGAGCGCGATCCCGAACATCCCGCGCAGCCGGGCCACGCTCGCGATGCCCTCGTCTTCGTACAGGTGCACCACGACTTCGGCGTCGGAGCGGGTGCGGAAACGGTGGCCGCGGGCCTCGAGCTCGCGACGCAGCTCCTCGTGGTTGTAGATCTCGCCGTTGAGCCCCAGCACGACCGAGCCGTCCTCGTTGGCGACTGGCTGGCTCCCTCCCGCCACGTCGACTAGTGCCAGGCGCTCGACCGCCAGGCCGCAGTCGCCGTCGACCCAGCGGCCGTGGGCGTCGGGGCCCCGGTGCTTCAGGGCGCCGGCCATGCGGCCGAGCAGGCCGGGCTCCGGCCGGAAGCCGGCGTGTCCACTGATTCCGCACACCCGCTGCGCATCCTCCCACATCCAGCAGGGCGTCGTGGCCCGCGGACCCCTGACCGCGGCCGGGGACTAGAATCGAAGCGGACCATGGCGAGGCGACCCGAGTCGCAGGGCGACGTCCAGGAGAAGGCGCGCACCAAGACGGCGAAGCCGCCGCTCTTCAAGGTGCTGCTCCACAACGACGACTACACGACGATGGAGTTCGTGGTCCACGTGCTGGAGTCGATCTTCGACAAGTCGCCGGCCGAGGCCCATCGCGTCATGATGCACGTGCACAACCAGGGCGTCGGCGTCTGCGGCACCTATACTTTCGAGATCGCGGAGACCAAGGTCGACCGCGTCCACGAGGAGGCGCGCGAGGCGGGGTATCCGCTGCGGGCGACCCTGGAGGAGGAGTAGGTGTTCAGCGCGGCCCTCGAACGCGTGCTGGTGGTGGCCTCGCGCGAGGCCGTCGCCCGCCGCCACGCCTACCTCACGCTCGAGCACCTGCTCTACGCGCTGGCCAACGACCCGGGCGGCGAGCAGATCCTGGGCAGCTCCGGCGCCGACGTCGAGCGGCTGCGCCGCGACCTCAAGGCGTTCCTCGAGGAGCACGTCGAGCGCCAGCCGGACGGATCGCGGCGACGGCCGCCCGAGCAGACCGTCGCCTTCCGCCGCGCGCTGCAGACGGCCGTGCTGCACGTGCAGAGCGCCGGCAAGCAGGAGGCCGACCTCGGCGACATCCTGGCGGCGATGCTGGCCCAGCCGCGCTCCCACGCGGCCGACCTGCTCGGGCAGCAGGGGGTCAGCCGGCTCGACGTGCTGAACTACATCTCGCACGGCATCTCGCGCACGCCGGCGGTCCCCGCCGAGCCGGCCCCCGGCGGCGGCGCCGCGGCCGGCGAAGGCGAGGAGGGCCCGGCGGCAGCGCGCGAGCCGCTCGTCGCCTACTCCGTCAACTTGACGGAGAAGGCGCGCGCGGGCCAGCTCGACCCGCTGATCGGCCGCCAGCGCGAGCTGACGCGGGCGATGGAGATCCTGTGCCGGCGGCGCAAGAACAACCCGGTGTTCGTCGGCGACCCGGGCGTCGGCAAGACCGCGCTGGTCGAGGGCCTCGCCCAGCGCCTGCTGCAGGAGGACGTGCCGGAGGTGCTGAAGGGCGTCGAGGTGTTCGCCCTCGACACCGGCTCGCTGCTGGCGGGCACCCGCTACCGCGGCGACTTCGAGGAGCGCTTCAAGGCGCTGATCGCCGCCCTCAAGAAGCGCGGCAAGCCGATCCTGTTCGTCGACGAGCTGCACACGATGGTGGGCGCCGGCGCCACGACGGGCGGCACCATGGACCTCGCCAACCTGATCAAGCCGATCCTCACCGAGGGCGAGATCCGGCTGCTGGGCGCGACGACCTTCGAGGAGTTCAAGCACATCGAGAAGGACCGGGCGCTCTTCCGCCGGGTCCAGAAGATCGCCGTCGAGGAGCCTTCGCTCGAGGAGTCGGTGCGCATCCTCGAGGGGCTGCGGCCGCGCTACGAGAAGCACCACGGCGTGACCTACACGAAAGGCGCACTCGAGGCGGCGGCCAAGCTGGCCCAGCGCCACCTGCGCGACTTCAGGCTGCCCGACGGCGCGATCGACGTGCTCGACGAGGCGGGCGCGAAGCTGCGGCTGGCCGCGGCACCGGGCGCACCGACCGGTGTCGACGTGCCCGAGATCGAGCGCGTCATCGCGCACATGGCGCGCATCCCCGAGAAGCAAGCCTCGACCTCCGACAAGGAGCGGCTGCGCACGCTCGAGGAGTCGCTGCAGCGCGTCGTATTCGGGCAGGAGGCGGCAGTCGCCCAGGTGGCGCGCGCGATCAAGCGCTCGCGGGCCGGGCTGGCGCCGCCCGAGCGGCCGGCCGGCTGCTTCCTCTTCACGGGCCCCACCGGGGTCGGCAAGACCGAGCTCGCCAAGCAGCTCGCCCGTCACCTCGGCAACGAGTTCCTCCGCTACGACATGTCCGAGTACATGGAGAAGCACGCGGTGGCGCGGCTGATCGGCGCGCCGCCCGGCTACGTCGGCTTCGAGCAGGGCGGGCTGCTGGTCGACGCCGTGCGCCAGCACCCGTACGCGGTGGTGCTGCTCGACGAGATCGAGAAGGCGCACCCCGACATCTACAACATCCTGCTGCAGGTGATGGACCACGCGACGCTGACCGACAACAGCGGCCGCAAGGCGGACTTCCGCCAGGTGATCCTGATCATGACCAGCAACGCCGGCTCGCGGGAGATGGCGCAGAAGCTGATCGGCATCGGCCGCGACGACGCCAAGGAGCAGGGCGCCCAGGGCAAGCACGCGATCGAGAAGCTGTTCTCGCCCGAGTTCCGCAACCGGCTCGACGCGATCGTCACCTTCGGCCCGCTGACGCCGGCGGCGATGGAGACGATCGTCGAGAAGTTCGTGCTCGAGCTGGAGGCCCAGCTCCGCGAGCGCAAGGTGGCGATCACCCTGCTGCCCGAGGCCCGCGCGTACCTGGCGCAGAAGGGCTTCGACCCGCGGATGGGCGCGCGGCCGCTGGGGCGCGTGATCCAGGCCGAGGTGCGCGACCGGCTGACCGACGAGATCCTGTTCGGCGCCCTCGAGAACGGCGGCGAGGTCACGCTGGGCATGGAGGAGGGCGTCCTGCACTTCGCCTTCGCGCCGAGCACGGCCGTCGAGGAGCCCGATGCAGACGCGGCACCGCCGAACCCGCCGTCGCCGCCCGAGAAGCTGACGCCGTGATCCGTCGGGCGCTGGCCACGGCCGGTGCGGGGCTGCGCCACCTCTCGCTGCGAACGCGGCTGCTGCTGATGCTGCTGTCGATGCTGGTGCTGTCCGTGGTCTCGCTGTTCAACATCCACCTCTACAACGAACGCGAGCTGCTGACCCAGATCCGCGACTACACCGACGAGCTGTCGACCACGCTCGAGATCGCGCAGGAGCAGCCGGCGGCCGGAGCCCAGAGCCCCACCGAGGCGCTCGAGGCCTACGCGGAGAAGCTGCGCCAGCTCGGGGTCAAGGACGTCACCCTCGCCGACGCCTCGGAGGAGGTCGTGCAGGCGTCGACCAACCCGCGCATCGTCGGCAAGCGCCTGGTGCGCCGCAAGGGCCCGACCCAGTACGTCGTGCGCGGCGTGCTCGGCGAGGAGTCGGGGCCGCCAGGAACCCAGCGCACCTCGACGCTGACGATCCCGATCGTCGTCGGCGACCGCCGCATCGGCTCGCTGCTGGTGACCCGCTACCTCGACGACTTCGAGCTGATCTCGCAGCGCGGGCTGTTCTCGCGGCTGGCGGCGACGCTGGCCGTGTTCGCGCTCGGCATCCTGCTCGCCCTCTACCTCTCGGTCTCGTTCACCCGGCCGCTGTCCGACATGGCCGAGGCCGCGCGCAGGGTCGCCGACGGCGACCTCTCCGTCCAAGTCGCGGTGCGCGGCTCGGACGAGCTGGCCTCGCTCGGCACCGCCTTCAACGAGATGGTGGTGCGCCTGCGCGAGAACAAGGCGCTCGAGGAGCGGCTGCACTTCGCGGAGCGCTCGACGGCGCTCGGCCGGCTGG
>WYBL01000152.1 GCA_011526565.1 Acidobacteriota bacterium | reverse complement strand
GAGTGAGGCGGGGGCACGTTCACGGGCCTCGCGAAGCGGCCCCCTCCTCGGGTTGTCGTCGATTCGGGCCGCGCCGGCGCCTCGCGGGCCCCCTCGCGGGGGTCGGGGGGCGGGGGGCCCCGGGGGGCCCCGCGCGCCACGGGAGGCCTAGCGCGAGCCGCCGGACCGGGCGGCCGCGTCGCCGACGGTGACGAAGGGCTCGAGGCGTTCGAAGTTCTTCTCGCCGATGCCCTTGACGTTGAGCAGCTCCTGCACGGTCTTGAAGGTGCCCTGCTTCTGGCGCTGCTCCAGGATGCGGGTGGCCAGCTTCTCGCCGACGCCGGGCAGCGTCGCGAGCTGCTGCACGCTGGCCTGGTTGATGTTGACCTTCGCGGTCGGCACGGGCTTGGCGTCGGCCAGCGCGGGCGCGGCGAGGCCGAGGGCGAACGCGAGGGCGAGGGCGGCGGCGGCGAGGCGGCGGAGCATCATGGTTCTTCTCCTGGTTTCGGGTGCGGCGTTGCGCGGAGTGAGGCGGGGGCACGTTCACGGGCCTCGCGAAGCGGCCCCCTCCTCGGGTTGTCGTCGATTCGGGCCGCGCCGGCGCCTCGCGGTTCCGGGAAGAAGCCGTCTCTCCCCCGGCCCCCCGGCCCGTCTGGCGCCGGCGCGACCCGACCTCTCCTCTAGCAAGCCGGGCGCCGGCCACACCTCTCGCTACAAGTGAAATCGGGTCAGCGAGTTGCGAGATGCCCCCGGAAGCGGGCCAGGGCCCGGCGCCGCGGCGCAAGGGGAGCGTGGCTGCTCCGCTCGGGGGCTTCAGCCGCGCCGGGCGTTGGTGGGCGCGATCGGCGCACGCGTCAACGGGCGTTGACGCGTCGGAAACGAAAGGGGTCAGTCCTCCGAGGAGTCGCGGCGGCCGAAGCGCTCCAGCCAGCCCTCGACGTCGGTCTCGCGCGCGGGCTTCTCGCCGTCCCCGGTGGCGCCGCGACGGGTGGGGGCCGCCAGCGGCCGGCGCTCCAGCCGGTTCCACTCGTGGGCCCTCAGCACGGCCGCGCCGCGGGTGCGGCAGTACGAATAGAGCGCCTTGTCCGAGGTGACGACGATCCACTCGGCCGGGCGCGCGGCGGCCTCGACGAGGCCGCGGATCACGCCGTCCGCGTCTTCGCCAGGCCGCGGGAAGCGCAGGCGCACGCCCCCCAGCTCCTGCGCGGGGAAATCGGCGCGCAGCGGCGCGCCGTCGAACACCAGCACCGCGCGGGCGCCCAGCCCGCGGCAGAGCGCGACGACCCGCCGCACGACCTGCTCGCGGGCGTCGCCCCGCCCGCGCGGACCGCCCCAGGAGCCGAGCAGGTTGTTGCCGTCGATCAGGTACGGCACGGGGCGGGCGACGCTGCCAGCGTCGGCTCTAGAGGCGCAGGAGCTTGCCGAGCAGGCCCTTGCGCTCCTCGTCGCGCTTCATGAACACCTGCTCGAGTTCGCCGGCGTCGAAGAACGCGCCCTCGCAGAACGAGCAGACGTCGACCTTGATGCCCGACAGGTCGTCCTCGCGCAGGTCGTGGCCGCACTTCGGGCACTTCATGAAGTGCAGTGCCTTGAGCTTCGCGCGCGCCTCGGCGGCCTCCGTCTCGGCACGCTCGCGCTCGCGCTTCTCGCGCGCCTGTCGGGCCGCGTCGATCAGCTTCTCCTCGTTGCGGCGGAACCAGTCGTCTTCGCGGCGCTTGTCCTCTTCGACCAACGCGGACCTCCCCAGTCGGATCGAGTTGCTGCCGCGAGTGTAACAAAGCGGCGCGATCGCCGTGCCGGGGACCGGTGCGAGGTGATAAACTCTTGCAGGCTGGCATGTTGCGGAGCGTGCACCCAGGAGGCCTATGAGCGACGAGGCGGCGCCGATCAGCGGCAGCATCGATCCCCGGACGTTCCCGCTCGTGCTGATGAGCCTCCACCGCAACGGCGTGACGGGCTCGCTCAAGGTCGAAGGCACGACCTACCAGAAGGCGCTCTACTTCCGCTCGGGGCGCATCCTGTTCGGGTCGTCGAACGACCCGCGCGACGAGCTGGGCGCGATCCTGATCGCCGCGGGCAAGCTCACGGCCGAGCAGCTCGCCGAGGTGAAGGCGCGGGTCGGACCCGGCAACCCGCTGGCGAAGGCGCTGCAGGACAGCGGGTTCGTCAGCCAGCGCGAGATCGGCGAGGCGGCCCGCGGCAAGGTCGAGCAGATCCTGGCGGACGTGCTCGCATACGAGGTGGGCAGCTTCGAGTTCGAGGACGGCGTGCTGCCCAAGGGCGCGATCGACCTCAAGCTCTCGACGCCGAAGCTGGTGCTGGCCGCGGCGCGGCGCGCGACCGACCGCGCGTTCGTGCTGCGTCACCTCGGCTCGCTCGACGCGATGCTGGGCCCGGGCGCCACCGAGGCGGGCGAGGTGAAGTCCGAGGCCGGACCGCTGCTCGACCAGCTCGACGGGACGCGCTCGCTCAAGGAGGCGGCGGCCGCAGCGGCCCTCGACGAGTTCGAGGCCGCCAAGACCGCGTGCGGGCTGCTGTTCCTGGGCGTCGTCGAGAACCGCGGCGGCGGGGAGATGAACCTCGCGGCCGAAGAGGCCCCGCTCGACCTCGGGCTGGCGACGGACGAGACGCCGCTGTTCGCCACCTCGCCCGAGCCGCAGTCGCAGACGATGATGCTGCCGAGCCCGTTCGCCAGCGTGCGCCCCGCCGAGCTGACGGAGGACGCCGCGGAGCCCTCGCTGGAGGCGACGCTCGACGAGACGTTCTCGCGGCTCAACGCGGCCGACGTCCAGAAGTCGTTCGACGCGATGCGCGCGGCCGAGTCGGCGCCGGAACCGGAGCCGCCGACGGTCGAGGAGGAGCCGGCGCCCGAGCCACTCGACATCGCGCCGCCGCCGGAGCCGCCCCCGACGCCGGCCGCACGCGCCAGCAAGGCCGACCTGGCCGCGATCGACGGGCTGCTCAAGGACAAGCCGGCGACCGAGGGCCCGCTCACGCCGTTCGAGCGGCGCTCGTGGGAACCCGAGTTCCCGAGCAAGCCGCTCGCGCCCCAGCCGCAGCCCCGGCGGCCGCAGGCGGGCCGGCGCCAGCGCCAGTCCCCCGCGATCGCGCTGGGGCTCGGAGGCTTGGCGCTGATCGCTGCCGGAGCGATCTGGTACTTCTTCGCGGGTCCTGGCGCTGCCCCGGCGGTGCCTCCCGCGCCGCCCACGACGGTCGCCGCGGCCCGTCCGCAGCCCACGGCCCAGGCCGCGAACAGCCCGTCCACCGGCGCTGCGGCGAGCGCGACCGATGCGGGCCCGGCACCCGCTGCCAGCGCCGCAGCGGCGCCCTCCGCGCCGGCCGCAGCTCCGCCGAACACAGTGGCCGCCCGGCCGCCCGCGACCACTGCCGCGGCCCCCGCGGCGCCGCCGACCACGGCTGCAGCGCGCCCCGCCCCGCCTCCGGCGGCCAAGGCCGCGCCTGCCAGGCCCGCGCCCGCGAAGCCGGCCGGCGCTCGGCCCGCCGGTTGGACCGAGGCTTCCGCGGCGCTGCGCCGCGGCGACCTCGACGCGGCGGCCCGTCAGTTCGCGACAGCGGCGCGCGCCAGCGGCAAGTCGTGGACCACGCAGTTGCTGGTCGCCTGTGCCGCGGAGACGGTGACGAAGGCCGCCACGGCGGTGTCCTCCGAGGAGATGTTCGTCGTGCCGGTGCGCTACCAGAAGCGCGACTGCTACCGCCTGCTGTGGGGTCTCGCCGACTCCGAGTCGCAGGCGGCGGCCGCGGACGTCCCGGGCTACTTCAAGGCCGGCGGCGCGGCCCCCAAGCCCGTGGCGCTGCGGAGCGCGCTGCCCTGAGCCGGCGCGCCGCCGCGCGCTGCGTCGCGCTGGCCGTGCTGATCTCCGCCGCGGCGACGGCCGCTGCCGACGTCGTCGAGCTGCACAACGGACGCAGCTTCACCGCCGATCGCACCTGGGAGCAGGGCGCTCAGTTGTTCTACGAGCGCAACGGCGGGGTCTTCGCGATCCCGCGGGAGCTGGTGCGGCGCGTCGTGCGCGAGGCGGCCCCGCCACCCGTCGCCGCTCCCGACGTCGAGCAGGCCCGGCAGCGCCTGGCAGACGGCGCCGCGCTCGAGGCGGTGACGCTGGCGCGACGGGCCCTGAGGCGCGATCCCCGGTCGCTGGCGGCGCTTCACCTGCTGGCCGAGGCTTCGCTCGCCGTCGGCGACGCCCGCGGCGCGGCGGAGGCCGCAGCCCGGGCGGTGGGGCTCGAGCCCGGGGACGCCACCGGGTACGCGCTGCTCGGCGACGCGCGCGCCGCGCTCGGCGATCGCCCCGGGGCCGAGCTCGCCTATCGTCGCGCGCTGGAGCTGCGGCCCGACCCGGAGGTCCGGCGCAAGCTCGGGGACGTCGCCCCGGCGCCACCCCGCGCCCAGGGCGCCCAACTCCGCCTGCGCTACGACGGTGGAGTCAACGCCCCGCTCGGCAACGAAGTGCTGCGGATTCTGACCGCGGCGTGGGAGGAGTTCGCCCGGCGGCTGGCGGCGGAGCCTGCCGAGCCGGTGACCGTCGTGCTCGAAACGGGACAGGCCTGGGCCGACGAGCGGGTCCCGGAGTGGGCTGCGGCCGTCAACGCCCCGGAGGCCATCCGGGTGCCGACCGGCGGCGTGGAGCGCCCGTCGCCCGCGATGGCGCGGCTGCTGCGCCACGAGCTGGCCCATTCCTTCGTCACCGCCCGCACCGGCGGCAACTGCCCCTACTGGCTGCAGGAGGGCGTCTCGCAGTGGCTCGAGGGCGGCGACCCCGCTCGCGAGGACGCAGCCCTGGCGCGGCGGCTGCGGGCCGGGAAGTTCGGCGCCATCCTCCAGCTCGAGGGCCCGTTCGTCGCGATGGACGAGGCCGAGGCCCAGGTGGCCTACGCGCAGAGCCTGTCGGCAGTGGCCCACGTCCTGCGCCTGGTCGGCGAGGAGGGCCTGGTCCGGCTACTGGCCACGCTCGGCGACCGGGTCCCGGCCGAGGAAGCGCTGCCCGGGGTGCTGCGGCTGTCCTACTCGGAGTTCCAGCGGAGCTGGGAGGCCCACCTGCGGGCGCTGCCCAGGCCCGGTACAGGGCCGCGCGGTCGCTGAATCCGGTTCAGCTCCGGGTCCGATACCACTCCACGGTGCGCCGCAGCCCGGTCTCGAAGTCGACGACGGGCCGGTAGCCGAGCAGGCGGCGGGCCGCGCCGATGTCGGCGAGGCTGTGGCGGATGTCGCCGCGGCGGGCCGGCCGCTTCTCGGCCTTCGGCCTGGCACCGACCAGCCGCGAGAGCTCCGCGAGCAACTGCAGCAGCGTGATCCGCCGGCCGGTGGCGACGTTGCAGGCCTGGCCCTCGGCTCGCGGCGCACGCAGCGCCAGCAGGTTGCCGCGCACGACGTTCTCGACGTAGGTGAAGTCCCGGCTCTGGCGGCCGTCGCCGTAGATCACGGGCGTGCGGCCCGCGAGCAGCGCCGTCGTGAACAGGCTGATCACGCCCGAGTAGGGAGAGCCCGGGTCCTGGCGCGGCCCGAACACGTTGAAGTAGCGCAGCGTCAGCGTCTCGAGGCCGTAGAGCTGGTGGAACACGCGCAGGTACTGCTCGCCGGTCAGCTTGCCGATCGCGTAGGGCGAGAGCGGCTTCGGCGCCATGTCCTCGCGCTTGGGCAGCTTCGGGGTGTCGCCGTAGACCGACGACGATCCCGCGTACACGAAGCGGCGCACGCCGGCGTCGCGGGCCGCGGTCAGCATCGTCAGGGTCGCGGTCGAGTTGGCGCGGTGCGACAGCGCCGGGTCGTCGACCGAGCGGGCGACGCTGGGCACGGCGGCCTCGTGATAGACGACCTCGACGCCTTTCACGGCGCGCGCGGCCGCTCGTGGGTCGGCGCAGTCACCGCGCAGGACCTCGACGTCGCGCGCCACGGCCTTGAGGTTGGCGCGGCGGCCCGAGAAGAAGTTGTCGAGCACGCGCACCTCGTGCCCCTCGCGCACGAGGGCCTCGGTCAGATGGCTGCCGATGAAACCGCACCCGCCCGTCACCAGGACCCGCATTCCGCTCCTCGTCGCCGTTGGTCCGTCGATCCTTGCCCGATTCGAAAAGAAGTGTCCGGGGAGAGAGGCTGTAAGCCGGATTCTGTCCCGCTTCCCTCCCGCCTCGCGGCGGGCGTTCGGCGGCGGCGGTCATTCCTCTAGGCGCGCGGTTGCCCGCGCGCTCCAGCGGTCTACCCGGGGGCTTCGGCCGGGCCAGCCTCGAACGCCCCCCTATTCGACCTTGCTCCGCGTGGGGTTTGCCGTGCCCGGGAGTGTCGCCACCCCGGCGGTGCGCTCTTACCGCACCGTTTCACCCTTGCCACCCGCGAGGTCGCCCCCGCGAGTTCGGCGGTCTGTTCTCTGTGGCACTTTCCCTGAGGTCGCCCTCGCTGGCCGTTAACCAGCACGCTGCCCATGGAGTCCGGACTTTCCTCCCCGGCCGACGTCAGCCGCGGCGATCGCCCGCCTCTCTCTCCGGACGCAAGGAGCCTAGCACGGCTCCCCGTGCCGCGCCGCCGCGAGCCCGAGGCCGATCAGCGCCCACAGGCTGCGCAGCAACTCGAAGTCCATGTGCAGCGTCGCCACCAGCAGGCCGGCGACCGCGTAGCGGACGGCGTGCGGGACCGATCCCGGGGGCGCGGCCCCGAGGCGCCTCAGGACGACGGCGGACAGCGCAGCCCAGGCCGCGAATCCGACGAGCCCCGTCTCCGCCAGCGCCGCGAGTGCCGGCGAGTGGGGCCCCATGCCGGCCGCCTGCAGCGGCGGGAAGGTGGCGCCCCGCTCCTCGGCCGTCGTCACCCGCGCGTACGCGTGCGGGAAGCTGCCGGGGCCCCAGCCCACCCAGGGGCTCTGCTGCCACAGCCGCAGCGACGCCGCGTGGAGCAGCGCGTAGGCGTTGACCCGCGGTTCCCATCCGCCCTCGTCCCGGGGCGCGATCGCCCACCAGGTGACGGGCCCCAGGGCGACAAGGCCGGCGAGTGCCAGCACCCGGCTCGCCCGCCGCACGGCGTGCCAGAAGGCGGTGGCGTCACGCACCGGTGCCGAGAGCGCGACGAAGACCGACACCAGTCCGCGCGACTGCGCGCCGGCGGCCGCGGCCAGCGTCAGCGCCAGCGCCAGCAGGCGAGCGCGCCGGCGCCCCCAGCGCCCGTGCACGATCCACGGGATCGAGAGGCCGACGTAGAGCGCGAGCGAGTTGCTCGAGAGCACGCCCGACACGCGGGCGGCACCGGGGAGGTTCGCGGAGTTGGGCGTGGCGAGGTGGCTGACGGGAATCAGGTCGAGGTGGAACAGCCCCCAGGCAGCCAGGCCCACGGCCGACCAGGTGGCCGCGCTGGCCGCGACGGCGGTCCCGACGGCTGGCCCCGTCTTCAGGTGGGCGACGGCCACCAGCACGAGGAGCGGCGCCACGATCGGCGGCAGCCTCACCTGCCCCGAGGCGGCCCACGCGGAGAGTACGTGGGAGGCCGTGACCGCGGCGGCCGCCGCGATCAGCGGCAGGTCCGCCGCGCGCGAGCCCGCGAGCCACTGCCACGCCAGGGCCGCGGCCAACAGCAGGAAGACCGCGTCCGTGCGCACGAGGGTGACGGGCGCGAGCCACGCGACCGCGACCGCGGCCATGGTGCCGAGGCGCAGGGCCCCGGACTCAGCCATCCCGCTCCTCGGAGATGCCGTACTGCTCCAGCTTCTTGTAGAGATTGGAGCGGGGAGTGCCGATGGCCTGGGCGGTGGCCGAGATGTTCCAGCGGTTCTCGCGCAGCTTCTCGACCAGGAACGCGCGCTCGGCGCTCTCCTTGAAGTCCTTGAGCGTCCCGGGCGGCTCACCGCCCGCGGGGCGCGCGCCCGCCGCCTCCGCGCCGCGGCGCAGCACGTCGCCGAGTGCCGTGGCGTCGATCGGGTCCGCCTCCTCCATGATGATCAGGCGCTCGACCGCGTTCTTCAGCTCGCGCACGTTGCCCCGCCACGGGTGGCGGCGCAGCGCCTGCAGCGCGTCGGGCGTGAAGGAGCGGCGGCGCAGGTTGTTCTCCTCGCAGAACGCTCGCGCGAAGTGGGTGACGAGCGGCTCGACGTCCTCGCCGCGCTCGCGCAGCGGCGGCACCCGCACCGGCACCACCGACAGGCGGTAGAACAGGTCCTCGCGGAAGTCGCCGGCGGCGATCGCCGCCTCCAGGTCCTTGTTGGTCGCCGCGATCACCCGCACGTCGACGTGGATCGTGCGCTGCGAGCCGATCCGCTCGACCTCGCCCTCCTGCAGGACTCGCAGCACCTTGGCCTGGGTCTTCAGGCTCATGTCGCCGACCTCGTCGAGGAAGATCGTGCCCTCGTGGGCCAGCTCGAACTTGCCGATCTGCTTCTCGGTGGCGCCCGTGAACGAGCCCTTCTCGTGGCCGAACAGCTCGCTCTCGATCAGGTCCTCGGGGATCGCGGCGCAGTTGACCTGCACGAACGACTTCGCGCGGCGGTTGGAGTTGCGGTGGATCGCGCGGGCGACCAGTTCCTTGCCGACACCGCTCTCGCCGGTGATCAGCACGGTCGCGCTGGTCGGCGCCGCGCGCCGGATCGACTCCGCCACCTTCTCCAGCGCCCGCGAGCCGCCGACCATCCGGTAGCGCTCGTCGAAGCTCAGCTTGAGGGCGCGGTTCTCGTCCTGCAGGCGCTTCTGCGAGATCGCGTTGCGGGCCAGCAGCAGGATGCGCTCGCTCTCCGGCGGCTTCTCGACGAAGTCGAACGCGCCGAGCTTGGTCGCCTCGACGGCGGTCTGGATGTTGCCGTGGCCCGAGAGCATGACGACGGGAGGCGCGTCCTCCGCCGCCTTGATCGCCTTCAGCACCTCGAGCCCGTCCATCTGCGGCATCTTCACGTCGAGGAAGACGAGGTCGGGCCGCTCCTTCTCGGCGAGCCGCAGCCCGAGCGGGCCGTTGGCCGCCAGCAGCACCTCGTAGCCCTCGTACTCGAGGATCATCTTGAGCGTCGAGCGGATCGCGTCCTCGTCGTCCACGATCAGGATCTTCGGCTTCATCGCTCTCCCGCCTCGGGCCAGGCCCGCAGCTTGACCAGCAACCGGCGCCCCTCGCGGGGCCGGTGCACGTAGAGGAACGCGGCCTCGCCGGGCGCGAGGCGCTCGGCCGCCTGCCGCCAGGCCTCGACGTCGGGAACGTTCCGGCGGTTCAGTTCGAGCACGACGTCGCCCGCCTCGATCGCCTCCGGCCCCGGGGCCGGACGCAGCACGCGCCGCACCACGACGCCCGGCCGGCCGCCGCCCGTGCCCGACTCGACCTCGAGCCCGAGCGGCGCAGGCGGCGTGAGCGTGGGTCGCGGACGCACCCTCGGGGCCGGCCGCTCGGCGAGCGTCGCGCGGGCCGGCACGGCCCGCCCGTCGCGCCAGAGATGCAGTTCGACGGCGGCGCCGGGGGCGCGCGCGGCGATCGCGGCGACGATGGCGTCGGCACTGGCGGCCGGCCCGCCGTCGAGGCCGGTGATCACGTCCCAGGCGCGCAGGCCGGCCGCTTCCGCGGGGCCTCCCGGGGCGACGTCCACGACCGCAGCGCCGCGCGCGGCCGGCAACGACAGCAGGCTCGCCAGGTCGGGATCCACGTCGCGCAACTGGGCACCGAGGTAGCCGCGGGTGACCCGACCCGCCCGGCGCAGTTGCTCGATCACCGCCGCGGCGGCGTCGCTCGGCACCGCGAAGCCCAGCCCCTGGCCGCGGCCGGACACCGCCGCGACGACTCCCACGACGGCGCCCGAGGCGTCGAGCAGCGGGCCGCCGGAGTTGCCGGGATTGATCGCCGCGTCGGTCTGCAGGTAGGAGTCGAAGCTGCGGTCGAACAGCTTGCGGCCGCGCGAGGACAACACGCCGACCGTGAAGGAGTCCTCGAAGCGCAGCGGGTGGCCGAGCGCGCCGACCCAGTCGCCGACCCGGAGCCGCGTCGAATCGCCGAAGCGCAACGCCGGCAACCCGCTGCGCTCGACGCGGAGCAGGGCGAGGTCGGTGATCGCGTCATCGCCCGCGAGCCGGGCGATCGCCTCGGAGCGGTCCGCGAAGCGCACGAGGGCGCGCTCGCTGCCGCCGAGCAGGTGGCGGCTGGTGACGATCAGGCCCCCGGGGTCGATCACGAAGCCCGAGCCTTCGGCGAGCCGCGGCCGCGCCTCGCCTTCGCCGCTCAGCGGGTCGAGCAGCAGGGGCCGCTCCGGCGGCGGCTCGAGCAGGCGCACGAGCACGACGGCCGGCAGTGCGCGCGCGGCGGCCTCGGCGAATCCCGCAGGTGGCGCGGCGCCCGACAGCGGGTCGGCGGCCGCGGGCCCCGACGCGACGGCGGGAGCCGGGGCCGGCGATCGCGCCAGGAGGCCGCCGACGGCACCGCCCGCGAGGCCCGCGACGAGAGCGGCCCCCACGAGGCCGATGCCGCGCCCGTCGCTCACGCTCACGAGGCGTCGGCCTCCGCGATCAGGGCCCGGAAGCCGGCCTCGTCGACGACCTTCAGCTTCAACTCGGCCGCCCTGTCCGCCTTGGACCCGGGGTCGGCGCCGACGACGACGACGGACGTCTTCTTCGACACCGAGGACGTCACGCGGCCGCCGCGGCGCTCGATCTCGGCCTTCGCCTGGTCGCGCGTCATCCCGGCGAGCGTCCCGGTCAGGACGAACTGCTGCCCCTGGAACGCGAGCGACGCGGGACCGGCGGCGCCCTCCTCGACGGTGACGACGCCGCAGTCCTCCAGCCGCCCGACCAGCGACCGGCTCGCGGGGTCGGCAAGCCAGTCGTGGATCGACTGCGCCACGGCGGGGCCGATCTCGTAGATCGCGTCGATCTCGTCGACGCTCGCCTTCGCCAGCGCCTCGAGGCTGCAGAAGTGGCGGGAGAGCAGCATCGCGGCCCGCTCCCCGACGAAGCGGATGCCGAGCCCGAACAGCAGGCGGCGCAGGCCACGGCCCTTGCTCTGCTCGATCTGGGCGATCAGGTTCGCGGCCGACTTCTCGCCGAAGCGCTCCAGCGCCACGAGCTGCGTCGCGGTCAGTCGATAGAGGTCCGAGACGTCGCGCACGAGCCCGGCCGCCGCGAGCTGGGCGACCAGCGCCTCGCCCAGGCCCTCGATGTCCATCGCGTCACGGCGGGCGAAGTGCAGGATGCGGGTCTCGAGCTGGGCCGGGCAGGCCGCGTTCGGGCAGCGGCGGTCGGCCTCGCCCTCGGGCTTCACCGCTTCCGCGCCGCAGGCCGGGCAGTGGGTCGGCGCCTGCCATGGCCGCGCGGCGGCCGGGCGCTTCTCCGGCACCACCCGCACCACCTTGGGGATCACGTCGCCGCCCTTCTCGATCAGCACGGTGTCGCCCACCCGCACGTCCTTGCGCGCGACCTCCTCCTCGTTGTGCAGCGTCGCGCGGGCGACGGTCGAGCCGGCGAGCGGCACCGGCCGCAGGTTGGCGACGGGAGTGAGCCGGCCGGTGCGGCCGACCTGGACCACGATCGACTCGACGACCGTCGCCGCCTGGCGAGGTGGGTACTTGTAGGCGATCGCCCAGCGCGGCGACTTCGAGGTGAAGCCGAGCTCCGCCTGCAGCGCGGCGTCGTCGACCTTGACCACCACGCCGTCGATGTCGTACTCGAGCGAGTCGCGCTTCTCCTGCCACTCGGCGCAGAAGGCCAGCACCTCTTCGAGGCCGTCGCACAGCCGCGAGGTCGGGTTGGTGCGCAGACCCCAGCCGCGCAGCCGATCGAGGGCCTCCCACTGTCCGCGCGCCGGAGCGCCGGTCTGCTGTGCGATCTGGTAGAGGAACAGGTCGAGCCCGCGCCGGGCGACGACGCGCGCGTCGAGCGTCTTCATGGTGCCCGCCGCGGCGTTGCGCGGGTTGGCGAAGGCCTCCTCGTCGGCTTCTTCGCGCTCGCGGTTGATGGCCTCGAAGCGGGACCGCGGCAGGTAGACCTCGCCGCGCACCTCCAGCTCGTCCGGCGCTTCGCCCTGCAGCAGCAAGGGCACCGAGCGGATCGCCCGCACGTTGGACGTCACGTCGTCGCCGCGCACGCCGTCGCCGCGCGTCACGCCGCGGACCAGCCGCCCGCGCTCGTAGTGCAGCGAGATCGACAGCCCGTCGATCTTCAGCTCCGCGGTGTAGCGCAGCGGGCGCTCCCCCACCAGGCGGAACACGCGGGCCTGGAAGTCGCGCAGCTCGTCCTCGTTGTAGGTGTTGTCGAGGCTCAGCATCGCGACCCTGTGGGTGAACGTCGCGAAGCCCTCGGCCGGTTCGCCGCCGACCCGCCGGGTCGGGCTGTCGGGGCTCACCAGCTCGGGGTGCGCCGCCTCCAGCTCGCGCAGCTCGCGCTCCAGCGCGTCGTACTCCTGGTCGGAGATCTCGGGCGCCGCCAGCACGTAGTAGAGCCGCTCGTGGCGGCGAATCTCCGCCCGCAGCCACTCGACCCGCTGCTTCGTCCCCCGCTTCACGCTCCCCCTCCTGCGCCAGCCCTCGCCGCATCCCCGGCCAGCACCGCGGCGCGGGCCGCGTAGGCCGCCAGGCCGAAGCCGCGCCACGACGAGGCCGCTGCCGGATCGAGCTCGCGGCGCAGTTCGGCCAGCAGCGCCGCCGCCAGCTCGGGCCGGCCGTCCACCAGCGGGCCGGCCACGTCGAGCGCTGCGGCTGCGGCCTGGCCCGCCCACGGCAGCGGCGCGGTCAGCGCTACGCAGCGCGCGGCGTCACGGCCGACGCGCCGGGCCGCCTCCAGGTTGACGACGCCGTCGGCCCCGCGCGCGCCGTGCCAGCGCATCCACGTGTGCGCGGTCCAGGCCTCGGCCGCCGGCGGCGCCAGCAGCGCGAGGGCCGCGCACAGGCAAAGCAGGAGCGCGCTCCCCGGGACCGGCCTGCCTTTCCGAGCCGCCATCGCCCGGACGCCCCGCTAGCGGTCGCGGGAGAGGATGAAGTCGGGCAGCGCCTCGAGCGCGTCGCGGTACTCGCTGCGCTCGAATGCCTGCAGGTCGCGGCGGGCGGCCGCGGCGTAGGCCTCGGCCGCCTTGCGGGCCTGCTCGAGGGCGCCCGTCTCGCGCACCAGGGCCCCGATCTCCCCGGCCGACACCCGCGCGAACCCGTGGTCCTCGGCCACCGCGCGCACCTTCTCGCGGGCCGGTTCGCCGCCCAGCCGCAGCGCGTAGATCACCGGCAGCGTCAGCTTGCCCTCGCGCAGGTCGTTGGCGACCGGCTTGCCCAGCACCTTCTCGTCGGCAGTGAAGTCGAGCAGGTCGTCGACCATCTGGAAGCAGATGCCGAGGTTGAGGCCGTAGGAGGCCAGCGCCTGCTCCTGCTCCGCGTCGCGGTCGGCGAGGATGGCGCCGATCCGGGTGCAGGCCGAGAACAGGTCGGCGGTCTTGCGGCGGATGATGTCGACGTGGTCGGCCTCGGTGGTGGCGAGGTCCGCGTCCTTCTGGATCTCGAGCAGTTCGCCCTCGATCATCCGCAGCGTGACGTCGGAGAGCAGGCGCAGGATGCGCAGGTTGTCCTGGGCCAGCGCCATCGCCATCGACTTCGTGTAGAGGAAGTCACCGGCCAGCACCGTGATGTCGTTGCCCCACGCCGCGTTGACGCTGCGGCGCCCGCGCCGGGTCTCGGCCTCGTCGATGATGTCGTCGTGCAGCAGCGTCGCGGTGTGGATGAACTCCACGGTCGACGCCAGCAGGATCGCGCGGTCGCCGCGGTAGCCGCACAGCCGGCCGGCCAGCAGGAGCAGCGCGGGGCGGATGCGCTTGCCGCCGCCGTCGCGGATGTAGCGGCCGATCTCGCCGACGACCTCGACGTCGGAGCGGATCTGCTCCTCGAAGAAGGCCTCGACCCGCAGCAGGTCGTCGTCGACCAGCGCCGCGATGTCGCGCAGCCCGGCCAGGCTGCGCGCGACGCCGGGCTTGCCCTGGATGGTGCTCACGCGCTAGCGGTAGTTGGTGAACTGCATGTCGATGCCGAGGTCCGTGTCCTTCAGCATCCGGATCACGGCCTGCAGGTCGTCGCGGTTCTTCCCGGTCACGCGAAGCTGGTCGCCCTGGATCGCCGCCTGGACCTTGAGCTTGCTGCCCTTGATCAGCTTGACGATCTCCTTCGCCTTGTCCGTGGGGATGCCCTTCTGGAGCTTCACCTTCTGGCGCGCCGTCTGCCCCAGCGCCATCTCGACCTTGCCGTAGTCGAGGGCCTTCAGCGGCACGTTGCGCTTGACCAGCCGCGTCTCCAGCACGTCGCGCACGGCCTTGATCTTGAACTCGTCGGCAGAGGTGAGGACGATCTCCTCGCCCCCTGCGAACTCGATGTTCGAGTTCGAGCCCTTGAGGTCGAACCGGGTCTGGATCTCCTTCATCGCCTGCGAGATCGCGTTCTTGATCTCCTGGTGGTCGACCTCGCTCACGATGTCGAAGGAGCTCTCGGATGCCATGCCTGTCGCGAATGCCTCGGTTAGGGGGTTGATCGCCGGGGGACGCCTGGACCCTAGAAACTGACGGATCCGCGGGAGTTTGTCAACAAAAGAGGACGCTCCCGGCGCCCCTCACCGGCGCGCGAACAGGCGGTCGAAGTTCGCGACCACGGCCTCGCCCAGCGCCTCCGGGGCGAGACCCCGCAGGGCCGCCACCTTCTTCGCGACCTCCACGACGAAGGCCGGCTCGTTGCGCTTGCTGCGGTGCGGCGGCGGCGCCAGGAACGGGGCGTCGGTCTCGATCAGCACGCGGTCGAGCGGCGCCTCGCGGGCCACCTGCTGGATCGTCTGGGCACGCGGGAAGCACACGATCCCGGAGAAGGAGATGTGGAAGCCGGCCGCCAGCGACCGGCGCGCGAGCTCGAGGCCGCCCGTGAAGCAGTGGATCACGCCTCCCGTCGCCCCGGCGCCTTCCTCCTCCAGGATCTCGGCCGTCTCCGTGTCGGCCTCGCGGGTGTGGATGATGACCGGCAGTCCCACCTCGCGGGCCAGCCGGAGCTGGCGCCGGAACACGTCCTGCTGCACGTCGCGCGGCGAGTGGTCGTAGTGGAAGTCGAGGCCGATCTCGCCGATCGCGGCGATGCGGCCGTCGCGGGCCAGCCCGCGCAGCCGCTCGAACGTGGCCTCGTCGGCGTGCTTCGCCTCGTGCGGGTGGATGCCGGCCGTGATCGGCAAGCCCAGTTCGGCAGCGACCTGCAGGCCGCGCTCGAGGCCGTCTCCCGCGTCGTGCTGGCCGATCAGCAGGAAGCGCTCCACGCCGGCGGCGCGGGCCCGTTCCAGGACCGCGGCCCGATCGGCGTCGAACTGGGGCATGTCGAGGTGGCAGTGACTGTCGACGAGGCGCATCAGGTGGGTCTCTCCGAGGCTGCGGGTCACGACTCCGGACAGGGTGTGCGCGGGTCGAGGTAGCCGAGCGCCTTCATGTTCTCGCACTGCTCGCGGGTCAGCGTGTTCTTCTCGGAGCTGCCGGCGACCGGCTTGAGGCGGCCGAGCCAGGTGTAGAGCGCCTGCTCCATCGCCTCGGCGCGGATCGAGGCGCGGGCATGGAGGTCGGCGGTCTCGCGCGGGTCGCTCTCCACGTCGTAGAGCTGCGACCGCCCCGAGCGGGTGTCGTGGATCAGCTTGAACTGGCCGTCGCGCAGCGCGTACACGGGCCGCTCCCACACCGTGCGGGAGAGCACCGCCGGCTTGCCCGGCGCCCCCGCCAGCATCGGCAGCAGGCTGCGCCCCTGGGCCTCCTTCGCGAACGTCGCGTCGGCCAGCCCGAACACGTCGAGCACCGTCGGCGCCACGTCGAGCAGGTCGACGAGGCCGGGGAGCCGCTTGCCCGCGAGGCCCAGTGCCTTCGGGAAGCGCACGATCATCGGGATGCGGGTGCTCTCCTCGTGGACCTGGGCGGAGTGGGCGATGTAGCCCTTCTCGAAGAGCTGCTCGCCGTGGTCCGCGGTCACGATCAGGACGGTCTTCTCGAGCAGGCCTTCGCGCTCGAGCGCCTTCACCAGTTCCCCCACCTCGCGGTCGGCGTAGGCGAGGTTGCCGTCGTAGAGGCGCACCAGGTGGTCGAGTTCGTCGGGCGACGCCTGGCGCACGCCCTGGCTCACTTCCTTGTACCAGGTGGAGTCGCGGCGCTCCGCCACGCCCAGCGGCGCGTCGGGGCCGAACATCGTCGTGAAGGGCGGGCCGGGGTCGAACGGGAAATGCGGCTCGCGGTAGTGGACGTAGGCGAAGAAGCGCTGCGCCTTGTGGCGCGCGATCCAGTCGGGCACCACGCGCCTCATCGCCTCGCCGCGGCTGCCGAGGTCCGGAAACAGGCGGAACACCTCGTGGAACTCGTCGAAGCCGCGCTCGAACCCGAGCGCCGTGCCGGCCATCGCGTTGTTCACGAAGCCGGCGTTCGGCACGCCACGGGCCGACAGCACCTCGGCCAGCGTCAGCTTGTCCTTCGGCAGCCGGGCCGCGAACGAGAGGTCCGAGCGGTGGCGGTCGGGGTACTGCGCGGTCCACACGGCAGACATCGCGGCCAGCGTGTAGACCGCGGGCGTGTAGGCGCGCTCGAAGACCACGCCGTCGCGCGCCAGCGCGTCGATGTTCGGCGTCGTCGCCCGCGGGTAGCCGTAGGCCCGGAACTGGAACGCGCGGGCCGCGTCGAGGATAACGAACACGACGCTCGTGCCGGCGAGGCCGCGGCGCAGCTCGGCGGCCTTCGCGTCTTCGGCGGGCGACCAGGCCGGTGCCTGCAGGCTCGGCGCAGGCCCGCGGCCGAGCAGGCGCGGGGCGCCCCAGATCCCCCACGCGTAGCGCGCGGCGCCCTCGACGTGGAAGCCGAGCCGGACCGGCCGCCCCGCCCATCCCGCGAGCGAGACCCGAACCTCGTCGGCCGGCGCCGCACGCGGATCGAACTCCCGCGACCACAGCTCCTGCTCGACGCCCGGCATCTCCTCGAGCGTGACGCGGAGCCGTACGCGGGCCGCCGCGGCCCGCGCCGCGTCGTGGAGCGCCGGCGTGAAGCGCAGCTCCTGGCCGTCGCGCAGCACGAACGCGTAGCGCACGGCGCTTGGCCCGGTCTGGACCAGCGCCGGCGCGCCCGAGCGCTCCACGACCTCGAGCGGCGACGGGGCGTCGCGCGCGAGCAGGTCGTCGAGCCCGGCGTCGCTGGCCAGGCCGACGACGACCGCGTGGAACGCCGCGGCCAGCGTGCGCCGGTCGCCGGTCGTCGGGTCGAGCTCCGCCGGCTGCGCCGAGCGCGCGAACGCGAACGCCAGCCGGTTCTCGCCCGCCCGCTGCGCCGCGGCCGGAAGCGACAGGCGGTGGCGGCCGCGCCCCTCGCCGAGGCGCAGCTCGCCGACGGCCTGGCCGTTGAGCGCGACCCGGACGGACTGCTCTCCGAGCCCGGGCAGCGGCGTCAGGTCGAGGATCGCCGTGCGCGGCTGCGGCGCGTCCCAGGTGAACGAGAGCTCCACCTCGGGCCGCGCCCACACGAACGCCTCGGTGCCGAGCCCGCCCGTCGCGTAGAAGCCCTGCGCGAGATGCGGCTCGGCCCCGGGGGTGCCGAACAGCAGCACCTCGCGCGGCCCGGTGACCTGCGCGTGGCGCACACCCGCGGCCAGGTCGTGGTGGACCTGGAGCGGCTCGCGTCCGGCGGTCAGCCGCCACACCAGAACCCCGAGCAGGGCGGCGCCGGCCGTCATCACGGCCGCGCGCAGCAGGCGTCGCAAGGTCTACTTGACCTTCGTCCCCGGCGCCACGTCGCCGTCGACGGCGAGCAGCACGGCGCGCCCCTCGGGCGAGGCGGCCAGCACCATGCCGTTCGACTCCACGCCGCGCAGCTTGCGCGGCGCGAGGTTGGCGACCACGACGATCCGCCGCCCCACCACCTGCTCCGGCGCGTAGTGCTCGGCGATGCCGGCGACGATCTGCCGCACCTCGCTGCCGAGGTCGACCTGCATCTGCAGCAGCTTGTCGGACTTGGGGACGCGCTGCGCCTCCTTGACGAGGCCCACCCGCAGGTCGACCTTGACGAAGTCCTCGATCCCGATGATCGCAACGCCCTCCGCGGCCGCGGCGGGCGCCACCGGCGTGGCGGGGGCCGCGTCCTTCTTCGCATCCGACACGGGCTTCTTCTCCTTCTTCTTCTCGATCGGGGCGGGCGCGGCGGCCTCCCCTGCGGCCGCGGGCTTCTCCTTGCGCGGGAACAGCGGCTCGACCGGGCTCAGCGCGGTGCCCGGCTCCAGCCGGCCCCAGCCGAGCTCGTCCGGCGAAGCGAGGCCGTCGCGGCCGAGCATCGCCAGCACCCGGGTGGCCGCCCGGGGCATCACCGGCGAGACCAGCAGCGCCGCGAGCCGCACGTCCTCGAGCAGGCGATAGAGGAACGCGTCCAGCTCGCCGCGCCGCGCGGGGTCCTTCGCCGCGGTCCACGGTTCGAACGCGACGATCGCCTGGTTGGCGCGCGCGACGTGGGCCCACACCTCGGACAGGGCCCCCGCGAACTCCAGCTTCTCGTAGCGCGCGAGGCAGCTCTCCACCAGCGCCGAGCGATCCTCCCCCGGCGCCACCCGCGGCGGCACCCGGCCGTCGCAGTACCTGTGCACCATCGTCAGCGCCCGCGAGACCAGGTTGCCGAAGTCGTTGGCGAGGTCGGCGTTGAAGCGCTTCAGGAACGCGTCGTCGGTGAAGTCCCAGTCGGCGCCGTAGGGCGCCTCGCGCAGCAGGAAGTAGCGCACGGCGTCGAGCCCGAAGTCGCGGATCAGCGCCTCGGGGTCGATGATGTTGCCGGTGCTCTTGGCGACCTTGCGCCCGTTCTTGGTGATGTGGCCCTGGACGAAGACGTGGGTCGGCCGCGGCAGCTCGGCGGCCTTCAGCAGCGCGGGCCAGTACAGGCAGTGGAAGCGGATGATGTCCTTGCCGACCACGTGCAGCCGCACCCCGCCCTGCTCCCAGAACTCTCGGTACAGGGCGTCGCCGTCGGCGTAGCCGAGCGCGGTGACGTAGTTGGACAGCGCATCGACCCACACGTACAGCACGTGGTCGGGCCGCTCGGGCACCGGAATGCCCCACTTCACGCGCGCCCGGCTGACGCTGAAGTCCTTGAGCCCGTCGCGGATCACCGCCAGCACCTCGTTGCGGCGCACCTCGGGGTCGATCCGGAGCCGGCCCGACTCGATCTCCGCCTTGAGCCAGTCCGAGTAGGCCGAGAGGCGGAAGAACAGGTTCTGCTCCTCGGTCCACTCGCAGGGCTGCTCGTGGGTCAGGCAGCGGTTGTCGGGCTGGACGAGCTCGTCTTCGTCCTTGAAGCCCTCGCAGCGCGGGCAGTACCAGCCCGCGTACGTGCCGGAATAGACGGCGCTGCGTCCGTCCGGGGCCGTCGCCTTCGCGACCCGCTCCCAGATCGCCAGCACGCCGCGCTTGTGGACGTCGTCGGTCGTGCGGATGAAGCGGTCGTAGGCGACGTCGAGCGAGTCGAACACCGCGCGGAAGCGGGCGGAGTTGCGGTCGCACAGCTCCTGCTCGGGGATGCCCTGCTCGCGGGCGACGCGCTCGATGTTCTGGCCGTGCTCGTCGGTGCCGGTCAGCAGGAAGGCCCGGCGCCCCGCCAGCCGCAGCGCCCGCTTGAGCGCGTCGGCGGCGATGGTCGTGTAGGCGTGCCCCGCGTGCGGCGCGGCGTTCACGTAGTAGATCGGGGTGGTGACGTAGAAGCTCTTCATCTCTCGTCGCGCGCGCGCCACGCCGCCAGCGCCGCCTGCTGCACTTCCTTGACCGGCACGCCGTGGGCCACAGCGGCCCGCCGGCACTCCTCGAACTCGGGCCAGGCGTTGCGGATGGCACCCGCCTGCCGCCCGACCTTGATCCCCACCTCCCCGTAGGCCGTCGCGACGGGGACCCGCTCGCGCTCCAGCGCCGTGCGCTGCCAGGCGCTGCGGCGCACGCCCAAGGTCGACGTCTCGGCGAAGTAGGCCGCCTCGACCGCCTCCCGGGCTGCCGGCGGGGCCAGCGCGGAGATCAGGATACCAAGCCGGCCCTTCTTCATCGTAATCGCCGTGAACCAGGCGTCGAGGGCGCCGGCCGCGAAGAGCCGCGCCATCACCACCTCGCACAACTGCGGCGGCATGTCGTCGACCTGGGCCTCGAACAGCAGCAGTTCGTCCCCCGAGCCCGGGGACACGGGCTCGCCGAGCGCCTCGCCGACCACGAGCCGCAGCACGTTGGGCCGGCCGGGCGTGTCGCGGGTGCCCGCGCCGTGGCCGATGGCCGCGATCTTCATCGGCGGCAGCGGGCCCCAGGCGTCGGCGTGGCCGGTGACGAGGAGGGCGCCCGTCGGCGTCGTGCATTCGCCGGGGCCGACGGCCACGACCGGCACGCCCTGAACGAGCCTCGCCGTTGCCGGCGGCGGCACGGGGAAGGTGCCGTGTGCCATCGTCACCGTGCCGGTGCCGAGATCGAGCGGAGACGCCACGACGCGCTCCGCGCCCAGCCAGGCGAGGCCGATCACGCCGCCGACCACGTCGACGACCGAGTCGATCGCGCCGACCTCGTGGAAGTGGACGGCATCGACCGATGTGCCGTGCACGGCGGCCTCCGCCTCGGCGAGGCGGCGGAACAGGACGCCGGCCTTCGCCTTCACCGGCGGTTCGAGGCCCGAGGCCTCGAGCAGGCCAAGCAGGTCGGACAGCCCGCGGTGGTGATGGTCGTGGTGCTCCAGGACCACGTCGACCTGGGTCGCCGCCAGCCCCGAGCGCATCACCCGCCGCGCCTCCAGCCGGTAGCCGGAGAGCGGCAGCTTCGCGAGTTCCGAGCGAAGCGCGTCCAGCGGCAGGCCGAGGTCGACGAGCGCCCCCAGCATCATGTCGCCCGCCGCGCCGTTCGCGCCGTCGATCCACAGGATGCGGCTCACACCTGGCCCCTTTCCTTCAGCGAGACGAAGCGCGCCGCGCCGACGATCACGTGGTCGAGCACCGGGATGCCCATGAGCGCGCCGGCCTGGCACAGGCGCCGGGTCAGCGCCAGGTCTTCGGCCGACGGCTCCGGGTCGCCGCTCGGGTGGTTGTGGAACAGGATCACGCTGGCGGCGCGGGCGACGACCGCCTCGCGGAACACCTCTCGCGGGTGCACCAGCGACGAGGTCAGGCAACCCTGCGACACCTCGACCGCCCGGCGCAGCCGATGGCGGGTGTCGAGCGCCAGCATCCCGAACACCTCGAGCGGCCGCGCGCCGTAGCGCGGCAGCAGCCAGCGCCCGGCCGCCGCGGGCGAGTCGAAGGCCGGCGAGTCGGCGACGGGCTCGGCCGCGGCGCGGGCGCCGAGCTCGAACGCAGCCACCAGGCGCGTCGCCTGGGCCGGGCCGAGGCCCGCGATCGCCTGCAGGTCGGACACGGCGTGCCCGGCCAGCTCGCGCAGCCCGCCCGACGCCAGGCGCCCGGCCAGGTCGAGCGCCGAGGCGCGGGCGTGGCCGGTGCCGAGCACGAGAGCCAGCAGCTCGCGGTTGGAGAGCGCGGCGGCGCCGTGGCGTGCCAGGCGCTCCCGGGGCCGTTCGTCGACGGCGAGGTCGCGCACCCGCAGCGGTCGCGCCGAGTGCGGGGTCGCCTCGCTCACGACGCGGTCCCCAGGAGGCGTGGCACCACCGCGGCAGCCGGGCCGGCGAAGAAGGCGCCGGCGAGCGGGGTCAGCGGCGTCGGCTCGAGGTTGACCTCGACGACGAAGGCGCCGGCGCGCGCCGCCTGCTGCGGGATGGCGGCGGCCGGGTAGACGAGCGAAGAGGTGCCGACCACCAGCACGAGCTCGGCAGCCATCGCCGCGGCGAAGGAGCGCAGCAGGGTGGCCTCGGGCAGCACCTCGCCGAACCAGACGATGTCGGGCCGCAGCAGCCCGCCGCAACCGCAGCGCGGCGGCAGCTCGGGCAGCGGCACCCGCCGGTCCTCGGCGACCGCGCCGCAGCCGAGGCAGCGGGTGCGCCACAGGCAGCCGTGCAGCTCCGCGATCTCCCGCGACCCGGCCGCCGCGTGCAGGCCGTCGACGTTCTGGGTCACGAGCAGGAACTCGGGGGCGCGGCGCTCGAGCTCGGCCAGCGCGACGTGGGCCGGGTTCGGCACGCAGCGGGCGACCAGCTCGCGACGCCAGGCGTACCAGCGCCAGACCAGGGCCGGGTCGCGCTCGAAGGCGTCGAAGCTGGCGAGGTCCTCGGGGCGGAAGCGCTCCCAGAGCCCCTCGCCCGAGGCTCCGCGGAAGGTCGGCACCCCGCTCTCGGCGGACACGCCGGCCCCGGTCAGGGCGACGACGCGGCGGGCCGCACGCAGCCGGGCGGCGACGTCTTCGAGCAGCTCGTCGGACGGCATGGCACACCCTCGGGAGATCGCGATGGAGCGCCGCCGCGAAAGCCCGCGACGACGCGGCGGATCGTAGCACCGGGGCCCGGAACGGCCCGGCGGGGAGAGAGGTGCCGTCCGCCGCGTGCGATCATGCGGCGGACATGAGCCCCGCGAGGTCCGCGCTGCTGCCGGTGGCCCTGGTGCCCGTCGTCGTGCTGCTCGGGGTGCTGGCGATGGGCGTCGTGCTGCCGGTCGCAGCTCCCTTCGGCCTGCGCCCCGCGCTGATCCTCGCCGAACTGGCGCTGTGCGCGCCCGCCGTCCTCGCGCTCGCGCTGTGGCGGGTCGCCCCGGGAGCGGGCCTGGGCCTGCGCCCGCTGGCCGCCCGCGAGCTGGCGCTCGCCGCCTTCTCAGGCGCCGCGCTGTGGCTGGCCAGCCTCGGCCTGATGGAGATCCAGGCCTGGCTGCGCCCGCCGCCACCCGGCTTCATCGAGCTGTTCCAGCGCCTGCACGCGATGCTGCGGCCGAAGGACGCGCTCGACGCGCTCCTCTCGCTGGCCGCGATCGCGCTGGCCCCCGCAGTGTGCGAGGAACTGGTCTTCCGCGGCGCCGCGCTGCCTTCGCTCGCGCGCGCGCTGGGCCCGGCCAGCGGCGTGTTCGCTTCCGCGTTCCTGTTCGGCTTCATCCACGTCGACGCCGTCGGCGGAGCCCTCTCTCTGTATCGCGTGCCGTTCGCGCTGTCGGTCGGGGTCGGCCTCGGCCTGCTGCGCCTGCGCAAGGGCGGCCTCGGCCTGGCGGTCGCCGCCCACGCCACGCTGAACGCCATCACCTTCGCCGCGGTGCCCTTCACCGAGCCGATCACGGGCAACACGCTGCCGGAGTCCAACCCGCTGATCGGCGCCGTGATGCTCGGCGTCGGGGTCGGGCTCTTCGCGCTGGCGCTGCGCGGCCTGCCCCGCACCACCGCAGACTCGGGCACACTGTCGTCATGAAGCGACTCCTGCTGGCCGCGGCCGCGATCGCCGCCGCCGCGCTGGCCGAGGCTCCCGGCCTCGGCTCCGTGCCGCTCGACGAGAACCCGCGCCCCGGCCAGGACACCTGGCCCGGCGAGGTGATCGTCGAGTTCACCCGTGACCTGCGCGCCGACGAGGCGAACGAGATGATCCGCGAGGCGGGCGGCGAGCGCGCCCGGCGGGCCGCGCGAGGCGGACGCTGGCTCGTGCAGCTCGAGGCGGGCCGCTCCGTCGAGACCGCGCTGGCCCGCTTCCGGGCGATGCCGGAGGTCGACTACGCCGAGGCCAACGGCGTGCTGCGCTCCCACCTCGTGCCCAACGACCCGCTCTACTCGCTGCAGTGGCACCTGCGGGCGCTGAACGCGGAGCGCGTGTGGGACATCCAGCGCGGCGACGCCTCGGTCGCGGTGGCCGTGCTCGACAGCGGGATCGCCTTCGAGGACTTCGGCGCCTTCCGCCGCGCGCCCGATTTCGCGGGCACCACGTTCCTGCCGGGCCTCAACGTGTTCGACCGCAGCCCGCACGCCAACGACGACAACTTCCACGGCACCCACGTCGCCGGCGTCGTGGCGCAGGCGACGAACAACGGGGCCGGCGTGGCCGGGCTCGCCCACGCCTGCGCGCTGGTTCCGGTCAAGGTGCTCGACGCGGCCGGCCTCGGCTCCTTCTTCGGGGTCGCGGAGGGCATCGACTACGCCGCGGGGCTTTCGGCCGTCAAGGTGATCAACCTGAGCCTCGGCGGCGAGACGGTCAGCGAGACCGTGCGCCGCGCGATCGACCGCGCCCGGACCGCGGGCATCACCCTGGTGGCCTCGGCGGGCAACGACAACGCGGGGACCGTGTCGTTTCCCGCGAGCGCCGAGGGCGTGATCGCCGTCGGCGCCGTGGACGCGCGAAAGACGCGGGCCCGTTACTCGAACTACGGCTCCGCGCTCGACGTGGTCGCCTACGGCGGCGACCTGCGCCGCGACGACGACGACAACGGGCAGCCGGACGGCATCCTGCAGCAGACCTTCGACCCGGCCGCGGCGCGGCGTGGCAGCTACGACGCCTTCGGCTACTACTACGTGACCGGCACCAGCCAGGCGGCGCCGCAGGTGGCGGCGCTGGCCGCCCTGCTCTACCGCCAGGGCATCACCGACCCGGCCGCGATCCAGAAGGCGATCGAGACGACGGCCGAAGACGTCGGCCCCGCCGGCCGCGACGACGAGCACGGGCACGGGCTGATCCGCCCGGTCGCCGCGCTGTCCGGCCTGGGACTCGGCCGATGAGGGCCGCCACCTTCGGCCTGCTCGTCCTGCTGGCCCCGGCTGCCGCGGGCGAGGGCCTCTCGGTCGGCTTCGACGCAGGCTGGAGCGACCTGACCGCGGCGAAGCGGTCGGCGCAGGCCGTGTTCGGCGGCACGGGCGGCGCCACGTTCGGCGGGGCCCTGCGCAAGCCGCTGGGCTCCGACTTCTTCGTCGAACTCGGCGCCCGCGTGCTCCGCAAGGACGGCGAGCGCGCCTTCGTCGCCGATCGCACGTCGCCGGTGTTCCGGCTCGGCCACCCGCTGGAGGTGCGGCTGATCCCGGTGCAGGCGACCTTCGGCTACCGCCTCGGCCGCGTCGCGGGACTGGACGCCTGGGTGGGAATCGGCGGCGGCGCGCTCCTCTACGAGGAGACCTCGCGCGTCGCGGGGGTGGCGGAACCCAAGCTGTCGCGAACGCGCGGCATCGGGCACGTCGCGCTCGGCGCGGACCGCTGGTTCGGCCGCGCGCGGATCGGCCTCGCGTTCTCGTACGCGGTGGCGCCGGGCACGCTCGGGGCCGGTGGCGTTTCGCAGGTGTACGAGGAGGAGGACGGCGGCGGCCTCACCGCGCTGGTCCGGGTCGGCTTCGGCCGTCCGAAGAAGCCCGCGCCGCCGGCCGACGCGCCCTGAGCGGAGGCTACTCCGCCAGGGCCCGCGCAGCCTCCTCGAGCCGCGCCGCGCAGGCGACCAGGACCTCGGCCGCCCGCACGACCTCGCGCTCCACCGCGTCATCCCGCCGTTCCTCGATCGCCTCCCGCACGCCCGGCAGCGTCTTGACGCCGTAGCCCGTGTAGAAGCCGGGCGCGTAGACGTGATGGCGGAACCACGGCCGCCCGGGCAGCCCCTCGTCGCGAGTCAGCGCCCGCTCGAGCCGGATCAGCAGGGCGTCGGCCTTCGCGCGCGCGGCCGGAGCGGCTCCTGTGCCGCGCGCGGCCGCCTCGTCCCAGGCCCGGGCCGCGCCGCGCAGCCGCTCGACCGCGTTGCGCAGCGGCGCGAAGTTGAAGTGCGGCACCTCGGGGCGGGGCTTCGGCGCCACCCGCGTCTCGTCGGGCGGGGCGGCGACCGCGAAGGCGCCCGCCGCGATCGCGCGGTTGCGGGCGGCGGTGTCGCGCCGCATCCGCGTCGCCAGCGCCTCGACCTCGTCGACGTAGCCGGCGACCGTGTCGGCCAGCGCCTGGCCGCGGAACGGCAGCAGCTCGGCCTGGGCCAGGCGCAGCGTGGCGCGGCCCGCGACCTGGGCCAGTGCGACGCCGTACGCGAAGTCCGGGTCCATGAAGCGCACGTAGTGGTCGAAGCTGTCGTAGACCGAGTGGTACTGCCCGTAGTGGCCTTCGCCGCCGAAGCCGAGGTTGAGCGCTGCGATGCCGAGGTGCTGCAGGAACGGCGTGTAGTCGGACCCCGAGCCCAGCGCCTCGAGCGGCAGCTCCGCCCGGTCGAGCGCGCGCTGGCGCTCCGCCGGGTCGGCGCCGACGAGGTCGAACGCGCGCAGCCGCTCGGCGACCGGGACGCCGTGCTTCGGGTCGCGCACGTCGCCCGCGATCTCGTTCATCAGCCGCTGCAGGCTGTGCGAGCCGCCCATGCCGAGCGCGCCGCGGCTGTTGCTGTCGGTGTTGACGTAGGCGACCGCCTTCGCCTGCAGCTCCGCCGCGTGGTGCTCGGCCCACTCGACCGAGCCGAGCAGCCCCTGCTCCTCGCCGTCCCACAGCGCGTAGACGAGGGTCCGCCTGGGCCGGAAGCCGGCCTTCGCCAGCTCGCCGATCGCGCGTGCCTCGCCCATCAGCGCGACGGCGCCGCTCACGGGATCGGCCGCGCCGTTGACCCAGGCGTCGCGGTGGTTGCCGCGCAGCACCCACTCGTCGGGACGTTCCGCCCCCTTCATCACGGCGATCACGTTCAGCGCCGGCACCAGCTTCCAGTCGAACGCGAGCTGGACCCGCACCTTCGCCGGCCCCGGTCCGAGCCGGTAGGTGATCGGCAGGCCGCCCCGCCACGGCTGCGGCGCGACCGGGCCCGCGAGGGCCGCCAGCAGCGGCTTCGCGTCGGCCCACGAGATCGGCAGCACCGGGATCCTGGTCAGCGTCGGCGCCTGCTCGCGCGGCAGCCGCTTCGCGTCCGCCGTCGCGCCGATGCCCGGCGTGAGCGGGTCGCCCGGGTAGAGCGGCATGTCGGCGACCGAGCCGCGCTGCACGCCGTCGGCCGGCCGGTAGCCGCCCTTCGGGTACTCCTCGCCCGCGAGATAGCCGTCGTCGGCGGGGTCGCTGTAGATGAGGCACGCGAGCGCGCCGCGCTCCGCCGCGACCTTCGGCTTGATCCCGCGCCACGACCCGCCGTAGCGGGCGATCACGATCTTGCCCCTCACGTCGATGCCGCGCCGCTCCAGCTCCTCGTAGTCGGCGGGGATGCCGCGGTTGACGAACACCAGCTCGCCGGTGACGTCGCCGTCGATCGAGTAGGCGTTGTAGGTCGGAAGCTGCTCGCCGTGCTGGCCCGAGGTCGCGTCGCCGGCCACCGCGGGCTCCTGCAGCTTCGCGGCGAACCGCCGCGGCGCCAGCAGTTCCACCCGCCGCACGCGCGGCGTCGGAAACAGCACCTGGTACTCGTCGATGCGTGCCTCGAAGCCCCAGGCGCGGAACTGCTCGAGGGCGAACTCCGCGTTGGCCCTGCCTCCCGGCGAGCCCAGGTGGTGGGGCCGCGCGGACATGCGACGCGCCCACTCGCGCAGGTCGTCCGCCTTCAGCAGCGCGTCGAAGCGCGCCTCGAGCGCGCGCTGCTCCGCGGTGCCCGCGGCCGAGAAGCCGGACAGCGGTGCGCCGGCGTCGGCACTCAGGGGAACGGACGGCGCGGCGAGCAGCGCGGCGAGCAGCAGGGCGACGGGTCGCATGTTTCCTCCTGTGAGGTGGGGGCAAGCCTACCGCGGCCGCGCCCGTGGCACACTCGAAGATGGAGCGATGGAGAGTGCGATGAGCAAGGTGGAAGCCGCGCTGGCGACGTGGCGCGAGTCGGACGTGAGCGTGAAGGTGCTGTCGGGCCTGTTCTCGGTGCTGCCGCAGGCGCCGCCGTTCCGGCTCTACCCGAACCTCGAGGGCGCGATCGCCCGCGTCGGCGGCGACGCGGCGGGCTACGACGCCTTCGGCCGCGCGCGGGCGCTGGCCGCGACACCCGAGGTCGAGAAGGCGCTCTGGGTCGCCGAGACGCTCGACAAGGCCGACGCCGGCCTCGCGGTGTACGCCGGCCTCAAGAACGTGCTGTCGTTCTTCGGCGGCGGGCGCAGCAAGCGGACCTTCGAGTCGGACCCGCAGCAGGCGGTGGACGCCGGCCTCAAGCTGCTGGGCCTCGCCTACATGAGCGCCCAGGCGTTTCCGGGCCGCTCGCCCCAGGAGCAGTTCCAGGCGGTGATGGCGCTGCCGGCGGGCCAGGAGGCGCTCTACTACTTCGCCGCCGCCGAGGTCGGGCTGCCGTTCGCGGACAACCTTGTCGAGGGTGGGGCGCGGGTGCTGGGCCGGGTGACGGGCTACGCCCGCGGCGACGCCGGTCGCAAGCTCTCGCAGCTCGGCGGCGGCAGCATGCTGTCGCAGGCGCTGGGCTCGCTCGAGGGCTTCGCGGGCCCGCTCGCGAACTACCTCGACGGCGCCCGCGGGGCGATCGGCAACCTGCCGCGGATGGCGTCGCGCGTGCTCCCCTCGGTCGCCAACCTGGCGGACTCCGCGACGGGCGCGGCAGCCGGCGCGCTCGACGCGCTGCCGGTGTGGAGCTTCCTCGGCCCGCGCCTGCTCGCCGAGGCCTGTGCCTCGCGCGCCCGGGCCGGCGAGTCTCCGGCCGGCGCGCGCAGCTAGCGCTCGACCAGCCAGCGCACCGCGGGTGCGGCAGCGCCCATGTAGCGCTCGGCGCCGCGGCGGGACGTGTGGTGGCTGTCCACGAAGAGGGCCGCGCCGTTCTCGTCGGCCGGGCAGACGAGCGCCGAGCACAGGCCGTCGATTCCGTCGTACACCCGCACCGACCGCGGGAACCTCGTCGCGACCCGGTCCAGCAGCGCGATCGCGGCCTGCCTGTCGGCGTCCACCCGCGCCCGCGGGCGCGCGCACTCCGCGGGGCTGCGCCGCAACAGGCAGGGCACTCCGGCGGCCGCCAGTTCCGGCACGGGCGCCACCAGCACCGCACGCTTGCCCGCGGCCTCGATCCGGCGGAGCGTCGCGAACAGCCCGCGCTCGAGGCGGGTCTCCATCTCGCGGGTGCCGGGCGTCGCGATGCCGATCCCGCGCCCCGGGAACCCCCCATGTCGGCTCCAGCGCGCGACGAAGAGCACGCCGGCGACCTCCGGGTTTTCGACGAAAGCCGTGAACGTGGCCGCGTTGAACGCGTTGCAGCCGGCGTCCTCTCCGCCGACAGGCGCGCAGTTGTCGCGGCTCCGCGTCTCGATCCCGAAGCCGAGCGGAGCCGCGACGGCCCGCGCGCCGGCCGTCAGCGAAAGCGCGTGCGAGTCGCCCCAGACGAAGACCGTCGTGGCGCCGGCCCGCGCCGTGGAGTCGGGCCTGGCCCCGACTGCCGATGCCGGCGGCTCGAGGCCCAGACGACGGGCCACCCGGGCTGAGGCGGCCGCAGCGCGGGTGTCCAGCGCGAGGGCCGCCATCACGACCACCGCAGTGGCCGCTCCTGCCAGCAGCAACGACCCGCGCGAGGTCCGCAGCGGCCCCGGCCGCCCGAAGCGCACCGGGTCCTCGACCCAGCGCACCGTGGCCGCCGCCAGCGCCAGCGCCAGCAGCGCGAGCGCCGCGCCGCGGCCGAGGTGACGCTCCTCGAGCGCCGCCGAGCGCGCCAGCGCGAGCAGCGGCCAGTGCCAGAGGTACCACGAGTAGGACCACCGCCCGAGCAGCGGCAACGGCCACGCGCTGAGGAAGCGGGTGGCGGCGGGAGCTCCGGCTCCGTGGCCCGCCACGAGCAGGGCGGCGGTGGCGCAGACCGGCAGCAGCGCCGTCGGCATCGGGAAGTGGGCACCTTCGCCCAGCATCGCCGTCGTGGCGGCCAGCACCACGAGCCCGCCGACGCCGACGACGGCCCGGGCGGCGCCGGCTGCGGGGGTCCAGGCGCGCGCCGCGACCGCCAGCGCGGCGCCCACCGCGAACTCCCAGGCGCGGGCGTGGGCCAGGAAGAACGCCTCCGGCGCGGGCATCGACACGGCCACCGCGAAGGAGGCGAGGCCGATCGCGCAGAAGCCGGCGCCGATCAGGCCCGCTCGGCCGCGGGCCAGGCGGTGGAGCCCGACGACGAGCAGGGGCCACGCGAAGTAGAACTGCTCCTCGACCGAGAGCGACCACGTGTGAAGCAGCGGCGAGGTGCCGGGCACCGCGAAGTAGTCGGCCAGTTCGTGCAGGTAGAGGACGTTGGCGACGAAGAGCGCTGTGGCGACCGCCGAGCGGGCGAGCGCCGGCTGCTCGAGCCAGGGCAGCAGCAGGACGGAGCCCAGGGCCAGCGTCGCGCACAGGACGACCGCGAGCGCCGGCAACAACCGCCGCGCCCGGCGCGCGTAGAAGGCGGCCCAGTCGACCCTACCGGAGACGTCCAGTTCGCGCAGCAGCAGCCCGCTGATCAGGAACCCCGAGACGACGAAGAAGACGTCGACGCCGACGAAGCCGCCCGCGAAGCCGGGGAGGCCGACGTGGTACCCCACGACCGCCACGACCGCCAGGCCGCGGATGCCGTCGACGTCCGGGCGATAGCCCTCGCCCGGTCTCAGCTCCGGCCGCCGAGGCCCATCTGCTCGAGGATGCGCGGGTCCTCCCGCCACTTCTCGCGGACCTTGACGAACAGGCCCAGGAACACCTTGCCGCCGAGGAACGCCTCGATCTCGTGGCGCGCCGCCTGGCCGACCGCCTTCAGCATCTGGCCGCCCCTGCCGATCAGGATGCCCTTCTGGCCGTCGCGCTCGACGAGCACGGAAGCCTCGATGCGGATCAGCTTCTCGCCCTCTTCGTAGCGGTCGATCAGCACGCCGACCGAGTACGGCAGCTCCTCGCGGGTCAGCCGCAGGATCTGCTCGCGCACCATCTCCGCGACGAAGAAGCGCTCCGGCTGGTCGGAGAGGAAGTCCTCCGGGTACAGCGGATCGCCCTCGGGCAGGTGCTTCAGCACCTCGCCCGCGAGTTCTTCGACACCGTCCTTCGCCAGCGCCGAGATCGGCACCAGCGCCAGCGCGTCGATCTCCGCGCTCATCTGCTGCAGCAGCGGCAGCAGCCGCGGCTTCTCGACGCGGTCGATCTTGTTGAGCGCGACGATCACGGGCCGCCCCGCCTGCTTGAGTCGGTCGCGCACGTAGCGGTCGCCGGGGCCGAAGCTCTCGGTGACGTCGTGGACCCAGACGACGAGGTCGGCCTGGGCGACGCTCTGCACCGCGACCTCGACCATGCGCTCGTTCATCCGGTGCATCGGCTTGTGGATGCCCGGCGTGTCGTAGAGCACGATCTGCCCGCCCTCGCGGTTGACGACCGCCAGGATCCGGCTGCGCGTCGTCTGCGGCTTGTCGGAGACGATCGCCACCTTCTGCCCGACCAGCGCGTTGACGAGCGTGGACTTGCCGGCGTTGGGCCGGCCGACGACGGCGACGAACCCGCTGCGCCTCACGCCTCGGCCTCCTTCGGGGGCAGCCGACGGAAGCGCACGCGGTTGACCCGCTTGCGCTCCGCGTCGATCACCTCGACGCGCAGGCCGAGGTGCTCGATGGTCTCGCCCGGGCGCGGGATGTGGCCGAAGATGGCGGTCACGAGCCCGCCGACGGTCTCGATCTCCGGCATCTCGAAGTCGACCTCGAGCGCCTGCTCGAGGCGGTCGAGCCCGACCCGGCCGTGGACCGTGAACGAGCCGTCGGGCTCGACCTGGATCGGCTCCGACTCGACGTCGAACTCGTCCTTGATCTCGCCCACCAGCTCCTCGACGATGTCCTCGATCGAGCAGATGCCGGCGGTGCCGCCGTACTCGTCGATCACCACCGAGAACGTCGAGCGCCGCGTCTGCAGCTCGCGCAGCAGCTCGGCGATGCGCTTGGTCTCCGGCACCAGGTGGGCCGGGCGCACCCGCGACTCGATCGGCTGGGCGGGGTCGCCCTCGAAGCCGATCAGGTCGCGCACCTCGATCATGCCGACGATGTCGTCGAGGTTCTCGCGGTAGACGGGAATCCGGCTGTGCTTGGTGTCGCGCATCAGCTTCAACACCTCGCTCACGCTGGCGGTGGCGGCGATCGAGACGATGTCGGGGCGCGGCGTCATCACCTCGCGGACCTGGGTGGCGTTGAAGCGGTCCATCGCGACCGCCATCCGCACCTCGTCCTCGTCGTGCACGGGCGGCGGCGGCACCTCGGGCACGGCGGACGGCCGCTCTTCCTCGTCCTTCTGGCCCGCGGCCCGCTTGCGCAGCGCGGCGACCAGCGGCCCGAGCGCCCGCGCGTAGAGGTGGAAGGCGGGCAGCAGCACGAGCAGCGAGCGCTCCGGGTTCTCGCGGACGAGCGCGTAGGGCAGCGTCAGCCGGAACAGGAACAGGTAGAGCACCATCGCCGAGACCGCGACCAGCAACGCCCAGTGGCCGAGCGCGTCGAGCGCCGCCAGCGTCACCGTCACGGTCATCACCACGTGGGCGAGGTACGTGCCCATGTGGATCGGCATCAGCAGCGTCGGCGGGTCCTCGAGGTAGCCGTGCGCCAGGGCCAGGGTCTCCGCCTGGGAGAAGTGCGCGAGCCGGCGGCGGCGGGTCAGGTAGAACGCCGCCTCGACCGCGGCCAGCGCCATCGACACGACGGCCGCCAGCACGAAGAGCGCGAGGCCGAGGCCGAGGTTCATCTCGCTCCCCGCGGCGCGGCCCCGGTGCCCGGACCAGCGACGTCCGCGCCGAGCAGCTTCCTGCGAAGGCGCCGCTCGAGCCGGTCCATCTGGCCCTGGTCGGTCTCGTGGTCGTGGCCGAGCACGTGCAGGAAGCCGTGCAGGGCCAGCACGTCGAGCTCCTGGGCCAATGAGCGCCCGAGCGCGGCGGCGTTGCGGCGCGCGGTCGGCACGCTGATCGCGATGTCGCCCAGGCCCTCCGCCGCGCCCTCGAACGAGAGCACGTCGGTCGGCTGGTCCTTGCCGCGGTAGTCGCGGTTCAGCGCCTGCACGAAGCGGTCGCCGGCGAGCACCAGCGACACCTCGCCATCGACCTTCAGCTCGGCAGCCGCGGCCCGCACCACGCGGGCGAGGCGGGCCGGCGAGACGCGGGCCCGGCTGCGCCGGATCACGTTCACGCGCAGGCCGCTCACGGCTTGCCCCCGGCCTTGCCGTGGGCCGCGTTCCAGGCGTCGTACGCCTTGACGACCGACTGCACCAGCTTGTGGCGCACGACGTCCTTCTCGTCGAAGTACGTGAAGGCGATGCCCTCGACGCCGGCCAGCACGGAGATCGCCTCGACGAGGCCGGAGACGCGACCCGACGGAAGGTCGATCTGGGTGATGTCGCCGGTGACCACCACCTTGGAGCCGAAGCCGATGCGGGTCAGCACCATCTTCATCTGCTCGGTGGTGGTGTTCTGCGCCTCGTCGATGATCACGAACGCGTCGTTGAGCGTGCGCCCGCGCATGAAGGCGAGCGGCGCGATCTCGATCTGGTTGCGCTCCATCATCCGCGCGACCTTCTCGTAGTCGAGCAGGTCGTACAGCGCGTCGTAGAGCGGGCGCAGGTAGGGGTCGACCTTGTCCTGCAGGTCGCCCGGCAGGAAGCCGAGCTTCTCCCCCGCCTCGACGGCGGGCCGCGCCAGCACGATGCGCTGCACGCTCTTGGCGAGCAGGCAGGCGACGGCCTGGGCGACCGCGAGGTAGGTCTTGCCGGTGCCGGCCGGGCCGATGCCGAACACCATGTCGTGGGTCTCGATCTGCTCGAGGTAGCCGCGCTGGTTCAGCGAGCGCGGCACCACCGTCTTGCGCGCGCCGCGCACGGCCGCGCGCATCAGGTACTCCTTCAGTCGCACCGAGGGGTCCTGGGACAGGAGCTGCGCGGCGAGGCGCACGTCGCCGCCGGAGACCGCGTAACCCTCGCGCATCAGGCCGCAGAGCTGCTCGAACGCGTTGAGCGCGACCGCGACGCCCGGGCCCTCGCCTTCGACGATCACCTCGTTGCCCCAGGTCTTGAGCCGCACCTTGAGCGTCTGCTCCAGGAAGCGGAGGTTCTCGTCGTGGTGCCCGAACAGGGCCTCCTTCCCCTTCTCGGGGATCGCCACGCGATTCACGTGCGCCCCCCCGGGCCAGGGGCCGGCGCGAGGCGGCGTCTCGGAGGTTCAGGCATCGGGGACGAGGCTAGCACTGCTCAGGACCGGGCGACGGCGACGCCCAACTCGCCGAGCTGCTCGTCGCGCACGTCGGAGGGCGAGCCGCTCATCAGGTCGGTCGCGTTGGCCGTCTTCGGGAAGGCGATCACGTCGCGCAGCGACGTGGCGCCCGCGAAGATCATCGCCATGCGGTCGAGGCCGAGCGCGATCCCGCCGTGGGGCGGGGTACCGTAGCTGAGCGCGTCGAGGAAGAAGCCGAAGCGCGCGCGGGCCTCCTCGTCCGTCATCGCCAGCAGCCGGAAGATCTTCGCCTGCATCGCCGAGTCGTGGATGCGGATGCTGCCGCCGCCCACCTCGCTGCCGTTCAGCACCAGGTCGTAGGCCTTGGCCCGCACGGCGCCGGGGTCGGAGTCGAGCAGGTGGGCGTCCTCGTCCGTCGGCGCCGTGAACGGGTGGTGGAGGCTGACGAAGCGGCCCTCCTTCGGGTCCAGCTCCATCAGCGGGAAGTCGGTCACCCACAGGAAGCGGAAGGCCTTCTCGTCGATCAGCTTCAGCTCGCGGCCCAGCTCGAGGCGCAGGATGCCCATCGCCATCGACAGCGGTCCGGCCGCGTCGACGCCGACCAGCACGGTGTCATCGGCCGCAGCCCCGGCCTTCGCGATCAGCGCCCGCACGGCCGACTCGGAGGCGCCCTTCTTCACGAGGTTGGCGATCGCCTCTTCCGTGTTCTTGAGGGTGAACAACGTGCGCTTCGCCACGTGGGCGTCGGGCACGATCCGGCCCAGCCACAGCTCCTCGTTCAGCTTCTTGACGCGCCCGCCGCTCAGGCCCGGGGCCGCGACGGCGCGGGCCACCGCGCCCTGCGCGATCAGGTCCGGGAAGGTGGCGAGGCCGAGCGTGCGCATCTCCTCGGTGACGTCCGCGATCGGCATCCCGAAGCGCAGGTCGGGCTTGTCGGAGCCGTAGCGCGCCATCGCCTCCGCGTAGCTCATGCGCTGGAACGGGGCCTGGATCTCGACGTCGATCAGCTTCATCAGCCGCACGAACAGCGGCTCGATCAGGCCGAAGATCGACTCCATGCGCGGGAACGACATCTCGACGTCGACCTGGGTGAACTCCGGCTGGCGGTCGGCGCGCAGGTCCTCGTCGCGGAAGCAGCGGACGATCTGGAAGTACTTGTCCATGCCCGCGATCATCAGGATCTGCTTGAAGATCTGCGGCGACTGCGGCAGCGCGTAGAACTGCCCCTGGTGGACCCGCGACGGGACCAGGTAGTCGCGCGCGCCCTCGGGCGTCGACTTGGTGAGGAAGGGCGTCTCGATCTCGAGGAAGCCCTGCTCGTCCATGTGGCGGCGGACCTCGAACGCGATCTTGTGGCGCAGCCGCAGCGCCTTCTGCAGCTTCGGCCGCCGCAGGTCGAGGTAGCGGTAGCGCAGCCGGATGTCCTCGGCGGTGTCGAGCTCGTCCTCGATCGGGAACGGCGGCGTCTTCGCCTCGGAGAGGATGCGGATCTCGCGGGCCACCACCTCGACCGCGCCGGTCTTCATCCGCGGGTTGGGCGTCTCGCGGCGGGCGACCTCGCCGATCACCGCGACGACGTACTCCGAGCGGGCCTGGTCCGCCTTCGCGTGGGCGGCGGCCGAGACCTCGGGTCGGGCCACGACCTGGGCCAGCCCCTCGCGGTCGCGCAGGTCGAGGAACACCATGCCGCCGAGGTCGCGGCGGGTGGCGACCCAGCCCATCAGGGTCACGGTCTGGCCGACCAGCGCCTCCGACAGGTCGCCGCAGTAGTGGGTCCGGGTGAGTTCGCCGAGCGGGTCCGCCATCGCCTACAACCTTCCCTTCACGTGTTCCACCAGCGCCGGCAGCGGCACCGGCTCCTGGCTCGAGGTCTTCATGTCGCGCACGCTCCACGCGCCCTGCGCCAGCTCGTCGTCGCCGAGGATCGCCACGAAGCGGGCCCCCAGCTTGTCGGCCAGCTTCATCCGCGACTTGAACGAGCGGCCCTCGACGGGGGCGGGGGCGGAGGAGGCTGCGCTGTCCGACGGAGCCCCCGCGGGACTGGCGCCGACTTCACGTCGGCGCCAGAACCCGTGATCCAGCACCGCGCGCACGCCGGCGTTGCGGAGCAGCTTCTGGGCCATCAGGGCGGGGTCGCCCGCGGCCGCGGCCAGCGGCATCAGGAACACGTCGCAGCGCGGCTCATCGCCCGCGGGCGGCGCCAGCAGCAGCAGCCGCTCGACGCCCAGCGCGAAGCCGATGCCGCACAGGTCCGGCCCGCCAAGGTCGCGCACCAGGCCGTCGTAGCGGCCGCCGCCGAGCACGGTGCTCTGCGAGCCGAGGCCCTCGGTGGCGACGATCTCGAACGTCGTCCGCGTGTAGTAGTCGAGCCCGCGCACCAGCCGGTGCGACGTGCGGTACGGGATGCCGAGCAGCGTGAGCTGGCGGCACACCTCGGCGAAGTGGTCCCTCGCGTCGGCGCCGAGGTGGTCGGCGATCTTCGGCAGCGCCTCGATCACCGGCTGGCAGCTCGGCACCTTGCAGTCGAGCACGCGCAGCGGGTTGGTCTCGGTGCGGCGCTGGCAGTCGGCGCACAGCGCGGACGCCTGCACCCGCAGCGCCTCGCGCAGCACGCCCGCGTACCGCTGGCGGTCCTCGGCGTCGCCGACGGAGTTGAGGATCAGCTCGAGCCCCGAGAGGCCGCAGCGCTCCAGGAACGCGAAGCCCATCTCGACGATCTCGGCGTCGATGCCCGGCGCCGTGACGCCGAAGGCCTCGACGTCGACCTGGTGGAACTGGCGCTGGCGCCCCTTCTGCGGGCGCTCGCGGCGGAACATCGGCCCCATCGCCCACACCCGCAGCAGCGGGTCGACGTTCGACAGGTTGTGCTCGATCACCGAGCGCACGATGCCCGCGGTGGCCTCCGGCCGCAGCGTGAGCGAGCCGCCGTCGCGGTCGCCGAAGGTGTACATCTCCTTCGACACGACGTCGGTGTCCTCGCCGATGCCGCGTGCGAACAGCTCGGTCTCCTCGAACACCGGGGTGCGGATCTCGCGGTAGCCGTAGCGCGCGAAGTGCTCGCGGGCGAGCCCCTCGACGCGGTGCCAGGCCGCGGTCTCCCCCGGCAGGATGTCGTGGGTGCCCTTGATCGCCTTGAGCGCCTGCCGCTTCGGCGGTTTCGAACCCTCGCTCATCGCTGCCGCGTCTCCTCCAGGTAGATCTCCTTGTACTCCGCGTAGTTCTGCGCGGAGCGGCGGAGCAGCTCGAGCTCCGCCTCGGTGACCGACCGCTTCACCTTCGCCGGCATGCCCATCACCAGCGAGCGCGGCGGGATCACCATGCCCTCGGGGACCAGGGCCCCCGCGGCCACGATCGACTCCTCGCCCACGTGGGCGCCGTTGAGGATCAGCGCGCCCATGCCGATCAGGCAGTAGGCGTCGACCCGGCAGCCGTGAAGGGTGACCGAGTGGCCGACGGTGACGTGGTCGGCGACGTGGGTGGGGTGGGTCGCGTTCTGGACGTGGACGACGCAGTTGTCCTGGATGCTGGTGTAGGCGCCGATGCGGATGAAGTTGACGTCGCCGCGGACGACGGCGTTCATCCAGATGCTGGAGTGATCCCCCAGCACGACGTCGCCGATCACCTGGGCGGACACGTCCACGTAGACGCGCTCCCCCAGCGTCGGCCAGGTCCCCTTGAACGGCCGGATCATGGCTCCCCTCGGTGCCCCGCGCGGCCGGTCGGCTGCGGCGGGAACCGTGGAGTTTATCAGGCCCCGGGCCGGGCTCAGGGCTCGAGTGGCCGCGACCGCTGGCGCACCCAGATCGCGAGCGCCTCGGCCTGGAGTTCGCCGCGCGCGACCGTCAGCGTGGCCTCGACCAGTTCTTCGGCGCCAAAGGCCGGCTCGTGGCCGTTCACGAGCAGGGTGAGGATCAGGGCGTGGGCCCCCACGCGCTTGTTGCCGTCGACGAACGGGTGGTTCGCGACCAGCGAGTGCATCACGGCCGCAGCCTTGGCGGCGACGTCGGGGTACAGGTCCTCTCCACCGAAGGTCGCGGCCGGGCGCGCGGCGGCGGCCTCCAGCGCGGCCCGGTCGCGCAGCCCCTCGCTCCCGCCGAAGCGGCGGACCTGGAGATCGTGGAGCCGCAGCAACTGCTCGACCGAGAGGTACTCGATCACTTCGCGAGCTCGCGAAAGGCCTCCGCGTAGCGCTCCGCGACGGCCTCGGCGAGCCGCTCGAAACGCGGCGTCACAGCCCCGGCCTCGAACAGGCGGGGAGCAGGCCGGATCACCACGGCGCCCGTCTGCGGGTGGACGCTGACGTCGACGCTCATCCCCTTTTCGAGCCCGAACTCCTGGACGACCTCCGAGGGCAGGGTGACCGCGAGCGAGCCGCCCGCCTGGACCAGCTTGCGCTTCATGTATGTATTCAATACATATGTCGGGCGCGGGTCAAGCGGTTATCCTCCACGGCCCGCGCGAAGCCATCGCGCGGGGATTTCGAGGGGAAGCAGGCGGCGATGCAGTTGAACGTCACGGAAGTGCGGCGCGGGGAGATCCTGGAGGAGAACGGCGACCCCTGGCAGGTCACGGAGTCGCAGAACCACATGCCCTCGGCGCGCGGCGCGGCCATGATGGTCAAGGCCAAGGTCAAGAACCTGCGCACCGGCCAGGTGCTGGCCAAGAGCTGGCGCGGGGGCGAGACGGTCACCCAGGCCGAGGTCGAGTACCGCAACGTGCAGTTCCTCTACCGCCAGGGCGACGACTTCACCTTCATGGACCTGTCGAGCTACGACCAGTTCGCGCTGACCGGCGACACGGTCGGGGACGACGGCGGCTACCTGCTCGAGAACCTCGAACTGCAGGCGGTGGTCTTCAAGGACAAGATCATCGCCCTCAAGCTGCCGCTCACCGTGGACCTGACGGTCACGGACACGACGCCCTCGATCAAGGGCGCGACGGCCCAGGCCCAGCTCAAGCCGGCGATCTGCGAGACCGGCGCGGTCGTCCAGGTCCCGAGCTACATCGAGACCGGCGAGAAGATCCGCGTCGACACCCGCGACGGCCGCTTCGTGGAGCGCGCCCGGTAGGAACGAGCGGGCCGGCGGCCTGCCCGGCTCAGAGCTCCAGGAGCACCGCGCCGGGTTCGAAGGCGATCGTCGCGCCGGCCGCCGTCGCGGCTTCCTTCAGCGCCTCGCGCAGGATGCGGCGCTCGTCGGGGCCGTGCTGCAGGCGGCGCATCAGGCCCTCGCCCGAGCGGTCGCCGATCGTCAGCGTGAGCTTGAGGCCGCGGCGCTTGCACAGCAGCTTGCGGCCGTCCTCCAGCGTCAGCCTGAACGGCTTGAGGTAGGCGTCGGCGTAGTTGATGCCGATGCCCGAGCCGTCCTTCAGGTGGGAGCCGAGGTGCTGCTCGGCGGCGGCTTCGTCGATCGCGATCGTCACTTGCATGAGTCGAGCCTCGCCCGCAGGGCGGCGATGTGGGCGGGGGTGCTGCCGCAGCAGCCGCCGACGATGCGGGCGCCCGCCGCCAGCAGCTCCTGCAGGCCGGCCGCCATCTCCTCCGCCGTCTGCTTGTAGACGACCTGCAGGTTCTCCAGCACCGGGGCGCCCGCGTTGGGCTGGGCCATCACCGGCAGGCCGCAGGCCGCGCGGTAGCGGCGCACGATCGCCGCCGCCATCCGCATGTCGACGCCCGTGCCGCAGTTGAGCGCCGCGACGTCGGCGCCGCGGGCGACCAGGAACTCGGCGGCGGTCTCGGGACTCACCCCCATCATGGTCCGCACGTCGTCCTCGTCGAGCATCTTGTCGAACGCGATGGAGCCGATCACGACCTTCGCCCCGGCGTCGCGGGCCGCGGCGATCACGATCTCCAGCTCCTCGAGGGCCGTCTGGGTCTCGACGATGATGGCGTCGACCCCGCCGGCGACCAGCGCCTTCGCCTGCTCGCGGAACGCGGCCTCCACGGTCGCGCGCGCGATCTCCCCGTAGGGCTCCATCAGCCCGCCGAAGGGGCCGATGTCGCCGAGCACGAAGCCCGGCCGGCCGCCGAACGCCTGCCGCGCCAGCTCCGCGCCCGCTCGGTTGATGGCCACCACCCGGTCGCCTTCGCCGTGGCGCTCGAGCATCACGCGGCTGGCGCCGAAGGTGTTGGTGATCAGGCAGTCGGAGCCCGCCGCCACGTAGGCGCGCTGGATCGCCAGCACGCGCTCCGGGTGGTCGAGGTTCCACGCCTCGCCGCAGTGGCCGGACTCCAGCCCGGCCTGCTGCAACTGCGTGCCCATCGCCCCGTCGCCCAGGAGCACCCGCTCCGCGGCGGCTCTCAGCAGGTTGCTCATGCCACTCCCCGATACGGCGCGCGCCGGAAGGCGCAGGGATGCAGGTCGCAGCCGCGGCAGGCCTCGCGCGGGCCCGCGGCCGCCGGCTCCGCCGCCCGGGTTGCCACGGCGAGCGCCGCCAGGATCGACGCCTTCGGCCGAAGCTGCCCGGACGCCAGCAGCTCGACGGGAGGGGGCAGGGCTGCATCGCCCGCGAGCAGCGACCACAGCGGCGCCTGCGCCGCGAGCTCCCAGTCGCCGCAGCCCGGCGACAGCGGCGGCAGCAACGTCTCCCCCGCCGCTTCGGCCTCGCGGCACAGCGCGACGGCCGCGCCGCGCAGCAGCTCTTCGGCCACCGCGACGCCGAAGCGCTCGAGGAAGAAGCCGTCGTCGGGCCGGCCCTCGGCCCACGCGGCGGCACTCGCCTCGTCGACCTCCGGCCCGGCGCTGGCCAGCACGGCGAACAGCCCGCGGCCGCCGGCGGCGCGCAGGCGCTCGGCGAACGCGGCGCCGGGAAGCCACCCGCCGCCCTCCAGCGCCACGCCTCCCGCCTCGCAACGCGCCAGCGCCGCCCGCCGCGCGAGCAGCAGCGGGCGCCCGCGAAGGGCGTACCAGGCGCGCGCCGCCTCGGCGCGCTCGCGCAGCAGGCCCTCGGCGAGCCGGCCACGCGGCACGAGCAGCAGCCGCGCGAACTCGGCGTCGCTCACCCGCGCGGCCGCCTCCGCCCCGGAGGGCGATCGGTCGACGAGCACCTCGGCCGTGGCGGGGCTCACGCCGGACTCTCCGCGGCCACCCGGCCCCAGGGCTCGAACTGGCAGCCGTCGACGAAGGCGTCGAAGAAGCCCGGCTGCGCTTCGAGCCGCACGTGCTCGACGCGCTTCACGACCTCCTCCAGGAAGCCTCGGCGGGAGACGGAGAGGAGCGCCTGCGACGCGCCCTCGAGGGCGGCGTTGCCCACCTGCTTCACCCGCCCCGGCGGGAGCGTCGGCAGCAGCCCGATCCGCATCGCCGCGGCGGCGTCGAGATGGCGGGCGAAGCCGCCGGCCAGGAACAGCGTCTCGAGGTCGTCGAGGCCCGCGCCGAACTGCTCGAGCACCAGCCGCAGCCCCGCGACGTTCGCGCCCTTGGCCTGGGCCAGCTCGTTGACGTCCGCCTCGGTCACGAACACGTCGCCGGCGAGGCGCACCGGAGCCTCGTCGTGCTCCAGCCGGCCCTGCGCGTTCATGCGCCCGGTGCGCAGCAGCTCCGACAGCAGGTCGACGAGTCCTGACCCGCAGATGCCGACTGGATCGCCGCCGCCCACGACCTCGAGCGCGAACGAGCCGTCGCCGCGGATCGCGACACGCTCGATCGCGCCGTCGAGCGCCGGCATCCCGCAGGCCACGCCGCCGCCCTCGAACGCCGGCCCCGCCGGGCACGAGGCGGCCAGCAGCCGCCCGCGGTGGCCGACGATCACCTCGGTGTTGGTGCCGATGTCGAGCACGGCGGCCAGCCCGTCGCGCTCGGCGATCCCCGTGGCCAGCAGGACCGCCGCCGCGTCGGCGCCCACGTGGCTGCCGATCAGCGGCAGCCCCCGGACCCGCGCCTCGGGGTGCACGGGCAGCCGCAGCCGCCGCGCGGGCCGCTCCAGCGCGGTCGAGGCGCGCTGCCCCGCGCGGAACTCCTCTTCGGTCCGCGAGTGGTACGGCAGCACTCCGATCGGCGACACGTCGAGGCCGAAGAAGAGGTCGCGCATCGTCGGGTTGCCGGCGACCACGATCTCGAAGATCCGCCGCGGGTCGCACGGCAGCGCCTCGATCGCGCGGCCGAGGTAGCCGAGCAGCGTGCGCTGCAGCAGCCGCCCCGGGTGCTCCCCGTCGTAGCGGATGCGGGCCATCACCTCGGAGCCGCCGAAGCGCTGCGGGTTCTCGAAGGACTGGGTGGCGAGCCGCGCAGAGGTCTCGACGTCGTGCAGGCGCAGCGCCACCGTCGTCGTGCCGACGTCGATCGCGAGCCCCAGCAGCGGCCCCGTCCCGCGGGCGATCTCCGCCCCGTCGAGCAGCACGCGCTCGCCGTCGCGCGTCACCGCGGGCTCGAGCGGGAAGGCCGCCTCGAGCCCCCGGCTCCCGGTCTCGACCCGCAGCGTGCCGCGGCGCAGCGTGTGGCAGCGGATCTCGCCGGCCTCGGCCGCGACCCGCGCCCGGCACGACAGGCGGAAGCGCCCGCCGAGATGCAACTCCTGCGGCGCGGGCGGGCTCAGCAGCTCTGCCCCGGCCTCCACCTCGACCAGGCACTCGCGGCACTTGCCCTGCTTCACGCACGACGTGGGCACCCGCACGCCGAGCGCCTCGGCGCACTCGAACAGGCTCTGCCCGCGGCCGGCCGCGGCGACGTGGCCGTCGATCGCGACCCGCAGGGCGCCTGCGTTCACCGCGCGCCCGCCTCCGCCGCGGCCTCTTCGCCGATCCCGAGCAGGCGCTTGAACAGCGCCACCGCGCTGGCCGCGTCGGCCGCGTGGCCGTCGGCCCCGATCTCGCGCGCCCACTCCGGGCTCGTCGGCGCGCCGCCGATGCAGATCTTGACGTCGTCGAGGCCCGCCTCCTTCACCTTCTGCACGACGGTCTTCATGTAGACCATCGTCGTCGTCAGCAGCGCGCTCATGCCGAGGATCTTCGCGTCGTGCTGGCGGACCGCCTCGATGAAGCGCTCGGCGGAGGTGTCGGTGCCGAGGTCGACCACCGTGAAGCCGGCGCCCTCCGCCATCATCCCGACCAGGTTCTTGCCGATGTCGTGGAGGTCGCCCTTGACGGTGCCCATCACGATCGTCACCGAGGTGGCGCCGCCGCCCCTGCGCTCGGTCAGCAGCGGCTTCAGCACCGCCATCCCGGCCTTCATCGCGCGCGCCGCCAGCAGCACCTCGGGCACGAAGATGCGGTTGTGGCGGAAGTCCTCGCCCACCACGCGCATGCCGCCGATCAGGCCCTCGTCGAGGACCTCCATCGGGGAGTGGCCCTCGGCCAGCGCCTGCTCCGTCATCTGCTTCACCGGCTCGTGCCTGCCCTCGAAGAGCAACTGGTTCATCAGCGCCCAGTCGATCGCCATCGGCCTACGCCCCGATCTCGGGCAGGACGAGGCCGGGCTCCAGCGCGGTCTTCTCGAACATCGCGCGGATGTCGGCGTGGTCCGCCGCCGGCAGCGGCGGGACCTCGTACGCCGCCAGCGTCTCGTCGATCGCCTCGTTGGCGCGGGACCGCCAGTCCTTGCTGCCCTGCGCCTCCCACTGGTCCCAGTTGGTGCGGTCGACCATCGGCCCCGGCAGGTACAGCTCGGCGGGCCAGTGCTCGAGCGTGTGCTCGGAGGTCAGCAGGTGCTTGTCGCGCACCAGTTCCTCCATCAGTTCGCCGGCGGGCAGGTCGCCGCGGACCTCGATCGGCCGCACGAAGCGCCGCGCGTGGGCGACGATCTCGTCGTCGAACACCAGCTTCTCGAGGCTGAAGCAGTTGACGTACTCGAGCATGCCCGGCCCCGACACCGAGTTGATGCCGGCTGCCGCCGCCAGGAACGCGCCGACGCCCGTCTCCATCCCGGCCTGCGGGTCGTTGAACTTGGAGTCGGACAGCGCCATGTAGGCCTGGCACGGCAGCTTCAGGTGCTTGGCCACCTGGGCGTAGCCGCAGTACACCTGCAGCGCCTCGACCGCGGTCATCGGGTTGGTCATGAGCTGCATGTGGAACGAGGCGGGCGCGCCGCCGAACACGACGGGCGTGCCCGGCCGGACGAGCTGGGCGACGGTCAGACCCGACAGCACCTCGGCCGTGTGCAGCACCAGCGCGCCGACCGTGGTCGCGGGCGAGATCATGCCGAGCAGCAGCACCGGCACGATCTCGACCGGCACGCCCCACTCCGCGCAGTCGATCAGGTTGGCGATCGGGTCTTCGCCCCAGCGCAGCGGCGTGTTCGGGCAGCAGGTGAACAGCGCCATCGGCCGCGCCGCCAGGTCCTCGCGCGAGGACCGGAAGCGGAGCATCAGCTCGGCCATCCGCGGCACCCCGTACGCTGTGAATGCGCCCGACACGATCGGCCGCTTCGAGTGGGCGAGCACCAGATACAGCCGCCAGGCGTCGGCGACGTCGGCCGGCACGTCCTTGGGGATGAACGCCGTCGACAGGTACGAGATGTTCTTGAGCCCGTCGGCCAGCTTCACGTACTCGACGAAGTCGCGGCTGTCGGCTTCGCGCGGCTGCTGCGTGCGGCGGTCGAGCACGCGCAGCGCCGAAGACGCGGGCACGAAGTGGACCTCGTCGCCGGCCAGCACCGCGGCCTCCGCGCCGTCGCGGTCGTGGAGGGTGAGCGACGACGGCGCCGTCTTCAGCGCCTGCTCGACGACCGCGCGCGGGAAGCGGACCCGGTGATCCTCCGGGTCCGCCACCACGCCCCGCTCGGCGAGCTTCGCGCGCGCGGCTTCGTCCTCGATCAGCACGCCCTGCTTCTCGAGCACGGACAGGGCCTCGTCGACGATCCGCCCGACCAGGGCGTCGTCGAGGACCTGCAGCCGCGGCCGCATCAGCGCGCGGGCTCCGCCGGGCCGAGCACCTTCTCCTCGAAGCGGACGCGCACGCCGCGCTCGGCGAGGCCCGCGATCACCGGCTCGAGCAGCCCGCCGTCGCGGCCCAGCCGCTCGGGCGGGTTGACCCCGGGATTGCGGTAGCGGCCCTCGGCCACCATCGCGGCCACGATCGTCGCCGGGAACGCGGTCGTGCGCGACATGCTGCGCAGGCCGGTCGCCGCGTCGTACTCGTCGTAGAGGTCCCAGGACAGCCGCACCCGCTCGCCGCGGCGCACGCCCTCGACGAACACCCGCATCACGGTGACGTCGGCTTCGCCCGGCTCGAACGTCCAGCGCGGGAACATCAGCGCCGCGGTCACGTCGAGCGGGCGCACGGTGGCGCCGCCGACCGTGATCGGCTCCTTGGAGAAGAAGCCGGTCTCGCGCAGCGCCCGCATCAGCGCGATGTGGCCCGGGTAGCGCAGCGTCTTCTCGCGCATGAACGGCGCCTCGACCGTGTGGACCAGGCTGCGCAGGCCGTCGGTGTTGAAGGCCTCCAGCGTGCCGACGCCCGGGAAGTCGATCAGCTCCGGCTCGGACAGCGCCTCCTTCACCACCATCCGCCCGTGCTCGACGATGCGGGCGGGGCGCACGTACTCCTCGATCACGTCGTGGGGCGCGAAGCCGGCCTTGTACTCGAACGGCCAGCGGCGCTCCTTGGGCAGCCCGCCGACCAGGATCTCGGCGCGCTCGACCTTGTCCAGCACGCGGGCGCCGTGGCCGATCATCAGGTTGCTGGTGCCGGGCGAGACGCCGCAGTCGACGACGGCGGTGACGCCCTTCTGGCGGGCCAGCGCGTCGTGGACCAGCGCGTCCTCGGGCATGAAGCTGATGTCGACGTAGTCCTTGCCCGCCTCGATCACCGCCTGCAGCGTCTGCAGGCCCAGCACGGACGGCAGCGCGCCGAGCACCAGGTCGTAGCCGGCGACCAGCTCCTTCACGGCGGCCGGGCTGCCGACGTCGGCCCTGACCGCGGCGATGCCCTGCTCCTTCAGCCGCTCGACCGTGTCCTGGCGGACGTCGGCGAGGGTGGCGTCGAGTGCGCCGCTGCGCTTCAGGTCCTGCGCCATCGCCGAACCGATCATGCCGCCGCCGAGGATGATTGCCTTCTTCATGTGCGTGCCTTCTTCCGGGATGAAGCCGGGGGCCGGTGCCCCAGGCGGAACGAGATCTCGGCCGCGGCGGCGACCAGCCGCCGGGCGATACGGTTGAGGGTGGAGGCGTTGAGTCGGGTTCGCGGCCCGCCAACGCTGACGGCCGCGACGACTCGCCCTGCGGCGTCGCACACCGGCGCGGCCACGGCCACGTATCCGGCTTCCAGCTCTTCGTGCGTGGTGGCCCAGCCGCGCTCCTTCACCTTGCGCAGCTCGCGGCGCAGCGCGCCCGCCGAGGCCAGCGTGCGCGGCGTGTGCCGCGCCAGCGGCCCGGCCAGGAACGCCTCCAGCGAGCCGGGGTCGGCGAAGGCCAGGATCGCCTTGCCGGTCGAGGTCGCGTGCGCGGGCCAGCGCGTGCCCGCCGCCGGCGCCGTTCCGATCACGTATCCGCCCTGCACCTCGTCGGCGATCAGCGTGTCACGCCCAACCAGCACCTCGAGGCTGGCCGTCTCGCGGGTCTCCCGCGCCAGCGCCTCGAGCTCGGGCCGGGCGGCCTCGCGGACGTCGGCGGCACCGCCCGCCCCGCGGCCGAGGGCGAAGAGCTCCGGCCCGAGGCGCCACGCCTCGCCCGGATCGCGGGCGACCAGCCCCTCGCTCTCGAGCGCCGTCAGCAGGCGGTAGGCGGTGGTCTTGTTGAGGCCCTGCGCCCGGCTCAGCTCCCCCAGGCCCCGCCCGCTTCCGGCCGCGACCGCCTTCAACAGGCGAAGGGCGCGCACGACGGCCTGGGTCCCCGGATAGGGAGCGGCACCGGCCCGGGTCTCGTGTTTCACCATGTGCACCGCTTGTTCCGTATCGTGCACTAGCATAGGCGCGCCAGGCGGCAGGGCACAAGCGGCGACCGCGGGTGGTCCGAGCCGGACCGGCGGAACTCCCGGGGCAGGCGAGCCGCGGGCGGCAGGGCGAGCGGGTTCTCGTCGCAGGAGCGGGAGGCTGGCGTCCGCGGGCCTCGAGCGGTCCCGCGTGGAGGGCGCCGATCTAGGGACGCAAGCCCTCGGGCAGGTGCAGCTCGTTGAGCTTGCTCTCGGCCTGGTCGACGGGGGTGCCCTGGTCCCACTTCGGAATCGGCGCCTTCTCCGGGCCGTACATCGCCTCCATCGGCGCCCACACCCGGTCCACCTTGTCCGTGAAGAGATCCCCGATCAGCAGGTCGGTGACCGTCCCGCGCATCTCCGGGTGCTTCTTCATGAACTGGCCGAAGCTGAAGCCCGCGTAGTACTCGCACACGAGGCGCCGCATGCGATCGACGCCCTCGTTGAAGGCCGGGCCCCAGTGGCCGAGCTGCGCCTTCGACGTGTCGCCCCTGGCGAGGCCCTCGCAGATCGCGTCAGCCGCCAGCTCGCCCGACTTGAGTGCCAGCAGCACGCCCGAGGAGTAGAGCGGGTCGAGGAAGCCGAAGGCGTCGCCGACCATCACCCAGCCGTCGCCAGAGACCTGCGTCGCCCGGTAGGAGTAGTCCTTGGTGGCGAAGTATCCGGTGATGCGCGTCGCGCCAGCCGTGCGCTCGACCGTCGCCGGGCAGGCCGCGATCTCCTCTTCGTAGACCTGCGCGTAGGGCCCGCGGCCCTTGAACAGGTCGTCGAACGGCTTCACCACGCCGAGGCTGGTCACGTCGTCGTGAAGGGGGATCGACCAGAACCAGCCTTTGCGGTCGGCGGTCTGCAGGACCATCGTCGCGCCGGCGTTGCGCCCCGTGTCCCGGTAGGCGCCCTTCCAGTAGGTCCAGATCGCGCCCTTGTTGAGGATCGGGTCCCACACCCGCAGCCGCAGCCGGTTCTGGATCACGCCGACCTGTCCGCTGGCGTCGACCACGACCTTCGCGCGCACCTCGCGCTCGGTTCCGTCCTCGAGGCGCACGCGGACGCCGACGGCGCGAAGGCCGTCGAACAGCACGTCGAGCACGCGCGCGCCTTCGTGGGCGACGACGCCGTGCTCGCGCGCGTTCTCCAGCATCATCTGGTCGAACTGCGAGCGCACCACCTGCCAGGTCTGCGAGCACTCGTGCGGCTTGTTGTCCCAGAAGTAGAAGGGGGCCGAGAGCTTGTTGTCGGCGTTGACGAACTGCACGCTGTGCTTCTGCACGAACGGGCTCGCCTTCATCTTCGGCAGCATGCCGAGCCGCTCGAGCACCCAGTACGTCTCGGGGATCAGCGACTCGCCGATGTGGAAGCGCGGGAAGCGCTCGCGCTCGAACAGCTCCACCCGGTGGCCGCGCTGGGCGATCAGCGTCGACGCCGTCGAGCCCGCGGGCCCGCCTCCGATCACCACGACGTCCACGCCGCCCTCCATCACCCCTCCACCACGAAGCGCCGCGCCTTCATCTCGAAGCGCGGCAGCGTTCCAGGCGCCACCTGGTGCACGCCCACCTGCAGGCCGAGCGCCTCGCGCAACGCCTGGGCCAGCCTCGCCTCCAGCCCTTCGGCCCGCTGCGCCGTCTCGACTTCGATCCCCAGCGCCCGCATCGATCCGTCGCTGGTCACGGTCGAGCGGAACTCGACGACCTCCGCGAACCCGCGCACGACGGCCTCGATCGCCGCCGGGTACACGTTGACGCCGCGCACGTTCACCATGTCGTCGGCGCGGGCCAGGATGCCGCCGCGCAGCCGCGCGAAGGTGCGTCCACAGGCGCAGGCGCCTCCGACCCTCTCGACCAGGTCGCCGGTCCGGTACCGCAGCAGCGGCCACGCGAAGCGACCCAGGGTGGTCACCACCAGCTCGCCGCGCTCCCCGTCCTCGACCGGCGCCCCGGTCCCCTGATCCAGCACCTCGCACAGGAAGTGCTCCTCGTTGAGGTGCAGGAAGCCTGGCGCCTCCCAGCACTCGAAGGACATCGGCCCCAGCTCCGTCAGGCCGTGGTGGTCGATGACCCGCGCGCCCCAGGTGCGCTCGATGCGCTCGCGGGTGGCTGGGATGCTGCCGCCGGGCTCGCCCGCCACGATCACCACGCGGACGCTGCTCTCCGCCAGCGGCCGCGCCCCGTCGTGCGCTTCCGCGAGGTGAAGCGCGTAGGTCGGGGTGCAACAGATGGCGGTCGCCCCGAGGCGTTCGATCAGGTGCAGCCGCATCCGCGAGCCGAGCCCGCCGCCCGGCACGCACAGCGCGCCGAGGCGGGCGCCGGCCTCGAACGCGGTCCAGAAGCCGAGGAAGGGGCCGAACGAGAACGGGAAGAAGATGCGATCGCTGGCACCCACGTGGGCCGCGCGGAACACGTCGTACCAGCACTCGAGCATCCACGCCCAGCTCTCGTTGGTGTCGAGCACCCGCAGCGGGTCGCCGGTCGTCGACGAGGTCTGGCAGTAGCGCGTGTAGCGGGCCAGCGACTCGGTGCCCACGCTGCCGAACGGGGGCTGCGCGGCCTGGTCGGCGATCAGCTCGGCCTTGGTCGTGAGCGGTAGCCGCGCCAGGTCCTCGAGGCCGCGCGGGCGCTCGATTCCCGCGAGCTTCGCGCCGTAGAAGCCGCCGCGAACGGCATGGTCGAACGTGACGCCGAGCTGCATCGCCTGCCGCTCGGCGCGCTCCGCGGGCTCCAGCCGCTCCAGCGAGCCCGGGGTGAAGTCGTTCACGCCGCGGCCTCCACGGCGGCGAAGCGCTCGCGGATCTCCGGCGGGATCGGCGTGGAGCGGATCGGCTCGCCTGGCCGCTTGATGACGCAGACGGCGGTGAGCTGCCCCGTGGCGATCTTCGTGCCGTCGCGGCGCACATGGCAGGCGTAGCGGATCGTGCGCTCGCCCAGCTCGACGATGCACAGGTGAACCTCGAACTCCTCCTCGAAGCGCAGCGGCGCGTGGTACTCGAACCCGCACGCGAGCCGCGGCCAGTGCACCTCGGCCTCGCGCTCGAAGATGGTGAGCCCCGCACTGCGCCACAGCGCGTGCTCGGCCTCCTCCATGTAGTTGAAGAAGCAACTGAAGTGGACGAGACCGGCGGCGTCCGTCTCGCGGAACTGCACGCGGCGGCGCAGCACGAACCCGGACACCGGTTCAGGCAAGCGGCAGGATCTCCACGATGTCGCCGATCTTGCGGCCGTCGTGCGAGACCTCGGTCTGGCGGCCGTACAGCGTGCGCGGCTCGCGCATCCAGAACGCGCCCATCATCTCGGGGTTGGGCGTCACCGCCAGGAACTGGCGCGGACGCGAGCGGTAGTCGACGCCGCCGTCGCGCAGCAGCCGACCGAGCGGCACGCGGCCGCTCACGATCGCCTCGCGCACCTTCTTCGGGAACGCCCGCAGGTCGACCCGGATCGCGCCCATCTCCACCGGCCGGCCCGAGTACTCCTGGACCAGCAGCACGCGGCGGAAGTAGGAGTGGCCGCGCACGAACACGGACAGCGGGCGCAGCGCCACCCGGCCGCCGTAGTGGGCCTCGAGGGTGAGCGTCATGTCGTCCTCGTGGACCAGCAGGCCGCGGTAGGGGGTCGGGATCCGGGCCGGCCGCACCTCGCGGGTCGCGGGCGGCGCGATCCCGGCCTGCGCGTAGACGACGTCGAGCGGGTAGGGCGCGGCCATGCGCTACGTGTACCGCACGCCGGAGTGCTCCGGCAGGAAGAAGCGGTGGAGCAGCACGTCGGCCCGCAGCAGGCCGTCGCGGGTCAGCGCGACGTGCTCGGCGCCGTCTTCGGCGAGGTAGCCCTCGGCGCGGATCGAGGCCCACGGCTCGGCGAAGCGCTCGCGCACGTCGACCCCGTACTTGCCCGCGAAGTAGTCGGGGCGGATGCCGCCCCGCTTCAACTGCAGCACCAGCTCGCGGATCAGCCGCTCCTCGTCGCTCGGCGCGTGGGCCCGGGCCCACGGCACCTCGCCGGCGGCGACGGCGCGGTGGTAGTCGTCCCACTGGTCGAAGTTCTGCACGTGCACGCCATTGATGTGGCCGAACGAAGCGACGCCGAGGCCCACCAGGTCGGCGCCCTCCCACAGCCGGTCGCGGTAGACGAACTTCGCCTTCGCCGGGTCCTTCACCGCGGTGTACGCGGAGCCGACGTGGTAGCCCGCCGCTTCCAGCGCCGCGAACGCCTCGCCCACCCAGCGCCGCTTGGTGGCCCAGTCCGCGACCGGCTCCTGGAACTGGCCCAGGCCCTTCAGCTTGTCGCGGCTGATCGTCGTGTTGTAGGGCAGCTCCATCTGGTAGATCGTCACGCTGTCAGGCTGCATCTCCAGCGTGCGCGCGACGCACGCCTTCCAGTTCGCCTCGGTCTCGCCGAGCATGCCGGCGATCAGGTCGACGTTGATCTGCGGGAAACCGATCGAGCGCGCGAAGGCGTAGGCGCGGCCGATCTCGGCCGAGCGGTGGGCGCGGCCGTTCAGCTCCAGGATGCGGTCGTCGAAGTTCTCGACGCCGAGGCTCAGCCGCGTCACGCCCATGCCGCGGATCGCCTCGAGCTTGCCCTCGTTGAGGGTGCCTGGCTCGCACTCGAAGGTGACCTCTTCCGCGTCCGACCAGCGCGTGATCGCGGACAGGCCGCCGACCAGCCGCTCGAGCTGCTTCGTCGAGAGGAACGACGGCGTGCCGCCGCCGAAGTAGACGAAGTGCAGGGGACGGCCCGCCAGCGCGGGCCGCTGCGCGAGCAGCTCCCACTCGCGGATCAGGACGTCGATGTATTCCTGCACCTGCTGCGCGTTCTTGTCCGTGTAGACGCGGAAGTAGCAGAAGTGGCACCGCTTCCTGCAGAACGGGATGTGCAGGTAGAGGCCCAGCGGCACGCCCGGCACGGGCGCGCGGCCGAGCGCCGGCAGCGCCGCGTCGCGAACGGCCGCGGGAGTCCACACGGAGAACGGCGGGTAGTTGGCGACGAAGTACGAGCCGACTTCGGTGCTGGCGCTGTCCTGGGACACGATCCCTCGACTATACGTCGCCCGGGGCCTTCGCCCACCCGGGGGCGACGTGTTTTTCTGCCTCGGTCCGAGGCGACCGCAAGTTATCCTCGAATCTGGATGCGGCGACGGCGTTTTCTGGCACGCGCGGGACTCGCGGCGGCCGCTTGTGCGTTTCCGGCAGGGCGGGCGCGAGCGACGAACGGTGCGTCCTCGCGCGGGTGGTCGCCGTTCCCCGACCCCGCGCGGGGCTGGCATGGAGAGTCGTCGGTGGCCACCGCCCTGCGGGCGTGGTCGCCGGTCACCGCGCCGCCGCCCGCGCTGCCCCGCCCCCTGGCCCCCGCGCCCGCGACCCAGACCCTGCCCGCGCCGCGCCCCCTTGCGGAGCGCTTCCCCGACCTGCGCCGCCACTTCGTGTTCGAGTACTACCCCTGGTACGGCGTCGACCCCTGGCGCCACTGGGACCAGTGGGAGCGGGTGCCGCCGCACGACCTGGCGGCGACCGCGGTGCCCAAGCTGGGCGCCTACGACTCGCGCGACCCCGCGGTGCTGGAGCGCCACGCGGAGTGGATCGCGGAGTCCGGCGCTGGCGCGATCAACGTCTCGTGGTGGGGCCCGGGCAGCGACGAGGACCGCAGCGTGCACCTGCTGATGGACGTGATGCGGGCCCACGACGTCAAGGTCACGTTCCACCTCGAGCCCTACGCCGACGACCGCGCGGCGCGGTTTGCGGACGACGTCGCCTACCTCGTCCGCGAGTACGGCGAGCGCCGCGGTTTCGACGCGCTGCTGGTGCTGCGCGACGAGGACGGCGGCGAGGGCCCGGTGTTCAAGGGCTTCCGCACGATCCTCCCCGAGCGCGTGGTCGACTGCCGGGGCCGCGTGCGCGAGGTGCCGGACTACACGCCCGACGACGCCTGGCGCCGCGAGACCGACCGCGTCCGCGAGCGCTTCCGCTCGGCCTTCGACCACGTCACGCTGCTCGCCGACTCCCTGCACTTCGGGCGCACGCCCGCCGCCGGCTTCGACGGCATCGCGATCTACGACAACTTCGTCGCCCCCGAGTCCTACCCGGGCCACGCCGCCGGGGCCAGCGCGCGCGGGCTGCTCTTCTCGCTCAACGCCAACCCCGGCTACGACGCGATCGCGCCGCGCACGATCGAGGACGAGTGCTTCGAGCCGCCGCAGTTCCTGCCGCCGACACCCGGCCTCGACTTCGCCACGGCCGCGGGCCGCGAGCGGGCCGCGGAGCGCGCGGCCGAGCGCCTGCGCGAGTCGCTGGCCGCCACCCTCGCCGTCCAGCAGGACCCGCTGCTGGAAAACGCGCGGCGGGGTTTCCTGCTCGTCTACCTCACGTCGTTCAACGAGTGGCACGAGGGCCATGCCATCGAGCCGATGAAGGATCACGCCGAGTTGAGCGCCGCCGAGCGGGTCTTCGGATACCACAACCCCGCGCGCGGGGACGGCCGCCTGCAGGCCCTGAAGTCGGCCCTCGGTCCCGTGCTCGCGGGGCCAGCCGCGCGACCTGCGAGCGCGGACCGCGGCTGATACGATCGCCCCTTTCCGAAACGCGAGAGAGACAGGAGGGGGCCGATGGCCAGGGGCCAAGACGAGAGCCTGATCGCACCCGAGGACCGGGTCGCGCCGACTGCGACCGAGGAGTTCGCGCAGCGCCTGGCGCGCCCCTTCCAGCAGTTCGCCGGGCTGGAGGTCTCGGGCGGCGTCGTGCTGTTCGTCTTCACGCTCGTGGCCCTGGCGTGGGCCAACTCGCCCTGGGCCGAGAGCTACCAGCACCTGCTGCACGAGCCGTTCGCGATCTCGCTCGGCGCACACAGCATCTCCCACGACCTGCACCACTGGATCAACGACGGCCTGATGGCGATCTTCTTCTTCGTCGTCGGCCTCGAAATCAAGCGCGAACTGCTGGTCGGCGAGCTGGCCGACCCGCGCAAGGCGCTGCTGCCGATCGGGGCGGCGGTCGGCGGCATGGTGGTGCCGGCGGCGGTCTACTGGGCCTTCAACGGGAGCGGCGCGGGGGCCGCCGGCTGGGGCATCCCGATGGCCACCGACATCGCCTTCGCGCTGGGCGTGCTGGCCCTGGTCGGGCGTGGCCTGCCCGACGCGCTCAAGGTGTTCCTCGTGGCGCTGGCGATCGTCGACGACCTGGGCGCGGTGCTGGTGATCGCGATCTTCTACACGAGCAGCCTGAACTGGTCCGGTCTCGGGCTGGCGGCGCTGTTCCTGGCGGCGCTGCTGCTCGCCAACCGCGGCGGCGTGCGCCACGCCCTCGCCTACCTGCTGCTCGGCATCGGCCTCTGGTACGGCTTCCTGATCTCCGGCGTGCACGCGACGCTCGCCGGCGTGATCGCGGCGCTGACCGTGCCGGCGCGCGTGCGGCTGCAGCCCGGGCGGCTCGCCGGCGTCGTGCGCAAGGCGGCCGACCGGCTCGACGCGCTCGACGCCGAAGGCGCGGCCGCCGAGATGGACGCCCGCCGCTACGCGGTGATCTCCATGGTCCGGCGCGCCAGTGAAGAGGCGAAGACGCCGCTGCAGCGCTTCGAGCACCTGCTGCACCCGTGGGTCGCCTTCGCCGTGATGCCGATCTTCGCGCTCTTCAACGCCGGGCTCGCCCTCGACCGCAGCGCGCTGGGCGCTCTCGGCCAGCCGATCGTGCTCGGCGTGGGGCTGGGTCTCGCCGTCGGCAAGCAGGTCGGCGTCTTCGGCACGACGTGGCTGCTGGTGCGCTCCGGCGTGGCGCGGCTGCCGCCGGGGGTCGACCTGCGTCACTACTACGGGGTGGCCTGGCTGACCGGGATCGGGTTCACGATGTCGCTGTTCATCGGCGGCCTCGCCTTCGGCGACCCGGCCCTGCAGGAACAGGCCAAGCTCGGGGTGCTGATCGGCTCCCTGGTCTCGGGCATCGGCGGCGTCGTGGTGCTCGGGCGCCTCGTGCGCGCGCAGGCTCCGGCCACAGCCTGACCCCGCGGAGGCGCGCTGCGCGGGCGGGATCGCGTTTTGGCGGGCCCTGCTGCGCCGCGATATCCTCGCCTTCCTGAAGAAAAAGGGCGCGGCCCGCTTGCGCGCCCCGCAGCTCGAAACCCAGATCGCGAGGCAAGAAAATGGCTGATCCGCGCCTGCTCTCCCACACCAACGGCCGTCTGCGCATCCCCACCCCGGTCAACGAGCCCGTCAAGTCCTACGCCCCGGGCTCGCCGGAGAAGAAGGAGCTGAAGGCCCGGCTCGAGGCGATGGCGGCCGAGCGGATCGAGATCCCGGTCGTCGTCGGCGGCAAGCGCCTCACCACCGACAAGCAGGCGAAGGCCGTGATGCCGCACGCCCACGGCCACGTGCTGGCGGACTGGCACAAGGCCCGCAAGGAGGACGTCGCCGCCGCGGTCGACGCAGCCCGCGAGGCGCAGCGCGACTGGGCCAACTGGCCGTTCGAGGACCGCGCCGCGGTGTTCCTCAAGGCCGCCGAGCTGCTGGCCGGCCCGTGGCGGTCGACGCTCAACGCGGCCACGATGCTGGGCCAGAGCAAGACCGCGTTCCAGGCCGAGATCGACTCCGCCTGCGAGGTGATCGACTTCTGGCGCTACAACCCGCACTTCGCCCAGGAACTGCTGGCCGACCAGCCGATGTCGCCGCTCGGGATGTGGAACCAGACCGACCTGCGCCCGCTCGAGGGCTTCGTCTACGCGATCACGCCGTTCAACTTCACCGCCATCGGCGCCAACCTGCCGACGGCGCCCGCCCTGATGGGCAACACGGTGGTCTGGAAGCCGGCCTCCACCGCGGTGGTCTCGGCGTGGTACACGCTGCGGATCCTCGAGGAGGCGGGCCTGCCGCCCGGCGTCATCAACTTCGTGCCCGGCGACTCCGGCGCGATCTCCGACATCCTGCTCAACCACCGCGACCTGGCCGGCGTGCACTTCACCGGCTCGACGGGCGTGTTCAACATGATGTGGCGCACGATCGGCGCCAACATGGACCGCTACCGCTCCTATCCGCGGATCGTCGGCGAGACCGGCGGCAAGGACTTCATCATGGTCCACCCCTCCGCAGACGTGCAGGCGGTGGCGGTGGCGGCGGTGCGCGGCGCCTTCGAGTACCAGGGCCAGAAGTGCTCGGCGGCCAGCCGGCTCTACGCGCCGAAGTCGATGTGGCCCGACCTGCGCGACCGCATGGTCGCGATGATGAAGGACATCAAGGTCGGCGACGTGCGCGACTTCCGCAACTTCATGGGCGCGGTGATCGACGGCAAGGCCTTCGACTCGATCGCCGAGTACGTCGACCACGCGAAGCAGAACGCGCGCGTGATCCAGGGCGGCGGCTACAACAAGGAGACCGGCTTCTTCATCGAGCCGACGCTCGTCGAGGCGCCGGCGGCCGACTACAAGCTGCTGTGCGAGGAGATCTTCGGGCCGGTGCTCACGGTCTGGGTCTACGACGACGCCCAGTTCGAGGAGACCCTGGCGGTGGTCGATCGCACCTCGCCTTACGCGCTGACGGGCTCGATCTTCGCGCGCGACCGCCAGGCCGTGCGCCTCGCGAGCCTGTACCTGCGCAACGCCGCGGGCAACTTCTACGTGAACGACAAGCCGACGGGCGCGGTCGTCGGCCAGCAGCCGTTTGGCGGCGCGCGCGGGTCGGGCACCAACGACAAGGCGGGCTCGAAGCTGAACCTGCTGCGCTGGGTCAACGCCCGCACGATCAAGGAGACGTTCGCGCCTCCGACGGACTACCGCTACCCGTTCCTGTCCGAGGAGTAGGCTAGAACACGAAGCCGAGGGAGCCGACGAAGCCGTCGGCTCCCCCGGTCACCACCGGGTTGCCGAACACCTTCGCGAACTCGTAGTCGAGCTTCAGCACGAGCTGGCGGGCGGGACGGTAGTTGAGGCCGAGCGTGAAGCGACGCTCGCGGTTGTGCTCGAGTGCGCCCTGCGGCCCCGGCCCCTGCAGCGAGATCCAGTCGTACTGCGCGACCGCCTGCAGCGCCGGCTCCTCGAAGTCGCGGCGCAGGAACCCCGGCAGCCAGCCGCGCGGCAGCGACACCGTGGCGCGGCCGAAGCCGCCGCTCATCTCCACGTCCGGGCCCGACGCGCGCGCCGCGTTCATCGCGTCGTACTCCCCCGCCAGGCGCACGCGGCCCAGCGTCGCGCTGGCGTCGATGGCCCATCCCGCGAGCGTGCGCTCGCCCGCCCCGTCGTAGCGGCCGCGATAGCCCGAGAGGCCCAGCTCCAGCGTCGACAGCCGCGAGGCGGCGACCCGGCCCACCAGCGCCTTGTCCGCGTTGTTGTCCGCGCCGTAGCCGAGCCGCGCCCGGCGCGCCCCGCGCGCGTCGATCGGCTCGCCGAGCCCGGCGACGGCGTAGGCCTCGTAGGCGACCCGCCACTCGGCCCCGGCGTCGAAGCGGCCGTAGAGGCCGAGCCCGTTGTCGGTCCAGTCCGACGGCGCGATGGCGATCGAGGGCAGCGGCTTGTTGACCAGGTCGCGGCGCGGCGCGAAGTGATCGAGGTTGACGTTGCCGAACGGCACCAGCAGGATGCCGCCGCGCAGGTTGACCGCCGGGCTGAAGACCAGGTTCGCGTAGGCCTGCTCGACGACGACCTCGCCGCCGCGCTCGCCGCCGACGCCCGCGGCGCGCTCGAACTCGATCTCGGCGAACACGCCCAGCCGCGGGTGCGGGCGGCCCGAGATGACCAGCTCGAAGGCCTTGCCGTCGAAGTCGGCGTCCCGGCCGCGGTACGCGAGCGCGTCGAGCGCGCCGTAGACCGACAGGTCGAGCTTGCCGGCCTCGGCCTGGGCCGCGCGATCGACGGCGTCGGCGAGCTCCGCCTGCCGCGCCTGCTCATCCTCGGCCGCGGCGCGCATGCGCGCGGCCTCGGCCGCCAGCTCCCGGGTGCCGGCCTCGAGCGCGGCGAGGCGCGCCTCCAGCGCCGCGACCGGATCGGCCGCGAGCTGCGCGCGCAGTTCCGCGAGCGCCTGCTCGAGCGCGCGGAGGCGCTGCTCGAGCTGCACGAGACGCTCTTCCGCGGGCCCGGGCGGCGCCGACGCCGCGGGCCACGCCGGCGCCAGCAGGAGCAACGACGACAGGACGGCGCAGCGCAGCCGCATCACAGGGTCACCTCGAAGGCCAGGCCGTTGGACGCGCGCCCCTGGCCGTCCGTCAGCACCAGCGTGTAGGAGCCGAGCGCGGCGTCGCCGTCGACCGACACGGTCAGCCTGAGCTTGCCGCCCTCGAGCTGCCGCCCGCCCGACACGGTGATCCCCACCGCGAGCCGTCGGCCGTGGAGCACTACGGGGCGGAAGGCCTCGCTCCAACCCTCGACGGCGACCTCGACCCGCACCGACGCGCCGCGGCGCGCCGCGGCCGGAGCGATCGAGTTCAGTTGCGGCGGCTGCGGAGCGGGCACGGCTGGGGTGACGAGCGGGGCGGCCGGCGTCGACACCGGAGGCGCGGAGGGCGTCGGGCGCGGCTCGGGCGACGGCGAAGGCGTGGGCAACGGCGTCGGCGAAGGCGTGGCCGCGGCGGCCGGCGGAGGCGTCGCCGCGGGTGTCGCCGGCGCGGGCCTTGCCGTCGGGCGAGCCGCCGCGCCCGGCACCTCCGGGCTCGGCAGCGGCGTGGGCGACGCCGTCGGCTCCGGGGACGGGCGTTGACCCTGCGTCGTCGGTGTCGGTGCGACGGGCGCCGGCGTCGGAGGCCGCAGCAGCCACAGGGCGGCGGCCGTGACGACGAGCGCGCCCGCGGCCAGCGTGGGGCCGCGCCAGCGAGCCGCGTCCAACGCGGGCGAGGCCGATGCCGCTCCGGGAGGGGCAGGCGGCTGCTCGGCGGGCAGCGCCATCGTGGGAGGCGCGGCCCGCTCGAGGTCCAGCGCCGTGGTCTCGCTCGCCGCTGCCGGCGCGACCCGTGCCGCGGCGAGGACCGCGCGCAGCGCTTCGACCGAAGGAAGCCTCCCGGCCGGCGACTTGGAGAGGCAGGCCATCACCGCCCGCGACACCGCCGGTGGCAGGTCGGGCCGCAGGCCGGCCAGATCGGCGGGGGCCTGGGTGAGCACGTTGCGCAGCGTCGTCGCGATGCTCGGCGCGACGAACGGGTTGGCGCCCGCCCACATCTCGTACAGCAGCACCGCGAGCGAGTAGAGGTCCGACCGCTCCGAGTACTCGGCCGTCTCCAGCGTCTCCGGCGCCATGTACATCGGCGTGCCGAGCACGGTGCCGGTCGCCGTCAGCTTCGCCGCCTCGGTGCGCGCGATGCCGAAGTCCATCAGCTTGGCCTGGCCCTGCGGCGTCACGTGGACGTTGGAGGGCTTGATGTCGCGGTGCAGCACCCCGCGCGCGTGCGCGTACGCGAGCGCGGCCGCCAGGCCCTCGGCCACCACGAGCTGGGCGTCGAGCGCGCGCGGCTGCCGCAGCCAGCGCTCGAGGTCTTCGCCTTCGACCCGCTCCATGGCCAGGAACGGCTCGCCTCCGTCGAAGCCGAACTCGTAGAGCATCACGATGTTCGGGTGCAGGAAGCTGCCGATCACGCGGGCCTCCTGCAGGAAGCGCTCGGCGGCCTCGGCGTCGCCGCCCTGCATCAGCTTGAGGGCCACCTCGCGCCCGACCAGCGGGTCCTCGCCGAGCAGCACCTCGCCCATCGCCCCGCGCCCGAGGACGCCCCTGACGACGTACTTGCCGACCCGATCCCGGCTGGCCACTCGCGCTCCGCCCGTCCCACGGGACGGGCCATTGTAGTGCGCCGCCGCCGCGCTGCCGCGCGCCGCTCCTGGCGTACGATTCGGGGCGCATGCGCACTGCCCTGCTCCCGCTCGCGCTGTCTTCGGTCGTCGCGGCCTCGGTGGCCGCGGAGGACCCGCCGCCTCGCGCCGTGCTGCCGGCGGCCTGCGACGTGCCCTCGGCCACGGTCGTGCCCGACGACTCGTTCTCCGACCGCGACCTGCGGCGGCTCAACCCGCTCGCCGAGTTCCACATCGACCGCGGGCGGCTCGCCTTCCGCAACCTCGGCGACGAGCGCAAGCTGGCGGCGATCGAGGGCTACGACGTCGAGTGGTGGGCGTGCGACGACGGCAGCGGCGAGCGCTTGCTCGTCGCGGAGTCGGCCCGCTTCAGCACTCCGTCGATCGCGATCCCGCGCCGGCCCTACCCCGTGCTGGTCGCCCGGCTGCGCACGGCCAGCGCCGCCGAGCCCCGCTGGCGAAAAGCGATCGAGGTCGTCCTGCGCCGGGCTGGCGACGGCTTCGACATCGCCAGCGTCGGCCGCGAGGACTGATCTGGGGTCCCGATGACGATTTCCGTCCTCGACCTGTTCAGGGTCGGGATCGGGCCCTCGTCGTCGCACACGGTGGGCCCGATGCGGGCCGCGCGGACCTTCGCGGCCGAGGTCGAAGCGGCGGGTCTCGCCGCCCGCACGCGCGGCGTGCGCGCCGAGCTGTTCGGCAGCCTCGGCGCCACGGGCCGCGGCCACGGCACCGACAAGGCCGTGATCCTGGGCCTGCTGGGCGAGACGCCCGAGGGCGTCGACGTCGAGACGATCCCGGCCCGCCTCGCCCACGTCCGCACCTCGGGGCGCCTCCTGCTGCTCGGTCGCCACGAGACCCACTTCCGCGACGCCGAGCACCTGCTGTTCCAGCGCCAGAACCTGCCCTTCCACCCCAACGGGATGCGCTTCACGGCGCTCGACGTGGAGAACGAGCCGCTGTTCGCGCGCGCGTACTACTCGGTCGGCGGCGGGTTCGTGGTCGACGAGCGGGCGGCCGCGGGCGAGAGCCCGCTGCGCGCCGACGACCGAGCGCTGCCCCACCCCTTCGCGAGCGGCGACGAGCTGCTCGCGATCTGCCACCGCACAGGCTCGTCGATTTCGCGCGTGATGCTCGAGAACGAGGGCGCGTTCCGCCCCGAGGCCGAGACCCGCGCCGCGCTGCTCGTGATCTGGGGCGTGATGCAGGAGTGCGTGCGCCGTGGCTGCCGCGCCGAAGGCGTGCTGCCCGGCGGGCTCAAGGTCAAGCGCCGCGCGGCCGACCTCCACCAGCGCCTGCTGGCGCATCCCGAGGCCGGCCTGCGCGACCCGCTGACGGCGCTCGACTGGGTCAACCTCTACGCCCTCGCGGTCAACGAGGAGAACGCGGCGGGCGGGCGCGTGGTGACGGCCCCCACGAACGGCGCCGCGGGCATCATCCCCGCGGTGCTGCACTACTACGCGCGCTTCGTGCCCGGCGCGTCCGACGAGGGCGTGGTGCGCTTCCTGCTCACGGCCGGCGCGATCGGCGCGCTCTACAAGCAGAACGCCTCGATCAGCGGGGCCGAGGTCGGCTGCCAGGGCGAGGTCGGTTCCGCCTGCTCGATGGCGGCCGGCGGCCTCGCCGAGGTGATGGGCGGCACGCCGGAGCAGGTGGAGAACGCGGCCGAGATCGCGATGGAACACAACCTCGGCCTCACCTGCGACCCGATCGGCGGGCTCGTCCAGGTCCCCTGCATCGAGCGCAACGCAATGGCCTCGATCAAGGCGATCAACGCGGCTCGCATGGCCCTGCGCGGCGACGGCCTGCACTTCGTCTCGCTCGACAAGGTGATCAAGACCATGCGCGACACGGGCATGGACATGAAGGACCACTACAAGGAAACGGCGAGAGGCGGCCTCGCCCTCAACGTCCTCGACGCCCCCCTGGACTTCAGCGTCTCCCTCCCGGAGTGCTGACCGGGCGCGCCAGCGCCCGGTCCCCGACCGCGCACGCCGGAGACAGCGTGCGCCACCCCGCCCGGGCACGCCGAGATACCGCGTGCCCCACCCCGCCCGGCGAGCCCACAATCGAAGTGCGAGCCCACCCCGCCCGCGCGCGGAAGTGCGAAGCCCGCCGCGCGCCACCCCGCCCGCCGAACCAACCCCGTCCGTTGTCCGTTCTCCGTTCGCCGTTCAAGCCGAACGCCGACGAACGAAACGGACGGGGCGGCGCAGCCTGAGGCTGCGCGGGCGGGGCGGGACGCCGCGGTGCGCGGGGGCGTTCGGGCGGGGCGGGAGCGCCGCGGTTCGGGCGACGGCGCTCGGGCGGGGCGACGGAGCGATGGGGACTCGGCGCTCCACGGGCGGGGTGGGGCAGCCTGCGGCTGCGCGGGCGGGAACGAAGGGCCTACTCCTCCTCGAAACCCTGGGTTCGGAACTTCAGGGTCTTGGCGTTTTCCGTGACCGTGCGGACCAGGCTGTCGGGGGCGCCGTGCGGGAGGTCCGCCTCGACTTCCAGGGTCAGCTTGAGGCGGGCGCCTTTCTGGATCGCGAGGTGCTGGACGATCTCCTCTGCGATGGCTCCCGCGTCGCGGCCGAGGCGGTCAGGGCTCAACTCGACCGACCCGTGGAAGCGCTTGAAGACCGGCCGGCGCTCCACCGGCGGGGGCGGGTCCTGAGGGTGAAGGTCCGGGTCGGCCTCCGCGTCCTCGATGGGCGGCTGGTCCGGCGACCGCTGGCTCTTGCGCAGCGCTTCGATCTGGCGTTCCGCGGCCGCCGGCTTGACGAGCACGCCGGCCGAGTCGACGGACAACCGGACCTGCTCGCCCGCTCGCAGGCCCCTGTAGGAACCCGTTTCTTCGTCCCAGGAGTCGGCAAAGGCGAACGTCTCCGGGTTCCATGACAGGAGCGCCAGGCCCTTCCGGACCGCCTCGATCAGGACTTCCGAGTCTGCCACCCTGGGGAGGTAGACATACCGGGCGAAGTCCTCGGCGAGCTGCTTGATCGTGACGTGATCGCCGCGCCACAGGGGCACGTCGTCCATCGCCTTGCGGAGCATCGTGCCCCCGTAGTCCACGATCAGCAGTTCGTCCTTCTTCAGCTTCAAGCTCGCTCGCACCGCGAGGCCCTCGCCGGATGCGAGCTTGACGACCTGGAACTCGATCGGGGCCTGAGGCGAAGTCTGGGACGGGACCAGCGCCCACAGGAACGTCTCGGGCAGGCGTGCGGCGACCGCGTCGTCGGCCGCCCGCTTCTGCGTCTCCGCCTGCTTCACCTGCTGGGGCGTCAGGTTCAGGGTCTCGCGCTCGTCGACGATCGACTCCCACGCCAGGAAGCGGCGCAGGGCCTCGTCGAGATCCTGCATCCGGGTCTTGTCCGCTGCGAGGAACACCAGCGCGTTCTGGTACAGGCGCGGGGCATTGCCGCGGCTCTGCAGGATCGCGCGGGCCGCGTTCTCGGCCGGGTTGCCCGCCTCCTTGACGTACGGGTGCTCGGCCGGGAGGACCACGAGCCGGGTGTCAGGCTCGTCCGGCACGTCCGCACTGGACGCCGGCATCGGGTAGACGCGCCGGAAGTCGCCCATCTTCCGCAGGTCCGCGCGGACACGTTCGTCCAGCTCCTTGGCCACCTTGTCCGGGTCGCGCTTGAGCAGCTCCGCCCGGTCCTCGGCCAGCTTCGTCACTGTCGGCTGTGTCGAGTACCAGTAGCGCGGGCCGTCCTGGTACAGGTAGGTCGCCGCGCTGGCCAGACGGCGCAGGGCGTCGCCGAAGATCGCGGGCGACTCGCCCGGCATCGCGCAGCCGAGCTTGATGCGCCGGTCCTCCAGGCCGCGGTTGGCTGCGCTCGTGACCGGCGCCGAGCCGAGGTAGATCGTGCGAGCCACGCGGCGGCAGGCGGAGAGCTTGCCCAGGTTGGCGTGGTCGGCGTCGATCTTGAGCGGCAGCGAGTTGGGCCCGTCGACGTCCTTCTCCAGGATCGGCGTCCAGTTGTCGGAGAGGTAGCGGGTGAGCTCGAACTGCACGCGCGGATCGTCGATCGGGATGCTCGCCGGCAGGATCAGCGGGCTGCGGTCGCCCTTCTCCCACAGGCTATGGATCACCGCCGCCATCAGGCGCAGCACGCCGCGGGTGCGCTGGAACTTCGGCAGCGTCGACCAGTCTCCGTAGAGCCGGTCGAAGACCTCAGGGTGGATCGGGAAGGCGGCCTGGATGCGCTTCTCGTAGTCCGCCCCGCGACACTCGAGTGGGAACTCCGCCTCCTGCGCGCGGTAGAGGTCGCCGAACGCCCGAGCCGTGACGTCACGGTCCTTGAACAGCGCGGCATCGGCCATCGGGTCGAACAGGCGCCGACGCACGATCTCGAAGCCCTCTTCGGCGCTCGCGGGCCGCCAGGCCGACTCGATGCGGCCGACCACGTTGCGCAGCCGCTCCAGCGCCTCTCGCCCGCGCTGACCGCCCACCTCGGCGTCGTCGGCCTGAGTGTGCGGCGACTCTGCCCCATCCGAGGCCGGCAGCGAGATCACGAGCAGGCAGTTCCCCGCCAGCTTGGCCGACTCCGTGAGCGCCTGGGCGAAGCTGAACTGGGTCTCGAACCCGCCTCCCGGCAGGTCGCTCTGGTCATGAAGCTGGCGCGCGTAGGCCACCCATTCGTCGATCAGGACGAGGCACGGCCCGTAGTCCTTGAACAGCGCGCGGAGGGCATCGCCGGGGCTGGTCGCCTTCTCGTCGTCGGCCTTGATGCGGGCGAACGCCTTCTTCGCCTCCTTCGCGCCGCCCGCCGCGAAGCCGAGCTGCCACGCCAGCTCGCCCCACAGCGTCTTAACCACGGTCCCGTCGGCCTTCTTGACCGGGTTGCCCGGCGAGATCTTGTTGCCGACCAGCACGACGCGCCGGGCCGCAGGCAGCTTGGTGATGCTCGCGTCGTCCATTACCTTGTCGATACCGACCAGCTCGCCCGGAGCCGCGCCCGAGAAGAGGTGATAGAGCGCCAGCATCGAGTGCGTCTTGCCGCCGCCGAAGTTCGTCTGGAGCTGGACGACGGGGTCGCCGCCCGTGCCGGTCAGGCGCTCGATGGCGCCCGCGAGCAGCCGGCGCAGGCTCTCGGTCAGGTACGTGCGGCGGAAGAACTCGGCGGGGTTGCGGTACTCGTCGCTGCCCTCCCCCATGTGGACCTGCCACAGGTCGGCCGCGAACTCGGCCTGCTGGTAGCGCCCGCTGGCGACGTCGCGGTGGGGCGTGACCACCTCGCGCCAGGGCTTGAGGTGGGCCAGCGCCATGCCCTCGATCGCCGCCCCGGCTGCCTTGCGCTTCTCGCCGCGCACCTGTTCGTCGTAGCGCTGGCGCAGCAGCTCCTGCTTCGACTTCTCCACGTCGTCGGCCTCGGACGCCGAGACCGAGGCCAGCAGCCGCGCCGCCGAGTCGAGAGCGCGGTAGGCGTCGTCCGTCGAGAACGGCTCCTGGTGCGCCCACTTGTTCCGCCAGCCGCGCAGCTCGGACACCATGTTGCGGTCCGAGACGCCGAGCGTCTTGCGGAACACGTCGTTCCACGTCTCCCACATCAGCTTGAGCAGCCCAGCGGCGTCCCACTGCGCGATCGGCTTCTGCCCCAGCATCGGGTCGTCGGCGAACTTGCGGATGCCGTCCATGCGCACGGTCCCGGCCTGGATCGCCGCCTGCACCTCGCGCTCGACGTACGGAGCCAGCCCCGCGCGGACCAGCTCCATCGCTTTCCCGACCCGCTCCTGATTGCTGATCGCCATCAGGCGTTCTGGCGGACGCCCGGGGCCGTCCCCTTCCAGAGTCGCACCACGAAACGCGACTCCTCCTCGACGAGATCCGGCTCCGTCTGGTTGTTGGCCCGCATGCCTTCGATGATCTTCCGCGGGACGCCAAGACCGGTCGCCTCGATATAGCGGTAGTCCCTCAGAACCTCCTTGATGAGTTCGTTTCGCGAGGCACGGTACCCAGCCCGCATCTTCTCCACCGTGACGGTGTTCGGAAGACGCCCTGGAGAGATGACCTCGATGCGATCCGAGAAGACCGATAGCTCGATGTCCATGACACCAATCGTGTAGTCTCGGTGGGCGACCGCGTTGACGATTGTCTCGCGGAGAGCCTCCAGGGGATAGTCCCACTGCTCCTGCCGGCGCCCCCCTTCGTCGACCGAAGCTGAGACGTCGATGTGTCGGCGGACGAAGTCCAGAGCCTGCTCGATCACGCCCGCTTCCGTGGCAATGACCCCTTCTCCGAACGTCCTCGGCAGCCTTTGAGGTTCTGCTGCCGCGTTTCCTGGATTCGGAAACAGCGAGACCAGTGGACCGTGCATCGTGTCGCGGGAGCGGGCCGCGTAGTCCTTCGTGTCACCCACATACGCTGCGGCACTGATTCCCGCGTGAGGTAGGAATCTCTTCGGCTTGGTCCCGAAGAGCAGCAGGCCTGCAACACTCGGCACAGCGCGTCCTCGATCCTGCGCCATCAGCTCTGTATTGACCAAGAGCCGGCTCCAGGCTTCGTGGTCCTCTGCCTCGGGGCAGGCTTGCCTTCGGAAGTTGCGGAAGTAGTCTACGAGGCGCCTCAGGTCGAGGTCATCCAGAGTCGAGCCGGAGACCGGCTTGCGGTCGTACTGGAGGTGCCCTGACTGCATGTACAGCCGCGCTTCTTCCTCACGGCTTGCGTCGCGGGTTGTCGTGCCCACACGAACGGGTGTCACCCAGGCGCCGCTGCCACGCTTCACCTTGTAGGGTTTGTCCGGAGCGTCCGCTGGCAGGGTCACTACGCCGACGACCTTGGCGTCGTCCCAGACGACCGTCTCCCAGAACGGGATCACCGGCGGTTGCACGTTGTCGCGCAACACCTGCATCACCCATTCCTCGGCCGCCGTCCTGTCTCGGGTCAGGCCGGACACCGCGCCGTCGTCCTCAACGCCGATCAGAATGCGGCCACCCTCGAGGTTGAGGAAGGCGGCGGCCACCTTGGCCAGGCCATCGGCGGGGACACCGTCGCGCTTGAAGTCGATCCCCGAGTTCTCCCCGTTGCGAATTAGCTCGGCCAGCTCGATTCGGTTCATTTCGTTCTCAGAACCCGTACTTGCGGCGCCTTCGCTCAAACGCCTGCTTGCCACCTTCGAGGATCTCCTCGACTAGCTCGCGCACGTCCCTGGAGTCAATGGACCCGACGTGCTGAGGCGCGATCTGCGCCCGCCCCCCCTCCGCCTCGCCCATCGCCGTCATGCCGACGATCAGTTCGGCATCTCCCAGCACGGGGATGTTGGCGTTGTGGGTCGAAAACAGAAACTGTCGGCGCTGCTTCTCCTCGCGCATGCGTGGCACAACGCCTTCGGTGATGAAGCGGTTGTCGAGGTCGTCTTCTGGCTGATCCACGACAAGCGGGGCATCCGATTCGAGCAGGAGCAGAAGAAGCACAGCGGTCGCCTTCTGCCCGGTGGAGAGCTCCCTCAGCTCCTGCCACACAGGCGGCACGCCGAGCGGCGCTGTGTTCAGGCGAATCGTCGTCGCGGGAGCCAGCTCGAGTTCTTCGATGCGAAGCAGCACTTCGGGCTCAGCCTTCGCGAAGCGCTCCGCCTGTGCAGGGGTGATCCCGAACGCCTTGACGAGTTGGCCCGCCCCCGCCCGTGCTGCTTCCACCAGCCTAGTCAAGGATAGGTCCGGAACGTCCCGCAGTGTGTCGATCGCTTCCGACAGACGCCCACCCACCGACTGGCGCAACAGATCGAACAGTGGTTCGCGATCTCCGGCGAAGGTCACGTCGACCTGCACGCGCCCTCGGAGTCGAGAACTGACCCCCTTTGCGGCGCTGGCAAGTCGTCGAAACTCGGCGGCCTTGAACTCCTCCCACTCCGCCAACAGTGAGCGTCTCCGATCGGCCTGCTCCTTTTCGAGCCGTTCGGCTTGGTGCTGCCGCTCTCGGAGCGGCCGGAGGTCCTCGATCCTGCGTCGAAGGCGGATGAACTCCTCGCCGTCCACGCGCGACTTCTGAAGGTCACGCAGAATGGCTTCGTAGCTCGCCTGTACCTCCTGTTTCCGGTGGTTCCAGCGGGCGCGGACCTCGTCCACAGCCCGATCAGCTCGAACCAGGGCGGACTCGAGCGCAACGGAGACATCCCCCAGGTCCCCACTGAGCGTATCGAAGACCTCGTTCAGGCGTCCGAGGATCTCCCTGCCGGGCAGATCTTCGAGCGCCTTCCGCGAGAGGAAGGTCCGATCTATCGGAACCCCGTCCTTCAGGGTCACGAGAGCCTCGCGGAAGCTCGCTGTACGTTCTTGAATCGACGCAAGGATCTTCTCTTCGCGAACCAGGAGGCTCCGCTCTCTGAGCCGCTCCTCGAGGCCCGCTTCCTGGAACTTCCGGAGTGTTTCCTCGAGCCCAGGAAGCGCCGCGAGTCCTTCCTCGATCTGCAGCAACTCGCGCCGCGTGTCGAGAATGCCGCGGCGGCTCTTCTCGAGGGCCCTCTTCAGCTCGCCTCGTCTCCGGGGTGCCGAGTCGTCAGGGTCCAGGAACCGGTCCAGTAACCGGGTCAGCTTCTCCTTGCTCTTGGTGAGTTCGGATATCTCGTGCTGCCCGAAGACTTCGATGCGGCCAAGCACTTCTCTGGGTGTGAGGTTCGACACCTCACCGCGCTCGTCACGAACCAGGGCCGGATTCGGGAGGGTGCGCTCGATGGTGTACTCGCGGGCTGCCGGCCGGTGAACCCTGACGCGGAGTGAGATCTTGGTGGCACTCCCCAGAACGTGCCGAACGATGCCTTCATGGGCCTTGCGGGCTTCGTCGCCAAGCGGCTCCAGTCCGAGGACGGCCCGCACGCTCTCCACCACGGTGGACTTGCCGGCTCCGCGGCCGCCCACGAGGACGTTCAGATTCGGGTTGAGCCGTAAGGTGGTTCCGTCGAGGAAGCCGCCTTGCCAGGAGACAGACAGAAGTTCTGCGTGTTCATCTCGCTCGAGCGTTCCTTCTCTCGGGTTGAGCCGAACTCGCGATCCGGGGTCGAGGAACGCCTGCCGCAAGCCTTCGATCGTCACCTCCGACATCTTGATCCAGCAGGACGCGGAGGCATCTTCTAGGTCCCCGGACCTGACGACGTCCTTCGCGTTCACAACGGCCACCGCGAGAGCGTCCTCGGCCGGGTGAGCACGGCGGTAGTTGGGGTCGCTGTTCTCGACTATGGAGCGCAGGTCGTCGGGAAGCTCTCCAATCGTACCGGGAATCTGGATTGCCAGCAGGTCTTCGCAGGACCAAGCGCGCATTCTGGCCTGGCCTCTCAGAACACGGAGCAACCCGCCCTTCTCGCTGGTCGCATGCGCGGCTATCGCCACCCCGCCCTGTTGGACCACAGTCGCGAGGACATCCACAAGTGCCAGGTCGCTGAGGTCGGAGGATGAGCCGGCCTTCGTGATGCCGCAGGCGCCCAAAAAGAGCCTGAGTTGCTCCTCAGGCGTCTCCGGGCCATACAGGCACAAGACGTGCACCCCTTCACTCGACGCCAACTCGAAGCCCGGGAAGACGTGCACCCCGCTGCCTTCTGCGGCGGCTCTGAATGCACCGACACCCGAAGCGTCGTTGTGATCGGTGATTGCAAGGACCGAGATCCCCAACTCACGTGCCTTCTGGACGATCCCGCGTGCATGCGTCGCTGCGTCTTCCGGCGCCGCCTGCCCCCGGAACTTCTCCGAGTAGGCGTGTGGGTTCACCTGCAAGGCGCAGCGGTGAAACACCGCTCCAGGAACCTGGGCCGACGGACTGGCGGGGTAGGTGTTCACAGCTTCCACTCGATTCTCCGCCCTCGGTTTTCGCATGTCACTTCTCCTCAGTCCCGGCAAACAGGTCGGCTTGGGCCGAGCGGGGCTTGCCGCCTTCGCGGGCGAGGCGGGTGAGTTCGGGCCAGGACTGGACGAGGGCGTTGTAGGAGAGGGCTTCCGCGGCGCGCTTCTTGCGTTCGGCGATCGTGTAGAGGCGGTAGCAGAGTTCGCGGGCGGTCTCGGCTTTCGTGCCGAGCTTGGCGACGAGGGCCGCGGCTTCGGTTTCGCCCTTCTCCAGCACGCGGATCAGGTGGTGGACCGTCTCCCACGCGGTGAGGCGGGCGTCCTTGTCGGGGTCCCAGGTCGCGGGCAGCTCGGCGGGCTTGAGCAGGCGGACCTTGCCGCGGCGGGACTCGAGGATGCCGGCGTCGACCAGGCCCTGGACGCTGGTGTTCTTGGCCTTGGAGAGGGTCTCGGCGACGCCGTACTCGCCCTCACCGAAACCTGACTGCTCGAACCAGGCGAGCGCCCAGCGGCTGTCCGCGTCGAAGTCGCCCTCCTGCTCGGCTAGCGCCTCGTCCAGGACCTGATTGATGAGCGCGAGCGCGTCGCGGACCGCGAGCGGCTTGCCCTCGGCGTCGAGCACCTGCGAGTAGCGAGTGTAGACGGCCATTCCGGGTCCGATCGCGGCCTGCGCAAGGTCGACCGGTGCGATGTTTCCACGCTGGAGGAGAGTGAGGGCCTTCGGCAGCTCGGACTTGAGCGCCGCGACGAACTCGCGGCGTGTGGCTTGCGGCGCCGCAGCGTCGCGCTTGCGGCACACGAGGACGATGCTGGAGGCCAGGGCGTTTCGCTTCGTCTTGAGGTTGCCCGTGTACTCGGTCCGCATCGGCCACGTCCCGCTGATCCCGAAACCAGCGCGGATCACTCCGTCGAGGAACGTGTCCCACCCCGTACTGGCCGTCCCGGTCTCATCGTCGCTCTCCGACTGCCTGAAGGCGTAGTAGATGGTCGTGGGGAGAGCGGGATGGGCCCCATCTGCAACGCGCCGCATTGCCCTCGTCATCCCGTCCAGGAAAAACCGCTCGGCACCAGCTTTGCTGGCATGACGGTAGGCAAACGCGACCAGCTCCTCCTCTTTCGGCACTGCCATCGTCGAAAGAACGTCGCCGAACAGATTCTTCAGCGAGCGACGCATCCACACATAGAAGAAGTCGGAGAGATCGGCGTAGGGCACGTTGTCGAAGTAGGGTGGGTCCGTTGACACGACCTTGTTCGTGCTCGCCTCCTGAGTTGCTGCATCGGCTTGCAGCGCCACGCCGGCTGGTCCCTCGCCGAGCACTTCGAGCATTTTCGCGGCCTGCTCGACCCCGAGCAGGAAATTGCCAGACGAGTCACTCAGGGGATTAGCCTCTGCATAGTCGAAGATCATCGGAATCGCTTGCCTGCCGAAGGTCGAGACGATTCCGTCCCGAGTCACGTGCCAGGCACACAAAGACGACCAGTAGTTGGCACCCTTGTCTATCGCGAAGGCCAGGTACAGTGCGAGCGCCCCGGCATGGGTGATCTCGCCCGAATCGGGCTTGAGGGCGGCCCGCTGAACCGCCGACCGGCCGTCACGCGCGAGTTGGTGGCCCGCACCTCCGACCAACTCGGAGAACGTGGCCAATGCGGCCAGCTGCCGTTGAGTAAAGAGTTGCCCGAAGTGCTCAAGTCCGTACGGCTTCACGCCCAAGTACTGAGTGCTGCCCGAGATCGTGAGGTCAGGGGACCATTCCGGCTTCGCGTCACGCGCCGTTGCTTCGTGCTCCGCCGTTGGCGCGAGGTAGACGCGACCGCGGTCGCCTTCAGCCACGATCGCCATCATCCGCGCACCCATGCGACCTGCCCGGCTCTCGGCCTTGATGAAGTCTCCGGCAATCGGAGAGCCCGACATGAGGCAGCAGAAATTCGCGCGCGCGAGCTTTGTCCCCGCCTTCGCCGCATTCGCGTCCTTAGGCTTCCCCACCTTCACCGTGAACCGGTAGCCCCCGCCCTCGATCACCGGCTCGACGTACGCCTCCCTGCCAGGCCTTGTCGAGAGCATGAAGGTTGAGGCCAGCGGTACGTCGACGTGGGCGAAGGCGGGGTTGGGGCTCTTCACCGTCCGCGCCCACAGCCACGCGATCACGGTGAGCTTGCGGCCCTCGTACGGCTTCAGGTCGGGCCGCTCCTTCACCATCTCCGTCGTGATATCGACCTTCGGGTAGAGGTGGCCGATGCGCTTCTCGGCCTCGTCGCGCATCCACTTCCCGTAGTAGCGCACGTCCTCGGCCAGGCCCTGCGCGCCCTTCCAGACCCGCAGCTCCTTCTCGCGCTGGGGCTTCGCTTGCCACTCCGGGTTCACCGGCGGCCGGCCCGCGAACTTCGGCGGGATCTCGATCATCGCCTTATTGATCAGCACCGCCACCGGGTTGAGGTCGGTCGCGTACGCCTCGAGCCCCAGCCGCTGCGCCTCCAGCGGCAGCGACCCGCCGCCCGCGAACGGATCGTGGAACGCGGGCAGCTTGTTGCGGTCGAACAGCTCGGCCGCCCGCGGGTGGTCGGCATTCTCGGCGCACGCCCGCCGCCAGCTCGCCCAGATCTCCCGCCGCGCCTCCTCCAGCACATCCTCGTTGGTGGTGTTCTCCCAGATCACCAGCTTCTCGATGATCCGGAACAGCCGCTGCCGCTCCTTCTCCTGCGCCTTATCGGTCGGAAACAGGTCGGGCCAAGAGGACGGGTCGTCCACCATCTGCGCAAAGATGACAGCCCGCGCTGCCGCCAGCGGCCGCCGCGCCCACCAAAGATGCAACGTGGAAGGGTGCCCATGTCGAATCGACTTTTCCCGGGCGGAGGCAACGTTGATCGCCTCGAGCGGCAGCGCGACCTCGATGAGCTTACGGCTCGTCCGCGTGGCCTTGCTCATAGGAGCGTGCGGAAGACCAAGGACAGGGTGCACCTCACCTGCTCTTTGGCTGCCTTCTCGACCTCCAGTTTGATCTCTGTCAGATGCTGCCGCGCCACCAGTTGCGCGATATAGAGACCGTTCCCGGAGCCCTCGGCATCCTTCTGAGCGCGGACGCCTCTCTCGAAGATCTTCTCCGTAAGGTCTGGGTTTGCCTTCGCGAGGTTCTCGACTTCGACCCGGCAACAGTCCCCTTCTGGTCGCAGGTTGATTCGAACATCGGAGTTTGGCTGAGCGTATCGCAAGGCGTTGTCGATCAATACAGTGGGAATGATCGGCAGGGTCTTGTCACAAGCCCGGACCTTGGGGGAGTAGCCCTTGGGGGTTGCCGTCAGTGTGATGTTGTGGGTGGGGTCCGTGGGCCTGTATATCCGCACGCACTTATCGAACAGCTTGTAGAGCTCAACGGTAGAGTTCAGCGGAAGCGCAGCGAGCTCCTCGTTTGCCAGGAGCTCGATAACATCAAACTGATGGGAAACTAGATCGGCTGTCTTCCAGATTCGCACGAGGTTCACGTCGGCTGATTCCGGGTCGCGAGGCGCCTCGTTCGCGCAAAGGCGCTCGGCGGTCTGCTTCACTGACCGGTTCAGCTTTCGGAGTTCGTGGAGCGCCATCGAGTTCTTCCGCAGGAGTTCCCTCTCGAACTCTAGAAGGGCGCTGCTGCTCCGGGCAATGGCCGACGTGGCCCGAGCAGCGGTCTCCAGCGAGACGCGGTGAGCGGCGTGCTTCTTGCTGAGGTCCCGCTCGCGCTCCCCGCCGAGGCGAGGGAATGGGATCAGGCACGTAACGGCAACCTGAGCGGAGTCGATGCGCATGGAGGCGAAGCCAAAAGGGCACTGCACGAACTTCCCTGCCTCCGCCGTCCTCACCCTAGAGTAGTGATCGCGACAGGCCGGGCCCCGGTTGAAGTTGCGACGGCACACGTCTGGTGTCCGCAGGAAGAGACCGTCATGAGGAACGGAGGCTTGATCCAAGTCAACGACTGGCAAGGGGCTCAGATGGATCGCTTCATCGCGGACTCCCATCAACTAGCCCACTATGGCCGCCTTCACGGCAGCCTCCAGAATCTTCTCCACCAAGCCGAGGGCCAGCTTGGTGCCGGGCTCGCTTCCGAGCGTTGCGACTACGCGCTCCCTAAGGGTCCGGAGCTTCTTCTGATCCGAAACACCGCGAACCAGGAGATCCTGCCACTCCAGATCGACTTTCGACCCAGGAGCGATATTCGAGGCAGCCAGAACACCGCGCCATAGGTTCTCGGGGCTCCTGGCTTTCCGAAGGCCCTCCTCGATTCGCTCCGTCGACTCACCTATTCCGGCGTCCTTTGCCAAGACCCCATCTGCTAGCCGGTAGAAGTCTGCTTGGTCACTGGTGAGGGCCTTGGACGTGTAAGCAAGGACAACGAGCGAGGGATTGACCCGCTTTATGTGACGCAGCAGTGAGAGCCCTTGATCGTTACCGAAAGACGCCCCGACGCTACCGAAGTCGAGCAGAACGAGATCGTAGAGGGGCTGCTCGATGCGGTCGAGTTCTGCGTTGGTGATGTCGCTCAGGTAGTCGACGGAGAAGTGAGCTCGCTCAAGGTCATCGACTAGTTCCGGTCGCTCGTCATCCACAACCAAGACTCGGCTTCTCCGGATGAGCTCCTCTCGGGACGATGTGATATGAAGGCCCTCCAGTGGCAGCTTTCTCTTGAACCAGTCGAACATCAGCCAATCCTCTCACCCTCATCGCCCCGACCTTCGGTACGGCGTTGAGGTCAGGCCCGTCTGCTAACGATCAACTCGGCGAGCTTGACCTTGGGAGCAGATCGGCCAGCCCATACGTCACAGCCGTCACCCCAAAGTCCGGCTCCTTCGAGAACGGCCGCCTCACGTAGCGGGGCTCACTCACGACATCCCCATCCACCAGCACGATCGCCAGAATGAAGTCCTCCGGCTTGTTCAACGCCGTCAGCACCTCATTCCGGGTGACGGTCACAGTCCGCCCGTCCTTGTGCCGCCCCTTCACCTCGATGAACCGCAGCCTCCCCCCGGGCGGCACGCGCGACTCGATATCGTAGCCACAGCGGTCAGCGCTGACGTCCCGCGGCTCGAACCCGAGCCGGCGTTCGGCCTCCATCACGGCGTCCATCGCCAACCGCTCGATCCGGGCCGTCTCGACGGCCTCCTTGTCCTGGGCCTCGGGCCCCTGGAGCTGCTGCAACAGCCCCGCCGGCACGATCAGCGCACCGCCGATAACGACTGGCGGCAGCGCCGACACCTGCCGCTCCAGCTCCAGATCCGTCAGCCGCTTTTTCAGCCGGGCCTGCAGCTCGTCGGCCCGCTGGCGAGCCTTCGCGGAATTCAGGCGCGGTGTGCGGCCCGCCTGCTCCTGGGCCCGCAGTTCCTCGGCTCGGTGGTCCCAGTAGTTGATCTCCTTGGTGAGCCGGTCCTTCACCGCCGCCTGGGTCTTCTCCACCAGCTCCTCGCGGCGCTTGCGGACCTCGGCGAGGTGGATGGGCACCAGGTGGCCGACGGCGTGGCCAATGGCGCCGCCTTCGAGGTCCTCGCGCAGCCACGGATCTGCAAGAACGGCGGCAAGCTGTGGCCGCTCGTTCTCCTCCAGCGGCCGGTAGTCCAGATACGGCGCGTAGCCCGAGGCGTGGACACGCCCGTCCCGACGGGTCTCGACGAAGTGGACCTGGCGCGACGCGACATGCCGCTCCCCGTTGCGATCCAGCCGGCCGTCGGTGATCGAGTGCTCCAGGTAGTGCAGGACGCGCAGCTCCGACCCCGGGTCGCCCGGGTCGACGAGGATCGCGCCGCGCTTGAAGAGGTCGCGGTAGCGCTCCTGGATCAGGTCGAGGGATGCGTCCAGCAGCGGGTGGCCGGGACAGAGGAACGCGGCCAGCGGCAGTCCCGAGACGGAGATCCGGTCCTTCTCGAAAGTGATGCGCTCGTAGCGGTCGAGGACGGGTGTGCCGCGGCCGAGCTGGCGGTCGCGGTTGCGGACGACGGCCGGGACGCGGGAGATTTCGAAGCGCTTCTCTTCGCGAAGGTGGCAGGTGCCACCCAGAAGCTTGAACGCCTCCAGGAAGAACCCGGCGATGTAGTGGGGCTGGAGGCGGCGGGCCTCGGCGCGCTCCATGTCCTCGCGGATGCGGCGGACGGCCGCGGCATCCATCGAGTCACGGGCCAGGGCACGCTCCTCGAGCAGGTCGCGGCAGCGCTCGCGGTCGACGAGGTTGTCGACGGCCTGGGTGAGCTTGGCCTTGACCGCGGGGTCGTCGCCGTAGCGGATGGCCTCGAGCAGCAGGTCGCGCAGCGGGCGGTCGCGGAAGATCTTGCCCAGGATGTCGAAGACGCCGCCGCCGAGGGCCTTGCGCTCCTCTTCCAGCTTCTCCAGCAGGCGCTTCCAGACGTCGCCCTCGCGGGTTTCCTCGGCGACGAGGTTCCAGAGGTGGCAGACCTCGGTCTGGCCGATGCGGTGGATGCGGCCGAAGCGCTGCTCCAGGCGGTTGGGGTTCCAGGGCAGGTCGTAGTTGACCATCAGGTGCGCGCGCTGGAGGTTGATGCCCTCCCCCGCCGCATCGGTGGCGACGAGAACCTCGACGTCCTTGTCCTGTGTGAAGCGCTCCTGGATCTTCCGGCGCTCGTCGCGGCCGAGGCCGCCGTGGATGGCGACGACGGCGTCGGCCTTGCCGATCAGCGCGCTGACGCGCTCGACGAGGTAGTTCAGGGTGTCGCGGTGCTCGGTGAAGATCACGAGCTTCCGGCGGTGGCCGTGCGTGTCGAACATCGCCGCTTCGTTGAGGAGCAGGGAGCGGAGTTCCTCCCACTTCTTGTCTGTGCCGCCGAAGCGGAGGCGGCGGGCCTGCTCTTCCAGGCCCTTGAGGATCTCGATCTCGGCCTTCAGCTCGGTCAGCGTGCGAGCCGCCGTGGCCTGGTCGAGGATCTCTTCCTCCTGCTCCTCCAGCTCGGCGTCGGGGGCGTCGTCGAGGTCCTCGATGTCCTCGGTCGTCAGGGTCGGAACGGGGATGGCTGGGGGGGCGAGGCGGACCTGGGCGCCGCGGTTGAGCAGCTCCAGCTCCGTGAGGCGCTTCTCCAGGCGCTCCCGGCGGCGCAGCAGGGACTTGTAGATCGCCTCGGGCGAGCTGGCCAGCCGGCGCTGCAGGATCGTGAGGGCGAAACCGACGGTGCCCTTGCGGCCCTCCTCGAGCGCCTCGGCGCGGTTGAACTCCTCGCGGACGTAGTCGGTGACGTCCTTGTACAGCTTCGCTTCGGCGTCCGAGAGCTTGTACCCGGGCGAGTAGGCGATGCGCTCGGGGAACAGCGGCGTGCCGTCGAACTTGAGGATCTGCTCCTTGACCAGGCGGCGCATCATGTCGGCCGGGTCGATGGTGTGGACGCCGTCGCGGAACTTGCCCTCGAACCGGTCGCCGTCCAGCAGCGCCATGAAGAGCTGGAAGTCCTCTTCCTTGCCGTTGTGGGGAGTGGCGGTCATCAGCAGGAAGTGGCGGCTGATGCGGCCGGCCAGCTTGCCGAGCTTGTAGCGCTTGGTCTCCTTGACCTCGCCGCCGAAGAACGAGGCCGACATCTTGTGGGCCTCGTCGACGACCACGAGGTCCCAGTCGCGGCTGGCCTCCAGCTTGGCCTGCAGGTCCTCGTTGCGGCTGAGCTTGTCGAGGCGGGCGATGACGAGGTCGTTCTCGTCGAACCAGTTGCCGGTGCGGGCCGACTCCAGCTTGTCGTTGGTGAGGATCTCGAACGGGAGCTGGAACTTCTCGGATAGCTCGTCCTGCCACTGCTCGCCCAGCGAGCCGGGGCAGATGATCAGGGCGCGCTTGAGGTCGCCGCGGGCCAGCAGCTCCTTGATGAAGAGGCCGGCCATGATCGTCTTGCCCGCGCCGGGGTCGTCGGCGAGCAGGAAGCGCAGCGGCTGGCGCGGGAGCATCTCCCCGTAGACCGCAAGGATCTGGTGCGGGAGCGGGGTGACCAGGCTGGTGTGGACCGCGAGCAGCGGGTCGAAGAGGTAGGCCAGCTTGATGCGGTAGGCCTCGCTGACCAGGCGGAAGAGGTGGCCGTCGGCGTCGAAGTTCCAGGAGGGGCCGCTGGTGACGACTTCCAGGCGGACCTCGTCGGTGCGGTAGAGCAGTTCGTTGCCGGGCCGGCCCTGGGCGTCCTTGAAGGTCAGCTCCAGGGCGGCCGTGCCGAACCACTTGACGTCGACGACCTCGACCGGTCCGTCGTTGCGAACGCCCTTGACGTGGGCCCCGCGCGTCAGCTCCTCGAGACGAGCCATGGCACCTCGGTGATCTGGATGCGGCTGGCCAGTGTACGAAATCCCCGGCCGCCCCGGGTCCGGGGCGGCCGGATTTTTCGTTGGAAGACCTATCGCCGGTCCATCGCCGCGACCAGACCCTCGCTGGCCCGAATCACCCGCGCCAGAACGCCCCGTGCCTGGACCGTGTCCAGCTCCGGCTGCCGGCTCGCCAGCAGCTCCAACACTGCCGCGCACTCCCGCGCGCTCGCCGCCGCCACCGAGTACAGGTGCCGCTTTTCCCGGGGCGCCTTCCGCCCGTAGCCCTCCGCCAGACACAGCGCGACCGAAGAACTCGCCCTCTGCAACTGATCCCGCAGCGGGCCCGTCAGTCCGAAGCCCGAGACCAGAGCGTCGAACTCGACCGCCAGCCGGTAGGCGTCGAGCCGGCAGGCCGGAGCCGGGGCCGTGGAGCCGGTGCTGGGAACCTGTGCCATCGCTTCCTCCTTCGTGGTGAGGGGCGCCTTGTCGCCCTCTCACGACAAAGAGGGCGACAAGGTGCCACGCTCCACGAAGAAGCGCCGCGCGAGGTCCGGTGCGTCTGGCACGTCGGATGCTGGGTGGCCGGGGCGCGAGTTTGGTCAGGTTCTGCGGGCCTCCCGCGGCTGCGCCGTCCCGCGGCTGCCTCGAACAAGCCCGTCGGTGGCAGAAAAATGGCCCGCTGCTACGCGAGGCTTGCGCCTGCTTGAATCAGGGGCGTAACAGACGGCCGCTTCTTCTATCGACCGGCCCAGAAAGCTACTGCGCTCCCGCACACGGCGCAAGGCGTTCTCGCGCCCCCTCCCCGACCGCGCACGCCGAGAACCGCGTGCGCCACCCCGCCCGGCGAGCCCGCAATGGAAGTGCGAGCCCGCCCCGCCCGCGCAGGCCGAGCACCGCCTGCGCCACCCCGCCCGCGTGCGGAAGTGCGAAGCCCGCCGCGCGCCACCCCGCCCGCCAAGCCAACCCCGTCCGTTCTCCGTTCGCCGTTCAAGCCGAACGCCGACGAACGAAACGGACGGGCCGGCGCAGCCTGCGGCTGCGCGGGCGGGGCGGGACGCCGCGGGCACGGCGGCGTCCGGGCGGGGCGGGAGCGCCGCTGTCCGGGCGACGGCGCTCGGGCGGGGTGGCCCACCGCGGCATGCGACGGCGGGCGGGCGGGGTGGCGGAGCGCCGGGGGTCCGGCGCTCCGCGGTCGGGTTCAGGCCGCGAGCACCTCGCGCTCCAGGCGGGCGTAGCTCGTCTCCATGCCGGCGGTCATCCCGGTGCCCAGCACCATGTCGCGCACTTCCTTGCTGGGATACGTGATCACGATCGACAGCAGCGTGCCGGCCGGCACCGCCACCAGCGTCATCTCGTTCCGCGTGCCGGGGCCTTCCATGCCGATCATCGCCTCGCTGGTCACCGCGCGGTACGGCGGCGCCGACTCGAGCAGCTCGCCCTCGAAGCCGAAGCGCTCCGAGCCGTCGGCTTTCTCCCACTCGTAGCGGTGGCGCTCGCCGACCTTAGTCGCGACCTGGCAGACCGGCATCGTCCAGCCGTCCGGCCCGAGCAGCCAGCGCTGGATCAGCTTCGGCTCGTGGTGCGCGCGCCACACGTCCTGCACCGAGCCCCGGATCACGCGGCTGATGCGCACCCGGGTGTCGGAGAGCATCTGCGCTTCCGTCGCCCGCGAGGCCGCGAAGGCCGCCAGATCCGCGAGCACCGCGTCGATCTGGCTCATGGCCGACTTCAGGCCTTCCATCATCCCCAGCTTCACGAGCTGCTCCATCGCCTCGAGGCTCGGGAAGTGGGTCACGCTCTCGAAGCGCGAGCCCGTCTCCGTGGCGCTGAACTCGAAGACCATGCGCATCGAGGGCATCTTCGGGTTGGGCTCGCCGTTCTCGTCGCCGAAGCCGTCCTCGACCTCGATCCGGCGCAGCGGCTCGACCGCCAGGAAGCGCCACCAGCCGCCCGCCTTCTGGCCGTCGGGCCCCGTCATGTAGTAGTGCGACCGGCCGCCGACGGCCATGTCGTGGCGGGTGAACGTCGCGGGCCACTCCACCGGACCCCAGAAGCGCTCGAGCTGGCGTGGATCGGAGTAGGCCTCCCACAGGCGCTCGACCGGCACGGCATAGTCGGCGACGACGGTCAGCGTCAGCGCGGCGGGGTCGGAGGTCACGGACGTGATCGGCATTTCTACTCCTTGGGCTTTCGGGGCTCGGCGAGGACGGCGTCGAGCTGGCTGAAACGGGACGTCCACAGGCTCTCGAGCTGGGCGAGCAGCGCGCGGGCGCGCGCGAGCTGCGCGGGGTTGCCGCGCACCAGCTTCTCGCGGCCCTGCGCATGCTTCGTCACCAGCCCGGCCTCCTCGAGCACCGCGACGTGCTTCTGGACCGCGGCGAACGACATGTCGTAGCGAGAGGCGAGTGCCGACACGGAAGCCGGCTCGCCGGCCAGTACCCGCGCGACGATGTCGCGGCGCGTAGCGTCGGCGAGGGCGCGGAACAGGCGGTCCAGCTCCGCGTCGGAATGGCGAATACCTACAACCATCTGGTTGTAGGTTAAGCCGAACGGCTTCCCTGCGCAAGCACCTTCTTTCTACGGCAGCCGCTGGCGGGTCTGCAGGTCGAAGCGGTCGCCGGGGCGCAGGATCTCGAGGCGGAAGGCCGGACCGGGCCGTCCCTCCACGAACCACACCGAGCCGGCGCCCACGGCCTCGACGACGCGCGAGTCGGTGACCAGAGCCGCCGTGTCCTCGTCGACGCCGAGCCCGGGCAGGCCGTGCTTGAGCACCAGGCCGAACAGCCGGTTCTGGCGCTGGCGCTTGACGAAGTGCTGGTCGACGATCACGCCCGGCAGCAGGCCGAGGCCCGGCTTCGTCTCCACCTTGTCGCCGTCGAGCACGGTGAAGTCGCCTTCGCCCGTGATCATCGGGTCGGACATCACCGCGGCCCCCGCGCTGGTGCCCCCCATCACGACGCCGGCGCGGAACCGCTCGCGCACCAGCGCCAGCAGCTCCGGCGCCTCGGCGAACGCGGCCATGTGCTTCGCCTGGTCGCCGCCCGAGAAGAACACGCCGGTCGCGGCCGCGAGCATCGCGCGCGCCGCCTGCGCCTTCTCCGGCGTCAGCGGCGCGAGGGGCAGCATCTCGACCACCTTCGCGCCGTGCGGTTCGACGTCCTTGACGAAGCCCGCGAGGCTCTCGTCCGGCACCGAGGTCGCCCACGGGACGTAGACGATGCGGCCGTTCGCGCCGCCCGCCCAGTCGACGAAGCGCTTCATCGCCTCGGCGTCGCGGTTGCCGCCGCCGACCACGACCAGGCGCTCGCCGGCCAGCGCCGGCAGGGCCACGAGACAGAAGACGAACGGCGCGATCCGGGTGAACAGCTTGGTCACGGGGGCCTCCTTGAACCGCGAGCGGACTCCGCAGAGACTCTGCAACCGTCGCCGGCGGGCGTCAACCGGGTTCCGGCGCCGGGATGAACCCGTCGCCGGTCCCGCGGGCCTGGGCGGAGGAGCGTAGCGACGGAGCCCAGCGGCCCGAGCGCCGGGATTCGATCTCGGCGCGAGCCGCCGATGGGGGCTCACGCCGCAAACGGACGCGGCTCCGCCCCCGCACCCCGGTGCGGACCCGTCCCCGAACACTCGAGAGGAGCGAATGAAACCAGCCCTGATCGTGCACGGCGGGTGCGGGACGCCCCCAAAGGAAGAGGAGGCCGATCGCTTCGCGGCCTGCGAGCGCGCGGCGGACGCGGGCTGGGCCGTGCTGTCGGGCGGCGGCAGCGCGCTCGACGCCGTCGAAGCGGCGGTGCGCCGGCTCGAGGACGAGCCGATCCTGAACGCGGGCACGGGCGCCTACCTGCAGGCCGACGGGGTCGCCCGCCTCGACGCCTCGATCATGGGCGACGACGGCCGCGCCGGCGCCGTCGCCCAGGTCCCGAACCTGAAGAACCCCGTGCGCCTGGCCCGCTGGCTGCTCGAGCAGGACGCGCACGTGATGCTCTCCGGGCGCGAGGCGCTCGAGCTCGCGACCCGGCTCGGCCACGCGACCGGCCCGGTCGCCACGCCGTCGAAGATCGACTACTGGCGCGACCACCTCGACGAGGCCTGCCGCACCCTCGACTACCCGGCGATGGCCGCGCTGTGGAAGCAGGAGAACCCGCGGCGCCTCGGCACCGTGGGCTGCGTCGCGATCGACGCTGCGGGCCGGCTGGCGGCGGCGACTTCGACCGGCGGCACGGGCCAGTGCTACCCCGGCCGCATCGGCGACACGCCGGTGATCGGCGCCGGCACGTTCGCCACGCCGCGCGCCGCGGTCTCGATGACCGGCGTCGGCGAACGCATCCTGGTGCGGCTCTCGGCGCGGCGCCTGTGCGACCTCGTCGAGCTGGGCCGCTCGCTGGAGGACGCGGCGGCGCAGGTGATCCGAGAGCAGGACGAGATCGCCGGGGCGGCGGGCCTGATCGCCGTCGACGCCGACGGCCGCCTCCACGAGGCCTGCAACACCCCGTTCATGGCTACGGCCCGGCGCTCGTAGGGGTGTCGACTAGAGAGCCAGCCGCAACCCCGCCTCCACGAACTGCTGGAAGTCGTCGTCCCTCGTGACCAGCGGTACGTCGTGGTCGATGCACGTCTGTGCGATGAGCGTATCGGCGAGCTTGGCCTCGCGCCCTCTGCCGATGACCCTGGCGCGGAGCCGGCCCGCACGCTCCCAGTAGCCGGGTGTGATCTCGAGCAGCGGAATCTGGAGCAATGTCGTCTCGAGAATCCGCGGCCGTTCAGGGGTCGACAGCAACTCGGCCAGGACCACGGGCGGCAGGCAACCCTGGCTGGTCGCCAGGGCCACTTCCACGGCCTCGACGTCGCTCCCCGTCGAACCCGCCAGGTAGTGAGCGACCGAGCTGGTGTCGAGCGCGATCAACGGCGGTCCCTGCGCAGTTCCTCGAGGTCGAGACCCAAATCGACCTTGCCTCGCAGTTTCCGCAGCTCCTCGTAGGCGTTTCGAGCCGCCACCAGCTCCAGGCCTCGGCGCACGGTCGCCGTGATGCCCTCACCGGTGGAACGCCGGGCTCGCCGGAGCAGGTCCGCGGGGACCTCGATCGTGACCTTCTGAGTACTGCCCATGGCTTCAGCATACCAGTGTCGACACCAGCATTGATACTGGTCCGAACGCTGGAACGCTACCCCCGCTGGCGGCCCGAGTTGTAGAGGAAGGCGCAGACCGCGAGCACGATCGCCGCGGCGGTGACTTCGCCGGCGACGCCCGCGATGCGCGGGTCCATCGCCTTCGGGGCCAGGCCCGCGGCCACCAGCAGTGCCACCAGCACGCCCGCGAGGCCTTCGCCCGCGACCAGGCCGGAGGCGGCCAGGATGCCGGGGTCGCTCTCCCCCGTCGCCGCGCCGCGCTTCTCGAGCAGCGCGCGCACGCAGCCGCCGACGTAGAGCGGCGCCATCGTCGCGAGAGGCAGGTAGACGCCGATCGCGAAGGCGAGGCCCGAGACGCCGCACAGCATGGCGCCGATCGCCAGCCCGCCGCCGGTCAGCACCAGGCCCCACGGCAGCGAGCCGGCCAGCACGCCCTCGATGATCGTCTTCATCAGGGTCGCCTGCGGGGCCGGGATCTCCTTCGAGCCGAACTCGTACGCGCCGCCCAGCAGCAGCACGGTCGCCGCCACCGCCCAGCACGCGAACGAGGCGCCGATGAGCTGCCCGAACTGCTGGCGGGCAGGAGTCGCGCCGACCAGGTAGCCGGTCTTCAGGTCCTGCGAGATGTCGCCCGCCTTGGAGGCCGCGATCGCGACGATCGTGCCGACCGTCAGCACGGCCGCGCGCGAGCCGGAGTCCACCCAGCCGGCCGCCGCAAAGATCGAGGCGATGCCCAGCAGCGTGACCAGCGTGATGCCCGAGGTCGGCTGGGACGACACGCCGACGATGCCGACGATGCGCGCCGCCACCGCCACGAACAGCACGCCGAAGAAGCCGACGCCGGCCGCGCACACCGCGCGCTGCAGCGGCGACATGTCGCCCGCGAACACTCCCGGCACCAGCGCCGCGGTCAGCACGACGAAGCCGACGCCGCCGAACACGAAGCCGGGATGCACGTCGCGGTCGGTCTCCGGAACCGCGCTGCCCGCCGTCGTCCCGCCCGCGCCGCGCATGCCCCTCGCCACCGCGAAGAAGGCGCCGGCCATCGCGGGCAGGTTGCGGATCACCGTCAGCAGCCCGGCCACCGCCACGGCGCCGGCCCCGATGTAGCGCACGTAGCGCGACCAGATCTGGCCGGCGCTCATATCGGTGACGAGCTGCGACGTCTCCGGCGGCAGCGGCTGGCCGCCCTGGGAGCCGGCCCACGCGATCAGCGGCGTCAGCACCAGCGCCGAGATCACGGAGCCCGCCACGCAGATCGCCGATTGCCTGTAGCCGAGGATGAAGCCGACCCCGAGCAGTGCCGGCGCGATCTCCAGCGCCAGTTCCGCCTTCGGCAGCACGGGCAGGCCGGCCGAGATCTCGGAGGGCACCAGGAACACGAGGGCCAGCGCCAGCTTGATCGCGAAGCCCACGCCGATGCCCAGGAAGATGAAGCGCGAGCCCGAGGCCCCGTCGGCCGTCGTCGCCTTCAGCACCTCGGCGCACGCGGTGCCCTCCGGGTACGGCAGCTCGGCGTGGCTCTGCACGATCAGCAGCCGCCGCATCGGGATCATCGCGGAGATGCCGAGCACGCCGCCGAGGAAGCAAAGCGCGACGACCTGGAAGTAGGGCGGGGCCATGCCCCACAGGAACAGGGCGGGGATCGTGAAGATGGTGCCGGTCGCGAGCGAGGTCGAGGCGGAACCCACGGTCTGCGACAGGTTGGCCTCGAGGATCGTGCCTTTCGCGCCGAACAGGCGGAACAGGGCGACCGTCATCACGGCCGCGGGGATCGAAGCCGAGACCGTCATCCCGACCCGCAGGCCGAGATAGGCGTTGGCCGCGCCGAACACGATGCCGAGCGCGACACCGGCGAGGACGGCCTTGAAGGTGAATTCGGCGAGGGGTTCGGGCTGGGGGTGCGCCGTCGTCGTCGTCATCGATGTCTACCTCAGGCTGTTGCGGTGCTCCTCGATCAGGCGCTCGACGACCTCGGGCTCGGCCAGCGTGGTGAGGTCGCCCAGGCCCTCGTACTCCGAAGCCGCGATCTTGCGCAGGATGCGGCGCATGATCTTGCCGCTGCGCGTCTTCGGCAGGCCGGACGCGATGTGGATCACGTCCGGCGCCGCGAACGCGCCGATCGCCTGCCGCACCTGCTCCTTGAGCGCGCCGGCGAGCTGGTCCTTGTCCTGGCCTGCGGCGTCGGCCGTGATCAGCACGTAGGCGTAGATGCCCTGGCCCTTGATCGGGTGCGGGCAGCCGACGACGGCCGCCTCGGCCACGGCCTCGTGCGCCACCAGCGCGCTCTCGACCTCCGCGGTGCCGAGGCGATGGCCGGAGACGTTGAGCACGTCGTCGATGCGGCCGGTGATCCAGTAGTAGCCGTCTTCGTCGCGGCGCACGCCGTCGCCCGTGAAGTAGTAACCCGGGAACTGCGAGAAGTAGGTCTCGCGGAAGCGGCTGTGGTCGCCGTGCACCGTGCGCGCCTGGCCCGGCCAGGGCGAGCCGAGGCACAAGGCACCCGACACGCCGTTGCCCTCGATCGGCTGGCCGTTGGCGGGGTCGACGACCACTGGCTTGACGCCGAAGAACGGCAGCGTCGCCGAGCCCGGCTTGGCCGGCGTGACCCCGGGCAGCGGCGAGATCAGGATGCCGCCGGTCTCGGTCTGCCACCAGGTGTCGACCACCGCGCAGCGCTCGTCGCCGACGACGTCGTGGTACCAGCGCCAGATCTCGGGGTTGATCGGCTCGCCGACGCTGCCCAGCACCCGCAGCGACTTGCGGGAGTAGCGCTTGACCCACTCGTCGCCGTGCTGCGCCAGCGCCCGCAGCGCGGTGGGCGCGGTGTAGAAGATGTTGACGCCGAGGTCGTCGACGATGCGCCAGTAGCGGCCCGGGTCGGGGTAGAGCGGGGTCGACTCGAACATCACCGTCGTCGCGCCGTTGGCCAGCGGCCCGTAGACGATGTAGCTGTGGCCGGTGATCCAGCCCGCGTCGGCGGCGCACATGTAGATGTCGCCGGGGTGGTAGTCGAAGACCAGCTTGTGGGTGAAGGCCGCGTAGACGAGGTAGCCGCCCGTCGTGTGCATCAGCCCCTTGGGCTTGCCGGTGCTGCCCGAGGTGTAGAGCACGAACAGCGGGTCCTCGGCGCCCATCCAGGCGTTGGTGCAGGTCGAGCGCTGCTTGTGGCACTCCTCGTCGAGCCACAGGTCGCGGCCCGCCTGCATCGGCACGTCGGCCTCGGTGCGCCGCGCCACCAGCACCGTCTCGACCAGGCTCATGCCCTCGATGGCGCGGTCGACGGTCTTCTTGAGCGGCACCTTCTTGCCGCCGCGCAGCCCCTCGTTGGCCGTGATCACCATCCGGCAGCGGGCGTCGATGATGCGGTCGCGCAGCGACTCGGCGCTGAAGCCGCCGAACACCACCGAGTGCACCGCGCCGATCCGGGCGCAGGCCAGCATCGACACGACCAGCTCCGGGATCATGGTCATGTACAGGCAGACGCGGTCGCCCTTGCGCACGCCGTGGTGGAGCAGCACGTTGGCGAGGCGCGCGACGCGGTGCTTCAGCTCGCGGTAGGTGATGTGCTTGTAGACGCCGGGCTCGTCTTCGGCCCAGATGATGGCGGTGCGGTCGCCGTGGGTCGGCAGGTGGCGGTCGACGCAGTTGTAGGCCGCGTTGAGGCGCCCGCCCGAGTACCACGAGAAGTCGACCTCGTCGTAGTCGGCGTCGAACACCGACGTGTAGGGGTGGAACCAGGAGATCGCTTTCGCCTGTTCGCCCCAGAACCACTCCGGGTTGTCGAGAGACAGGCGGTAGAGCCGCCGGTACTCCTCGATCGACGAGATGTGGGCGCGTTCGGCGACGTGCGGCTTGACGGGGTACAGGTCGGACATGCGGCTTCAGCCTCCTGGCGAACCCGGAGGTTCTACCAGATTCGCCGCGGCCCGTCCGTTCCCCGGTCCGCCTTCAGACCCCGCGCTCGACCGCCCGCTTCGCGACGCGGTCGATCAGGCCGGGTGCCAGGAGCTTCACCCAGCGCCCCAGCCGGCCGCGCCAGCTCCCCAGCCACAGCCGGTCGCGGCGGCGCATGGCGGCGAGGATATGGCGCGCGCACTCCTCGGTGCCCATGATCTTCGCCTCCTGCATCGGGCTCTTCCCCAGCGCGCGCCCCGCGGCGTCCATCGACCGCCGGTGGATCTCGGAGACCACGAAGTCGGGCGCCGCGATCGTGACGCCGACGCCGCTGTCCATCAGCTCGATGCGCAGCGAGTCGAAGAAGCCGAACACCGCGTGCTTCGACGCGGCGTAGGCCGTGCGGGTGGGCACGCCGTTGAGGCCGGCCAGGCTGGCGACGGCGACGATCAGCCCGCGCGAGCGCTTCAGATGGGGCAGCGCCGCGTGGGTCAGCCACACGCACGAGAGGTAGTTGACGCGCATCACCCGCTCGTAGGCGGAGAGGTCGGTGACCTCGTCGAAGCGCGCGATCATGCCGATGCCGGCGTTGTTGACCAGCACGTCGACCCCGCCGAGCGCCTCGACGGCCCGCGCGACGAGCGCCTCGCAGTCGGCCTGCACCGAGACGTCGCAGCGGACCACGTGTGCCTCGCCCCCGCGAGCGCGGCACTCGGCCGCGACCGCCTGGAGCGCCGCTTCGTCGCGCGCGGCCAGCACGAGCCGGCAGCCTTCGCCGGCCAGCGCGTGGGCCAGCGCCCTGCCGATCCCCTGCGACGCCCCCGTCAGCACCACCGCCCGGCCCTTCATCGTCGCGAGCCCCCCAGGACTCGGCGCTTCACGTCGAGCGGCACGCGGGTTCCGTGCTCGGTGATGCCCGAGAGACGGCTGAAGTAGCCGTAGGCGAGCGCCGATGCCGCCTCGATCACCGCGCCGCCGTCCCCGCCGTAGTTCGACATCACGACGAGCACGTAGGGCCGGTCGGGCACGCCGACCAGGCCCCAGACGGTGGCGACCCCGGTGATGCCGCCGGGCTTGAACGCGATCGGGACGGAGGAGGGCACCGGGGTCCGGATCGGACCGCCTTTCGGGACCTCGAGGATCTCGCGCACGCGCGCGCACGCCGCCTGGCTCATCGGGAGCTCGCAGCGCGCGATCTTCTCCATCACGAGCGCGGCCTCCCGGGGGGTGGAGACGTTCTCGTTGCCGCGGGCGGACTCCTCCGGGCGGATCATCCTGCGCCGCAGCAGCGTGCGGGGAGCGCCGAGCGAGGCGGAGAGCGCGTTGATCGCGTCCATGCCCAGGGCGTCGATCAGCACGTTGGTCGCGGTGTTGTCCGAGTGGAGGATCATGTAGATCGCGTAGTCCTCCAGCGAGAGCGCCGAGCCCCCGTCGGTCAGCACGTTCAAGACCCCGCTCCCCCCGGTGCGGACCTCGTCCGTCATCTCGACCCGCCGGCGCAGGAGCCCGGGGTCGGACTCGGCGCGCCGGAACAGCTCGAGCAGGATCGGGACCTTGATCGCGCTCGCCTGCGGGAAGACCAGGTCGTCGCGCACCGCGAAGCGCTCGCCCGTCGTCAGGTCGACGACGTGCAGGGCGGCCACGCCCTCGTAGTCGCGGACGATGGCCTCGAGGCCCGCCTGGAACTTCGCCCGCAGGATCGAGAGATGCTCCTCCTGGGCGCTGGCAGGGTACGGGGCGAGGCTCGCGAACGCGAACGCGGCGAGCGCCAGCACGTGGAGGAAGCGGCGGCCAGGCCTTGCGGCCGACCAAGCCTGGGGCGGTGACTGGTGCATGGGAATCTCCTTGCGATCGGCGGCGCGGCCATCCTAGCGCCGCAGCGGGATTCCCGGGGTGCGGCTCTCAGTTCACGACGCGGGCGCCCTCGAGATGCTCGGCGGCGTGGTGGCGCCAGGCGGCGACCCGGCGGCGAAGCCGGCGCACCAGCTCGGGGTTTTCTGCGGCCACGTTGCGCTGCTCATCGGGATCGGCCACCAGGTCGAACAGCTCGTCGCTGCCGCGGGTCGCGTTGTAGACGTACTTGAATCTGCCCTCGCGCACGCCGAGCAGGTAGTCGTCGTTGACCGCATAGAAGTAGGCCCGCGGCGGCCGCGACGGGTGGAACAGGCTGCGCCCCTGCCAGGTCGGCGAGGGCTTGACGCCGAGCAGGTCGGCCAGCGTCGGCGAGACGTCCACGTGTCCACCGATCGTCGGCACCCGGCGGCCCTCGGGGAACAGTGCCGGCGACCAGATCATCAGCGGCACGTGCACGTTCTCCTGGTACACGCGAAAGCCGTGGCCCCAGGTGGGGTGCGGGTCGCCGAAGGCCTGGCCGTGATCGCCCGTCACCATCACCACCGTGTCCTGGTCGAGCCCGCGCTCGCGCAGGCCGGCGAACAACCGCCCGAGCTGGCGGTCGACGTCCGCAACGGTGTTGAGATAGCGGCCGAGGTCCCACCAGTCCTCCGGCCGCTCCTCGCGGAAGAAGTCGATCTCGGGCTGGCCCGGGACCGGGTCGTAGGGGTGGTGGCTCTGGGCCGTCCACAGCACCGCGAAGAAGGGCGTGTCGCGGTCCTCGTCCGCGTAGCTCAGCGCGCGATCGACCAGCGCACGGTCGTGGCCGCCCCAGGAGTTGACCGGCGGCCCGTCGCCGAGGTCGTCCCAGTCCTCCAGCCGGTCGAAGCCGCGATCGGCGAGGAACCCGTCCTGGTTGACGTACTCGAGGTAGGCGCTCTCCAGGAACGCGGTGCGGTAGCCACGCTGCTTCAGGAGCTGGGCCAGGGTCTCGCCGGGAAAACGCGGGTACTCGACGGTGTACTCGCGCCAGGTCATGTACGGGTAGATCGACAGCATCATCGAGACCAGCGAGTTGGCGGTCAGGCCGACGTGGGCGTAGACGTTGTCGAACACGAGCGCGTGGCGGGCCTCGGCGCCGAGGTTCGGCGTCGTCGGGTAGCGGCTCCCGTACAGAGAGAGGTACTTCGCCCCGGTCGACTCGAGGACGACCAGGATCACGTTCCTGGGCCGCCGCCGGCTGCCGGGGTCGAAGCCGCCGCGCGGCTCGGTGGGCCGGAAGTCCGTCAGGTCGTCGGGGTCGAACGCCTCGTCGAGGCTCGGTCCGGTCGCGTCCAGCGCCTCCGGCAGCGACGCGAGGAACGCCCAGTGCGGGCTGCGCGCGATGAGGTGGTCGGCGCGGTCCTTCCAGCGGCCGTCGGCGTAGCGGCTGCCGAGGACGATCCAGGCGAGGGCCAGCGCGACCGCCAGCGGCCGCGCCAGCCGCAGCCGCGGCCAGGTCGTGGTGGCCATCCACACGTAGGTCGCTGGCGCAGCCAGCAGCGCGAGCGCGAGCCCCGGCGTCACGAAGGCCCCGATCGAGGAGCGCATGCTCTGCATGTCGCCCGCGAGGTAGAGCAGCGGGTAGGTCAGCGGCGAGCGCAGGAACGAGAAGATCTGGATCGAGGCTACGGCGTAGAGGGCCGCGAAGGCCCCGACCGCCAGCAGCGCCCACTCGGCCACCCGGCCCGCCCGCGGCCAGCGGCGGAGGAGCACGAGGAGCGCCGTGGCGATCGCGCCGAAGCCCGCGGCGAAGGCGAGGTCGGCCGCCGCGCTCGCGAACACGTCGCGCACGAAGTCGCGCAGCGAGATGTACTCGAGACGCGGCGGTCCCCAGTGGGCGACCTTGGCGAGCAGCAGCGCGGGCACCAGCGAGGCCCCGAGGCGGAAGCCCGTGAGCCGGGCGAGCCGCGGCGCCAGGCGCTCGACGGGAGCCGCGGCCGGCAGTGGCGTGCGCTCGCTCAACGCAGGTGGAGCACGGGAGCGACCTCCCGCAGGCGGGCGTAGGAGAGCAGCCCGATCTCCTCCTCCGCGAGGACCTGCCTCACGCGCGGGTCGCACAGCGTCTGCAGCTCCAGCTCGCGCTCGGCGTGGTACACGCACTCGAGGGCCGCGTCGACGTAGCCCGGGTGGCACGACACTTCGTACACGCCCTCGTCGATCTCGCGGCGCAGGATGCCCTCGAGCGCCTCGAACGAGATCTTCGAGGGGTCGGTCACGCCGTACTCCCACTGCGCGTAGAAGCCGCCCTTGAAGGTGACCGGGAACTCGTCGCGCAGCGGGATCCCATGCTCGAAGGCCAGCTCCTGGAACTGGCGGCGGCGCACGGGGTGGCGATGCACGTGCTGATGGGAGTCGAGGTGGGTGGGCTTGCGGCCGAGGCGCTCGCAGAACTGGTCGAACTGGCGGCGCAGGAACTCCTTCGTCGCCTTGCGGTCCTCGAGGTCGACCAGGCGCTGCGCCTCGTTCGTGAAGTTCACGTGGAGGCCGACGGCGAGCTCCGGGTTCTCGCTCGACAGCGCGATCGCCTCCTCGACCGCCGGCCCGTTCACCATCAGGGTGGCGGAAGTCACGACGCCGCGCTGGTGGGCCTCGACGATGCCGCGGTTGATGCCGCGGCTGTAGCCGAAGTCGTCGGCGTTGAAGATGACGTGCTTCTGAATCACAGGCCCAGGTCGGCGACGAAGCGGGCGGCGACCTTCTTCGCGTCGAGGTACTCCTCCGCGATCGCGCGGGCCGCCAGCGTCGCCTTCTTGTAGTCTCGTTCGATCGCGTCGATCGCCGTGCAGCACTCGTCCAGGGTCCTGAACGCGAACAGCCCGTCGCCGGTCGGCAGCACGTGCTCGAAGCCCGTGCTCTGCGCGATCACGGGCTTGCCGGTCGCGAGGTAGCAGGCGTCGCGCTCCGAGAACCAGCCGCTCTGCAGCCGCACGTTCTGGTCCTTGGCGACCGTCCACTCGGCGCGCGAGTCGCGGAAGAACTGCTGGTAGCCGAACGGCTCCAGCGAGCCCTGCAGCGGGCTCTGCAGCGCGAAGCCCGCGCCCTCGAGCGTCCGGCGATCCGCGGGGTCGTCGACGTTGAGCCACAGCTCGAACGAGACGTGCGGCCGCCGCTTCGGCAGTTCCAGGAACTTCAGGAACTCGTGGTGCTTGCTCCAGTGGTACGTCGAGCCGTTCCACTCCACGTCCTGGCCCTTCTGCCTGAAGTTGCCCGAGGTCGTGTAGTGCCTCGCCCGGGCGTCGAACACGTAGGGCCACAGGTCGAGGTCGATCGGCTGGCGGGTCTTGAGGTAGCTCAGCCCGCCCAGCGGCACGCCGCAGCCGGGGCCGCCGTAGTTCTCGCCGTAGGTGACGATCGTGTCGTGGAGGGCCAGCACGTCGCGGGTCTTCTGCTTGCCGATGGCCAGCTCGAGCTGGTTGGTGACGGGGTCGGTCTCGACGTACACGCGTCGCTTCGCCTGCATGTGGTCGTCGTTGAGCACGGTCGCGCCGCAGACGTTGAGCAGCGCGTCGCAGTCGCGGTAGAGCTGCTCCAGATTCGCGCGCGACAGCCCGTAGCAGTCGTCCTTGCCGCGGTAGAGGGCGCGGTAGGCCCAGCGGTCGCCCATGCCGATCCGGCCGAGCACGCGGTCGAGGTACGAGGTCGCGTAGTCGGGGTCGTCCGTGATCGCGTCGCGGCGCGGGTCGTAGGGCCAGGTCGCGTCGTCTTCGACGTACCAGACCTCGTGCCCGTTGCGGGCCAGGCCGCGCAGCCAGTTGAGATAGAGCCAGGTCTGGCCGCCGAACGGGCAGCGGCCCATCATGCCGAGCACGACCAGCTTGGCCATCGCTCAGGCGCTCACCGGCAGGGCGTCCAGGACTGCCGACGGATCGTGCTGGCTCCACAGCGCGGCGTAGACGCCGCCGCGGGCCAGGAGTTCGGCGTGGCTGCCGAGCTCGACGATCTGCCCGTCCTCCATCACCGCGATGCGGTCGGCGCGCCGCGCGGTCGACAGCCGGTGGGCGATCACCAGCGCGGTGCGGCCGTCGAGCACCCGCTCCACGTTGCGCCACACCTGGGCCTCGGTGCCGAGGTCGAGGGCGCTGGTCGGCTCGTCGAGGATCACGATCCGCGAGTCGCGCAGCAGCGCGCGGGCCAGCGCGAGGCGCTGGCGCTGGCCGCCGGACAGCGTCACGCCGCCGTCCCCGAGCACCGTGTCGTAGCCCTGGGGCAGCTTCTGGACGAACTCGTCCGCCTCGGCCTGGCGGGCCGCGGCGGTGATCTGTTCGCGGCTGGCCTCGGAGCCGAAGGCGATGTTGTCGGCGACGCTCGAGTGGAACAGGATCGGCTCCTGCAGGAGCAGCGTCACCTGGCGGCGCAGCGAGGCCAGCGTCACCTCGCGCAGGTCGTGGCCGTCGATCTTCACGCTCCCGGCGCCGGGGTCGAACAGCCGCAGGGCGAGGCTCGCCAGCGTACTCTTGCCGGCGCCCGTGCGGCCGACCAGGGCGATCACTTCTCCGGGCTGCAGCTCCAGGTTGACGTCGCGCAGCACGGGCCGCGCGTCGTCGTAGGCGAAGGTGACGTCTTCGAACGACAGCCGGCCGCGCACCGCGGGCAACGGACGGGCGTGCGGCGCGTCGGCGACGTCGGGTTCCTGGTCGAGCACCTGGAACACCCGCTCGAGGCCGGCCCGCGACGAGGCGATCTCCGCCAGGTTGGCGCTGATGCTCTGGATCGGGCCGTACAGGTCGCGTAGGTAGGACAGGAACACGGTCAGCGCGCCGAGCTGCAGCCGGCCCTCCATCACGTGCAGTGCGCCGAGGAACACCAGCGCAGCGGTACCGAGCGCCAGCACCGAGTCGACCACCAGGCCGAACGCGGTCTCGGTCGAATAGAGGCGCAGCGCCAGCGACAGCGAGTGGTCCGAGCCGCGGCGGAAGTCGTCGACGGCGCGCTGCTCGCGGCCGTAGGCCTGGACCAGCTTGACCGCGCCCAGCGTGCTCTCGGCCCTGGCGTAGAGCGCGCTCTCGGCCTCCTTCGAGGCGGTCGCGTGGGCGTGGATGCGGCCGGTGATGCCGCTGACGGCGAGGTAGAGCGGCGGGCACACGACGAGCGCGACCAGCGCCAGCGTCGCGTCGAGCCGCAGCATCACCGCGAACATGCCGCCGAGCATCACGACCGCCGTGGCCATCGGCAGCAGGCCGTTCATCACCAGGCCCTGCGCCGAGTAGGTGTCGGCCATCACGCGGAACAGCAGGTCTCCGGTGGTCTGCCGGTAGTGGAAGCGCAGCGACAGCTTCTGCAGGTGCGCGTAGAGGTCGGTGCGCAGGTCGGAGACCATGCGCTGGCCGGTCGAGATCGTCACGTAGTTGGCGGCGACGGTCGTCGCCCCGCGCAGGAACGTGAAGACGACGATCGAGCCGGCCGCGACGGCCAGCAGCCCCAGCGGCGAGAGCCCGCCGAGCACCGGCTGCAGCGCGCCGGGCAGCGGCCGGCCCGACAGCACCGAGTCGATGACGATCGCCAGCGGCACCGGCTTCAGCAGGTCGAGGGCGATGCCGGCGAGGGTCAGCCCGATGCCACCTGCGAAACGCCGACGGTGCGGGCGCAGGTAGCCCAGCACGCGGCGGGCGGCCGAAACGGCGGTCGGCACGGAGGAGTTCAACGGGCGGTGCGGGCGAGGCCGACGCGAGCCGCGGCGGGAAGTTCGTCGCGATCGCCCTCCGCAGCCTCGGCCTTCTTCTCGCGCGGCAGGCCGACGACCAGCAGGTCGAGGTCACGAGCGGCCTCCAGGAAGGTCGCATTGACGGCCTGCCGCAGCCGCCGCGCGGCGAGCGTGGTGACGATCGCCACTCCGGCCACGACCGGCGCCAGGGCCAGCAGCGCGACCTGGCCGAGGCCCGCGGCGACCAGCGTCAGGTAGGCGAGGGCGATGAACAGCACCTTCTGGAACAGCGTCGCCTGGGCGTCGAGCCGCACCTTGGTCAGCCGCTTCGGGCCGCCGTGGTTCTCGGTCACGGTGATCACGTCGGTCTTGCACCAGCGGTCGCCGTAGAAGCGGGCGTCGTGGCGGGCCCAGCCGGAATCGACGCGGGGGAACCACTTGTGGGCGTGGGCGATCTCCAGCACTCGCGCCAGCAGCTCGTCGCGGCCGGCTCCGTTCTCCGCCCACAGCTCGAGGCTGTCGCGGTTGATCACCGCCGCCGCCCGCTGCGACCAGGCCTCGGCCAGGCGCCGCAGCGAGTCCGGGATCGCGATCGTCTGGAAGCGGGTCTTGTAGCGGGCCCAGCCGCGCTCGACCGGCTGCGCGAGGTTCATGGCGGCGATCAGCGGCCGCGACCACCAGCGGCGCTGGTGCTCGGCCGGCGTCGCCTCGCCGGAGGCGCGCCACGCCAGCGCGAACGTCGACAGCAGCATCAGGGACGGCAGCAGCACCAGCGGGTTGGCGAGAGGCGACAGCGCCCACGGGCCGAGGACCCCGGCGCCCGCCAGTGCCGCGGCGGGATTGAACACGTTGCCGAGCCCGATCAGGCCCAGCGCCAGCGCCCACCACTCGAGCGACAGCGCCACGAGCGGCCACCACACCTGCGGCGCCGAGTAGATCGTCTGGAAGAAGCCGGTGCCGAAAACGCCGTGGTGGATGGACGGCTCGCCCACCGTCAGGCCCAGGCCCGCGCGGGTGTAGATGCGGCCCATCCACGACAGGTCGGCGCGGAAGCCGTGGAACTTCTCGGGGTGCTTGCGCTTGAGCAGCGCCTCGGCCTCGCCGTAACCGTACTGCTGGCGCAGGTAGGCCTTGACCGTGGTGCGGCGGTGGTGCCAGACCATCGCCGACGGCGCGTACACGATGCGGCCGCCCTGCGCCTGCAGGCGCCAGCACACGTCGACGTCGTCGCCCGCCTTGCGGTAGACGGGGTCGAAGCCGCCGATCGCCAGCAGCGCGTCGCGGCGGAACGCCATGTTGCAGCCGGGGATGTGCTCGGCCTCGACGTCGTCGAGCAGGATGTGGGCCGGCGCGCCGGGGCTGGCCTGCACGCAGGCCGAGACCGGGCCGTCCTCGATCGGCAGCAGGTTGGGCCCGCCGACCGCGACGGCCGTCGGCTCCTCGAGGAACTTGGCCGCCAGGTAGTAGAGCCAGTCGGGGTCCGCAAAGCAGTCGTCGTCGGTGTAGACGACGATCTCGCCCGTCGCCGCCTCGGCGCCCACGTTGCGGGCGACCGAGAGGCCACGATTGGGCTGGGCGATGTAGCGAATGGAGGGGAAACGCGCGGCGATCTCCGGCACGCTGTCGGTCGAGCCGTCGTTGACGAGGATCGCCTCGTAGTCGGGGTAGTTCAGCTTCGTCAGCGAGTCGAGGCAGCCGTCCAGCGTGCGCGAGCCGTTGTAGGTGCAGACGACCACCGACATCCGCGGGTAGCGCTCGAGCTTCGGCAGCGGGCTCTCCGCGCGCCAGCTCTTCGCCACCGCGAAGAACGAGGGCTTGGGCGAGCGGTCGCGGCGGACCAGCCCGAACGCCCAGTCGGTGATCGGGTGGCCGCCCGTGAACCACTCGTCGGTGTAGGAGAACACGCAGGTGCCCGCCAGGCCGTTGCGGAACACCTCCTCGAGGTGCATGCCGATCAGCTCGGCCTGCTCCTCTTCGCCGTTGCGGATCGTGTCGATGCCGTACTCGCCGAGGATCAGCGGCTTCTCGCCGGCGATGTTCTGCAGGCGCCGCAGGTAGGCGCCGAAGCGGCCGCGATCGTGCAGGTAGACGTTCATCGTCATGAAGTCGATCGCCTGCGGCGCGAGGTACTCGGTCGGCGGGAAGCTGGCGCAGGTGACGAGCGCGCCGGGGTCCTGCTCGCGGGCCACGTCGACCAGTTCGTCGACGAAGCGCTCGACCTGCTTCGGCCCCAGCCAGCGCACGACGTCGGGCGGCAGCTCGTTGACCACCGAGAGCGCGAACAGGGCGGGGTGGCCGGCCAGGCTGCGCGCGGCCTCGCGCACGTTGCGGCGCCCGCTTTCGCGGTCCTCGCGGTTCTCGAGGAAGCAGCGGTGCTTGGACCAGGGCACGTCGACGAACACCTTGAGGCCGTACTCGTGGGCGAGGTCGAGCACCTCGCGCGGCGGCACGTGGTACACGCGGATCACGTTGGCGCCGAGGCCGCGGATCTGGCGGAAGTCCTGGTGGAGCTGCGGCGCCTCGGGGAGCTGCAGGCCCGAGCCCTCGCGCGGCGCGAAGGGGCCGTAGGTGACACCCTTGACCCAGAACTTCTGGTCGCCGAGCCGGAAGAACTTGCCATCGGTGCGGACGCGGGCGCGGCTCGGGCCGGCCGCACCATTTGGGGCACCCTGCACGATCTCGTTCACGCCGCCGACCAGCCCCGCGCCTTCGTCGTGGCGCCGGAAGCGGCCGCCCCGATCCGTGTAACTCACTTTGCCTCAGCCCCTTGCCGCGATCCGCGGAGCCGGCGGCGGGCCCGATGCCCGCCTCCGCCTCGTCACACAAAGGCAACACGGATGCCAGGCCGCCGGCGGGGCTCAGGCGCTGGGAGCGGCGACGTGGGGGCGGACGGCGGCCACGACCTCGCGGGCCGCGGCGCGCGCCTGGGTGGCGTCGGCCTCGCGGTAGAACGACGAAGGAGTGAGGTCCTCGGCACCGTAGAAAGCCAGCTCGCGGTCGCGGCGCAGCGCGCGGGAGTGGGCTGCCAGCGACTCGACCTTCGCCTGGAGCCCTTCCGGCAGGCGCTTCCGCTCCGCGAGCAGCACGTCGGCGACGTCGTGGATGCGAGGCGGCTCGATCCCGCTCGCGCGGAGCAGCCCCTTGAGGGCCAGCTCGACCACTTCCTGCGATTCGCGCACGACGTCGGCCCAGCTCTTCTCCTCGTACAGCACGTCGAGCGCCCGCAACCGCGCGGCGGCGCGGCGCAGGTAGTCCGCCGCGAGGTCCAGGTTCCGCATCAGGCGGCTCCCTTCCAGTACGGCTGGCCGTGAACGCGACGGCGCACGACGCGGCCGTCGGCGATCGCGCGCCGCACGTCGGCCAGGCGACGCTCCACCGCCCCGTCACGGTCGTACCAGACGAGGCCGTCGACTGCGGCCTCGCACCACACCGCCGTCGGCGCCGCGCCGGGCTCTGGCAGGTGCACGAAGTGGGCGTCGATCGCGCGGCCCTCGAAGACGAGCGGCGACGCGTCCCAGCGCCGGTACAGGTCCCGCGTCAGCGCCACCTCGCGATCGACGGCGATCAGCACGTCGATGTCCGAGCCCGCTCCTGCTTCCCCGCGCGCCCACGACCCGAGCGCGAGCGCGCCCTGGAGCCGCTCACCGAACGCGGCGAGCGCGCGCTCGAGCACGAGCGTGCGCAGCGGCGAGGCCTCGTGCGGGTGCGCCGGCGCACCCAGCCGCCGCACGCAGTATGCGTTGAACGAGAGCCCCTGGGCGGAGGCCGCAGCCGAGAGCGCGGCGTGGAGCGGCGCCGGCAACCGCAGCAGCACCCGGGCGACGCGGGCCGCGGCATCTATTGATATCGATCTCATTGCGAACATGATATCACGCCTAGTCTGGAGCGATGTCGCAGCTACAGCAGGGCCTTGAGCCTCGCGTACCCGGCGCGGCTGACCGGGAGCTTGTGGCCGTCGTGGAGGATCGCCGTGCGCGAGTCCTTGGCGTACGCCTCGATCCTCGCCAGGCGCTCGAGGTTCAGCAGGTACGAGCGGTGGATGCGGACGAAGCGGGTCGGGTCGAGGCTGCGCTCGAGCTCGGCGAGCGTCTGTTCCTTCAGGTAGTCGCGGCCCTCCGAGCGCAGGCACACGTAGTCGTCCTGGGCCTGCGCCCAGTCCAGCTTCGGCGTCGGGATCACGTGGACGCGGGCGCCGTCGCGGACCAGGATGCGCTCGGCCCAGGCGGGCGGCGCCGCGGCCGGGACGGGAGGTTGTGCGGCGGCGCGCAGTTCGACGGCCGAAGGCGGGGCGACCCGGCCGAGCCGCGCGCGGGCGCGCGCGAGCGCCGCGTCGAAGCGCTCGCGGGACACCGGCTTCTGCAGGTAGTCGACCGCGTGCACGTCGAACGCCTTCAGCGCGTACTCGTCGTAGGCGGTCACGAAGATCACGCCGATCTCGCGGCCGATCAGCTCCAGCACTTCGAAGCCGTCGAGCTTGGGCATCTGCACGTCGAGCATCAGCAGGTCCGGCGCGTGCTCGGCGGCCGCCTTCACCGCCTCGAAGCCGTTGGCGCACTCGGCGACGATGTCCACGTCGGCGTGCGCCGACAGGTACTCGCGCAACACCGCGCGGGCCAGCGCCTCGTCGTCGACGATCGCGACCCGCAGCCGGCCCGGGCGCGGGGCGCCTGAGACGCGCGACGCGCGGGCGGGCGTGGGCGTCGCGGTGGCCGCGCCGGCGCGTTCGTGCAGCGCCGCCAGCTCGGCGACCACGTCGGCCATCGAGCCGAAGCGCTCGTCGCGGTCCTTGGCGAGGCAGAGGTCGAGCAGGTCCTGCAGGTCCGCCTGCACATCGGGCGCGGCGCCCGCGAGCGGCGGAAGCCGCGGCGCCGGGTCCTTCAGCACCGCGTGCAGCGTCTCGATGCCGTTGGCGCGCAGGAAGGCGGGCCTTCCCGCGAACAGCTCGTGGAGCAGCGCGCCGAACGAGAAGACGTCGGCGCGGCGGTCGACGTCTTCGCCGCGCGCCTGCTCCGGCGCCATGTACGCCGCGGTGCCCAGGATGCGCCCCGGGTCGGTGCCCGCCTGGGCGGGCGTGTCGACCGCGCCGCCGAAGTCGCCCAGCGGGTGCAGCAGCTTGGCCAGCCCGAAGTCGATCAGCTTGACGCGCCGTTCGGCCGTGACCAGCACGTTCGCGGGCTTCAGGTCGCGGTGCACGATCCCGGCTGCGTGCGCCGCGGCCAGCCCTTCGGCGATCTGCCGGGCGAGGTCGAGCCGGGCCGCGAGCCCCGCGTCCGCACCGGCGCCGGCAGCCCACTCGTCGAGCCGCCGCCCCGGCACCCGTTCCATGGCGATGAAGGCGACACCGTCTTCTTCCCCGACCTCGTGCACGACCGCGATCGCCGGGTGCTGCAGCGAAGCGGCGGCCCGCGCCTCGCGCAGCAGCCGCGAGCGCAGCTCCGGGTCCCCGACCCGGTCGGGCCGCAGCACCTTGAGGGCGACCTCGCGGCCGAGGCCCAAGTCGGTCGCGACGTAGACGACCCCGATGCCCCCACGGCTCAGTTCCCCGGTGACTCGATAGTGCGACAGCGTTCGCCCGATCATGCGCAGGCCCATTCTAGAGGTGCAGTACGAGCCGCGCTGCCCGCGGCCTGCGCCGTTCGCCGGGTCTCCGCCGCCGTTCGCCGGGTCACGGGCCCGGCAGCAGGGCCGGCCTCGTTAGGATTCGCAGGAGGGATCGGAATGGCCAGGAAGGGCGGGCGGGTCGACTCCACGGGCGCGGTCGCCGTGGGCCTGATGATGATGAGCCTGGGCCTGCTGATGACCGCGGACCGGCTGGGGTGGATCGAGATCCGGGTCTACCAGTACCAGAAGTTCTGGCCGCTGGCCCTCGTCTTCCTCGGCCTCGGCCAGTGGCTCAACCGCCGGGGCTGGTGCGACGGCCTGGGTCTCGCGGGCGCCGGCCTGCTGCTGCTGGCCCACAACCTGGAGGTCCTGTCGTTGTGGGACTCCTGGCCCCTGTTCCTCGTCGCCGCCGGCGCTTCGCTCGTGTTCGAGTCGCTGATGGAGTCCCGTCGCCCCGCGCCCACCTCGTCCGCCACCTCGGAGGCCCGCCATGACCGTTGAGAAGAGCCCCGCGCTGCAGCCCCGCACCGTGCTCGGCCTGCTGCTGATGGCCGTCGGCGTGGTGTTCACGCTCGGCAACCTGCGCCTGATCGAGGCGCGCCAGTACCTCAAGTGGTGGCCGCTGTTCCTGATCGCCTTCGGCATCACGCTCGCGCTCGACCCACGGCGCCGGGTGGCCGGCGCGCTGTGGAGCGCCGCCGGAGCGTGGATGCTGGGCAGCAACCTGGGCCTCGTGGCGGTCAGCTTCTGGGACCTGTGGCCCGGCGCGCTGTTCGTCCTGATCGGCGCCCACGTCGCCTTCGGCGGCTTCCGCCGGCGCGGCGACCTGCCGGTGACGACCGCGCGCCGCAGCCACGTCGTCGCCGTGATGGGCGCGCACCAGCTCAAGAACGACTCGCCCGAGTTCGAGGGCGCCGACATGATGGCGGTCATGGGCGGCTGCGAGTTCGACCTGCGTCACGCCACCCCGCGCGACGGCGAGGCGCTGATCGACGCGGTGGCCTTCATGGGCGGGATCGAGATCCGCGTGCCCCGCGACTGGCACGTCGTGATCCGCGGCATCCCCTTCATGGGCGGCATCACGGACGAGACCGAGGCGCCGGGCGAGGAGACCGGCAAGCGGCTGGTCGTCAACGCCTTCGCGATGATGGGCGGCGTCGAGATCAAGAACTGAAGGCGATGGCGCCCGAGACGAGCCCGGGCCGGCTGGGCCCCCTGCTGGCGGCGGTGCCGCCGGTCTGGGGCCTGCTGGCCCTGGCGCTGCGGTCGGGCGGGCTCGGCGGCGGCGAAGCGCTGGTGCTGGCCCTGCCGCTGGCCGCGGTGCTCGGCGGGTTCGGCTTCCCCGCCCGCTCGCTCGCGGACTCGCAGCCGCTCGGCCGCACGGCCCTGTGGCGGCTGATCCTCGTCCACGCGCTGGCGGCGGCGATGGCCAGCGCCGTCTGGGTCGCCACCGCGCGCGGCCTGGCCGCCGCCGCGGCGCCCGCCTTCCCCGGCGTCGAGGCCCGGCTCGAGGCCGCCGTGCCGCTGCTGACCTCGATCGGCGGCCTCGGCTTCCTGCTCGCCGCCGCGCTGCAGCACGCGCAGGCCGCGGCCCGGCGCTCGCACGAGGCGGAGCGGCGCGAACTGGACCAGCGCGTGCTCTCGCGCGAGGCGGAGCTCAAGGCGCTGCGCGCCCAGCTCCAGCCCCACTTCCTGTTCAACGCCCTCAACTCGATCAGCGCGCTGACCACGGCCCACCCGGCCGGGGCCCGCGACATGTGCGTGCGACTCGCCGAGTTCCTGCGCCTGTCGTTGCGCCACGGCCAGCGCGACGCGATTCCGCTGGGCGAAGAGCTGGGCCTCGTCGAGCGCTACCTGGCGATCGAGCAGGTCCGCTTCGGCGATCGGCTGCGCGTCGCCTGGGAGGTGGACGAGAACGCGCGCGCCGTGCCTGTGCCGCCGCTCCTGCTGCAGCCGCTGGTGGAGAACGCCGTCGGCCACGGCATCGCGGGGCTCGTCGAGGGCGGCGTCGTGCGGGTCGCCGCGGGGCGCGCGGGCGACCGGCTCTGGCTCGAGGTGGAGAACCCCGTCGACGTCGACGCCCCGCCGCGGCGCCGCGGAGAGGGGGTGGGCCTCGAGAACGTGCGGCGCCGGCTGGCGGCCGCCAGCGGCGGGCGCGGGCGCCTGGAGGCCGGCGGGGCCGCCGGGAGCTTCCGGGTGCGGCTCGAGTTGCCCGCCGAGCCGGAGGCCGCGCCGCGGTAGGATGCCCCGGCCATGCGCCGGAGGCTGACGACGCTCGCGCTCCTCGCCGCCCTCGGGGCCGGCTGTCAGCGCGCTCCGGCGCTGGAGCGCATCGCGGTGGCCGTGCCCTACGGCCCCCAGGACCTGTGGGCCCACCGCTCGGCGGACGAGGTCAGCAACTCCGTCCTGCGCAGCGCCTACGAGCCGCTGGTCGACCTCTCGGCCGACCTGCGGCTCGAACCGGCGCTCGCCGAGTCGTGGCACAACCCCGACGACCTGACCTGGGAGTTCCGGCTGCGGCCCGGCGTGCGACTGCACGACGGCACGACGCTGACGGCCGCCCACGTCGCCGCGTACTTCAACCGCATCCTCGGCGATCCCGACACGCAGCGCAGCCCCGGCCACCTGCTGGCCGTCGTCCAGGCGGTCGGCGCCGACACCGTGCAACTGCGCACCCGGCGGCCCGTCGGCTGGCTGCCTTCGCAACTCGCGCGACTGCTGGTCGCGGTCGAAACCCCCGGCAGCCCGATCCCGCTCGGCACCGGGCCCTACCGCGTCACGAGCTGGACCCCGGGCGGCGCGGTGGAACTGGTCGCCGTCGACGGCCACCGCGACGGGGCCCCGGCCATGCCTCGCGTCGCTTTCGTCCCGGTGCCGGACCCGGCGGAAGCGGTGCGACGACTGCGGGCCGGCGAGGTCCACCTCGTCTCGGAGCCCGACGGCCAGGCCTGGCACGCGCTGCGGAGCGAGCCCGGCCTGCGCACGATCGAGCGCCCCAGCCTGCGGGTCCTCTTCCTCGGCCTCAACAGCCTGCCGTCGACCCGCCGCCCCGAGCTGCGCGACGTCCGGGTGCGGCGCGCCCTGCGCCGCGCGCTGGACCCGCGGGCCCTCCTGGCGCCGATCGATCCCGCGCCCGGCGTCCCGTTCCGCGAGCTGGTGCCACCCGAGCTCGTGGGTGCGCATGGCCACCTGGCGGTCGAGCCTCCCGACCCGGAGGCGGCGCAGGGGCTGCTCGCGGCCGCCGGCGCCACGGACCTCGCGATGGAACTCGACTGGGAGGACCGCCGGTACGCGGGCATCGAGAGCGTGGCCACCGGCGTGATCGAGCAGCTCGCCCGCGCGGGAGTGCGCGTCACCCCCCGCCCGCGCGAGCCCGGCAGCCGCCTCGACCGGG
>WYBL01000151.1 GCA_011526565.1 Acidobacteriota bacterium | reverse complement strand
TACAACGGACGACGGCAACGGAGCTTGCTTTGACCCTCGGAGCAGCCTAGAAACATCCCGTCACGCGACGGACCCCAGGGGGGAATGCTTCTGAAAAAGCGGGGTCCATAGCTCCTGAAAAGCGACAAGGAACCAGACGGCCAGGAAGCCGATGAACAGCAGACCGTCGGACATCCGGGTCCTACTTGTTCTCCGGCGCGGGCACGCAGGGCCGCAGGCCGAACATGCGGAAGATGGCCATCGCCGGGCACGAGTTGGTGAATGCCGACTGGAACAGGTTGGCGCCGACGAAGGCGGTCAGCCAGACGAATCGCGGGTCGACCCACACCGTCAGGGCGATGGACAGGAGCACCATGAAGCCCGCCAGGGCCCGCAGCGCGCGTTCGATCGTCATCTTCTCTACTCCTCCGTGTGCACGGCCCCCGCGGCGCGGACTTCTTCCGCGCGCCCGCGGCGGGCGATCTGCGAATAGACGACAGGGACGGCCAGCCGCGACAGGAAGGTCGCGGCGATCTCGCCGGACATCAGGGCCACCGCCAGGCCCTGGAAGATCGGATCGGCCAGCATCACGGCCGAGCCGACCACGACCGCCGCGGCGGTCAGCAGCATCGGCCGGAAGCGGACCACGCCGGCCTCGACGACCGCCTCCTCGAGCGGCATGCCCTCGGCCAGCTTCAGCTCGATGAAGTCGACCAGGATGATCGAGTTGCGCACGATGATGCCGGCGCCCGCGATGAAGCCGATCATCGACGTGGCCGTGAAGAACGCCCCCATCAGCCAGTGCGCGGGCAGGATGCCGATCAGCGACAGCGGGATCGGCAGCAGGATCGCGAGTGGCACGCTGAAGCTCTGGAACCAGCCGACCACGAGGATCGCGATCAGCACCAGCACCACCGCGAAGGCGATGCCGAGGTCGCGGAACACCTCCCAGGTCACCTGCCACTCGCCGTCCCACTTGAGGGCCGGCGTCTCCGACGTGCCCGGCGCCCCGGTCCAGTGCTGGTCGACCTTGACGCCGCCTGGCAGCTCGAGTGCCTCGACCTGGGTCTTCAGGTCGGCGAGGGCGTAGAGCGGGCTCTCGCGCTCGCCGGCCAGGTCGCCGAACACGTAGACGACCGGCTTCAGGTCCTTGTGCAGGATCGGCTGCGGCTCGGGCCGGCGCTCGACCCGCACCAGTTCCGACAGCGCCACCGAGGCGCCGCCGGGAGTCTCGACGCGAACCGCGAGGCGGCTGTCGAGGTCGGCGCGGTCGGCCGCGGACAGCCGGAGCCGCACCGGCACCGGCTCGCGGCTCGACTCGGTCTGAAGCAGCGCGGCGTCGCGGCCTTCGCCGCCGGCCGCGATCGCCTCGACCACGGCCATCGCCGGCACGCCCTTGAGCGCTGCCTTCTCGCGGTCGGGCACCAGCACGATGCGCTCGCGGGGCGCGGCCAGCGAGTCGTCGATGTCGACCACTCCGTCCGTCTTCTCGTACAGCCCGCGCACGACGCCCGCCAGCTTCTCGCGCGCCTGCGGGGACTCGCCGTAGACCTCCGCGACGAGCGTGTCGAGCACTGGCGGACCGGGCGGGACCTCGACCACCTTGACCTTCGCGCCGCGGGCCCTGCCGATCTCCTGCAGCGCGGGGCGCAGGCGCTTGGCCAGGTCGTGGCTCTGCGCCTTGCGCTCCGACTTGTCGACCAGGTTGACCTGCAGGTCGGCCGCGTGCGGCCTCCGGCGCAGGAAGTAGTGGCGGACCAGGCCGTTGAAGTTCACGGGCGCGGGCGCGCCGGCGTAGACCTGGACGTTGTCGACCTCGGGCACCGTCGCCAGGTGCCGCGCCAGCCGCCGCGCGGTCTCCAGCGTCTCCTCGACCGGGGTGCCCTCGTCGTGGTCGACCAGCACCTGCAGCTCGCTCTTGTTGTCGAACGGCAGCATCTTGATCGTGACCATGCCGAAGCCGACCAGCGACATCGACGCCAGCAGGATCAGGAACACGGCCGACAGGAACATCACGCGCGGCCCCCGCCGGGTGACCAGCGTCGTCATCACGCGGCGATAGAGCCGCTCGGACCAGCCCTCGGGCGCATGGCCCTCGCCGTGCTCGCCCGCGTGGTCGTTCTTGAAGATGCGCAGCGCCGCCCACGGCGAGATCACGAACGCAACGATCAGCGAGAAGATCATCGCGGCCGAGGCGCCGGTCGGGATCGGCTCCATGTACGGGCCCATCAGCCCGCGCACGAAGGCCATCGGCAGGATCGCCGCGATCACCGTGAAGGTGGCCAGGATCGTGGGGTTGCCGACCTCGTCGACGGCCTTGACTGCGACCTCGAACAGCGAGCGCCCGGGTTTCATCCGGTGGTGCCGCTCGATGTTCTCGACCACGACGATCGCGTCGTCGACCAGGATGCCGATCGAGAAGATCAGCGCGAACAGGGTGACGCGGTTGAGCGTGTAGCCGAACACCGCGAACACGAACAGCGTCAGCGCCAGCGTCACGGGCACCGCGATCAGCACCACGAGGCCCGAGCGCCAGCCCATCGTGAAGGCGATCAGGGCCGCCACCGACAGGGTGGCGAGGAGCAGGTGGTGGACCAGCTCGTCGGACTTGTCGCGCGCGGTGCGACCGTAGTTGCGGGTCACGGTCGTGCGCACGTCCGCGGGCAGCAGCCGGGCCCGCAGCGCCTCGGCCTTGGCCAGGGCGTCGTCGGCGAGCGTCGTCGCGTTGGCGCCGGAGCGCTTCGCGAGCGAGATCGTGACCGCGGGCACCTCCGTGCCGGCCGGGACTTCCGCGCTGCCCTCGTGGCGGCCGACGACGTGGAACACCGCGTCGGTCGCCTCGTCGGGACCGTCGGTGACCTTCGCCACGTCCTTCACGTAGACCGGGCCGCCGGGGCTCGCCGCGACGACGACCGCCGCGACGTCCTCGGCTGACGCGTAGACGGCCCGCGCCTCGACTCGCGTCTCGGTGCCGGCCCGCACCGCCGTGCCCGCCGTCGCTCGCGCGGACGCCGAGCGCAGCGCGCCGGACAGCCGTTCCCAGCTCACGCCGTGGGCGGCGAGCCGCGCCGGGTCGGGCTCGACGCGCACCACGCGGGGCGCGCCGCCGATCACGCGTGCCTTCGCGACCTCGGGCAGCTCCGACAGTTCCTGCGCGAGCTCGGCGGCGATCGGCCGCAGCTCGCCGCTGCCGCGCTGCGGGCTCCACAGGGTGAACGCGAGGAACGGCACGTCGTCGATCGAGTGCAGCTCCACCGCCGGCGGGTACGCGCCCGGCGGCAGGAACGCGCCCAGCACCGACAGCCGCTCGAAGACCTTGACCAGGCTCGGCTCGTTGTGTTCGCCGACGTGGAAGCGCACCGTGACGAGCGCGTAGCCCGAGCCCGCGGTCGAGTACACGTGCTCGACGCCCGGCAGGCCCCACATCGCCCGCTCGATCGGCGCCATCACCCGGTTGGCGACCTCCTCCGGCTCCGCGCCCGGCCACGCCACGGTGACGTCGACCATCGGCACCCGGATCTGCGGCTCCTCCTCGCGCGGCGTGGAGAACAGTGCGAGCAGTCCGACGATCAGCGCCGAGGCCGCGAGCAGCGGCGTCAGGCGGCTGTCGGCGAAGGCGCGGGCGACGCGGCCCGCGAGGCCGAGGTTGCTCACTGTCCGCCGCCCGCGACGACGATGCGGTCGCCGTCGGCGAGGCCCTCCGGTTGGACGATCACGCGCTCGCCGGCGGCGAGGCCGGCCCGCACTTCGACCTGTTCGCCGCCTCTCGCACCGGCGGCGACCCAGCGCAGGCGGGCGACGTCGCCCTCGGCGACGAAGGCGCCGACCAGGCCGCCGCGCTCGAACAGCGCGTTCGCCGGAACCGTGAGCCGCGCCGGCCCGCTGCCCGCGCCGGCGGCCGGCAGCTCGAGGCGCGCGAAGGCGCCGGAGCGCACGCCGCTGCCCGGCTCCAGGTCGGCCTTGACCTCGACGCGGTGGGTCACCGGGTCCGCGGCCGGCGCGACCGAGGCGACCCGCACGCCGACCGCGTCGGCGCGGCCGTCCACCCTCAGGCTCAGCCGCTGCCCGACCGCGAGGCCCGCGGCGGCCCGCGCAGGCACGCTGGCCACCACCTCGAGCGCGCCCTGGCCCTCGACCACGATCACCGTCTGGCCCGGGCCGACGACGTCGCCGAGACGGGCCGGGCGCTGGGCGACGACGCCGGCGAACGGCGCCCGCAGCACGGCGTAGGAGAGCGCGTCGCGGGCCGCGGACACGGCGGCCGCGGCGGCTGCGGCGCGCGTCTCCGCCATCTCCTTCTCGCGCGGCGTGGCGGCGCCGGTGGCGGCCAGTGCCTCGAAGCGCTGGCGGTCGGCCTCGGCGGCGCGCGCGCCGGCCTCGGCCGCCTGCACGGCGGCCCGCAGCGCCTCGTCGTCGAGCCGGGCCACGACCGCGCCGGCCTCCACGCGCTGGCCCTCGCGCAGCGGCAGCTCGACGACCGACGCCTGCATGCGGGCGGACAGCGCGGCCCGCTGCCGCGCCTGGACGGTGCCGGGCACCTCGAGCGCTTCGGCCCCGGCGGTGCCGACGACCGCGACGTTCACGTTGCGCGCCGGGCGGTTGGCGGCCGTGGCGCCGGGCGCCGGCGCGGGGGCGCTCCCCCCGCAGGCGGCCGCGACGACGGCCGCGGTGACGAGTGCGATCTCTCGGGTCTTCATCTCTCTACAGCTCCCCCGCGGCGTGACGCAGCGCCGCCCGCGCCACGGCGGCGTCGGCCGCCGCGGCGATCTCGCCCAGCTCGGCGGAAATGGCCGCCGCTTCGGTTTCCAGCTCGTCGGTCAGGGTGGCGAGGCCCGCGCCGCGCCGCTCGCGGACGACGCGCAAGGCCTCGCGCATCTCTTCGGCGCCGCCGCGGGCGGCCAGCCAGCGGCGGTGCGCGGCCTCGGCCTGGGCATGCGCCTGGCGCACCTCCAGCTCGACCTGGGCGCGCGCGTCGCGCTCCATCGCCCGCGCCGCCTGCTCGTCCGCACGCGCGGCCGCGATCCGCTTGTCGCGCCCGGCATCCCAGGACCAGCGCACTCCGGCCCCGGCCATGAACGACTGGCCGCTGCCGCCGTCGCGCCGGTCGTCGCGCAGCGCAACCGCGACGCCCAGTTCAGGCCGCGCCGCGAAGGACTCCGCGCGCGCCGCACCGGCGGCGGCCTCGCCGCGTTCACGGGCGGCGACCACCTCGGGCCGCTCCGCCGCGCGCGCGACCAGCGCCTCGGCCGGCTCGGCGACCGGCTCGGGAGCGGGCACCTCGTCGACGGCCTGCAGCGCCGCCCCGGGCGTGCCGATCGCGCGGGCCAGCACCGCCGCCGCGACCTGCGCATCGCCCTCGCGAGCGGCGAGGTCGGCCTCGCGCTCGCGGCGGCGCGCCTTCGCCCGCAGCAGGTCGGAGCGCAGCGCGTCGCCCTGGGCCTCGCGCTTCTCCATGTCGGCCTCGCGGGCCTGCGCGGCGGCGAGGGCCCGCCGCGCGACATCGACGCCGCGCCGGGCCAGCGCCGCCCGCCAGTAGGCCGCCGTCACCTGCAGCCGGACGCCGCGCAGCGCGGCGTCGCTGCCCGCGCGGGCGGCGCGCGCGGCAGCGCGACCCGCCTCGGCCGCGGTGCCGATCCGGCCCCACAGGTCGACCGGCGCCTCCACCGCGACCGTGGTGCCGAGGTGCCAGGCGACGTCGGGGGCGTTGAGGCGCGCGGGATCGAAGTCCTCCTGGGCCACGATCCCCGCGTCCAGCCGCTGCGCGAAGAGCATCGACGGCCAGTCGCTCCAGGCGAGGCGCGACTCGGCGACGAGCCGCGGCCAGCGCTGTCGGGCACCGGCCTCGGCGCGGGCCTCGGCCGCGTCGGCGCCCGCACGGGCCGCCGCCAGGGCGGGAGCCTCGGCTCCGGCGCGCTCGAGTGCCGCCTGCAGGGTCAGCGGCTCGGGCTCTGCGGCCGCGACCGGGATCGCGACCAGCGCGGCCAGGGCGAGAGCCAGGACCAGCCTGCGCTCAGCCACGGGCCACCTCCCTGGAGGTCACGCCCGCTGGCCGCCGCGCGGGTCGCCGGCGGGGCGCCGCGTCGCCGCGGGCCTCGCGGGCCAGGCCGTCGCACACGGCCGAGCAGATGCGGGCGATGTACGGGTCGGCGACGCGGTAGTACACCCGCTGCCCCTCGCGACGTCCCGCCACCAGCCCCGCGTGGGCCAGAGCAGCGAGCTGCTGGGAGACGTTGGGCTGGCGCTTGGCGCACAGCAGGGCGAGCTCCCCCACCGTCCGCTCCCGCTCCATCAGCGCCGACAACAGGCGCAACCGCACGGGGTCCGACAGCGCCTTGAAGCGCTCGGCCACCTGCGGGATCAGTTCCGGGTCCAGCATGCCTCCTCCTTCAACGATTGCGAATATACGCATGTACGCATACATCTGTCAAGCCCCTACACTCCACCGGTGGACGAAGGCTTCGACTACCCCGCACTCGTGCGCGAGGCGCTGCGCGGCGTGGTGGCCCGACTGCTGGCCCAGGTCGAGCGCGAGGGCCTGCCAGGCGCCCATCACTTCTACCTGAGCTTCGACACCCGGGCGCCGGGCGTGGTCATCCCTCCCGGCTTGCTCCGCCGCTATCCGGAGGAGATGACGATCGTGCTCCAGCACCAGTTCTGGGGCCTGCGCGTCGATGCCGAGGCATTCGAGGTCACGCTGCGCTTCGGCGGCCACCCGGAGAAGCTGCGCGTCCCGCTCTCGGCCCTGACCTCTTTCGCCGATCCATCCGCCCCGTTCGGCTTCCGCCTGGATGAGGGTGGCGACGAAGCCCCGGTGGAGCAAGCGGCCGGCGCGACTTCGATCCCGGCACCGGAGTCCGACTCGGCTGCCGCCGCGGCGCCGGGAGCCACAGGCGGCCCCAAGATAGTAGACCTCGGGGCGTTCCGGCGCGAGCGGCGGGACTGAGGCCTACCGGCTCAGCCGCATCTCCTCGAAGCGGACCTCGCCGTCGACCCGCGCCTGCCACTCGAGGCGGTCGCTCAGCAGGTACATCTCGTCCTGCGAGTACAGCGGCAGGAACACCGCCTCCTCCGACGCCAGCCGCAGCGCGCGCTGCAGCAGCGCCAGCCGGCGGCGGGGATCGAAGACGCCGAGGTTGGTCTCGGCGATGCGGTCGATCTCGGGGTGTGCGAAGCCGTAGTAGTTGCCGGTGCCCAGCCCGCGCGCTTCGTCGCGGCTGTGCAGCAGGTAGGACAGCAGTTCCGCGGCGTCGGCCGACGTGCAGCCCCAGCCCTCGATGTAGGTGTCGAAGCGGCCCGCCGCCACTTCGACCGCCAGTTGCCGCTCCGGCACCTCGCGCCGCGTCAGCTTGACGCCGGCCCGCTCCCACTGCCGGGCCAGTTCTTCCTCGATCCGGCCGCTGCCGCCCTCGACCGTGAGGATCGACAGCTCGACGCCCGCGTGTCCCGCCGCATCCACCATCTGCCGCGCCGTCGCCGGGTCGACCGGCGTCGCCGGCAACGTGGGGTCGAAGCCGAAGACCTCCGGCACCACGAGTTGCGTCGCCCCGCGCCCGTGACCGCGCAGCGCGTGCTCGACGATCGCCGCCTGGTCGGTGGCGCGGACCAGCGCACGCCGCAGGCGCACGTCGGCGAGCGGGTTGCGCGCGCCGCTGGGCAGCGTCGCCCGCGTGTTGAAGCCCAGGTAGAAGACGTAGAGCCCGGGCGAGGCCAGCAGTCGCTGCCCGGCCAGGTTGCGCTTCTCGAGCGTGTCGAGCACGCTCTGCCGCAGCAGCAGCGTGAGGTCGGGCCTGCCCGCCTCGATCCGCTCCAGCATGCCTTCCCGGGAGAGGAGTTCGACCTCGACGCGGGCGATCGCGGCGGGGTCGCGGGCGAACTCGCTGGCCTCGAGGTCGATCGCCCGACCCCGCTCCCAGCGCGCCACCCGGTAGCGGCCGCTGCCCAGCGGCCGCTCGTCGACCCGACCGCCCGTCTCGCGCAGGCTGCGCTCGCTGACGATCGGCACGAAGGCCATGTCGTTGAGGATCGCGACCGGGGCGTCGGTGCGGATGTCGACCGTGTGGTCGTCGATCGCTTCCACGGCACGGATGTGGCGGACGAACGCCGCCACCGGCGTTCCGGGAAGCGAGAGCAGCCGCTCGACGCTGAACTTGACGTCGGAGGCGCGCAGCGGCGTGCCGTCGTGGAACCGCGCGCGGCGGTCGAGGAAGAAGCGCCAGGTGCGCTCGTCCGGGTTGATCCAGCGCTCGGCCAGCCCTCCCACCAGTCGCAGCGAGCGATCGAAGCGCACCAGCGGCTCGAACACGTTGCCGACGATGATGGAGGTGATGCTGTCGACCGAGACGTGCGGGTCGAGGGTGGCGATGTCGGAGCCGAGCAGCACGCGCAGCGTGCCCTCCGGCTGCTTCGGCTTCTCGTCCCGCGTGCAGGCGACCGCCAGCAGGCACGCGAGCGCTGCCCCCGCCGCGATCCCTCGCAAGTTCACGATGCGCGGAGAGTACGTGGCGGCGGGGGCGGGGTCAACGGCCTGCGCGCGGCGCCCGGCCGACCCGCCTGAGCGCGCGGAGCAGTTCGCCGACGCTGGCCGCCGCCGCGCCCGCGCCGCGCGGCGCGTGCGGCGGCGCGCCGTCGAAACGCTCGGCGACCTGGCCCAGCACGCCTTCGCCGAGGTGAGGCTCCAGGCCGTCGAGCCAGGCGTGCACGGCGGCCTTGCCGGCCTCGCCCAGCAGGCGCACGCGGGCGTCGGCCCAGAGCCCTGCCCACCAGGGCTCCGCCGGCCCGCCCGCTTCGGACCGCAGCCCATGGGGCGTCAGGAGCCCGGTCTCCACCGCAGCGAGCGCGCGGAGCGCGGCGTCGCGCGGCAGCAACACGTGGGGCAGGCCGAGGGCGTGGAGCTGCGCCGCGCGCAGCGTGAAGTCGGGCGCGCCTTCCGCGGAGACCGCGTCCGCGAGATGGCCGCGGCGGTCGCACCAGAAGACCCGCTGTACGCTCTCCCGGCAACGCGCGGCGGCGTGGGCGAGGCCGCCCGCGCGACCGCCGTCGCCGCGCGACCGGGAGAGCCCCGCCGCGATCAGCAGCGCGTTGTGCCACAGAGCCTGCAGCTCGACCGGGCAACCGGGCCGCGCGTCGTCCGCGTCGGCCGCGTCGGCCGCGACCTCGACCAGGCCGTCGCTGCGCACCCTCAGCCCTGCCGCCCCGCCGCCCAGCCACGCGTCGACCACCGCGTCGACCGCCGCCTCCAGCCCGCGGTCGCGAGCCGCCGCCGGGTCGGCCTCGCGCAGGCGGTGCACCGCGATCACGAACCACAGCGCCGCCTGCGCGTCGCCCGCCGCGGCGCCTCCGCCCTCGTCTCCGCTCGCCAATCGCCCGAGCCGCAGCCGGTTCACGAGCGAGTGGAGGACATCGCGCGCCTGCTCCACGCGGCCAATGGCGAGGCACAGGCCCGGCAGTGCGATCGCCGCGCCTCGCGCGCGCTCGACGGGACCCGGATACCCGGCCGCGAGCACCGGGCCGCGCTCCGCGTCGCGCACGAAGAAGGCGTCCGCCGCCCGCCGCAGTTCGCCCTCCAACCCGCCGACACCCGCGGAGAGAGCGCGCTGCCGCGCCTTCTCCGCCAGCAGCAGCGCGCGCGGGTCGGCGGCCGGGACCGCGCCAGCCGCGGCCAGGAGCGCCGCCGCCTGCCCGGGCCGCAGCGCGACGCGGAACTCGCCCGGGCTCCACAGGTCCTCGTGGCCCTCGAGACCCTGCTCGCGATCGAGGGCGTACTCGCAGTGGCGGTACCACCAGCCTTCGCCCTGCCAGCGCCCCCCCGGCAGCCGCATCACGAGCGGGGGCCAGCCCGCGAGCGGGACGCACGCGACGGCGTCGCCGTCCGGGGCGACGTCGCGCCGCAGGTCGTCGCGCTCGCGCTGCAGCTCGTCGACGCCGCGGTAGGCGAGCAGCGGCCGGACAACCAGCTGGGCCGGCTCGCCGTCCCACTCGTGCTGCACGACGACCGCGTCGGTGTCGTGCAGCCGCGCGACCGTGCGCCCCAGCCGGCCGCGCGCGGTCTCGTGGACCAGGCACGGCAGCGGGTCGAGCGCGAAGGCCTCCGCCCGCTCGAAACCGCGCGGGTGGACTGCACCGGCGTAGCGCGCGGTGGCGAGTTCGACCGTCTCGCCGCCCGCGAACTCCAGCCGCTCCTCGAGCCGCGCCAGCAGGTTGAGGCGGCCTGCCGGCGTGGCGACGACGAGCAGGCCGTGCTGGCGGCGCGCGTTGAGGCCGAGCACGCCGCTCGCAGCCCAGCCGCCGCGGCCGTCGGCCTGCCACCACTCCAGCCGCTCGGCGCGTCCGACGTCCCGCAGCAGCTCGCGGCCGAGCGCCCTCATTCCGAGTCCGATGATATCCGGCCGTCGAGCGCGGCCGCGCCGCGCTCCTCGGCGAGGGCCCGCGCGAAGGCGCCCCCCGCGGAGACCAGCGCTTCCCAGCGCCCGCGCTCGACCACCCGGCCGCGGTCGAGCACGACGATCTCGTCTGCCGCCTCGAGCCCCGCCAGCCGGTGGCTGACGATCAGCGTGGCGCAGCATTCGCTCTCGCGTTCGGCGAACAGCCGCGCGAGCACTCGCCGCGCGGTCTCCGCGTCGAGGTGCGCGGTCGGCTCGTCGAGCAGGCGCACGGGCGCGTCGCGCAGCAGCGCCCGCGCCAGCACCAGCCGCTGCCGCTCGCCGCCGGAGAGCGCGACGCCGTGCTCGCCCACCCAGGTGGCGAGTTGCTCCGGCAGCCCGCGCGCGAACGCGGCCAGCTCCGCCCGCTCGAGCGCGTCCCACAGCCGCGCGTCGTCGGCGTCCGGCGCAGCCAGGCGCAGGTTCTCGGCCAGCGTGCCCGCGAAGACGTGGTCACGGACCGAGGCCACCGCCAGCCGTTTGCGCAGCTCGGCCGCGGCGAGCCGCCGCACGTCCACCCCGTCCAGCAGCAGTTGCCCGGGGGCGACGTCGTGCGCCCGCAGCAGCAGTTGCACGAGCGTCGACTTGCCCGCCCCGCTCGGCCCGACCAGGGCCACGACCCGGCCGCGCTCCAGGACCAGGTCGAGCCCGTCCAGCGCGCACGCGACGGGCTTCGCCCGGCGCCCGAACCCGTCCTCGTACGCGAAGCGCAGGCCGCGCGCTTCGACTCGCCTGCCCGGGCCCGCCACTTCCGGCGCGTCCGGATCGCGCACCGCCGGCTCCGCTTCGAGCAGCGCGGCGATCCGGGCCGCGGCGGCCTCGATCCCGCCGCGGACGCGGAACGCGGCGGCCAGCGGCGCCACCACCTCGAACCCGGCCAGCGCCACGAGGGCGATCACGGCGAGCTGAATCCCGTCGAGTTCCCCCGCGCGGACCAGCGGGATCGCGAGCGCGAGCAGCGCGACGACGCACAGGTCGGCCGACGCTCCCGCCAGCGCGGTGCCGGCCAGCGCGCCTCGCGCCCCGCGCCGCTCGTCGGCTGCCATCTCGCGGGCGAGGGCCGCCACCTCGTCCGCGTGGTCGCGCCCGCGGCCGAAGGCGACCAGGTCGGGCAGCCCGCGGATGCCGTCGGCGAGCCGGGCGTGGAGCGTGGCCCGGCGAGCGACGCGGCGGGCCTCCCCGGCGCGCGTGAGCTTCAGCACCAGCAGCGGAGCGATCACGCCCGCCGCCAGCACTGCCGCGGCCCACGCGATGGCGAGCGCCGGACCGCGCGTGGCCAGGAACGCGCCGACGCCCGCGGTCGCGAGCGCCGCGGCGGCCATCGGCGCCAGCAGCCGCGGGTAGGCCGCCTCCAGCTCCTCGACGTCGGCCACGACCCGGGCCAGCAGGTCCCCGCTCGTGCCGAGCCGACCGGGGCCGAGAGGCGCCAGCCCGCGCGCCAGCTTCGCGCGCCAGGCGCCGGACGCGCGCAGCGTCACGTCGTGCACCACCAGCCGCTCGAGATAGCGCGACACCGCGCGCGCGAGACCGAAGAAGCGCACGCCGGCGATCGCCACGTGCAGCGCGGCGATCGACGGCCGCAGCGCTGCTTTCGCGATCAGCCACGCCGAGCAGGCCATCAGCAGAACGCCGCTGGCCGCGGTGGCGAACAGCAGGCCCGTGCCGAGCGCGGGGCCTCGGCGGCCGACGACGCGCCACGGGGCGAGGCGGAGGATCGCCTTCACGGCGTGCCCCACAGCGTGGCGAAGCGACCGCCGGCCGCGCGCAGCTCGCGCGGCACCCCCTGCTCGACCACGCGGCCGGCCTCGAGCACGACCACGTGGTCGGCGCTGGCGAGGGTCTCCAGCCGGTGGGCGACGACGAGTGCAGTGCGCCCGCGGCAGAGCTCGCGCGTCGCCTCCGACAGCCGCGCCTGCAACGCCGGGTCGAGATGCGCGGTCGGCTCGTCGAGGATCAGCAGCGGCGCGTCCCTCAGGAACGCGCGGGCGAGCGCCAGGCGCTGGGCCTGGCCGCTCGACAGCCGCGCGCCCGCCTCGCCCAGCGGCGTGTCCCAGCCGCGCGGCAGCTCGGCCAGCACCTCGTCGAAGCGGGCCAGCGCCGCGGCGCGCTCCAACTCGCCCGCCGCCGCGCCTGGCCGCGCCAGCAGCAGGTTCTCGCGGGCGGTGCCCGCGAACAGGTGCGGGCGCTGCGGCACCCAGGCGATGCGGCGGCGCCAGGCTTCGGCCTCGAGGTCGGCGAGCGCCTGGCCGTCGACGGCGATCCGTCCGGCGGCCGGCTCGAGGAAACGCAACAGCAGCGCCGCCGCGGTGCTCTTGCCCGCCCCCGACGGCCCCGCGAGCGCCGTCATGCGGCCCGCGGGCAGCACGAACGTCGCCCCGTCCAGCGCCGTGCGGCCCCCGGCGTAGGTGAAGCACACGCCCTCGAACGCGACGCCCTGCGCGGGGCCGTCGGCGGGTGCGACGAGGCACCGGCCCCCGCTCGCGTCCGACGCCGGCGTCTCGAGCAGCGCGAAGATGCGGGCCGCGGCGTCGCGGCCGGGCATCGCCGCGTGGAACGAGGCTCCCAGCGCCCGCAGCGGCTTGTAGAACTCGGGTGCCAGCAGCAGCACGAACAGCGCGGGCGCGAACTCCACGTGGCCGTGCAGCAGCCGCAGGCCGACCTGGACGGCGAGCAGCGCGGTGCCGATCGTCGCCAGCAGCTCGAGCACGAAGCCGGACAGGAAGGCGACCCGCAGCACCCGCATCGCCGCCGCCCGCAGCCGCTCCGCGGTCCTCCCGACCTCGTCGGCGTGGTCTTCGGCGCGGCCCAGCGCCACCAGCGTCGGCAGGCCGTGGAGACCGTCGAGCAGCCGCGCCGACAGCCGGCCCAGCGTGCGCCACTGCTCGGCGGTGCGGGCCGCGGCGAGCGAGCCCACCAGCGCGGTGAACAGCGGGACCAGCGGCAGCGTCACGAACAGCACGAGCGCGGACAGCGGGTCGGCGGCGTACACGGCGGCCAGGATCACGAGCGGCACCAGCGCCGCCAGCATCGCCTGCGGCAGGTACTGTGAGAGCGTGGCGTCGAGCGCCTCGACGCCGACGGTCGCAGTGCGCACCAGTTCGCCGGCGCGTTCGCCGGCCACGCGGTGCGGCCCCAGCGCGACGAGGTGGTGCGCGAGGCGGCCGCGCAGCTCCGCGCGGGTCCGGATCGACAGCTCCTGGGCACAGGCCTCGCCGGCCGCACCGGACACCGCGCGGGCGACTGCCGCCAGCGCGAGCAGGGTCAGCCACCCCGCGGCGGCGGCGCGGTCCGCTCCCCCGAGGAAGGCGAAGTCGATCAGCCGGCTGAGGCCGAACGCCTGGCCGACCGCGGCGAGCCCGGCCAGCAGGCCGAAGCCCACCGCCCCGGCCAGCGCGAGGCGCTCGCGCGCCCCGCGTGGCCAGAGTCGTCGATCGATCAACGGTCCGTCAGTACTCCAGCTTCGCTTCCGCCGTGACCCGGTGCCGGAACACCCAGTACGTCCAGCCCTGGTAGACGAGCACCAGCGGCACGAAGATCAGCGCCACCCCGCTCATGATCGCCAGCGTGTAGGGCGTCGAGGAGGCGTTGTAGATGGTCAGGCTCCACTCCGGGTTCAGGCTCGACACCATCACCCGCGGGAAGAGGGCGATGAAGATCGTCGCCGTCGACGAGGCGATCGTCACGCAGGTCAGGGCGAAGGCCCAGCCCGGGTGCTCGCGGTGGATCAGCGCGCCGGCCGCCAGCAGCGAGCCGATCGCCAGCAGCGGCACCAGGCCCGGGTTGAGGCCGAGGCCGCGGAAACCGTCGGTCCAGGCATAGGTGCCGGCCACGAACAGGAACACCAGCACCGTCGCCACCGGTCCCACCTTCTTCGTGACCGCGAGCGCCCGCGAGCGGATCGGCTCGGTGCTCTTCAGGTTGAGGAACAGCGCCCCGTGGGTCAGGAACACGAAGACGCTGGCCAGCCCGGCGATCAGCGTGTAGGGCGAGAGCAGGTCGAAGAAGCCGCCGACGAAGTGCTTGTCGGCGTCGATCGGCACGCCCTTCAGCAGGTTGCCGAGCGCGACGCCCCACAGCAGCGCGGGCACCGCGCTGCCGAAGAAGATCGCCCAGTCCCAGGTGGCGCGCCACGCCGGGTGCTTGTCCTTCGAGCGGAACTCGAAGGCGACGCCGCGCACGATCATCGCCACCAGCATCAGCAGCAGCGCGATGTAGAAGCCGCTGAACAGCGTCGCGTACCAGTGCGGGAAGGCCGCGAAGATGGCGCCGCCCGCGGTCAGGAGCCACACCTCGTTGCCGTCCCAGAACGGCCCGATGGTGTTGATGATGCGGCGCCGCTGGTGGTCGTCCTCGCCGAGGAACGGCAGCAGCATGCCGACCCCGTAGTCGAAGCCCTCGAGCACGAAGAAGCCGACGAAGAGCACCGCGATCAGCACGAACCAGAGGATGTTGAGATCCATGGCGCCCTCCTCAGGCCTGCGCGGGAGCCAGCGCGGCCGGCTCCTCCTCGGCGTGCAGCGCGACCGCCTCGATGCCCTGCCGGCCGTACTTGGCCAGCAGGTAGAAGTCGGCGGCCATCAGCGCGCCGTAGAGCAGCGTGAAGACGACGAGCGAGAGCCCGACCTCGCCGGCGGAGACGTTCGGCGACACGGCGTCGGCGGTCTTCTGCAGGCCGTAGACGATCCACGGCTGGCGGCCCATCTCGGTGAAGATCCAGCCCGCCGCGTTCGCGGCGTGCGGCAGCGCGATCGCCGGCACCAGCAATCCCAGCAGCAGCTTCGCCGACTCGACGCGGTCCCGCAGCAGGGCCCAGGTGGCCCAGGCCGCGAGTGCCAGCATCGCCATCCCGGCGCCGACCATGACGCGGAACAGCCAGTAGGTCCACATCACCGGCGGCACGTAGTCTCCGGGCCCGTACTTCGCCTCCATCTGCGCCTGCAGGTCCTTGATGCCCTCGACCCTGCCCTCGAAGCGGTTGTACGCGAGGAAGCTCAGGAGGCCGGGCACCTTCAGCGCGAAGACGTCGCGCTGCTGCGGCTCGTTGCCCCAGGTGAACAGCGACATCGGGGCCGGGTCCTCGCTCTCCCACAGCGCCTCGGCCGCCGCCATCTTCATCGGCTGGATCGTCATCATGTACTGCGCCTGGTTGTGGCCGACGACCGACACCGCGATGGTGGAGACGAGCGCGTAGACCGCCCCCACCTTGAACGAGAAGAGGAAGCCCTCGCGATCGGCCGGGGCCGCGCCCCGGCGCAGGTGCCAGGCGCTGACGCCGAGCACGAAGAAGGCGCCGGTGGCCATCGCCGAGGTGATCACGTGCGGGAACTGCACGAACAGGTGGGGGTTGGTGATCAGCGCCCAGAAGTCCTCCATCTCGGCGCGCCCGTTGCGCAGCACGTAGCCGAGCGGCTGCTGCATGAACGAGTTGGCGATCAGGATCCACAGCGCGGAGACGTTGGAGCCGATCGCCACCAGCCAGATCGAGGCCAGGTGCGCCTTTCGCGGGATCTTGCTCCAGCCGAAGATCCAGACGCCGAGGAAGGTCGACTCCAGGAAGAAGGCGAGCAGCGCCTCGATCGCCAGCGGCGCGCCGAACACGTCGCCGACGAAGCGGGAGTACTCGGACCAGTTCATCCCGAACTGGAACTCCTGGACGATGCCGGTGACCACGCCCATCGCGAAGTTGATCAGGAACAGCTTGCCCCAGAAGCGGGTCAGCTTCTCGTACATCTCGCGACCGGTCACGAACCACAGGGTGTGGAACAGCACGACCACCCAGACCAGGCCCAGCGTCAGGGGCACGAAGAAGAAGTGATAGACCGTCGTCGCCGCGAACTGCAGCCGGGCGAGGGTCAGGGCGTCCATGATGGCGTTCCTCCTCTATCTCTATCTCTCGGGAACGGAGGCGATCAGGGGAGCTTCGGCCCAGGCGAAGCCTCGCAGCTCGCCGGCCCGGAAGCCGGTGGCGGCGTCCTGCGGGTAGGCGGCGCGGATGGCCGCGGCCGCCGCGGGGTCGAGCTCGGAGGCCGTGCCGTGGCAGCGCGCGCAAGGCCCCGCCATCGCGAGCGGCCGCAGCAGGCCCACCTTGTCGCCGAGCGCGAAGGCGGCGGGCGCGACGTCCGCTGCCTGGCGGCCCGCGGCTGCCTTCACCGCGGCCTCGGCCCAGGCGGGAGGACGGTTCTCGGGATTGCGCAGGCGGTCGCTGGTGCGCCCGACGACGACTCCCGCCGCGCGTCCCACCTCCGCCGACAGCGCGGGCGCCTCGTCGCGGCACACGGCCACCGCCTTCGCGGGGCCGCCCTTCTGCATCTCCTCCATCAGCCGCGCGGTCAGGCGCTGGCGCAACGCGACCAGGGCTGCGTCCGCCGCCGCGACGGCCGGCCTCAACTCGGCCGGGGCGGCCTCCGGCGCGAACGACTGCTGCCCCCGCGCGCTCGGCGCGGGGACCGCGGCGATGGCGACCGCGAAGACGAGTGCGGTTGCTCTCACGGCTTCTCCTCCTGGTGGGTCCCGTCGCTCGGCCGCGGGCGCGCAGCCGACGGGACCAGCAGCATTCCGACGAGGGCTCCGTAGGGCCCGGCGACCGCCGGGCGACACAGGATGTTTCAGGTGCCGCCGGCGAGCGCGTAGAAGTGGCCGAAGACCAGGAAGCCGGCCGCACCGATCGTCGCGCCGAGCAGGCGGCGCCGCCAGACGGAACCCCTCATCTCCCGCATCCTCTCATCGCCGGTCGTCGCGCGGGACCTGCCCGCGGCCAGCCCCACGCAGATTCCTCGGCCACGGGCTCACGCTGCAAGCTCCGCGCCGTTTACGACCCCGTGGAGTTCCCCGACGGTCGCGCGAGCGCCCTCGCGCCCGGGGCGCGCCTGCTGTACGCTTTCTCCACATGTCCATCCGCAAGGGAACCGTCGTACGTCACCGCAACGCGGCCGAGTGGGGCCCCGGCGTCGTGCTGGGCCAGACGGGAGCCGACACCGACCTGTTCTTCCTCGCCGGCGGCCGCCGCCGGGTCCGCGGCGACGCGCTGGCGCCGACTGCAGGCCGCCCCGAAGAGCGCGACCTGCTCGCACTGGCCGCCTCGCTGCCCGAGCAGAAGTGGACGCGCGCGAAGCACCACGTCTACGTGATCGCGCTCGCGGACACCGTGCGCCGCGACGCCGCCTTCCGCGAGCGCAACGCCGCCATGCAGCCCGACCTGCCCTGCTACTACGTCGGCCTCACCGGCCACCCGCCGGAGAAGCGCCTCTCGCAGCACCTGCGCGGCTACAAGTACAACCGCTACGTGAAGGCCTCGGGCCCCGACCAGGCCCGCCTGTGCCCGCAGCGCTACGCCCACTTCAACCCGCTGCCCTTCGAGTTCGGCGAGCACTTCGAGCCCTGGCTGGCGGAGACCCTCCGCAAGCGCGGCCACGGGGTCTGGCAGGGGTAACGACGATCGAACCGCGAACGGCCCTCGAGCCGCAGGCCCGCCGTCGAACCGGCGAGCGAGGTCGGACCGCCAGCAAGGGTCGAACCGAAACCAAACCGAGCCGGGAGGCGCCAGCGGCCCCCGGCCCGGCGTTCCGTCACTGAGCCTGCCGCCGCCACAGCCCGGTGGTCGTCTGAACCACGCGGATCAACAGCCGCCGCACCTCTCCAAGCTCCCGTTCTTCCTCCCCGAGCAGATCCAGAATTGCGACGCACTCCAGCGCCGAACCTCGCGCGATTGCCGTGAATCGCGCCTGCTCGATCCGCGAGGTTCGGCCATGGCCCTCCGCGAGATTCAGGACGACACTGGCGGCCGCCCGCCGCAACTGATCGCCCAGCCCGCTCCCATACGGAGCCAGACCGGTGGCCTTCCGGTGGAACTCCACCGCCAACCGGTAGCAGTCGAGCCGGTGCAACGAGCCGTGGTTGCTGTTCGGGACCGTGTGAGCCTGCGCCATCGCGTCACCTCCTCGACGGGGCCCATCGCCCCGCCTTCGCAGAAGGAGGCGGGCGATGGGCCCTCCAGCGAGGAGGTGACGCGCCCAGCCGGCGTTCCGCGAACGGCCCGGCACGGTCCGTGACGGCGGCCACCGAAAACCCCGTCGCCGGCGCGGACCGTGCGCCATCACCGGGAACGGGGTGGGCTACCGCAGGAGTGCTCTGAGGGTCGTCGCCTTCGCGTGAACCTCCTCGAGCGGCGCTGCGTCGACGTCGGCTGGGAAGGTCGGCGAGCCGGGGCTCCACAACTCCAGGCTTCCAGGGTGCTCGTCGAACAGCGGCGCCCGAGTCGTGACTCGCAGGGGCGGCAACCCCGGGGCCCGGTATTCGTACTGCCCCGGCTCCAGAGGCCGCACCGACACGCCCGGAGGCAACAGGTCCGGCCGGTTCAGCACCACCTCGAGGTCGGCCAAGCTGTAGGGGGGCTCGGGGCGCTCGGGTTCCTCCAGGTCTGACTCCAGGATCGCGTCGAGGTCGAACCCGGCCTCTTCAGCGGTGCGCACGTCCCCCTTCAACCGGCTGAGCAGGTCGTCGCGGACGCGGTCGCGGTCCTCTCGGCGAGCCAGCGCAGCCGTGGCGATGCTCCGCGGCAGGCTGGCCAGAATCGGCTGGAGCTTGCCCACGAACTTCGTGAAGAGGCCGATCCGCTCGCGGAGCGCGATGTAGACGTCCGTCTCCACCGTGGCCTCGTAGTGGAGGTTGACGATCCGGATCTCGGGGAACTTCTGCCCCAGGCGGTCGATGCGGCCGATGCGCTGCTCCACCCGCATCGGGTTCCACGGCATGTCGTAGTTGACGAGAGAGCCGCAGAACTGGAAGTTCAGCCCCTCAGCCGCAGCGTCGGTACAGAGCAGGATGTCCGCCTGCCCCTCGCGGAACACCCGCTTCGCATCGTCCCGGGAGATGGTCCGCCAGTAGCTGTCGCGCCCCAGGACCTCGCCGCCGCGCCCTGAGAAGCACATCACCCTCCAGCCTGCGCTCACCAGTTGATCGCGCAGGAAGTCGAGCGTGTCCGTGTACTGCGTAAAGACCAGCGTCTGCTTGTGGCCGGCGGCCTTGAGCCCCTTCAGAACGTCGAGGAGGTGTCCGAGCTTCGTGTCAGGCGGCAGCGTTCTCACCGCAGACAGGAGGGCGGCGATGTCCGCTAACTCCTCGGCCTGGAGGGCCTTGAACTCGAGCTGGCGAGCTTCGTCCGTGTCGATCGGGTCGTCCCCGGCCTCGTCGCCGCTGACGTCATCGTCGAGACGCTGGCCGGCCTCCTGATCCTCGACACGCTCGATTCGCCCGGAGAGGGTCTGGGCCAGCGCCTCGAAGCTGCTGGCGAACCGGCGGCGGTAGATCGTCATCACGAAGCCAACCGCGTTCTTCTGGTCGGGCCGGGCCTGGTCGTAGGTCGTGCTGATGTAGTCCTCGACCCGCTCGTAGACCTCGCGCTCGGCAGCGCTGAGCTTCACGAATCGGTCCTCGACGGCGCGCGTGGGGATCGGCGTGCTGATCTTCCCGGCCTGGAAGTAGCGGCGGAGCAGGTCGCGCGTGTGCCGCGAGATCAGGCGCCGGACCGGGGAGCACGCCTGCATGATCCGCAGCGCGGCCTGGCGCCGATCCGATTCGAGGCGCTTGCGTTCGACTCCGACATTGTCGCGCAGGGCTCGCAGGATCTTCCGTGTCGCCAGCCCGCTCCCACCGGGCACGAAACGCGTGACGGCCTCCGCAGTGGTCTCGCCGAAGTGCGCCTCGCACTCCCGGAACATCCGGGCCAGGAACTCGAAGTCGGCGTGCGAAGGGTTGGGTGCCGCCGCCTTCTCGAAGAACTGCTCGAACGACTTCACGTCCCAGGCCGCGGGCAGTCCCAGCAAGTTCAGCAGGTCCCAGACCTCCACCGGCGAAACCTGCATCGGCGTCGCGGTCATCAGCAGCAGGCCGCTCGTCTTGGGCCGCAGCGCCTGCATGAGGGTGAGGAGTTGGTTCGGCTTCTGATCCTTCCCCGTCCCACCGCCCTTGCGGCGTGCGTGGTGGGCCTCATCGAGAACGACAAGGTCCCAGGGCGCGGCCTGCTCCAGAAGCTCCCCCGCCCGGTCCACGCGGCGCATGAGCTGGCTCGAGGTCAGGACGAACGGCTCCAGGTGCCACTCGGCGCGGGACACCTTGCGTTCGACCTCGGCTCCTCGGGCGAACGTCCCGTACCAAGAGAGCTTCTGGCCATCGTAGATCGGCCAGTCCAGGTTGAACTTCTCGCGCAACTCGATCTGCCATTGGGTCAGGACAGCCTTCGGAGCGAGCACGAGCACGCGCTTGGCCCGGCCCGCCAACCAGGCCTGGCGCAGGATCAGGCCGGCCTCGATGGTCTTTCCCAGCCCGACCTCGTCAGCGATCAGCAACCGTGGCGGCCACGAGCCGTAGACCCGCTCGAACGCCCGGATCTGGTGCGGCCAGGGCGTGACCACGGACCCGGCCTCGCCTACCAGTTCCCCACCGTGGAACTGCGTGGCGTTCTGGATGAGGCCCCACACCAGCCGCCGGGTGTCGACCCGGGGTGCCGCAGGCAGGGCGGCCTTCCCCGACGGCTCCGGCGGCGAAGGCGGCTCGGAAGGGGCCAGGGGCTCGACCCCAGCGAGGAGGCGCCTCGGCGCCTGGTCGTCTGGCGGGAGGAACTTCAGAAGGTCCTCGCGCACCGCAGTCGGGACGTCGATGACCACGCAGTGGCGCGCCTTGTTCGCCCACAGCCGGGCGAAGCTGTCTTCCTCCGCGTCGACCCGGCGCCGGCCATCCTCCCCCGTCCACGACGTAAACGCGTGGAAGCTCTCCCAGTTGCCGGCCCAGCCCTGGGGTGTCTCGTTGACGCTGCCGTTGAACGCCAGCCGATCGCCCGTCTTGTCTTCGATGATCCCGGCCTTTTCGTGGAACAGCCCCTGGCTCGCCACGGGCCGTCGGGCCCCGTCGCACGGGATCGCGACCCGGACCTCCAAGTACCCCCGGGCGATCATGTAGCTCAACAGTTCGAGCGCCGCCTCCTCCCTGGAGGAACCGGGCGCGAGCGGCATCGCACCGAGCTGGGCCTCGACCCGGTCCTTCAGGCTCTCGCCGCGCGCGATGGCGTCGGCCTCGGCCTGGCTCAGCGTGCAGCCGACGACGAGCCTCATGCGCCCACCGGCCCGGGCCAACGCCTCGACCCCTCGCGAGGCGAGCGTCAGCACGCCCGCGGAGAAGTACCCGGTGGTTCGGTCATACCGCACTGCGGCCGACAGGGCTGGCTCGTAGAACTCGCGGAGCAGGCTGGCGCCGTCCGAGTCGTATTTGGCTTTCCAGGCTTGGTCGGAAAGGAGGGCCATCTAGTTCGGGCTCTTCACCCCGCCCTTCCGGAGGATTCCGAACCCGTAGCGGTAAATGTCAGGCACATCGATCCGCCCCTTGCCATGCCGGTCGTCCCGAACCACGAGCACGCCAAGTGCCACGAGTTCTTGGAAGACGGCCTCGCCCGACATCCGCTGCCCGGGAGGTTCCTCCGATGACGGCTGGTCCAACTTCTGGATTACAGTCGCTCGGTCGATGAGCACGTTCTGCCCCCGAAGGTGGCCGAGCCGCTGAACAGGCAGGAACTCCTCGCTGACTTCCCTGGCCCGGGCCTCGGACGTGGGACGCAGGGCCGCCTGCAGATCGGAAGGGGTGATCAGCCGGGAGCCACGACCTGCCGGGTCAGAGTGTGCAACGCGGCACGAATGTCCGATCAGGTTGAGAACCGAGCGCGGCACGATCCGGCCACGACCGTCCTGCAGCCGATTCGGAATCCACCGATAGGTGTAGCCCTTCCCTACGCCCCGGCCCATCAGCCGGCCAGCTAGCCGATCGGCAAAAGCAATCTGCTGGGGCTCCAGCATTTCAGCGGGCATCTCGCCGAAGGCATGCCACGGTGCGAGCTCGAGCGCTGGGATCGCCTTGAGCCAGAGCAGCGCTGGCTCACCGGCGGCGGCGATGTAGCGCACGAGGAGCTGGTAGAGGCTGCTGACGTTCCACTCGATCGACGCCGAACGTCCGCGGAGCTTGCCCGCGTCGGCGAACGTGGACTGAGCCTTTTCGAAGAGGTCCTCGCGCAGGAACACCTTTCCGCGCAGCTTTCGGTACCGGTTCGAGAGGGAGAGCCAAAGGGCGAGGAGCGTGCTCACGAACTTGTCGCGGACCGCTCGATCGAAATGCCCGAGGCGGTCCAGGTGGTCGTAGGAGGCGAAGACCATCTGGTCGTCTCTCGTGAGGGACGTCTCGACCTGGTCCAGGTATCGGGCGGCCTCCGCGACGACCGCGTCGCAGCCTTCGGGCACCTTCACATCACGTAGGGCCTCGGGCAAGGCGGGCACGACGTCTCCGAACTGCTCCGACAGGCGCCGAGCGAGGTGCACGACCCAAAAAGAACGGAAAGACGACTCCTCGGCCGAGCGTCCGAAGGCGTCGAGGATCGTTGCTGGCGGGTGGTACCTGCTATCCGAGAAGGCATCCATCCATCGAGCCGGGGGTACGTCGCCACCGAAGAACGTTCGGAGATCGGCTGGAGAGAGCTTGGACACCAGGTTAAAGAGCGCGCTCTTGCCCGCACCGCGGCCACCCAGAACCAGCACGACCTCTGGTCGCAGAGCCAAGTGGTGCGAGGGCAGCGGAAGGAAGACCTTCTCGAGGTCAACGACGTTCTCGGCCTCGATGACCAGGAGCGAGCGCGCCACCTGAGCCAACAGTTCGCGCCGTTCAGCAGTATTCACGCCTCCGGCTCCTCAGGCTCGGTCAGTTCTTCGATGCGTTTCTTCAGTTCGACGTAGTCCGCACGGAACAGGTCCTCGCGCCGGTCTGCGATCTTCGTGAATCTCTGGAGGTTCTCGTTGCGGCGGATCACCCACGGGCTGTGGTGATCGATCAGAGAGTCTTCACCTGGGATCTCGTCACCCGAGTAGACGAACTGCTTGAAGGCCTCGTACACCCGCCCCCGAAACTCCTGCTCTTCGGCAAGTGCCTCCGGGTTTCCCTTGCCGGGCGCCAGGGCGTGGACAACCACACACGTGAAGTCCGCCTTCCGCTTGGCCGCCACCCGAAGGGTCAGGTCCAGCCCCCGGTACCCCTGCTCGCCCGCAGCGGCCAGAAACACATCGACGTGGGCCAGGCTGTGCAGAGACAGCCCCGAGAGGTCGTGCAGGCCAGCCCGTGAGTCTATCAAGATGTACTCGGGGGCCGGTTCGCTGGTGGCGACTTTCTTGAGCAGCGCCTGCAAGGCTTCGGACACCGGGCTCTGCCGTGCGCCGGTGCTGGACCAGGCGGCATGGCTGGTGAAGTCGAGCCGGGCCAGCTTCTCCAGGTACTCGGGCGATAGCCGCCCGGCGCCGTATACCTGAACTTTCTCCGCCTGCGGGCCCAGTCCGGCCGCCGGCACCGGGTCGATCTCGGCGGCACCGGTGGCGAGGTGATCGACGATGAAGTCCAGCACGCCTCTGTCGGAGTCCGCTGCGAGCAGCGCTCCGACGCCAGGCGCTTCGAGATCCAGATCGAGAACTGCGACCTGACGTCCCTCTTCGGCGAGTTGCCACGCGGTGGCCGCCATCGCTGTCGTGCGGCCCACGCCACCCTTGAACGAGTAGAACGTGACGATTCGCGGCCTCTGAGCCACGAGTGGCCAGGGCGGCTTCACGGGCCCTTCGTCGAGCCAGGCCAGCTTGGACAAACGAGCCTCCAGCTTCTTCCAGGCCCTTGCGACTCGAAGGGGTTCTCCAGTGATGGCCTGCTTGATCTCGGAGGTATCGAAGACCGTAGCCAGAGCGATGACCTGCTTGGCCAGCTTGCCGCTCTCGCCCGGCAGGCCCGTAGCGATGATCGGCCCGACGAAGTAGCGTCCCAGGGCGGCCTCGAGTGCCGCCTTCAGGGAGTCCAGCTCTGCGGGCTGAGCCTCGTCGAACTTCACCGCGAGGCGGACGCGCCCCCTGGGGTCGCGGACGACGCAGAACTCCGCGGCGGCGGCCAGGCTCGAGCGCTCGCAGATGGCGACGAGTTCAGGGATGACTTTGTCGAAGGTCACGCGGGTACCCCGGTGTCTGGGAAACGACCATCGATCCAGAGGTTGAGAACCACCGCGTCCACCGCTTCGCGGCACGCGGTGACCAGGGCGTTCACCGATGCGGCATCGCGCTTGCCAGTCGGCTCGTAACGAACGTCTTCTCGCCACGCCTGAAGCGCGGGGAACCGGACGCCCCAGCCTTCGACATCGTACCGGAGTGCGAACACCTCGAGCGTCGCGGCCCAGACAACCACGTCGTCGCGTTCGAAGCGGTGGCCGATCGTCTTGTCGAATCTGCGATCCGCGAGGATGGCCTTCCTGGCGCACTCGGGCCCGTACCCGGCCAGGTGATACGCCTGATCCAATGACTGTCGGTCTGTCTGTTCGGCCAGCGCCTCGGCGTCTCGGACGTGTCGAAGTGCGGCAGAGATCAGGCTGACCTGTTCCTTGGTCAATTCCATGTCGTACCGTTCGCCTGGAGTGTAGTCCGCCCCGCCATCAAGAACTTGATCCCGCGGACCAGATCGCGAGTTGTTCGGGTTCGGGGAGCTGGGTCGTGAACATGAGGCGGCGGAGTTTTTCGAGGGCGTCGAAGTCGGAGGCGGCGTCCTTCACGGGGCCGGCGTCCTCTTCGATCCGGGTGAAGGTGCTCGAGACGGGGAGCACTTCGAGCAGGGCGGCGAGGGCCGTGCGGAAGGTCTCGTCTTTGTCCAGGCCCGTCTTCTCCACCAGTTCCCTGCCGGCCTCGACCTGAGACTGGCGGATGCGGTGGGCCACGTTGTGGAGGGCGTCGAGCATCGCTCGGCTGCCGTCGGCCGCACCCAGAGCGCCTTTAGCGGCCCGCCGCGCACTGTCCCAGAGCAGGACGTCCGAGCCCTTCTTCTCGGCCACCCGGCCGATGACCTCAGCGTCGAGGTCCAGGCCGACGACGCGTGCGAGCCGCAGGGCTTCGTCGTAGGGGAAGGCCGGGGCGCGGAAGGCGTCCCAGGCCAGCACGAACCACTCGGTGAGTCCGTCCAGTTCGACCTTCCGCTGGGCGCGGAGCAGGCGGTCCATGCGCCAGCGCTTCACCTCCCGCCGGGCCGCGTCTAAAGCGTCCTCGGGCGTGACGGCGTAGGGGTCGAGCGGCTCGGCGGCGGCGGCGCCCGCCCCCTTCTTCTTCGTCGTCGCCTCAGGCCGGGGCTGCCCCCGGCGCAGCGGCCAGTGCCGGGCGAACTCCTCGAGCGCAGGGCCGAAGCAGGACAGATACAAGTCGACGCCGCCGATCCCCGCCTTCTGGAACTCCTCGATCCGGGTGCGGACGGCCTGAGCGACCCGCGGCTCGACGTCCTCCCAGTACTCCGTCTCCCCTTCGGCCCGCTGGGGCCGGGGCCGGCAGACGAGGAAGATCGTGCTGTTAGCTGCGGACTTGTCCTTAATGTGGAGGCTTCCCTCGGCCTCGGTGTTAATCGGCCAGGAGGCGGTGATCGTGAACCCTGCGTCCATCAGACCCGAGGCCAGCGCGTCCCAGGCCCCCGTCGCCTTGTGGGTGAACATCAGGGTGAGGATGCCGTCCGGCTTCAGCACCCTGCGGCACTCGGCGAAGATGGCGGCCATCCGCTGCTGGTAGTCGCGGGCGGCGAGGGCCTTGGCCCCCTTCTCGCCTTGGAACTTGGCGACGTTGGCGACCGCCTCGCTGTCCTTGTCCGTCAACTGCCGCCGAAAGAGTTCGGGTACGACGTGGCCTGCGGTCCGTTTGAGCCAAACGTAGAAGAAGTCGGACAGTTCCGCGTACATCACGTTGTCGTAGTACGGCGGGTCCATAACGACCGCGTCGACGGAGGCGTCGGAGACAGATTCCAAGCTGTCGCCCGCGCCACACGACACGCTCACGGGGGCCAAACGGCCATCGGGTCGAAACAGGCTGCCCTCAGGTTGTGCCATCTCGACCAGTTCCGCCAGACAGTCCGCCGTTTGTCTCAGTGTCCACTCGTAGCCAAAGCCGGTCCCCGTTGGCGCCATTTCGGCGTAAGACGCCTTGAAGGGGAAGCCGTGTATGTGGAACGTATGCCCCATTCGCTGCTTGCTCAATTCCCACGTGCACTGCCGCGAGTTCCAGTCGGCAAGGCGGTCGATTGCGAAGCTGAGGTACACCATCGCTGCTGCTCCGACTTCGCCGCGGGATCGCCCCTCATCCAAGAGTTCCCGAAATATCTCGATACTCGTTCCGTGGCCGAGCAACTGCCGTGGCGAGAACAAGTCGCGCCACAGCGGCATGCCGTACTGGATCGGACGGTCGTCGTTACAGACCTCAGGGAATCGCTCCGCTGGGACCATGTCCAGCGCTTCCCACTCGGGGAGCTTGCTGCTGAGCCGCTCGGCGATGAAGGCGCTGTTGTCGTCGGTGGGAACGGGCGCGCGGTACCCGCGCTCCCAGACTTCCCGCTTCTTACCGGTCTTAGTGCGCTTCTCGACGCGCCGCCTGTAAACGACCGCGTAGAGCTGATCGCCCATACGTCCGGCCTGGGCTTGACGCTTGACCTCGTCCACGTCGACGATCCGGCCGCACACCGGATAGGGGCACTTCGCATCCCCGCCACTAACGGTCCCTTCGCTCTGGTCCGTGGCCTTGGACACGACCTCGAATGTGCAGATCCTTTTCTGCGAATCGGGGTGCAACCGCACTCCCGTCCCCTCGGTCGCCAGCCGCCAGTTCGGCGACAGCGGGATTAGCCCCTCACAGTACGGACACCGGATGGTCCTCGCCCAGAGGTACCCGTCGACGCACACCCCCTCAGGCTCGCGCGGGAACACCCCGTCGTAACGGGCCTCTGCCCGCCTGAGGAATTCCTTGGCGAGCCGCTCGAACTCCTCGAGAAGCCCGGGCCCGTGGCTAAGCGGCCACTCGACAGTAGCGCGAAGGATCAGTGCAGCCACTGGGTTGAGGTCGTTCGCGTGGGTCCTACACCCGAGACGGGCCGCCTCAAGGGGGATGGCGCCCCCGCCGGCAGTGGGATCGACCACCCGCGCGCCTTCCAACCCGATCCGTCTCTGCTCGTCGCGGATCCACGCGAGATCATCCGGGCGGGGTGAATACGAGAACGCCCGCGGGTAGCCATACACGTTCGTTCCCAGGTGCTCTCCTGTTTTCCGAGCGGCGTCGATGCGGCGGCGGACGCCGACGGGGTCGCCGTGGATGCCCAGGGCGCGCATGAACCGAGTCCGATCGGCGTCAGCGGGTAGCAATGACGCAAGCACGGCTGCGCGAGATGCCACCAAGGGCCGCCTCGCCCACCAGACGTGAAGCCGATTCGGCGCCGGAAACGGCGTCATGGGTGTCCGCTCTCGCAGGCTCTCGATCCCCAGTTCCGCGATCGGCAGCCACTTCTCGATGAGTCTCTCGCTCACGCCTTCCCTCTCGCCGTCGCTGCCATGGACTACGTTCCGGCTTGAACCTGAACCTGGGCCTGAACCCGCGCCTTCACCTGCTCGTAGATCTCAATCTCCAGGGCTGGCGCCACTTCGAGCGTCATGGCGAGGGCGTAGGGCACGGCTCCATTCAGGTCGCCGGCGACGGCCCGGCAGTTCACCTGCACCTCGACGAATCCGTCCCCGGCCCCCGTGGCGACCTTCGTTCCCTCGAAGATCTCGTGTTGGACCGTGCCACGCTGCGAGGTAACCGCGTCGACGTCGATCCGGCTCTCCTTCACGCCAAGCCCTTCGATGCCTCCTGGCTTGCCGAACCAGAGGTCGGCCACACCCCAGCGCTGGTGCCGCGGATTGACCGGGGTGAGCCAGGCCAGCGTGACCACCAGCCGACGCAAGCCTGTGACGTTCCGAAGCGACTCCGGAATCGGAAGCCGGTGGACGTGGGCTTCGTCAGCCGCGAGCCGCCCACCCGAGAGCGCGGTGACCCTCTGCAACGTGCATTCGGCCACACGCGCGGTGTCCGGGATTCCGTAGCCGAGGAACCGGCCGATCTCGGCATTCCTTCGGGCCGTGTTCGGGACGACGGTCTTCAGTGCCTCGTCGATCGCATCGAAGGCCTCCGGGCTCCAAGAGGCTCCATGCACAAGCAACGCCTTGAGCCAGACCGCACGAGGAACGGCATCGATCAGGCCGCCACCCGGCTCGGCCCGGAGTTCCTCGAGGACATCGAAGAGCTGTACCGCAGCACGAGTCGCCAGGGCTGTCGCGTTGCTCGTGCCGCAACTATGCGCGCTGAAGCCGAGGTCCCCGGACGTCGGACCCGGAGCTGCGGCACGAATCCCGGGGCCACCGCTTCGGGCCCGGAACTCGGCCACGCTGGGTGCCGTGGGCGTACCCGTGATTCGTGCTGCATACAGGGCCCGGCCACCGCTGACCAACAGCTCCGGCTTCACCGCTCCACCGAAGCCGGGGCCGAGCGGCGACAGTGGACTGGGAAGGTCGCGATGCTCAACGGGCTCACGATCGTGATACGGCACCGCGACAGAAGCATCGTCGTGTCGAGCCCCGATCGTGAGCGCGTTGATGGCCTCCGCGGGCGACAGGATGCGCCGGTTCATCGTGTCGTCACGAAGGGCCCGCAGCGTCCTCTGCTGGCGTTCCTTCGGGTCTCCGTTCTTGAACTCGGTTTCGGTCAGTCCGAGATCGAGTGGCTGTATGTAGTTCCCCGCGCTCACGAGGAAGAGGATGCCGTGCTCGTGGGACAGCCAGTCGAGGAGCCGCGCGGGTGCACTCAGGGCATGGATGAAGGGCCGGGTGCGATCGGCGATGGATAGATTCACGATGCAACCCTGCGGTAGCGCTGGGGGCGCCCCCGCCTCACCCACGCGGAGGCGTCGGACGGCCCGATGCAGCAGGTCGACCCACAGAACGCCCTCTGGGACGTGCTCGCCGTGATCTGGAGCGAAACCGGCGGGCTCGAGGACCGGGCGGACGTAGAGCTTGCGCGTGAGGGCCGGCTCGTTTCGGTTCAAGTCCCCGTGGAGGACCAGCGAGGCCATGGCCGTCCCGTGATGGCGCCGCTGGACCCCGGCGGTGCTGGTGAAATCGTCGGGATCGTCAATCGTGAGCCGATCCGCCAGGGACCTGTGGTTCGCCAGGGGGACGCCGTCGAGGAGCGCCGCGACGGGCTCGCCGAGCGCTTCGGTCGGTGGGCCAGGCACCGCTGGCTCAGCCGACGAGCCCTCGGAGCTCGGTGGGGCCGCGGCCTGCCCCGTCGGTCGGAAGAACTGGATCGCCTCACACTGGACAAGCCGGGTCTCGCGCGTTTCCAGGATGCTGCGGATCTCCTGGATCGGGATCCGGACAAGGAGGCCGTGATACGCGATCTCTTTGATCGAGGCCTCCTTGAGGACAGCGCCTCCGACCGCCTCAACCAGATGCCGAACTCTGGCCTCTGCCTTGCCGACCGCCTGGGCGGAGCCGCGGTGCCACAACTCGATCTCGGCAACCACGGCTTCCTGTCCGGCCTGGACTCGGTGTTGCCAGTCCTCGAGGATGCCTGTCCCCTCGAGGCGATCGTTTGCTTGCCACGGCCGAACCTTGTCGAGCCTCTCGAACAGGGTGCGCAGCGGCGCGAGCCCTCGGGGCATCCCCTCGCCCCGCTTGTATCGGTCCCAGAGGCCGAGCAACTGGCCGCGCGCCGCGTCGTCCGAGAAGACCAGGAACAGGCGCCGTGGCACCGGCCTCTCGGTCCGCTCACCTTTCTTCGCGACGTAGAAGTCGTCGTCGGGGGCAGCGGCGTCGCCCTCGATCTCGCTCAGCCATTCGAGGCCGACTTTCGTAGCCGCCTTGACGAGGTCGGCCACCGGACCGGCCACCTCGAGAACAACCACCTCCTCCGGCGCCAGACCGGTCGTGTCCATCCGAAGCTCGGTGCGTCTCCGCTCGAAGGCCTCGCTGAGCCGCGTGAATTGCGGATTGAGGCGCTCGGCCTGGCGGCCTCGCCCGGGAAAACGCAGGCCGGGGATTGCCGGTGGCTTCTTGAGCCGCTCCACGGCCGTCGGGGCCGGGAGTACTAGAAGGGGCCGCTCAGGCATTCCGGCGCTTTGCCGAACTCGTGCGCCCCTTCTCCTTCACGGCCTGACGCGTCTTCCACGCGGCCAGCCGCGTGGTGACGATGCGGCGCAGGTCGGCCTCGGGCCCGTCGAGCACCTGCCGACGCCGGATCTCGAGGGCAAACTGCTCGAGTTCGGCGAAGCTGGCGCCGGCGAGCTGGCTGGCGACCTTCTGGACGGGCATTCCGAGCCCCGAGCCACCCAGGGTCAACTCGGTTGCGCGAAGCCAGTCCCCGATCTGCGCCGTGGTCGGCGCCGGGAGCGTCAGCCTGAGCTGGAAGCGCCTCCACACGGCACGATCGAGCAGCTCGGCGTGGTTGGTCGCAGTGATCGCGACCACGTACGACGGCAGCGCATCGATGTGCAGCAGGAGCGAGCTGACGAGCCGCTTGATCTCGCCGGTCTCGTGGACGTCTCCGCGCTCCTTGCCCACGACGTCGAACTCGTCGAAGAACAGGACGCAGCGGCGACTTCGGACGTAGTCGAAGAGCCTCGCAAGCCGGACGCCGGTCTCTCCGAGGAAACTCGTGATCACCGCCTCGTAGCGCACGGCGAACAGCGGAACGGCCAGGTCTCCGGCGATCGCCTCGGCGAGAGAGGTCTTGCCGTTTCCAGGAGGGCCCACGAGCAGGACCCGATGGCGGGGTTCCAGCCCGTAGGAGCGAAGCAGGTCGGCGCGATGCTGCTCTTCGATCAGCTCCCGGCAGGCGGTCGTCACCGCCTCGGACAGGACCAACGAGCCGAGGGTTCGCTGGGGCGAAACCTCGTGGAAGAACGCCTCGGGGCCCGAGGCGCTTCGCGCAGAGATGTTCTGCACCGGATGGCCGTTGGCCTGGAGCGACCCGGCAAGGCGATCCGCCAGCACGTTGTGCTGCTTCGCCCGTTCCTCGGCCACCATGGCCTCCACGGTCCGCTTGAAATGCGTCTGATCGCCCCGGCTCCCGGCGCGAACGAGGTCGATGAGGAGATCTGCTCTAGGCATGGAGAATCCGCTGGCCGAAGAACGGGCCTGTGCGGTGAGGCGATTCTAGACCCATGCTCGACCGCCCGAGGGATTTCCGTTGACAGCGATCACGCCGCGCGGCACCCTTTCGTTCTTGCGGTCGGTCTAGGCCGGAAGGGGTCCTAGGACTCTCGTTGTTTGTGCTCGTCTCGATGGCATCCGTTATGGCCGCATCGTTGTTGGTGCGGTTCACTCGCCCTGTTCCTTTCGGTTCACTCAAGTCGAGCATGGAGGTGCCTATGGAGAATGAGACTCACAGATCCGTGCGTTCGCCGTTGTTGGAGACGTTTTTCGCCATCGCGACGAGCTATTCGGCCGGAGTCCTTCCGACCTAGACCGACCCTACCCTCGGCCCTTCGGTTCGATCAGGAGAACGCGGAGCGCGTTGAGGACTCGGCGGGGATGCTTCCTGTGGAGCGCCATCCCCAGCCAGTAGGCGGCCTCCTCCTTCCCCATCGCGTCGATCCCGTCGGCGCACGAGCGCATGTTCTCGCGCGAGCGCATCGGGGCCAGGACTCGGAAGCCGAGCGCGAGGCGCAGCGCCCGATCCTCGTCGAGCCGGGCGCGACGGGCCTCGCCGGTCTTGAGGCTGGTCACGTCCAGGCCGGCACCCTTCAACTGCTTCAGCAGGCGGTGCTCCACGAGGGCGAGGTTGCGGCCGTGGAGACCGCCGACGTAGCGGGGCTCGCGGAGTCCCGGGGTCGCGACGCTGGGCAGTTCGAAGACCTCGACGACGAGATCGCCCGGGCCTCGCTTGCGAGCCCGCAGTTCGAACACCGGGGTGGTGCCAGCGCGGGGGCTCATGCCTTCTTCCCCTCAGCTTCGGCTTCGACGAAGGCGGCGCCCGAGGCGAAGCGGGCGAACTGCTCGGTCAGCTTCTCGGGGGCGTCGCCGTCGAGGGGCAGGCCCTCGGCGAACTTGAGGACGTACCGCGTCGTCAGTTGCTTCTCCCCGGCCGCCCGGAACTGGGCGTCGATGAACTCCTTCACGGGCTGGGCGTCCTCGGGCAGGCCCACGAAGCGCAGCTCCAAGGTGCTGTTCTTCGCCGTCTCGTACTCCGCCTCCCACTCGACGCGCTTCTCGGACGCCGTGACCCGGCCGAGAACAGCCAGCAACTTGAAGGCGTCCTGGGTGTCGAAGATGCGGAGGCGCAGCTCGCTCACCCTCTGGAGCTGAGCCTGGCGGCCCTGCTCCCAGATGCGCGTGAGCGCCTCCCGCAACGGGGCCTCGGCGCGGAGTTGCACGACGCCGGGCTTGGGGGGAGCCGGCGGCGGGGGCACCAGGGGCTTGAACTTGCCGACCTCGTCCGGGTCCTCTATCTGCCCGTCGCCACCGCCTGTGCCCTCGGCCGGCTTCGGCTTTCGCGGCCACAGGCCTTGCTGCTTGGCGTACGCCATCGTGAAGACGAACGAGTTCTCGTCGATGCGAACCTCGACGGGAGGATCGCCAGGACCAGCCAGGAGTTCGCCGCTCTTGTAGACGTAGGCCTCCTCGGTGATCCCCTTGCGGACCAGGGCGAAGAAGTTCTCGTCGCCGATGAGAATCGGCAGACGCGGGTCCTTGCGGAACTCGAGGCGGAGCGCGCCGGTGGTGATCTGGCCCTTCTTGAGGGGCGTCTGGTCGCGGACGTAGCTGGGCGCCAGAGGGTGATCCTCGGCCCGAAGCAACTTCTGGCTCTCCCGAAGGGCGCGGAGGACCTGTTCCTGTCCCTGCCCGGGCCGCTCCGAGGCCGAGTGAATCTCGAAGGCACTGTGGGCGAGGTCCACGACGGCTCCCTCCACCCGGTTGCGCGAGGGGAAGAACAGGTGCCGGTAGCTCTGCTGAACAGCGAGAGCCACCTCCTGCTCGCTGCGCTTGTGCAGTTCCTTGACCTTCTGCTGCTGGTGCTCGGCCAGTTGCTTCAGCTTGTCCGGGGCCAGGAGGCTCTGGAGTGCGAGCCGCCGCACCAGGCTCTCGCGCATGTGCTCGCGGTTCCCCTCGTCGGCCACGAGGAACACGAGGTTGTTCTGGAGCTGCCGGAAGTGGCCCTGGGTTCCGGTCGAACGGAAGATCCGCTCGACCAGGGGCGGGACCTGCAGGCGGTCGCCCGGCTTGACGGTCTCGGCTTCATAGCCGAGCAGAACCAGCAGCGGCCGACCGTCGCCCACGTCGTCCGGAACGTCTTCCGGGCCCGCCGCGAAGGGCACGAGGTTGAGGGTCTGCCCCTTGAAGATCTCGCCGATGCGGTCGCGGAGCTGGCTGCGGACCTCGTCGCGATCGATCTGGCGCTCGAACCCACGGATGACCTGGGTGAGGTTGGCCTCGGTGAGGAAGCGCAGCGGGACGTTCGGGCGGTCGTCGAGATACGCCGAGCCGGCCACGAAGCGCTGGCGCGCGTCAGAGATGAAGCCCGGGTCGAGGCCCGGGTGGAGGACCGCGTAGCAGAGTTCCTCGGCGGTCGCGCCCTTCAGTAGGTCGTTGAAGGCGAACGAGTGCCAGAGGATCGTGCGCGCGACCTTGGTGCCGAGCGGCGGCAGCCCGACGTAGTGCTGGGCGTCGATCTGCTGGGCGAGCGACGGCGAGCCGTCAGCGCCCGCCACGTCGTTTCGGATCGCGGGGTCGAAGTGCGACAGGCCGAGTCGCGTGACGACCTCGTTCCTCGTGGGCTGGAAACCGGGGTCGAGGTGATCGAGGTGGATGGCGTAGGTCGCAGCGGGCTTCTCGCTCCACAGGCGGGCGACGCCCTGGGTCAGCAGGCGCAGCATTCCGCGGACGCGCTGGAAGTTCTCGAGGGTGGAGAGTTTGTCGGTCAGGACCGACATGAGGGCTGGGTGGAATGGGTAGCAGTTGCGGAACTCGCCCTCCCGGTCCTCGTCGACGCGGGCCTGCGGCAGGCTGGCGGCGCTCTCGCTCCACGCCTTCGCGTAGGCCTTGACCGCGTCCTCGGCCGCAGCCTCGTCGATCCGCTTGAAGAGGCGCCGCCGGAGCACGCGGGCGGTCTCGTGCTCGGCTGTGGGGTCGAGCAGGGTCGCCTTGCGGGCGGCGACGCTCTCAGCCTCGGCCAGCTTGTCGGCGAGGAACTGGTTCTCTTCCGAATAGGCGTCCGTAGCCTTCTGATCCTTGCGCAACGCCAGGGTGAACACGAGGGCGGCGCCCGGGGCGCTCTCGACCGCTTTGAACAAGCCGGTCAGGAACGGGGTGAGCTGGGCAGCATCGGGCCGGCCCTGGACCTTGCGCAGGTAGATCGAGAGCTCGTCGATGAGGATCAGGGCCGGGCGGTTGCCGAACAGGTTGCGGATCGTGTCGGCGCCCGGGGCACTGCGTTCCTCGTCGCTGGAACGGACCGCCGCATAGCCTTCCCGGCCGGCCAGGGCGTAGGCCAACTCCCCCCAGGGCGTGAAGGCTCGAACTCCCTCGCCCATGGCGCGACCGTTGACGGGGTCGGCGTTCTCACCGTCGAAGGCGGCAAGTCGCACCTCGCCCTTCGGAGCGAGCTTCGGGTCGAGGAATTCCGCGAGGTTGGCGAGCGCGGCGCCGTTGCGGGCGATGTGCGCCAGGGCGATCAAGGAGTGCGTCTTGCCGCCGCCGTACTGGGTGTCGAGTCGGAAGATCGAGCTCGCTTCCCCACCGGTGCCGGAGAGCCGTCGACAGACGTTCTCGAGCAAGCGCCGCAGGCCCTCGGTCGGGTGGGTGTTCGAGAAGAAGGTGGCGGCGTCCTGATACTCGACGGGCGCGTCACCGCGGAGCACCTGCGCCAGGTCAGCGGCGAACTCGGACTCGCGCACCGCCCCCCGCAGGACGTCTTCGCGCGGCTCGCAGATCTCAAACAGTGTCTTCATCAGCGACACGCCTCCTCAGCCCGATGCGGTTTGGATTGTACTGGGGTCGTGCGCTCGAAACGCACCCGAGGTCCCGTATGCTCCGAGGATGGAAGGCCCTCGCTACGCCGTCCACCCCAGGGATCGGGACCTGGTCGACCAGATCCGACAAGCGCTCTGGGCTCTGCTCAAGCGTCGCGACCTCGCGTCCTCGGACTACGTCGAGGTTGCGGCTCTCATCGCAGCCCTCGACCACTTCCCCGACGTGATCGACGACTTCAGCGTTTGCCTTGACCTGACCTCCTCGACAGGCGATCCGCCAGACACCGTCAGCCTCAGCCTCGACGACGAGAGCCTCCGCCTGGAGCGGAGCGGCCCGCGCGAGGACGAGCCGACCGTCGCTCTGAGCATCTCGACAACTGAACGCGAGACCGACTACGGCGACGACGACAGTGACGAGGACCCCATCGATGCCTGGCTCGATAGGTTCCTTCGACTGCTCAAGGACGAGACCACGGCCATCCAGGCGTACTGCTTCGGGAACCCGTCCGCATTGAACACCACGCCCGCGCCCCGACCGGGGCGGTGGGCGGGCGTTGTCGATCCCGAGACCGGAGAGGGCTTCTTCGACGAGCCAGATCCTGAGCCGTGGGACGACGAGGACCGGTATGAGTGACCGATTCTCGTTCTGGCCGACTCCCGTGCTGACCCTCGCCCAACATGTGCTGTGCTTCGAGACCGTGGAATGATCGACATGCCCGGGGCTCCCGACGATGACGCAGAGGATGCCGAGGGCGTCGACATGTCGAGGGCGCCAGTAGAAGAGGCTAGTACTCCGCAGCCTTGACGGAATGGATATCCATGGACCCCATGCATGCTCCGAGTGATGCGGTCGATCGAATCCTCGGCAGACGAGATGCAATAGCCGCCAGTTTGGACGACCCTCAAGACAAGGCCGCGGTCTGTGCCTTCTTGGCGTGGCGCGCCTTCATCTTCGCGGCGCATGGCTATGCAACAGCAGTCGGTGGGCGCACAACGGAGAAGCATCGCTGTGCTGACCTGATGCGCGACGTCATCCGACACCAAGGCCCGCTGATACTGGGCCAGATCATCGCCTTTTCCGAGGCCGTCGGCACCCTAATCAAGGGTAGCGACGCGTTCCTGTCCGACTGGTACGAGGACGATAGGTACCCCTGGACGCCTGATGACGCCAACAACAGGCGAAGGGATCTCGCGAGGCTACGCGACCTGACCAAGCGGGTCGGACTGCGGCCTGCCACCCTTCAGCGGGAATCGGAGCACTTGGCTGTTTCTTTGGCGTTCGAGGCACGAATGGTGCGACATGCAGTAATCGGTCACCCCTTCATCCGCTCTTCTCATGCAGAGTTCCTGGAGATCAGCAGGAGCTTCGATGCCTTGATTAGCGCCTTTGCGCGGGCTGCCGGTCGCCTCCCACGCTAGGACCTGGCGTGAACGAGCTGCGCTATCAGCGAGGAACGAAGCTCGGTGACGGGCGCCAAGGGGACGTGTACCGCGGTACAGGGCCACGAGGCGAACCAGTTGCCCTCAAGTACCTTCAGATGGGGACATCGGACGAGGACGTGCAGGAAACGCGTAGGGCCGTTGCGATAGAAGTTCATGCTCTGCGCGCGATTTTTCACCCTTGTATCGTCCGCTTGCTTGGGTCGTTCGAAGAGCACTTCGAGGGCAACGCAACCAACCGCGGCCACCTGGTCCTAGTCTTCGAACTCGTTGAAGGCGAGCATCTGGGAAGGTATCGCCTGGCCCCAGGCGAACGAACCGCTCTCCTCGAGTCGCTGCTGGAACTTGCCGACGCGATCGACATGCTGCATGCCCGTCGGCTGCTGCATCGGGACATAAAGCCCCAGAACATCATCCGCACACGCGATCGACTCGTGCTCGTGGATTTTGGCCACGTCAAGCTTGAGGGAACGCGCGGCAAGACTCGTAGCGCCAAGGGAACGAACGGGTACCTGCCGCCTGATGCAGATTCGCCCACGTTCGCTCCTTCGCCGACCTCCGACGTGTGGGCTTTTGCTGTCGTTGTGGCGCAGGTCCTCGTTGCATTGCACACGAAGATTCCCGTGGAGGCCGTGTCGTTGGATCGCAACTACCTCCTCCGGGAAGTTGAGCGACTGGAAGGGACTCGCGCCGCAGATGCTCTTCGAAGGGCCTGGGCGGAGGCCCCGGCTCCGCAAGTCCTCTCCTGCGGGACCCTGATCCGGGAACTGGCCGCCGACACCTTGGCCGCCACCGACGAGACTCCAAGATCGCTCGCCGGAGGAGGTGATTTCGATGCGGTACTTCAGGAGGCCATTCGAAGGGGCAAGGCGGAGCGACGTGAGCGCGCTTTAAGGCGGGCTCGACCGAAGCTGGATCCAAGAGGTCCGGATGTCGTCGAGTGGCTCAGGGCGCAAGGACGAGAGGTCATCGACAAGCGTCCTTGGGGTGCAGTTTGGGTCATCGGCAGCCGGCCTGAGATTGAGCGACTCAACGCACAACTCGAATCGATCTTCGGGCTACGGCTCACGCCGAGCAGTTACGGAGTATCGGATCGCCGTTCCGCTGGCTACTGGGATCCCTTTGAGGGGAGTTGAGTCGCCGACCTAACACGAACGAAACGCGCCGACCGGGTCTCGCCCGATCGGCGCGTCTTCGGTGCGGTGAACGGAATCAGCGGACTACAGGTTCTCGATCAGCGCGTCCGCGAACTCCGAGCACTTGATCTCCTTCGCCCCGTCCATCTGGCGGGCGAAGTCGTAGGTCACGCGCTTCTGGGCGATCGTCTTCTCGATCGACTTCTCGATCGCCGCGGCCGCCTCGGTCCAGCCGAGGTGCTGCAGCATCATGCAGCCCGACAGGATCACCGAGCCCGGGTTCACCTTGTCGAGGTCCGCGTACTTCGGGGCCGTGCCGTGGGTCGCCTCGAAGATGGCGTGGCCGGTCTCGTAGTTGATGTTGCCGCCGGGCGCGATGCCGATGCCGCCGACCTGCGCGGCCAGCGCGTCGGAGAGGTAGTCGCCGTTGAGGTTCGGCGTGGCGAGCACCTGGAACTCCTTCGCGCGCGTCAGCACCTGCTGCAGGGTGATGTCCGCGATCGAGTCGCGGACCAGCAGCTTCTGCTTCCACTTGCCGTCGCCGTGGGTCGCCCAGAGGGCGAGGCCGGCTTCGACCTCCTGGCGGACTTTCGCCTTCTGCTCGTCGGTCATCAGGTCGTAGCCCGGCTCGATCGCCTTCGCGTTGTCCTCGACCGAGATGTTCGCGTCCTTCTCCTTGTTGCCGAGGATCCAGGTCTCGCGCTCGGTCACCGTGTCGGCGCGGAACTCGCGGGTGGCCACCGCGTAGCCCCAGTCGCGGAACGCGCCCTCGGTGAACTTCATGATGTTGCCCTTGTGGACCAGGTGCAGGCTCTTGCGCCCGAACTTCAGCGCGTAGCGGATCGCCGCCCGGATCAGCCGCTCGGAGCCCTCGCGCGAGACCGGCTTGACGCCGATGCCGGAGGTCTCCGGGAAGCGGATCTTCTTCACCTTCATCTCGGACTGCAGCCAGGCGATCACCTTCTTCGCCTCGGCGCTCTCCGCCTGCCACTCGATGCCGGCGTAGATGTCCTCCGTGTTCTCGCGGAAGATCACCATGTCGACGTCCTGCGGCTTCTTCACCGGCGACGGCACGCCCTCGAACCAGCGCACCGGGCGCAGGCAGACGTAGAGGTCGAGCTCCTGGCGCAGGGCGACGTTGAGCGAGCGGATGCCGCCGCCGATCGGCGTCGTCAGCGGGCCCTTGATGCCGACCAGGTAGTGGCGGAACGCGGTCAGCGTGTCGGCCGGCATCCACTCGCCGGTCTTGTTGAAGGCCTTCTCGCCGGCCAGCACCTCGAACCAGGCGATCTTGCGCTTGCCGCCGTAGCACTTCGCCACCGCCGCGTCGAACACCCGCACCGACGCGCGCCAGATGTCGCGGCCGGTGCCGTCCCCTTCGACGAACGGGATGACCGGGTTGTCGGGGACGTTCAGCACCCCGTCCTGGATCGTGATCGTGCCGCCCGCGGGGGGCGTGAGGTCCTTGAAGTTCACCATGGTGTGAGCAGTCTACTCCTTGAAGAAAAGGCCCTAGCCGAGGCGGATCGCCTTGGCTTCCTTGACGCCCGCGATCCGGCGCAGCGCCTCCAGGGTCTCCAGCGTCACCTCGCCGTCGACCTCGATCATCATCACCGCCCGCGCGCTGCCCGGCTTGCGGCCCACGGTCATCCGCGCGATGTTGATGCGGCGGCCGCCCAGCGTCGAGCCGATGTGGCCGATCACGCCCGGCGTGTCGTCGTTCTTGACGTAGAGCACGTGACCGGCCGGGATCGCGTCGACCTCGACGCCGTCGACGTCGACCAGCCGCGGCTGGCCCGGGCCGAAGTAGGTGCCGGACACCGACAGCTCGGCCTCGCTCGTCTTGTAGCGCACCGCGACCAGGTTGGCGAAGCTGAGCTGCGCCGAGGAGGTGGACTCGACGATCTGCAGCCCGCGCTCCTTCGCCGCCTGCAGCGCGTTGACGACCGTGACGCCGGTCGCGCTGCCGCGCAGCACGCCCGCCACCGCGGCCGGCAGGATCGGCTTCAGGTCGAGGTCGCGGAAGTCGCCGTAGAGCCCGATCTCCAGCCGCTCCGGCTTGCCCGGCAGCGCCTGGCCGACGAACGCGCCGAGCCGCTCGGCCAGGTCCATCGCCGGCTTGACGTGCTCGTAGATGTCCGAGGAGAGCTGGAAGAAGTTGACCGCCTGCTGGATGATGCCGCCCTTCAGGTAGTCGCGGATCTGGATCGCGATGTCGGTGCCGACCTTCTCCTGCGCCTCGGCGGTGGAGGCGCCGACGTGCGGCATCGCCACCACCTTCGGGTGCTGCGAGAGCTTCCAGTCGACGGGCGGCTCCTTGGCGTGCACGTCGAGGCCCGCGCCGGCCACCCGGCCGCTCTCCAGCGCCTCGAACAGCGCCGCCTCGTCGATCAGCGCGCCGCGCGCGGCGTTGACGATGCGCACGCCCGGCTTCATCTTCGCGATCGTGTCCTTGTTGATGAGCTGGCGGGTCTCGGGGCTCAGCACCGAGTGCAGGGTCAGGAAGTCGGAGGTCGCGAACAGCTCGTCGAGCGAGAGCAGGGTGATGCCCAGGCCCTCCACCAGCGGCTGCGAGACGAACGGGTCGTAGCCGACCACGTCCATGCCCAGCGCCTTGCAGCGCACGCCCATCTCGCGGCCGATGCGGCCGAGCCCGATCACGCCGATCCGCTTGCCGCACAGTTCGACGCCGGCGAACGACTTGCGGTCCCAGGTCCCCTTCTTCATCGAGGCGTCGCCCTGGGCGATGTTGCGGGCCACCGCGAGCAGCAGCGCCAGCGCCAGCTCCGCGGTGGAGACCATGTTGCCGAGCGGCGCGTTCATCACGATCACGCCGCGGCGGGTGGCCGCCTCGAGGTCGATGTTGTCGACGCCGACTCCCGGCCGGCCGACCACCTTCAGGTTGGCGGCGGCGGCGATCACGTCGGCGGTGATCTTGGAGCTGGAGCGGACGGTGATCGCGTCGTAGGGCGCGACGATCTTGACCAGTTCCTCCGGCGGCATCGCCTTCTGGACGTCGACTTCGAATCCTTCGGAGCGCAGCACGTCGAGGCCGCGTTCGGTCATGCCTTCGAGGACGAGGATCTTGTGACTCACGGCAGGGACCTCCTGCGCGACGCGGCCTCCCGAAGGGGGACCCGATGGCCGTCCCGGGAATCCACAGAATTTGTGGAAATCTCTGTGGAAAGCTCGCGGAACGTCGCGCTAAGTGATTGCATGATGTCGACTTCTAGCGGTTTGCACTCTATGACAGCAGCGCGACGGAGGCATGCGATTTGCGTGATGGACCTTCGTTCGCGGGCACCGCTTCGAAGGCTCTTGAAGCGACGCATTGTAACCCCGCGAGTGTGCAGGATCACGTCCCCCGAACGGACGACGTTCGTTAGACTCGGGTGAGAGGAGTCGCCATGCGACACGCGTTCGCTGTCATCGCCCTGGTCTGGTTCGGGGCCGTCGCTTCGGCTCAGGACAAGGCGCCTGCCCCGCCGCCCGAGGCGGAGACCGACGTCCAGGAAGACTCGCGGGACGCCGACTGCCCCGAGATCGTCGCCCTCCACTCGCCGTACGAGCTGTCCCGCTTCTACCGCGCCGGCGAGTCGCCGGGCGTCGCCCTCCCCGTGCGCGAGGGCGACGAGGCGGCCTGGCGCCTGGCCGCGCTCTACAAGAGCGGCGGCGTCGCCCCGGGCGGCTACTCGCGCTTCTTCGACGCCGGCTGGGCGCGCGAGCGCCGCGGCTTCGGCGCGCGCTGGCGCGGGGCCGGGGCCGGCGGCCAGCCCATGGCCTGCCGCACCGAGCGGCCGGTCTCCGCGAAGAAGCGGTCCGAGTAGCCGGTCACCGGGCCGACGGTCTCGTCCCGCTCCAGCCGCTCCAGGCGGCTGGCCGGGAAGAACAGCGTCATCGGCCCGATCAGCGCCTCCTCGCGGCGCCGCTCCTGGCGCAGCCAGTCCTCGTACATGCGCAGGTCGAAGCCGCGCAGCACGACGCCCGCCGCGTTCAGTTGCACGAGCAGCCCCCACATCTTCTCGCGCGGCTCGTGGAGGTAGACGACGACCGGCGAGCCGGCGGCGAGGGTGAACTTCACCGCGCCGCGTCGCGCTTGTCGCGCAGGTGGCGGATCACGACGTCGGGCACCAGCCCTTGGATGTCGCCGCCGAGCTCGAACACCTCCTTGACCAGTCGCGAGGACAGGTACGAGTACTTCTCGGCCGGCATCATGAACACCGTCTCGACCCGCGGCTTCAGCCGGCGGTTCATCAACGCCATCTGGAACTCGTACTCGAAGTCGGAGATCGCGCGCAGCCCGCGCACGATCACGGAGGCCCCGACCCGCGTCGCGTAGTCGACCAGCAGGCCGCTGAAGGTGTCGACCTGGACCCGCGGCTCGCCCTCCCACACCTCGCGCACGATGCGCACCCGCTCCTCGACGCTGAACAGCGGCTTCTTCTCCTGGTTGACCAGGATCGCCACCGTCACCCGGTCGAACACCGACAGCCCGCGGCGGATGATGTCGGCGTGGCCGTTCGTGATCGGGTCGAACGAGCCCGGGAACACGGCCAGGGAGGCGCTGCGCTCGCTCTCGGTCATTCAGCCTCGTTTCTGCGCGCCGCCGCGCGGTAGAAGCTCAGGCAGTGGTCGCCGATCTTCACGACCCGGCGCCGCTCCAGGCCCCCGATTGTCTCCGGCAAGGCGCGCTTGTGAAAGTGCTCCGCGATCACCACGCCGTCCGCCTCCAGCAGGCCCATGGTGCCGACCTGCTCGAGCACCTCCTCGTAGATGGGGCTGTCGTACGGCGGGTCGACGAAGACCACGTCGAAGCGCACGCCCTGGTCGCCGTAGGCCGCGAGCGCCAGCCGCGCGTCCTGGCGGTGGACCTTGACCTCGCCCGGCGCGTCCTTCAGCGCGGCGAGGTTCTCGCGGATCGCGGCGATCGCCGCGGCCGCGTTGTCGACGAGCACCACCCGCGCCGCCCCGCGCGAGAGCGCTTCCAGGCCGACCGCGCCGCTGCCGGCGAAGGCGTCGAGGAAGCGGCAGCCCGGCAGCACGGGCGAGAGGATGTCGAACAGCGTCTGCCGCACCCGCGCGCCGGTCGGCCGGGTGGCGAGCCCCGACGGCGCGGCGAGCCGCCGCCCCTTGTTGCCGCCCGCGAGGATGCGCGTCATCGTGCGCCGATCCTCGCATGCCGCGAGCGCGCGGCGGTACACTGGCTTCGATGCTGCGCGACCTGCCGCTGCCCGACCGCGCCTGGATCGAACAACACCGCGTGTGCTGGGAGCAGTTGCCGCTGCGCGAGATGGTGAAGGCCCACGGCCTCGAGTCGCACGGCGCGTGCCTCAAGCTCTACGCCCGCTTCGACGTCGACGTGCCGGGACGCGAGCTGAAGGAGGTCGTGCAGGAGGCCCACGCGCGCTGCGTGCGGCTGCTCGTGGAGGCGCTGCGCGACCACGCCCTTCCGCTGCGGGTCGACATCGACGCCTTCGACTTCACGGGCCACCTGCGCCCGGAGACCCACCACGCGCCCGAGGTGGAGGCCACCGCCCGCATCGTCGCCGACCGCGGCGGCGTGCCCGACCCGGCCGACCTGCACGAGACGCTCACCCGCGCCGAGCGATTCCTCGCGGAACAGGGCGTGCGCGAGAAGGTCTGGGAAGAAGCCCGTCCGACCGAAGTCCACTGATCAGAAGGAGGAGCCCATGTCCGTCGCCAAGGTGTCCGAGATCAGCGCCACGTCGCCGAAGAGCTTCGAGGACGCGCTGCAGACCGCGATCAAGCGCGCCAGCAAGAGCCTGCGCAACATCCGCAGCGCCTGGGTCAAGGAACAGACGGTCCGCGTCAGCAAGGGCAAGATCACCGAGTACCAGGTCAACGTGCTGGTGACCTTCGTGCTCGACGAGTAGCCCGGCGAGCGTCGCGCCTGGCCCGGCTCAGCCGATCCGGGCCAGGCCGAAGCGGGCTTCCCAGGCGCCGCCCTCGAGGTAGTGCGGCAGCGGCTGCGGCAGCGTGCCGCCGCGGTGCCGCGCGCACAGCGCGAACGCCTCGCGCCGCGCCTGCTCCAGCAGTGCGCGGTCGCGCAGCAGTTCGGCGACGCGGAAGCGCGGCAGCCCCGACTGCCGGGTGCCGAAGAAGTCGCCCGGGCCGCGCAGCTCGAGGTCGCGCTCGGCGATCTTGAAGCCGTCGTCGGTGTCGACCAGCACCTGCAGCCGCGCCCGCGCCTCCTCGGAGGTCGCGCCGTGAGAGAGCAGCACGCAGGTCGACGCTCCGCTGCCGCGCCCGACGCGGCCGCGGAGCTGGTGGAGCTGGGCCAGGCCGAAGCGCTCGGCGTGCTCGATCACCATCAGCGTCGCGTTCGGCACGTCGACGCCGACCTCGATCACCGTGGTCGCCACCAGCACCGGCGCCTGGCCCGAGGCGAAGGCCGCCATCACGGCCTCCTTCTCCGGCCCCTTCATCCGCCCGTGCAGCAGCTCGACCCGCACCCCGGGCAGCGCCGCGCGCCACTGCTCGGCCATCGCGGTCGCCGCCTTGACGTCCTCGAGCTTCTCCGACTCCTCGACCAGCGGATAGACGACGTAGGCCTGGCGGCCCTGGCGCAGCTCGGCCTTCACTTGTTCGAGGACCGCGCGGCGCTCGCTCGCCGGCTTCCACTGGGTGCGGATCGGGGTCCGCCCCGGCGGCCGCTCGTCGATCACCGAGACGTCGAGGTCGCCGTACGCGGTCAGCGCCAGCGTGCGCGGGATCGGCGTCGCCGTCATCACCAGCAGGTCGACGTCGCGCCCCTTGCGCCGCAGCTCCTCGCGCTGCAGCACGCCGAAGCGGTGCTGCTCGTCGACGACCGCCAGCCCCAGGCGGTGGAACGCGACGTCCTCCTGGATCAGGGCGTGGGTGCCGACCGCGAAGGCGCTCGCTCCCGTGCGGAGCCGCTCCAGCACCTCCTTGCGCGCCTTGCCCTTGACGCTGGCCGTCAGCAGCTCGACGCCGTAGGGCGCCTTCGCCAGCACCCGCTTGAACGTCAGGAAGTGCTGCTCGGCCAGGATCTCGGTCGGCGCCATGAACGCCGCCTGCAACCCGCACTCGGCCGCCACGACCATCGCCAGCAGCGCCACGACGGTCTTGCCCGAGCCGACGTCGCCCTGCACCAGCCGGTGCATCGGGTGCGGCGAGCGCAGGTCGTCGACGATCTCGCGCAGCACCCGCTTCTGGGCCTCGGTCAGGCGGAACGGCAGCACCCGCTTGACCGCCTCCCGCTGCGCGTCGCCGATCTCGTAGCGCGCGACCTTGGGCCCTGCGCGCCGCTTCTCCCGCTGCAGCGCGAGCCCGGCCTGGAACAGGAACAGCTCCTCGAGGATCAGCCGCACGTGGGCCGGCGAGCGCGAGGCGTTGAGCTGCGCGAGGTCGGCGTCGGGCGGCGGGTCGTGCAGCCCGCGCAGCGCGGGCGCGAGCGGGATCACGCCCAGCGCCTCGCGCACCGCGGGCGGCAGCGGGTCGGGCAGGTCGTCCGGCAGCGACTCGGCGAGCCCGGTCAGGATCCGCCGCAGCGGCTTGGCGGTCAGCGCGCCCAGCCGCTCGTGCACGGCGACGATGCGGCCGGTGTGGATGCCGGCGTCACCCTCCTCGACCTTCTCGTACTGCGGCGAGGTCATCACCACGCCGCGGCCGCCGAACTGGTCGGGCTCCACCTCGCCGAACAGCACCACCCGCGCGCCTTTCGGCAGCGCGTCCTTCAGGTAGGGCTGGTTGAACCAGATCGCCTTCAGGTAGCCGCTGCCGTCGCCGAGCCGGATCTCGTAGATGGAGACGCGGCGCGCGCGACGCACGCCGGCGACCGCGACGGTGCCGGCGACAGCGACTTTCATCCCGGGCCGCAGTTCGCCCACCTTCGCGAACGCGCGGCGGTCCTCGTACCGCAGCGGCGCGTGCAGCAGCAGGTCGAGCGCCGTGCGCACGCCCTGCTTCGCGAGCGCCTCGCCGCGCTGCGGCCCGACGCCGCGGACGAACTGGACCGGGGTCTCGAGCGGGTTCAGAACTCGAGCACGGCGCGGCCGGGCTCGAGCCGCACGCGGGAGACCGAGTACGGCAGGCGGAACGGGGCCATCAGGTCGAAGCCCTCGGGGTAGTCCTTGCCCTTCGTGTTGCGCCGCACCAGGTCGGCGACCACCGACGGCGGCACCGGGAACGAGCCCAGCCGCACCGACTCCAGCACGAACGTGCCGAAGCCGTCCGCGCTGCGCAACGTGCCGGCGATCTCCAGCGGCACCGCGCCGAAGAACGCGAGCGCGTCGAGGTTGCCGTCGAGCTGCAGGCCGACCTGTCGCAGGTCGACGGTGCCGCGGCCCTCGATGCGGTCGCGGCCCAGCGTGAAGCTCACGCCGGTCAGGCCCGGCGGCAGCTTCGGCGCCATCGTCAGGTTGATCCAGGAGTTGAGCTCGGACTGGCCGACGCCGACCGGCCGCGCGCCCTTCTTCGGGCGCTCCCCCTTCTTCCAGCGCGCCTCGAGGTCGCCGAAGCGGGCGGCCAGCGAGTCGGCCTCGGTCCACGACGTCCCCGGCGGCGGCGCGGGGCGCGCACCGGGGGCCTGCAGCAGCAACAGCGCGAGCACGAAGCTTCCGCTTCCCATCTTTCGATTATAGGGATGCGATCAGCGCTTGCGACCGAGCACGGCCGCGGCGAGCGCGTTGCCGGGTTCCGCCTCCAGCACCAGCCGCGCCTCGCGGTGGGCCTCGTCGACCTCGCCCATCTCCAGCAGCAGCGAGGCCAGCTCGGCACGCACCGCCGGGTCCTCGCGGCACCACAGCGACATCCGCAGCGCGTTCTTCGCCTCCGGCCGCGCGCCGCGCTTGCGGTGCAGGCGCCCCAGCATGTGGTGGACGCGCGGGCCGTACGGGTCGAGGTAGGCCGCGCGGGTCAGCGCGCGCTGGGCGCCGTCGAGGTCGCCCTGGGCCGAGAGCTTGTCGGCGCGCGCCAGCAGGCCCGCCGCCATCTCGGCGTCGCTGCGGCCCTCGGCGTCGATCGCGATCACCCGCTCGGAGAGCATCAGCCGCTCGAAGCGCCGCGACAGGTCGCGCTCCCGCAGGTGCGCCCAGGAGGGAGCGGCCTCCAGCACCGCGCGCCACTCGGCCTCGGCCGCCTCGCGCTGGCCGGCGGCGGTCAGCGCCCAGGTCAGCACGACCCGCGCGCCGAGGTCGGAGGCGTCGGCCGCGACTGCGCCGCGCGCCCAGAACGCCGCCGCCGCAGCGTCGCCCTCGTGCAGCAGCGCGAGGGCCAGGTTGGCGACCGGCTCGGGCGCGCCCGGGGCCAGGTCGACCGCGCGGCGCAGCTCGTCGCTCGCCTTCGAGGCTCCGCGTCCGCGCAGCATCGCGACCGCGTGGTTGTTGAGGGCCGCGGCGGTCGGGCTCCCGGCGATCAGCCGCCCCGCCACGGTCGCAGCCTCCTGGAAGCGGCCGAGGCCGATCAGCGCGACCGTCGACAAGAGCCGCGCCTCCCGGAGGAGCGGCGAAGTCGGCGCGACGCGCGACAGCACGTCCTGGGCCCCGGCCATCTCGCCGACCTCGGCGAGCTGGCGGCCGAGCACGACGCGGGCTTCGTCGTAGTTCGGGTCGGCGTCGAGCGCCTGCCGCAGCAGGCGGCGGCGCTCTCCGCCGTCGGCGCTCGCGAGGGCCTCGCCCAGCCGGCGGAAGGCGAGCGGCGCGGGCGCGCGACGCGCCTCGAGGAACGCCGCGCGGGTCGTCGCGGGCGGCGTCGGCCCCGCCAGCGCCAGGTCCCAGGCCAGCTCGTCGACCAGCAGCGCGGCGCGGTCCAGCGGCCCGCTCACCGTGAACGGCGCGGAGAGCGTGCCGCGCCGCACGTCGAGCAGGCGCAGCGCGAGCGTGAGCTCTTCGCCTTCGCCCGAGTGGCGGCCGACCACCACGCGCGCGGCGCCCAGCACCTCGGCGATGCGGATCGCGGTCGCCTGCGACACCCGCGGCGCCGCGATCTCGAGCGCCGCCTGCGCGCGCAGGCGGTCGGCGCGGGTGATCGCGTCGGCGCCCAGCGCCGCCAGCGCCCGCGGCAGCCGCTGGGCGATCGCCTCGGCGAGGAACGCTCGCGCGGGATCAGCCGGGCCCTCGGGCGGCATCACGAGGACCGGTCCGGACTCCGGCCCGCGCGGGGCCTGCGCCGCGGCGGGCGACGCCAGGGCGAAGGCGAGGATGGTGGCGGCCGCGCGCTTCAAGCGTCGACCCGCGCGGGCGGACGGGCCCAGGCGTGGGCGGCGAAGGTGCGGCGCGGCACGTAGCCGAGCCGCGCATAGAGCTCTCGCGCGCGCTCGTTGCCCACCGTCACCGAGAGCGACGCGCGCCCCATCCCGTCGCGCCGGAACACGTCCATCGCGCGCAGCAGCAGCGCGCGCCCGATCCCGCGGTGCTCGAGGCCCGGGGCGACCGACACCTGGCACACGTGGCCGTTGTCGGCGCTGAGGCGCGACGCCAGCAGCACGCCGGCGAGGCGCCCGCTGCCGGTCTCGGCGACGCGCGAGGCCTCGGGGTCGAAGCGGCCGCAGCCGTTGCGGAGCACGATGCTCTCGACGAAGCCGCGGGTGGTCGCCGCCGTCGCGTAGGTGGAGTTGAGGCGCGCGTCGAGCGAGCCCTCGTGGCTGCGCCAGATCAGTTCGGAGGCCGCCGGCAGGTCGTCGCGCCGCAGCGCCCGCATCCGCGCCTCGGGCGCGGGAGGCAGCGGCGCGTCGAGGTCGCGCACGACGTAGTGGCGAGGGCGGCTGACGAAGCCGGCGCGGACGAGGCGCGCGTCGGCCGCCTCCGCGGTGCAGAACAGCGTCTGCGCCTCGACGCGCAGCGTCCCCAGGTCGCGCCGAGCGTCGTCGATCAGCCCGTCGAGCAGCACCTCCTCGACGCCCTGGCCGCGCAGCCGCGCGGTCGCGAACAGCCCGCCGATCACCACCCGGGTGCCGTCGACGATCGCGTAGCCGTAGGCGAGCGCGTCGCCGCCGTCGTCCGTGACGCGCCCGAACACGCTGCCCCGCTGCAGGCCCGAGATCACCGCCGAGCCGACCTCGGAGTAGTCCCACGACAGCGCCTGCAGCCAGTGCCGCGCCTCTTCGTCCAGCAGCGGGCGCAGCCGCGCGGCCGGCACGGCGTTCAGCGCTCGCGTGCGCACGTGTCCCCTGACATCGCGGCGCGGATTGTAGCCGCCGCGCGCCGCGTCGGCCCATAATGCGGCGGTGACCTCCCCCCTGCGCGAGCCCGGCCTGCTTCTGCCCGCGGCCTTCTTCGCCGCCTCCGGCCTGCTCGAACTGGGGCTGCGTGCCGCCGAGGCGCCGCGACCGCTGGCCTTCTGGCCGTTGTGGCAGGCCGTGGGCCACGCCCTGATGGGGCTGCTGCTGGCCGCGGGGCTGCTGCGCCGGATCGCGCTGTGCCGGCTGCTGGCCCTCGTCTACTGCCTGGCCGCGCTCGTCACCTGGCCGATCGTGCTCGGCTTCGCGCTCGCCGGCGCTCCGTTCACCTACGGCCGCGGCCTGGTGATCCGCAGCCTGTTCGAGTTCCCCGCCTGCGGCGCGCTGCTGCCGTTCCTGCGCAGCCCGCGCGCCGCCGCGCTCTACGACCGGCCGCTGTTGCGCGGATGAACGCGGCCCCGGGAAACGAAGCGCTCCGCGCGCTCGACCTGCTCGGCTCCGTCTCGGCCGCGCTGGCCCGCGCCGAGAACCTGCCCGCGGCGATCCAGGCCGCGCTCGAGTCCACCGTGCGCGGGCTGGGCTTCGAGTCCGGCGCCCTCTTCCTGCGCGAGACCGCGACGGGCGACCTGGCGCTCTCGCCGCACGTGGTCGGCCTCAGCCTCGAGTACGCGTCCGAGATCGCGCGCTTCCAGGCGGGCGAGGCGGTGCTCGGCCGCGTGCTGCAGTCCGACACCCCCCGGGTCGTCGAGGACCTCTCGGCCTCGCCCGACGCCCGCGAGGCGACCCGCCGCAGCGGCTTCCGCACCTGCGTGTTCGCGCCGCTGTTCGCCCGCGGCCACGGCGTCGGCGTGCTGGTCGTCGGCGGCCGCGTCCGGCGCGAGGTGAGCGAGGCGGCACGGCGCACGCTCGGCGCCGTCGGCGCGATGCTCGGCGCGGCGCTGGACGGCGCGCGGCTGCTGGAGAGCACGCAGCGCCACCTCGCCCAGGTGCAGGCGCTGTGGGAGATCGACCGCGCGCTGGTCGAGGACCGCGAGCTCGACGAGGTGCTGGGCGCGATCGCCCGCGAGGCGGCGGAGCTGGGCGGCGGCGACTCCGCGATCCTGCTGTTCGAGCCCGACGGGTCGCTGCGCACCGCCGGGGCCCAGGGCCGTCGCGCCACCGACGTGCTCACGCGCTGGCCCGACGCGGCCGGCGCCGACCCCGCCGCGCGGCTGCGCGAGGGCCACCCCGTCGCCGTCGGCCTCGGCGGCCCCGGCGAGCGGCTGTGCGCGCTGCTGCTGCCGATGCGCTCCGGGCGCCGCCCGCTCGGCGGCCTGGTCGTGGTCAAGCCCGAGGCCGCGCTGCGCGACGACGACCTCACGCTGCTCGCCACCTTCGCCCACCAGACCGCGGTGGCGCTGGCCAAGGCGCGGGTCCGCGACGCGGAGGACCGCCGCGCCAGCCAGCTCGCCCTCGTCTCCGGCGCCTCCGAGATCGCCGGCTCGACGCTCGTGCTCGACGAGCTGCTGGGCGCGCTCGCCCGCTACGTGCAGCGCGCGTTCGGCCACTACGCGGTCTCGATCTACGTGGTCGACGCCGAGAGCCGCGAGTGCGTGCTGGCCGGCGCGGCCGGCGCGGCGGCGCTGATGCCGCGCGGCCACCGCATCCCGCTCGGCCAGGGCGTGATCGGCCACGTCGCCGAGCACGGCGAGGTGGTGGTCGACGGCGACGTCGCCGAGGACCCGCGCTTCCGCCCCTCCGGCATGGTCGCGACCCGCTCGGAGCTGGCGGTGCCGGTGCGGCTCGCCGGCGAGGTGTTCGCGGTGATCAACGTCGAGTCGGAGCGGCTGCACGCCTTCGACGAGGGCGACCTGGTGGCGCTCGACGCGATCGCCTCGCAGGTGGCGGCGGCGGTGCGCAACGCGCGGCTGTTCGAAGAAAAGCGGCGCGCGCTGCGCAACTTCGAGGTGGTGCAGGAGATCACCAACGCCCTCAACGGCGACCTTCAGCTCGACGCGCTGCTCGACCGCATCGCCCGGCGCAGCGTGGAGGCGGTGCGCCCGGCGCAGATGGGCGCAGTGCTGCTGTTCGACGAGCACCTGCGCGTGCGATCGTCGTTCGGCTACCCCGCGCCCGAGGCGCTGGCCGACATCCGCCTCGAGTTCCACGAGGGGCTGCCCGGCAGCGTGTTCGTCTCCGGCCACGGTCGCGTCGAGGCCGAGCGCGCGGCGGACTACGGCCACCAGAGCGAGGCGTTCCGCCGCGCGGCGGGCGGCGCCGCGTTCCGCGCCGCGTTGTGCGTGCCGATCGCGCTGCCGCGCGAGAAGCTCGGCGTGCTGCTGCTGCAGACGACGACCGCGCCCGAGCCGTTCGACGCCGACGCGCTGCGGCTGGCCACGACGCTCGCCCACCAGGCGGCGATCGCGATCGGCAACGCGCTGCAGATGGAGCGCATCCTCGAGCTCGACCGCCACCGCCAGGGCTACCTGTCGAACGTCAGCCACGAGCTGCGCACGCCGCTGACCGTGATCCAGGGCTACGTCGAGGCCGTGATCGAGGGCACCGCGGGCGAGCGGCGCGAGGAGTTCCTGAAGGTGGCGCTGGAGCAGAGCCAGCGCCTCGGCCGGCTGATCGACGAGATGCTCGAGGTCTCGCGCCTCGAGCGCGGCGTCGCCCAGCGCCATGTCGACTTCGGCCCCGTCGACCTCGCCGCGCTGTGCGCGCGGGTCGCCGCGGTCAGCCAGGTCGAGTGCGCCTCGCGCGGCCTCGCGCTGGAGCGCTCGCTCGAGCCCGTGCCCGGCCTGGTCGGCGACGAGCGGCTGCTGGCGCTGCTCGTCGAACACCTCGTCGACAACGCGATCAAGTTCGCCGACGGCGCCGGCCCGGTGCGCATCGCCTGCCGGCTCGCGGACGGCCGCGCCCGGCTCGAGGTCGAGGACCGCGGCCGCGGCATCGCCCCCGAGTTCCACGAGCGCGTGTTCGAGAAGTTCTTCGCCGTCGACCAGTCCCTGAACCGCGCCCAGGGCGGCACCGGCATCGGCCTCTACCTCGCCCGCGGCATCGCCGCCATCCACGCGGGCGAAATCCGCCTCGAGAGCCCGCTCCACGGCCCCCGCGGCACCCGCGTCACCGTCACCCTCCCCCTCGACCCGCGACGGTAGGGGCCCGCTATTCGCGGACGCAGTCGATGCGGTCGTTCCAGCCGGAGCGTGACGTGTAGTCGATCTTGATGATCGGGCGGCCGCCTTCGTCGAGGCCCGCGTAGAAGCTGCGGCGGATCGTCCATCCGTCGGGCAGGCCGGCGATGCCGTCGCTCCACGTGATCTCGCCGCCGCCCTTCACCGTGAACGGGTGGAACCCGCGGTCGGGCCCGATGCCGCGATACCGACCGCCGCGGATGTCGAGGTCGCCGAGGCCCATGTAGGTCTGGCCGATCTTCTGGCACACGTAGACGCCGTCGGGCGGCGCGCCTTGCGGCGTCTCACCGCGCGGGCCGCCCGGGGCCGGCGCGGCCGGAGCCGGCGGCGCGGCCGGAGGAGCCGGCGCGGGCGCGGCGGGAGGCCGCGGCACGCGCACGACCGGCCCGTCGGCGGGAGGCGCCGGCGCACGAGGTGCGGGCGCGGGTGCCGACTCGGCGGGCGCACGCGGAGCACGCGGCTCGCGCGGCGCACGCGGCGCCTGCGGCGGCGGATCGTCCGAGGGCCGCACCCAGTGCTTGTCGGGCCGATCCGGGAACGAGCGCATCTCCCCGTTGTTGAGCCGCACGTGGATCTCGCCACCCTCGACGCGCTCGACCGTCCCCGTGCGGTACATCGCCCGGTCCGGCGCGCCCGACATGATGATGTCGACTTCGACCCGGTCCCCTGGCTGCACGCCGCGGGCCGCGGGCCGGCGGGAGGGGCGGTCAGGCGCGGTGCCCGTCCGCTGTTCCGGCGCATCACCCGGCGGCCGAGCCGCCCCGCGCTGCGCAGGCCGCACCCAGTGCTTGTCGGATCGCAGCGGGATCTTGCGAAGTTCCCCGTTGTCGAGCCGCACGTGGACGTCCCCGTCCTCGAACTTCTCGATCGTGCCCGCGCGGTACATCGCCCGCTCGGGTGCGCCCGACATGATGATGTCGACCTCGACCCGGTCGCCCACGCGGTACCCGCCCTGCGCGACGGCCCCACTCGCGAACACGACCCAAAGCAGCGCGCACGCCCAGCGCATCGCGGCCTCCTCACCAGGTCCAACTCGTCGAAGGGATGTGCGGCAGAGCCTACGACCGCCCCCCGCCACGGTCAACGGTCGTCCGGCGCAACCCAGACCTCTGCTGGCGAACGGGCGAGGTACGTTCCGACGTGCCCACGATCAGCGTCTTCTACGGCATCGTGATCCAGATGTTCTGGCGAGACCACGAACCGCCGCACTTCCACGCGATGTACGCAGAACACGAGGCGTTGATCGAGATCGGGACTCTGTCGATCCTGCGCGGTTCTCTCCCGCCCCGCGCGTTGGCGCTGGTGCTAGAGTGGGCTTCGAGACATCGGCAGGAACTGCTCGAGGATTGGAACGAATGCCGCCAACTCCGGCCTCCGAAGCGGATCGCGCCCCTTCCGTAGCTCCACCTGTGCAGACCACCGCCCCGTGGCGAGTGGCACGGGTCGAAGCACAGCCGGGATTCCAGCTCCGGGTCCGTTTCGTCGACGGCACGACTGGTGGGGTGGCGATGGCCGGATTCCTGGCCAGCCCCGCAGTCGTGGGCACGGTGTTCGAGCCTCTGCGCGATCCGGCGATCTTCGCCGGCGCCGCCTGCGTCGGAGGTGCCGTCACCTGGCCGAACGGCGCGGACCTCGCACCCGACGCCATGTACGACGCCGTGCGCGCCCACGGCGAGTGGACCCTCGAGTAGCCGCAGCGCACCGGCGCAACGAGGTTTCGGCAGACGTGAGCGACCGCGGGCTCGTGCTCGTGACCGGGGCGACCGGGTACATCGGCGGGCGGCTGGTGCCGCGGCTGCTCGAGGCCGGCTGGCGCGTGCGCTGCCTCGCGCGCACGCCGCGCAAGCTCGCCGACCGTCCGTGGGCGAGCGACCCGCGCGTCGAGATCGTCGCCGGCGACGTCGCCGACGACTCGGCGCTCGAGCGCGGCCTCGCGGGCTGCGCCGCCGCCTACTACCTCGTCCACTCGATGCTGGCCGCGGGCGAGGCCTACGCCGCGCAGGATCGCCAGCTCGCCCTTCGCTTCGGCGCGGCCGCCGCCCGCGCGGGCCTCGGCCGCATCGTCTATCTCGGCGGCCTCGGCGAGCTCGGCGACGGCCTCTCCGAGCACCTCGCCTCGCGCCGCGAGGTCGAGCACGTGCTGGCCGCCGGCGGCGTGCCGGTGACCACGCTGCGCGCCGCGATGATCATCGGCTCCGGCTCCGCCTCGTTCGAGATCCTGCGCTATCTCGTCGAGCGCCTGCCGGTGATGGTGACGCCGCGCTGGGTCGCCACCGAGAGCCAGCCGATCGCCGTCCGCGACGTGCTGCACTACCTCGTCGCCTGCCTCGACACCCCGGAGACGGCCGGCCGCACGCTCGACATCGGCGGCCCCGACGTCCTCTCGTACCGCGACCTGATGCAGGTGATGGCCGAGGAGCGTGGCCTGCCGCGGCGCGTGATCCTGCCGCTGCCGGTGCTCACGCCGCGGCTCAGCTCGCTGTGGATCCACCTCGTGACGCCCGTCTCGCAGCACATCGCGCGGCCGCTGGCCGAGGGCCTGCGCAACCGCGTCGTGTGCCGCGACGACGACGCCGCGCGATGGATGCCGCAGCGCCTGACGCCGGTCCGCGAGGCGATCCGCCAGGCCCTCGAGCGCGCCGAGCGCGGCGGCACCGAGACCACGTGGTCGATGGCCGGCCCCGTCCCCGGCGACCCCGACTGGTCCGGCGGCACGGCGTTCGTCGACCGCCGCGAGGTCGCCGTCGCCGCCCCCGCGTCCGCCGCCTTCCGCGCGGTGTGCCGCATCGGCGGCGGCCACGGCTGGTACGCGGCCGACGTGCTGTGGCGCATCCGCGGCGCGATGGACCGCCTGGTCGGCGGCCCCGGCCTGCGGCGCGGACGCCGCGACCCCGAGACCGTCGCCTGGGGCGAGCCGCTCGACTTCTGGCGCGTCACCGGCCTCGACCCCGACCGCCGCCTCTCGCTGCGCGCCGAGATGAAGCTCCCCGGCGAGGCCCTGCTCGAGTTCACGATCGAGCCCGGCCCCGCCCCCGACCGCTGCCGCCTGGTCCAGACGGCCCGCTTCCTCCCCCGCGGCCTCGCCGGCCTCGCCTACTGGTACGCGGTCCTCCCCCTCCACGGCATCGTCTTCAGCGGCATGCTCGACGGCATCCGCAAGGAAGCGGAGCGCATCGCGACGAGCCCGGTGGTACGCTGACTCCCCAGAGGCGCCCGATGCCCCACATCACCATCGCTGTCGAAGAGGACGTGCTGTGGTGGGCACGCCTCCGCGCGGCCGAACTCGGCACCACAGTCGCCTGCCTGGTCGGGAACCTGCTGAGGGACCAGATGCGCGCGAGCGCCGGCTACGAAGCGGCCCGAGAGCGCTTCGTGGCGACGCAGCCCGGGAAGCTCAGCCACGGCCCGTACCCCTCGCGCGACGAGTTACACGACCGCGCGAGCCTTCGTTGACGGCAGCCCTTTAGCGGCGCCTGACCGGTCAGTTCGGGCGGGAGCGGTCCAGGCCGTGGGCAGCGCGGTCGCCCGTGAAGGCCTCGGCGACCGTGGCCAGCGCGCGTTCCTCCGGCCAGCCCAGATCGCGCAGGCAGCGGGCGCCCAGCAGGATCAGCGCCGTCGCCGGGGCGGCCGCGTAGGGAACCGCGCCGCCGTCGAGCGAGTTCAGGACGTGGGCGATGGCGCTCGAGAGGTCGCGCTCCACTTCGACCGCCTGCTCCGCGAGGCTCGGCTCCGCGTCGACCCCGCTGTCCGGCACCGGCAGGTCCTCGCGCTCCTCGTCGAGCATTTTCTCCCTCCGCTCCCCCGACGCACGGGGGTGGCCACGTGTGACGCGAAGCCGCGCGCGGCCGGGTACTCTTACCCCCGCCATGGCGCCAGATGTCAGATCCGCGTCGCGCGCGCGTCCTGCCCTCGAAGGGGGTGCGCGGCATGACCGGGCAACAGGAGGCGGGGGCGACCGGGCCGCAGTCGTCGACCTGGTCCCGTCCGGCCGGGCTGGCGACCGCCGCGTGGAGCGCGCGGTTCGACCTCGCCGGCGATCGGCGGCTCCAGGCCGGAGAACCCGTGGCTGAGCTCACGCTGCTGGACGCCTTCCGCCAGTGCGGCGGCCTCGTCGGCGACCCGGCCGTCGACGCGGCCCGCAGCCTCGCCAACGGCGTCCTCTACGGCCACCTGCGGCGGCTCGCCCGCCACGTCGGCGGTCCTCGCGAGGTGCTCGAGGAGGCGGTGCAGACGATCTGGGTGCGCCTCGCGAACAAGGGACCGCGCGGCGTGCGGGCCACGGACCCGGGCAGCGACGAGGCCGTCACCCGTTACCTCGTCCGCAGCCTGAAGAACGGCCTGATCGACCACTTCCGGAGGGAGGGCCGCCGGGGCGAGCTCGACGTCGAGCAGCTCGTCGCCCCCGAGCCCGGCGCGACCGACGGCGAGCTCGAGGCGGCGCGCGAGATCCTGCGCGAGGCCGCCGCGACGATCTTCGACACCATCGCCCCCGCCGCCGCGGCCCACCTCCGCAAGGGCGCCGACTCCACGTTTCGCAAGGCGATCGAGGCCCGCCGGCGACTCGCGCTCGGCGAGCTCACCTGCCCCGAAGCCGTCGTGGCGGAGTTCGGGCACCTCGACCGCAAGACCCGCAATCGTTTCGACCAGCAGCAATGCCGGGCCCTGAAGCGCCTCCGCGACGCGATCGCGGCGCACGTGCGCGAGCGCGGCGTGGAGGCCGACAGGGCTGCGGCTCTCAGGGAAGTCTTCGAGGGCCTGAAGGCCATGGAGCTGGACTGGCCCTCGAACGAGGACGCATGACCATGACGGACCGGATCGACGAGAGGCTCCTGGCGGAGCTGGGAATCGCCGACGCGCGGCTCGTGGACGCCGAGCCCCTGGCCTGGCCCGAGTCGGACGTCGGAGCGGCCAGCGGGCTGGGCGCCGCCGTCACCCTCGCCATGCTGGCCGCGGGCGCGCGCACCGCGCCGGTCGCCCACCCCGGCCTGGCCGAGGCGGGGCTCACGGCCGCGTACGCGATCGACGCGCCGCGCCTGCTCGAGCTCGCGAGCGAGGGGCCGATCACCGTGCGCGCCTCGCCGGACGGCGCCGACGCGGTGCTGCAGTCGCCCGAGCACCCCAACGTCGCCTGGCTCGACCTGGCCCGCTCCGGCCCGGTCGCCGTCACGACCTCGCGCCTCACCCTCCTCGTCGTACCCGGCGAGAAGGGCCTGCTCCTGCGCGAGGTCGTCCCGCCGGACGCTCCCCTCGAGGCGCCGCTCGCCGACTGGCTCGCCTCGTGCTCCGACCCGTGGCTCGTCGAGCAGATCCGGCCCCTGGCCCGCGACGGCTGGTCGGCGGCCGTCGCCGCGGGCATGCTCGCGCGACTCGTCGAGCCCCGCCATCTCGGCGACGATCGGCTCACCGCGCTCGTCGCCGGCCGCGTCGACCCCGAGCTCGCGCGACCGCGCCAGTGGGCGCGCTCGCTCTCCCCTGCGGCGCGCGCGACGCTGGAGCGCCGCGCGGTCGAGCGCGCGCAGGCGCTGCTCTCGCCGCTCGTGGCCCTCGAGCCGAGGATCGACGACGACGCCCCCGACTGGCCCGCCGAGTGGGTCGCGCTGTGCCGGTCGCGCGACGACCTCGAGGGCGTGACGATCCTGCTGCACGAAGCCGGACGCGGCGAGCGGCTCGAGGCCGCGCTCGCGCCGGTCGACGACCTGGGCCGCCGCGTCGCGGCCGGCGTCCCGCTGCGCCAGGTGCCACGCGACGAGCGCCTGCGGCGCGCGGCGCTGAACGACCCCGACGCCTGGTGGGGCCTCGCCCGCTGAACCATGCTCGACGCGCTCCGCCAGGGCCGCACCGACCCCGCCGCGCGCCGGCGGCTCCGCCACGTGCTCGCTGCCGGCCCCTGGCTGTGGCCGCCGGACGGCGGGCCGCCGTTCGAGGCCGCCTGCCGGATCGCGGACCTCGCCGCTCCCCCGAACCCCGAGGGCCGAGTTCCCGTCGTCACGGTGCGCGAGCAGACCGCGACGCTCTGGTATCTCGACGCCCCCCGCGTCCCCGGCCACGCGAACCTCGGCGCGGTCGCGAGCCGCTCGTGGGACCAGGCGCGGGCGGCGCTGCCGCGCTCGCTCCCCGTCCTGCTCTCGTCGCTGCGCCCGCATCAGACCCCGCCCTCGGTCGTGCGCCTCGCCTCGCACGTCGCGCGCAGCGGCTGGGCCCGCCTCGAGACCGTGATCGAGGGCCCCAGCCTCGGCCTCGCCTTCTTCCTGCACCTCGTCGCGCGCGTCTCGCGGGTGCCGGTGGTCGCGGACGCGGTGGCCTCGGCGAGCATCGACGAGACCGGCCGCCTCGGCCCCGTCACCGGCCTGCCGCTCAAGATCGACGCCGTCGCCCGCACGGCGCCGCGCATCCGCCGGTTCCTGGTCTGCGCCGAGCAGGAGGCCGAGGCCCGCGAGGCCGCCGAAGGCCGGCTCGAGGTGCACGCCTTCAAGTCGGCCGCGGAGGCCACCGAAGCGCTGTACAACGAGGCGCTGCTCGCGCGGCTGATCGACTGCTCGCCCAGCGAGCAGCGGCGGATCGGCGACACGCTGCTGCGGCTGGTCCTCACCGAGCGCGGGCTCACCTCCTGGTCTCCCGTGCGCCACGCGGCGCGCCGAGCCCGCCGCACCTGGCACTCCGGTTCCGACGAGGGCTACCTGCTCCAGTTCGTGGAAGCCGTCGCCGCCCGCCACGAAGAGAACCGGGGCGAGCTCGACGTCCCGCCCCGCGCTTGGCTCGAGCGCCTGCCCCGGCCCGTGCGGATGCGGGTCATCGCGCACGTGGTGCAGCACGCGGCGGACACCGGCAGCCCGCAGCCCGAGCAGGCCCTGGCCCTGGCGCGGCAGGCCGTGCCCAACCCTCCGCACGAGTCCTTCGCCCCGGAACTCGCTGTCCACGGCGCCATCGGCCGCCTGCTGGCGGCGACGGGCCGCCCGGAGGAGGCGCTCTCGCTGCAAGCCGAGCTCGCCCGCGCCCAGTTCGCGGGCTTCAGCTACGACGAGGTCTCGCGCCCCCTGTGCGAGTGGCTGCGGCTCGCCGCGGCGCTCGGCGATCGCCAGGCCTTCGATGCGGCCCTCGAGTTCCGCCAGAGGCTCGAGACGGTGGGCGCGATGGGCCCCGGCGACGACGCCTTCCTGGCGCTCGCCACGTCCCGCGGAGAGGTCCTCCTCGACCCGCGAACGTCGCCCCGCGCGCTCCACAGGCTCGCCCGCCTCGCCAACTCCCCCGCGATCCCCGACCACGTCCGCCGCTCCGCGGCCCGCTGGCGCCTGCGCACCACCCGCCTCGCCGACGCGAGCGCCCAGGACCAGGCGGACGCCCGCGCCGACCTCGACGCCGCCTGCCCCCCGGACTCAGCCGCGCCGGAGATCCGCGTCTTCCGCGAACTCGCCCGCATCGACGAAGCCCTCGCCCTCGGCGACGCGGCGACGGCCCAGGCGGCCCTGGCCGAACTCCGGGCGATCTCCCCCGCCCTGATCGCCAACCTCACGGCCCACGTTCCGGAGGACGCAAGACCGGCCCACGTCGCGCTCTTCTACCCGTACTGACCGAGAAAACCGACGCGCACCACGTGGCGCCGTTCGGAATCGTCGAGGCCGCCCTCGGCGCCCGAGGACTCGGCGCAGGCCTCGTTCGACGAGTGCAGCGCGGGAGATGCCCAGTCGGCGCGCCTCGGCGTCGACACGGGCCAACAGAGAGCGCTCGATGCTGACCGACACGACGCGGGCGCTGTCGCCGCGGCGGGGCCGACCGGGCTTGCGACGCGCCTGCTCGAAGCGAGTCCGCTCCGCACCCGTCAGCGGGCGCGACTCGAGCGCCACGAACTCGCGGTCGAAACTCCGCGTCGCGCGCTCGAGTTCGTCGGCGGTCATCGACTCGTATGGAGCGGTCACCTCATCGACCTCCGCCAGCACCTCCGCTCGCGTGCGGTCAGCGGAACGCGCGCGGACACCACCCGACTGCCGCCCCAGAAGGGAACATTCGCGGCGCCGCGCCGGAGCAGTACCCGGCCTCGACACACTGAGGGGCCGCCGCCCGGCGCGCTGCGGGACCTGACGCCTTTGAAGTGATCGTCGCGGGCCTACGAATCCCCTGGCTCAGTGTGCCTACCTTTGGCTTAGACGGGCACCGTGTGATGTCCAAGGCTACCGTACAGTTTGCCCCGCCACGGCGGTCTTCGTGCCGCCGCCGTGCTGCGTGAACCGGGGCCTGATTGTGACCTTCTGGGGCCGCTGGGTGAACCGCGGGTCGGTGCAGCGTTGCGCCCACAGTAGCGCCTCTCCGGCCTTCAGGGTCGCGAGCTGCCCCTCGGTGACGTCGTCCAGAGCCGATATTGCGCTCTTCAAGTGCTTCAGCCACTGCGGCGATGACATCCTGTGCATGAGCAGAATGGACGTGAGCTCAACAACTGCGCGAGGGACCGAAAGGGGATCCTGACTTGCGATCACGACACTGGTCGCCTGGTGACGCATCTCCCGAATCGTCTCCACCACCTGACCGATCAAGTCGCTCTCGGTGATGTACTTGTGGGCCTCGTCAAAGACGACCAGCTTGTTGAAGCTCCTGCCCTCGAAGCGACTCGCCGCGAAGATCCGGAGCATGACAACGAACAGCCCCAGTGCTTCGTCCTTCTCGATCCACTCGTCCCGGAGGTCGACGATCACTGTGCGGCCTGGCCGCAGAAGGTCGCTCAGCCTCGCGCTGTCGTCGATATAGGGTTCGGCGAACCCGACCCGCGTATCGGCCAGCGTCCGGGATGCTGACGGGAGCCCGGAGTTGGCGATTTCCCTCTTGAATACGTCCAGAGTCAGCCCAGACCGGTGCTGGCGCATGATCCCCACCATCTGCCGCACGTAGAGGGAGTCGTTGCCGTACGCCCCGAGCAAGAACTTCCAGCTCTCGGCGCCCAACTCGCTCGAGCTGAACTTGATGGGTCGGACCTCCAGCGAGGGAAACTCGCGCCTTCGCTCCTCCACCTTCGCAGCCGGGGTGAGCAGAACGATGTCGTCCAGGCCAGCGGGCATCCCTCCGTACTCCGCCTTCAGGATCTCGATCTCGCGACTCTTCTGGTTGGGGTGAACGGCCGATGCGTACTCCGGCGCGTAGGCGTCGGACTTGTGGTAGTGGAAGATTACGGTGGCGAGCGGAGCAGGCAGGACGTTGATTCCGGCAGCGAGTTTAGTGGCCATCTCGGAGATCACACCGAGGGTGTACGACTTGCCGAATCCTTGGACACCAAACAAGCTAATCGTGTTGCAGCCGTTCAAGTCGATGCCGACTTTGGCGGAGCCGAAACGACCCAAGACGCCGTATTGACCGGACAGTTCGGTCGCGCCGAGAAGAATCTCGGGCACGATGTTCTCAATGGGCGCATCTGCCAGGGCTCCGAACGTGCTGACGCGTGATGGTTCGGCCGCCACAGCCGGCTCCGGAAGCGCCGTGGCGTACGAGTCGTCCTTGATCTCCGGTTTCGCGGGGGCGACATCCGAGCCCGGCTCGCGCTCCTGATTTCGGTCGCTCGCCACCGGCACAACTGGCGTCACCGGGTCAGACTCCGGCCTTGAGAGCTTCTCGACTGGGTGCGACGGACTCGGGGCGGGGACCTCCGGTGGTTTCGGCCGCCCGTCAGGCTTCAACCTCCGTAGGCCAGGACTAGCTCGGTCAACGGAATCACGGAAGGAGTCGAACTCAGCTCCCCGCTCGGCTGGGGGAAGAGTCAACGGAGTGGGGTGGTGCGCCTCGCTCGTGATGGCGTCAGAACTGCGTGTCGTGGTCACGAACCCTTCGAAGCGCCCGCAGGCAGCTTGCATGAGGCGGTTGGCGGCGTCCAGGCCGAAGCGGTGGACCGTGTACCCAGGCTCGTCCTCGTCCACGTGTGAACCCGCCGCGGCCCTCTCGAAAACGACGCCGACCGTGGTCAGGTCGAGCCGGTAGCCTGCATCGAGGTCCTGTACGAAATCTAGAGCCGCTTGTGCCTCAGGCTCGCCCAGGAGTCCGTAGCGCCGGGCGCGACGCACATAGAACGCCAGAGCTGTCGACAGCTCCTTCGCTCTGAGCAGCCGGTCCGCGCGGCGCGTGGGAAACCGATCTGGGTCGAAGAGCGATCGAAGCACGGTCACGGTGTTCTCAGACTGGTCGCGCATCTTCCTGTAGAGCTGGGTGCGACTTGCAGTGGCCAGCTCTTCACGCAGCTTGACCTCAACAACCTGCCCAAAGATCGTCCGAGTCTTGCTGTCGAAGCTGAGTAAGAGGAGGTCAGCACGCTGCTGGCTGCCGCTCGCGCCCGAGAACCAAGTCCGATGAGCATCGAGAGGCACGACGATCCTGTCCTCCAGAAGGCCGGTGTGCTCGAGGAGCCAACGTGCCAGCAGGAGGCCGACGACCTCAGCGGTCTGCGTAGGGGATGCCATGAAGCGCAACGCAAGCCGCCCCGAAAGCGACCGGAGAGCCTCGAGTGCGGCAACCTCGCCGGCCGGAGGCAGTTTCAGCCCAAAACTCTCGATCGCGGGTCGCACGATAGCTTCAAGCTCATGCGTGCTTCGCGTCGTAAGCATCAGCCGGAGGCGGTCTTGCTGGAGATACTCTGGAGCGAAATCGAGTAGGTATCCCGCTTCACGCGAAGCGCTGGGAGCGTCGTAGAACTCCAGGCCCAGGTTTCTGTCGATCGTAAACACCCAGTCGCTTGTGACATGAACTTGCTTGAGCAGGGCAAGCCCACGCGGGTCCAGCTGCATTGCCAGCAGTGGAGCAACGTCCAGCGGCCCTTCTGGCCCCAGGGTCGCGAGCGCCTGCACCCGTTGCGCGGCGGCTATCCCGGCCACAAGACCTCGTTCCCACGCGTTTGCAACACTGGACGCCCGTGGGTTCAGGCCCTTGTGCCAAGAGAACGCTCCGCTCCGCTCTTCCGACTGGATCTCGGGCTCCTGGATCAGGCCTGCCACGAAGGACCCACGACGAAGCCCGGCCACCTTGCCCACCCGTGACCGAACGGAGAATTGCTCAAGGAGGATGGACACGTGGGCAGGGAAATCCGACGGATGCGCGAGGAAGTCCTCGGTACTGTTTCTCGCGAAGACCAGCTTCGGGTGCAGGTGATTGCTTGAAGCCAGGGCGAACTCGTCGTCCTCACCGACCTGGCGCGCCGGGTCAAGAAGGGACTCCAAGCTGTCGCCCGTATGCTCGATCCCAGCTCGCGGCGCGAAGAGGCGAACGACGTAGCGAAGCGGTCCGTCCATCTGCTCGCGCCGCTTTCGCTCAAGCTCGCGAAGCGCGTCCGCCACCAGAGATGCGTCTCCGGGATTGAAGGCATTGATGTGGAGCTGCTCAACGTATGGGTGTAGCTGCAGGTACTCGAACAGCCGCGCAGCCAGATCGCGGCCACCAACGCCTGGCAAAGCGCTGCTCGATCCGCTGACACCGAGGAGTGCTTGCGCGCGGTCTCGCGTTGCCGCGATGTCCAGCACCACGGAGTCGGAACCATGGTCGGGCAGGAAGAGCGACCAGTGAGCGGTGAGGGGGCCTTGCTCGACATACCCGCGGCCGCGCCCGTCGAAGATCACAGGCGGAGTGTGCGTCGGCTGGACCTCCCGCCGGAACTGGGTGACGAGGGCTCGGAAATCCTCGGATTCCTCTGAACCGTCCTGCCATGCGTCGATGATGTGCTTGAGCTGATGCGCATGCTGGAAGTGCCAAGCGACCCGCACGGGGTGAGTCGGCACGAGGAGCAGCCCTCGACCGGGGTCCACCTGGCTCGGCGTCCACCGCAGATCGACGACATCAAGTTGCGAGAGGAGGCTCACTACCGCCCTTGAACCACCGTGATTCACGAGCCCAAGATAGGCGTCCAAGTAGGCGCTGACTTCCGCTTCCAGCGCGAGAAGGTCGGCCGTCTCTATCAGCCCGCTGCGTTCGAGCTCGTCTTGGGCCGGCGCTCGCCCCGCATGCTGCTTCGAAACGGCATCGAACAGGCGCCTCCTCGCCGCAAGAAACGCCTGAATGCCCGGGCACTGCGATAGGCCTTGGTCTCGGCGCTCGATCGTGACGTCCGCGAGCTTCGGAACGGCAAGGTCGAGGCGGTAGAGGCCCAGGTGGTCTGGATGCTCCAAACTCGCGGCTTCGATCTTACGGAGGAGACCGGGAACCACGATCGTGTGCCCCGCACCATCGCTGTGGTCAAGCGCGAAGTGCACGTCACCCCGGGTCGGGGCCTTCATGGGCTCGGCCCAGCGGCCGTAGAGGTCCCCGATTAGCGGCGGCGCCGCCTGCGACCTCGCTCCCAGGGCCCGCGTTGCCAGAGACGCCCAGGCGTCGACAAGCGACGTCGTAAAGACCGCGCGCGCTTCCGGACCCTCGACCTCGGTCTCGCCCCGGACGACGAGGAAGTAGCCTGACTCGTTTTCGGCTTGGCCATCGTCACTGCGCGGGTCCAGAGGCCGAACCGTGGTCAAGAGGTTGCCGTTCGCGTCGTAGGCGTCGACCTTGGCGAAGTACGTGCCCTCCTCGAGGGAGTGCAGGTCCTTGGCCTTCACGGAACGTCGAACCGTCTGGTTCCTGCCAGCGGGCTTTGAAAAGCTGTTGCTCTCCCACGCCACAACGGGAGCACTTTCGGACGTCGCGAGGATCTGGAATCGGTAGTGCGTCCACGCCGGGACCGCCGCGGGCCTGGGCTCGGAACGGAAGCTGACCTTCAGCGTAGCCTTGGGGTCGCCCAAGTCCAGCACTGGAAGGCGGGCCGCACCTGAGACCTCATCTGGCTTCTGCATGGGCAGACCCAGTTCCTCCACGATCAGCCGCACTCCAGCCGTATCCTCGACGTCGCCAACGAAGCGCCAGCGATCGAATGTCAGATCGCCCCACTCCTCGGAGTGGGCGAGGTCGCCCCCCCATGAACGAGCCGAGGGCTTGCGATTCCGCAGGAAACTAAAGAGGCGATTCTGAATAGTGTCTGGGTCAAGGCGCAGTTTCTGGATGCGCGCTGGCCAAGAGGCACTGCCGTCATCGAGGACCCGAACGGCGTTCCAGTTCCTTGACAGCCGCTTCTCGATATCGGGATCTCGGAACGCCTCCAGATCAGGCACGAGACCGAAGCAGTAGAGGGCAGCACCCGCTGCCTCAGGTGACGAGCCATTCTTGACAACCGATAGCAGGTAGTCCACGCCCTCGTCGGCATTGAGGGCGATGCGCTCCAGCCGGACGTACTGCAAGGCACGCGTCACGAGCCCCCTCAGCGGCTCGTTGAGACGCCGGAGAAGCTCTTCTCGCATGTCATCGGCGACGTTACGCAGTGCCAACTCGGTGAACGTTGCGATGTCAAGGGAGTCCTCAGCCGCCGTGCGCAGGTCGGGCGGGATGAAGACGAGCAGCGGCTCGATGAGGACGTTCCGTAGCTCGATGAGCTTCGTCGAAGTAGCGAGCCACGAGACCGTCGAGGCGTCCTGCGCCAGCATCCGGGCGCGAAAGCGAACATCCCCTTGGAGGTCCTGGCACAGCCTCTCCATGACCGGCACTGGCAGAGTCGTCACGCGGAGACGCTGGCCAGGCCCCGCCGCCGAGAGTGCGGTGCGGATCTGCGGGAGGAGATGTGTCGCCAGCAGTTCGTGCTTATCCGCCCGCGATATAGGCGTGATCATCGCTGCCCTTGTGAGCGCGCGATCGGATAGCGAGGCCGAATGCGCTGCGCATTGAAGGCGTCGCTAAGGTCGTCGAAGAACCCGATCTCACGAAGCCGGTCCTTCAGCCCCTTGACGTTCTCCCGATAGGCCCGATGCTCGTCGAGGGTGACTGGGCGAAGCTCCGGGTCCGTGACGGAGGGCCCGATGACAAACCCATATCGATGCTCAATCCACGTCAGGAAGTCCTCCACCAAGACGTCGTCGCTGTAGAAGCTCTTCCCTGTGTCGTTGTCGTCGTACTTGAGGACAGCCAACTGGACCATCACCTCGAGTAATCTCCCACCAAGGCGCCACCGACGCGGGTTCACCTTCGATCTCCCCTGAACCAGCACGCCCCAGTCAGTGTTCTTCTGAAGCAGCTTGTCGAGGTCCTCGGTGAGGTAGCCCACGTGGTGCTTCTGCCGGACATGGGTCACGATCTCGATGAATTTCTCGAAGGGCGAGAGTTCGGTTGCGAGGATCGCCTGAACCTCCGGCGGTAGCGCTTCGTCGTCGCTACTATTCTCCCGCTGGATCTCCTTGAGGCGCGCCCGGAAATCCGCGTCGAACTGTTCCGGGGGAGAGGAGAGCAGCCGCATGACATCCGCGGGCTCCTCAGCGATCCCGAGTTGTTTCTCTTCGGAGGCATATCGTAGAAGCTGGTTCACGGTGAATATCGCTCGCACGAGCTCTGCGAGGTCGCCATACTCCGTCGCGGCGCTACCCTGCGCCAGCTGAGCCATTCGCGAGCGGAAGTCCGATCCCATATCGGTGATCAGAGTCAGCTTGTAGGGGCAGTCATGAAAGGGCTGGGGAGACGAGCCCCAGACAGGGCACTCACCGCAAGCCTTGTGCGGCGTCCGCTCACGAATCCAGCCAGAGAGTTGGCGTCGCAAGCGTAAGACGTACAGAGCCAGATGTAGGCCCATGACCGTCTTGAGGTAGTCGATCATCACCGGGCGCGGAACGGAGTCCTGATAGGCCAAGAGCCGCTGGATGTCATCGCACAGTATTCGCCCTTGTCCCCGGCACACGGGGGGCGCTGCGGTCAGTCGGTCGCCGGACTTGTGCAGGTCTCCAAGGCCCTCAACGAGCTTGATCACGGTCAAAGTGTCCAGGTCGACGTGGGCTTGCGAGTCTGGATGGCTGCTTCCCGGATCTCGCCCCCGGTCGAGGTACGCCCGCAGGTCGAGCACCGTCTGCTTGTCGGCATGCTCGAGCATGGCGTACAGCGCATCCGCGTGGTTGTAGTCGCGGCAGTGCTTGGCGACACGGATCTTGTGGGCGTCGAGGTGGAGCGGACGCAGCGACGCGACTGCTTCCTTGATCCCACCGCGGTTCACCAAGTCAAAGATGTCGCTCTCGAGCCACGCCTTGGCGACCTCCGGATGCTCCTTGAAGCCCGTAACTCCTGGCATCCCCGCCAGTTGCTCAGCGTGATGAGCCACACTTTCGATAGCTCTGGAGGGGCGCCCCTTCATCCCAGCCCGCTGGCCATCACACTTCAGGAGCATGAAGAGATTGACGAGAACACGATCCAGATCGACGTTCTTCGGGTCGGGATAGAAGACCTTCGGGTTCCTAAACTCTTGGTCCTGCTGCCGGATCTTCATGCCGAGGCACCAGCGTCAACTCGATACGGCTTCAGCGAGAGCCGGACGCCCACCTGCTTGTCGGGGCTCGCTGCAATCTCGTACAGGTCACGCTCGTCCTGAGTGACAACGATGCGATTAAAGGGCAAGTTCATCAGCTCGTTTCTGAAGATCAGGAGGTTGACGAACATTCCCTGCAGGTCTGCCGGGCTGGGTCGGTAACCCGACCGGATCAGCTCGAGCATCTCGAGAAGGTCAAGAGAGATCCGCAACCGCGCTCGACCGAACTGCTCCTTGGCAGTCAGCTCCAGGGCATCGGGCGCACACTCGAGGTACTCACCGAGCGTCCCGTAGCTGGGCACGGTAACTGAGAAGGCTTCCTTGGGAAAGAGGCGATACGAGTGGATCGAGGTTCCTTTGACGCGAGTCATCTGGAGTCCGAGGTACCTCGACACGAGGCCGGGATGCCGGAGACCCTCGGAAAGAGAGATGGCCTCGATCACCTCATCTCGGAGGCGGCTGTCCCGCCGCGCGTCGACCGGCTCCCCAGGCCGGCCCCCAAGCACCTCCTCGAGCTCGCGGAGCGAGCGGTAGGGGAGCATTTCCCGCCACCCCTCATCCCGGCGCTCGAAGTAGGCCCAGCGGCGCCACCTCTCGATGAGGGCGCGCCTCTCCTGGAGCAGGCGCGGCAAGGACGACAATTCCTCGACATGCCGAAGTGCGTCTCGAGTGGCCTCCCGGAGCACCGATGCTGGCGTCTGGGTGCGCGTCTCGAAAGTCATCCAAGGGACCGCGCCGTCGGGGTTGCGATCAAGTCGTCTGTCGAGCTGCGGAGCATTGACCCGCCCGGGGTCGGCCTCTCGAAGGAGTGCCACCAGACGATCGTCGACACCGTGCCGCCCAGTCCGCCCCCGGTCGGCCAAGGCCTGTGGGTAGTACAGGTCCGCCAGTTCCGCCTGCGTGCCCTTCTTGATGAGCCGCGCGACGTCCTCGCAGCCGTGATCCTGCAGCAGGATCCAAGACAACGCAGACCGCAGATCCCGAATCGTGACATGGGCCTTCCGGCGTAGGTGCACGATCTCGAAGAGGCGCCGAATACGCGCCCGAACGGCCGGGCCAGAGGCGTCGTCCTGCATGGACAAAGCGTTGAACTTCAGCGGACACCGCTGCAGGAGCGAGCACCTCTCGCAGGGCTTCCAGAGGTTACGGTCGGTCAGCGCACGCAACTGGCGCTCAACGAGTGACTCGGCACCGCCGGCGGCCACGGATCGCAGGTTGAGGTTCACAAGGAGCGACCGTTCTGGAGAGGCCCCCTGAGCGTCCAGAGCCTTGAGCGCGAACTCCCTCAGGCCGACGAATCGGTCCTTATGGCGGCTGTGCGAGAGGAAGTCCAACAGGCGCCCCTCGTTGATCGCGATCAGGCGCGCTTCGGATCCCGCGAGGCCAGTGAGGGTGGGGCCATGGAAGGGCTCGAAGAACCGAGCCAGCACTTCGTCGCTCGCAACTTCCCCCTCGTCCTGGGAACCGTCGTAGTTCGTCTCATACGACACGCCTCCGTAAGTCCAGCGCGAGCCATTGGCGCTCGGCAAGGGTTCAACGTCGACCCGGAGGTGCTCGGAAAAGTACTGCTCGACTTGCTGGAGGAACGCAGTCTTCCCGTCTCCAGCGTTGCCGGTGATGACCACCAGCCGAAAGCGACCGTCAGCAATGTCCGGGGCCAGCCTCTTGTCGAGGCTTGTCCTGACGTAGGTCAACCGCGCGATCTCGTCGAGGCCACGCGTCCCCGAGTTCGTCCGACCCGCCTGGCTGAAGAGGGTCAATAGCCGCGTGACGTAGGGGTTGTAGTCGACGCGGTCAGCCTCGCCCACCTCGAGAGTCAGCCCAAGGTAGCCAGAGGCAGCCACGACCTTCGCCGGCGCGTGCATTGCCGGGACGGCCAGGAGGCCTGCTTTCATCGCCTCTGCCGTCTGGAACCGGTCGACACCAGACGGAGCAACGGCCTTCAGGAGGAAAGCGGCAAGCTCGCTACTGAGGTGGAGGTCAGGGCGACTATCTCGGGGATCGATGGGATCCCCGCCATCGGGGTTGTCTCCGGGAAACGGGTGCCGTTGACAAACCAGCTCGTAGAGGACCACTCCGAGGGAGAACAAGTCCATGTTCGCGGCCCATGCCGGTTGCCCCCTATCCGGAGCCCAGTACCGAGGGGTTCCACTTCGGCCGGTTGCATTAACGAGCTTCGAGGCGATGTTGAAGTCGATCAGCTTCGGTCGATGCGACGGTAGCTCCAGCAGGATGTTTGCGGGCTTGAGGTCTCTGTGCAGGATGCCCTCATCGACCTCGTTCGTGAGCTCCGCCAACCGGCCAAACTCCTCCTCGGAAATCTCGTCCTTGTTGCGGATCGCGGCTTGATGCGCCTCGAGCGCCGCAGTCTTCGGGTGCATCGCCGCGAGTGCGTCGAGCAGCTCCGACCCAATGCGGCGAATGTCCTGCCAAGAGAGGAGCTTCCCACCCGTGCAGTAGGCGTCGAGGGTCTCACCCTCCACAAACTCAGACAGGATGTACGGCCGTCTGTCGGGCGGAGCCAACCGTGCCATCCAGATGACCCGGGCGATGTTCGGATGCTGAGGGAGGTTTTTCCCGATCTGGTTGTACTCGTGGAGGAGCACATCGGCGTTTATCGTGGCCGACAGCACCTTCATGGCGTACGTCTGCTGATGGTCCAGGTGGTAGATCCGGTAGACGCGCGAGAACCCTCCGCTCCCCAGTACCGCATCGATACGTAGTACATCGTCGACCACACTGCCGACGTCGAATATCTCGGGCGGCGCCGGCGGCTCGGGCCGCGGCGGCGCCGTCGACCCACTGTGCACGAGCCGACGCAGCGTGCTGAGCACATCTGGGGCGCTGGGGCGAGCCTTGAAATCGGAGACGTTCAGAAGGCTGACAACTAGGTCGTCGATCTCCGGCGGGAGCCCGTCCACGGCCTCGGACGGGAGCTTCGGGGGCCACCCATCAGCAGCGAGGGCCGCTTGGGGGCCTGCGAAGGGAGTCTCCCCTACCAGCATGAAGTACAGCAAGACCCCGAACGAGTACATGTCTGACGTCGTGTCAAAGTCGTAGTCACGCTTGTCCGCCAACTCGGGCGGCACGAATGCCTCGTTGCGCCTGCGGTCGGTGTCCCCGAAAACAGTCTGACGGGCCTCGAGATAGGCGCGATCGAAATCGGTCAGTCGGGGCCGTCGATCGAAGCCAATGACGATCGACTCGGGGCAGACGTTCCGATGCACTACACCCTGAGCGTGGACCGCATCCAACGCAGAGGCCACGCCCTCAGCGATCTGGAAGCGCTCCCGGAGCGTCAGACGGTCGCGCTCGGTGTTGTGTAAGTAACCGTGGAGAGTCCCGTAGTCAGACCACTCCGTAACCTCGTAAAACTCGTTGTCCGTATCGACGAACTCGAAGTGGAGGATCGGCAGGAGGTTCGGGTGAGGCCCAACCCTCGCGACGGCCTCTGTGGGGCGCGTAATGACGGCCTTGCGCCTAGCCAGCTCGCTCTCCGGGAGACTCGAGTCGATGCGCCACGTTCGGATGCGGTACTGCGTCTTGTCCTCGCCGAGAAGCGCGCGTCGGGCAAGGTATTCGCCGGAGTTGGCGTCCTCGAAGATCTTCTCGCAGATTTCATAGCTGCCGATCTTGCGCCGCGCGCCACGCCGACGAGCGCCCCACGCTCCCTGCAGCGCCCTCTCGATCTGAGTGTAGTAACGAGCGACGTCCCCACGGCGGGCGATGAGCTGTGCATCCTGGAGGAAGGGAATGAGGGCTGAAAGGCTGAGCGCGCTCTTGGACCAGTTCCCTCCCAGGTGGTTCGTCGTCCCATCTGGGAACACGAGCAGCGGCTCGACCCAAATGGAGTTCCCGATTGGACCGAGAGTCGACTTCAGGACTTTGCACTTGAGGTCGACAAGCCACATCGGGCACTTCCGGGGAGTCTGGTTGATGAGCCACTCGGTGTCATCTCCGGTGAGCCGGCCGTACCACTCCTTTGCTTCGACGACGAACATCGCGTGTGGCGCAACCACAACGAAGTCGTACTCCAGGGCGGACTGGCCTCGCTGCTTGACCAGGAAGTTCGGAACCAAGAGGTAATCGTCGGGCAACTCGTCTCTGAGCGCGGCGAGGACCTTTGGCTCAAAGGGCCCCACAGGACCGCCACCTGCAGGGGTCGGGACTACGCGAGCCATTTTGGGAGGACCTCCTCTTCGATGATCCGGATCGCCTCGTCTTCGCTCCGCTCAGCCCTCTCGCGGGCAGCGATCGCGTCTGCGACTTTCCTCTCCACACACTCGCGTAGAGGCACAGCCAGCTCGGGTACTGGTAACGAGCGGAGGAGATCGGGCCGCATGCTTAGGATCTTGGTGCCTACCGCGCATGCTCGTAGCAGGTTGCGTCCAACCGATGTCGACAAGTAGGCGTAGAGGCTGGCCACATGCCCTGCCTGCGGTTGAATCCGGAGAAGATCTTGAGTAAACGCCGCCTCCCGGAGTTGACCAGCGACAATCACACAGCGGCCGAAAATCTCGCCCTCGCCCAGAGTGCCGTGCCCTCCGACTAGTAGGCTGCCCGGCGGAGCAAACAGACTTCCGTCATCGAATCCCGGATGCGCGATCCGACGAGGCACGGGCTTCACCAAGAACACGTCTCGCTGATTCATGAAGGTGATGCCGTGTCCCTCGGATGTCGGAACACGCATGAACCGCGGGCCATTAAACAGCCCCGATTCTGGAACGATGTCAGCTAGGCGCGCCGACCATCGTGCAGACAGGAGCTTTAACGCCCCTCCGGTCGAAGCAAAGTTCCATGCGCTTAGCGTGGGGAACGGACCCGGCCAGGCAACGCAGCGCGGCCGGCGATCGGAGCAAAGCGACCGAGCCTCCTGGACTATAGGAAGAGCCTCGATGTCGGCGCGCGCACTCGCCAACCGCGCAACGTACAGCTCCCGATGCTCAACCGTGTCGCGAACAAGTGCTGCGACGCGGGTCAGAGTGTCCTCGTCCGACAGCGGAATCAGAATGTCTGCGAGCATGTCCTTTCGAAGACCCAGGATCTTCGTTCCGTAGCTCGTAGATCGAACGACGCGCACGCCCAATCTCGAACACAAGAAAGCGTAGGCATAGAGGTTGAGCTCACCTCCATCATCCTCAAAGGTCAGAGCCATTGCGTGCGGGCCGACGAAGCGGTCGGACAGCCTGCTGTCAGCGATGATCGAGCGCCCGTACAGCTCGGTCTCCCCGAGGGTTCCCGCCCCTGCGATTAGGATCTGCCACTTGCGAATGCGGTGGCGCTCGGGGTAGGCCATCGAGTCCAAGCGGATCACCCGGCCCGATGGCTCCGCGGCAAACATGTCGCCTTGGGTTATCAGCTCTACGCCGTCTGACGGATCGCAGTCCCTTCGAGTGAATACTGAACCGTACGCGGGGCCCATGCTCCGGAGCACTGAGCCTAGTCGCACGTACCGCATTCCCGGCCGGCTGCGAAAGCGCTCAATCTCCGGCGCGTAGTTCAGCGCGCGAAGGGCGCCGACGTTGGGCCTATCGACCACAAATGCGTGCCCCATGTCAGCGCCCGGACCCTCCTCGGCGTGACGCGTGCTTCTGGTACTCGGCCGCGATCCAGGGCATGTCATCTGCCAGGACACGCACTCTCCGCGTGCGCTGCCGGCTGTGAACGGTACGCCCCTTTTCCCATCTCAGAGTCACAGTGTTTTCGACTACCTCCTCGGTCCCGTCGGGTCGCCGACGGTAGCGAGTCTCCCCTCGGCGCCCATGACCACAGTGCTCCGCAATAGCCATGAATACGGGCCGTTGCTTGGGCCCAAGTGGGCCAGCCATCTTCAGCTCACTCGGGGCCCGCCTTCGTAGGAAGACACAGCTGGCTTGCACTGACACCTGGGGCAAGAAGGCCTCGGCTGGCAGGTCGACGCTTGCGAGGAGCTCCATGTGGTGGAGCATCCACCATCGCACGGCCTCCATCTGCTCACCCGGGTTACCGAGAATGCCGTTGGGCAGAACGATGGCCATGGCCCCAGTGCCGGGCTTCAGGAACTTGTAGCAGGCTTCGATGAAGAGGATCTCGGGCGGCACCTTCTTTTGGAGCTCACCCTTGGCCCACGTGTCGCCCGCCTTCGCCCACCGGTGACCGAGGTCGTAATAATCAAGCACCGCGGGGTCGTCGACGGGGATCTTTGCCCCAAAAGGCGGGTTCGTGAACACAAAATCGAACTGCTCGTGCGCTCCGCCGCGTTTCTCGAACTCGCGCATGCCAGAGGCCGTCTTTCCAGGCACTCCGTACTCAAGGCTGTTGAACGAGGCAATGTTCCCGTGGCCATCATTGTTCATGACCATGTTCATCCGGGCGGCCTTGCGGAGATCCGGATCGACGTCGATGCCATACAGGCAACCCCGGGCGAACGCCCGAACGCCCTGCTCCACACGCTTCAGCTCGCTCGGCAACGGGGTCTCGGGCTGTGGACACCCCGCGTCGGCCAGTAGTCGTCGGCGCACGTGAGCAAGCGCTACCACCAGGAAGCCACCGCTCCCACAAGCGGGGTCCAGAATCTTCTGGCCGGCCTGGGGATCAAGCATCTCGACCATCATCCGAATGACGTTGCGGGGAGTGAAGAACTGACCCCGTTCTCGCTTCAGGGTCGTCGAGGTGATGGCCTCGTAGGCCGTCCCCTTCGCATCCGTATCGGTGCTGAGAAGACTGTACCGCCCGAGCTCGCCAGCGATGTAGGTCAAGGCGCGATCGTTCAGCTCGATGCGCTCGGAACCGTCGAAGACGTCCTTGTAGGCCCCGGTCTTGGCCTCTTCGAAGAGATCATGGATGCGCTTGGCAACGCGCTTTTGGCCCGCCGGGGTGTTCCCCTCCGTCGCCCCAACAAAGAAAGCTCTGCGGCTCTGCTGCTCGTCGAGGATCTTGGCGAAAATCAAGTGAAGGAGCTGCCAGAAGGCCCGATCACCGCGCATCGCCTGGTTGCCGTACAGGTAGTCGTGGCAACGCTTGAACGCCCGGAGCAGCGAGTCGCCCGACGCCACCCGCAAGGGACGACGCTCCGCGGTCTCCAGATCCTCGAGGGACTCGTCAGGAGCCGGGAAGTCCGTAAGCTCCGTGAACTCGGGCGCCCCGGTGCGGCTCACGAACGTGCGCATCCGGAAAGCGAGTTCCGACCCGTTGGTCCAAAGCCCGAAGATCTGAGCGCGATCGTTGACCGCGCCGAGGACTTCTTCGAGTTGGCTGACGCCCTTGGTCGACCCCGGCTTCGTGCCCGCTTTGGCCACCAATGCAACTCGGATGACGTGCGCCTGCTCGTGGGCCTGTCCTTGCTCGAACACCGCGAGCGAGACGGTCCGATGCCGAGACTTCACTCTCCCAGTGGACGGGTCCTCAAACTCGAGGGTCAGCTTGAAGTCCCTCTCCATGTCCTTCGGGTCGACGTCGTATTCGCGCAGGAGCTGTTCGATCAGGGACTGAAGGGTCTGCTCGTCAGGTGTGTCCTTCCTGGCGAGGCCAGTAAGGGCACAGATGAGGGTCTCCTCGGCGACAAGACCTTCTTCCCCATCTGACTCTTCATCGGATCCGGGCGCCGTGTCCAGGGGTTCCTCCGGGTCGACCTTGGGTCTTGCGCGACGGGTCATGAACAACCTCTTCCTCTGGAACCTCGGGGGCATTAGTCGAGCTGCTCTCCGCGTGGCGTCGGTGCGTACAGAATTCGGAGTCGCCGATGCTATGTCTTGGCAAGGCGCCGCAGAACGCCCCGGTATCGGTTGATGAATGCGTCTATGACTCCGTCCTCGTTATAGAAGCTGTCCGCGTCGACGCCGGCGTCTTCGGTGAGCCCACACATCTTCCGAAGCGCCTTCAGGTCTCGGATCGACACTTGGGTTCCCTCGTCTCGGTACCCGATGGTGCCGATTTTCTTTCTAGTTTCGCGCGGCTGGCGACGAAGAAGCCCCGGTGGTGATGTCTCCACCCTGACGACTTCGATCGAATTGCTGTGGGGATTCGCCAGCTCGAATCGAAATCGGCCGAGAATGCTCCGGAGCGTCCGGAAGGTCACAGCGCGTTCCCCCCGCTGAATCTTGGAGACCCGCTTGCGCAGCCAGCGCGTGATCTCGTCGACCTCGTCGTCCGCAGTTCGGCGGGCGGGCGCCTTGTCCGGCCTACGCGGGTCTGGGCGAAAGCCGAGCGTGTGATCGGCCATGGCCACCATGAACTGATACAGCTCTGACTGACTCGTATCGAAAAGACAGAGCCTGTTCTTGTCGAGGTGGACCAGGAGGCAGACGAGGGCCGTCCGCTTGTTCCCATTGTGAAACGGATGATCCATGCAGATCCCAAACGCCAGGGTGGCGGCGTTCCCGATGGGATCGGGATACTTCAGGGTCTGCCCGTGTCCAGACCACTGTCGCCCGACTGCTGATTCAAGGAGGGCCCGGCTTCGCACGCCGGGCGGCGAGATCGGGTCTTGGCTGCTCTCGAAGTCCGCGACCAGGATCTGGTGCACCTTCCGGACATCCGCGACGCTCAGCATTTCCAGCATCGAAAGCCTCAGCCTTGGTTGACTACAAGCCTTGACGGCGGTGCGTCTCCACGGGTACGTCGGATCGCGCCAACCTATACTCCGTACCCCACAGGTGTCAAAGCTGGCAACAGCCTACGCGGCCATGGCGTTCGGCGGCTCGGTGTCGTCACGCCGCGGCTCCGTGTCGGGGAAAGCGGTGTGCCGCGAGGCTCGGCTCGGCGCTCCGCAGACGGGCTCGACCGTCCGCAGACGAGTTCGACGCTCCCCAGATCGGTTCGACTCTCGCGTCGATAGTTCGAAACGGATCTCCACCGACCTTCAAGCGATCGGGCGCTGTCTCGGATCGCCTCTTGGCTCCGTCAGTGGATCAGGCGGGAGGTCGCAGCGCTCGGCTGAGGCGTGGGGGGCAGGGGCCGGCGCAGCGGGGCGCGCAGGCGGTCCAGGGTGGCGGCGGCGGATTTCATGATCGCGGTCACCTGCTCGCGGGCGTGGCGGGCGGTCGCTGCGGCGCCTTCGCTCGGCCTCGCGTGGCTCGCGAGCTTGGCTTCCGCCGCGGCTTCCGAGCAGGTGCGCGGGAGGAAGACCTGGCGGCTGGCCGGGGTGTGGCGGTCGGCGAGGCGGCAGGTCGCGCCGAAGGTGTCGAGGCCCGCGGGGCCGGCCAGGGCCTGCCACTGGCCGGCGTCCGGGTAGGTCGTGCGCGGGAAGTGGGTCGGGGCGTGGACGCCGAGGAAGCCGGCGTCGGCGAGGTGGCGGGCGACGCGGTCGAGGTCGCGGTAGAAGCAGGTGACGGCGAGCGCGTAGCGGGCGCGCTGGATCATCACCGCCTGGCCGCCGGTCGAGGCATCGGGCTCGGGCAGGTCGAGGGCCGGGTAGCCGAGCTCCTCGCTCTCCTTCAGGTAGTGGGCGACGGGGTCGACCGGGATCTCGGGGCAGCGGGCGCGCCAGTAGCCGACGACGTCCTGGCCCATCAGCAGCTCGGCGATCACCGGCGCGCGCACGCCGGCGTCGGCGTCGAGGGCCGCGACGAGGTCGAGCGTCTCGCCGAGCCGCCAGAAGGGGACCGGGCACAGCAGCACGCGCGGGTAGCCGTCGGGGTACGCGACGAACGTGGGCGCCTCCTCCGGGAAGTCGACCCAGGTCAGGTTGTAGCGGGCCGTGAGGCGCTCGCGCGCGGCGCGGTCCCACGGGGCCGGCCGCATGTGGAGGCGGACCACGGCCGCGAGCGAGTCGGCCGTCGAGCCGACCTGCGCGCCGCACTCCCCCTCCAGCCACTGCGTCACCTGGAGGAGGCCCGCGGCGTAGCGGGCCTCCGTCCAGGTGCCGGGGGTGGGGTCGATCCACTTCGCCGACCAGCCGGCGGCCGTGCGCTCGAACGAGCCGCGGTCGAGGTCGCCCGTGAACAGGCGCGACGGCAGGTCGTCCGGGCCGCGGACGGCGCCAGGGCGGACGTCGGACTGCGGCTCGCGCTCGGTCGCGCCGAGGAACACGTACGGCGGGAAGCCGGGTTGGGAGTCGCGGCGCCGGGCAGGTCGGCTCAAGGGATCACCTCGGTTGTCGAGTGGATCGGCGGTTCAGCGACCGACGCGGCGGGCCGTGCCCATCGCGATGTCGCGGTCCCGGCTGCTCGAGTAGTGGCGGAAGTGGAGCTCCTTGCGCCGCATCATCTCCATCTCGACCGAGTGCTCCGTCGCGTCGGCGCGCAGCGCCTGGACCAGGGCCTGCAGCTCGGGGTCGTTGCCGGCGTAGCGCTCGATGCGGCGCGCGGTGGCCTCGAGCAGGCGGCGGGCCTCGGCGAAGCGGCCGGCGCGGTTGGCCTCGAGCGCCTCGCGGCGGGCCTTGGCCGCGTACTGCTGGGCGACGAAGCGGTCGACGGCGCGGTCGCGCGGCTGGGCCGACACCTCCGACGCGGGGGCGCAGGTCCAGGTCACGGTCTCGACGGGGCTGCCGAGGGTTCCGTCGCGGTCGCCGAGGGCGCAGGTCACGGAGTGGCTCTCGCCCACCGCCCCGCCCGGCAGGCGCACCTGGAACAACAGGCGCAGCTCCTGGGCGGAGACGAGGTTGGAGACGCGGCAGATGATGCCGTCGGCGGTCTCCTCGGTCGGGTAGGTGTGGAGCGCGGCGACCTGCACGCCGCGCGGGACGCGGACCTCGAGCTGCACGTCGCGGGCGACGACCTCGAGCGTCTCGGCGAGGTCGGCCTGCAGGAAGGCGGGGATCTGGCGGGCCTCGGCCACGAAGTAGAAGTTGCCGCCGCCGCGGGTGGCCATGGCGTCGAGCAGGAGCTCGTCGAAGTCGCGGCCGACGCCGAAGGTGGAGGTGAGCACGCGGCGAGCGCGGGCCTGCTCGCAGTCCTGGCCGATCAGGGCGGGCTCGGTCAGGCCCTGGTTGGCGAGGCCGTCAGTGAGCAGCAGGCACTTGCCGACCGCGTCTTCGGCGAGGCGCTCGGCGACCAGCGCGATGCCCTGGCGCCAGCCCTCGTGCAGCGCGGTCTGGCCGCGGGCCTCGAGGGCGTCGAGGCGCTGCAGGGCGGCGTGCAGGGTCTCGGGGCCGACCGGCGAGGCCGGGACCAGCACGTCGATCTCGTGGTCGTAGGCCACGATCGAGAAGGTGTCGGCGCGCTTGAGCAGGCCGAGGGCGCCGCGCGCGGCCTCCTTGGCGAGGCGCAGCTTGTCGCCCTGCATGGAGCCCGAGCGGTCGAGCACGATCGCGACGTTGGCGGGCGGCCGCGGCTTCTCGCCCGACGCCTGCGCCTCGGGCGCCGTCAGCGTGACCATCATGTAGCGCCGGTTGCCGCCGTTCCCCCGCACCAGCTTCCGATCCACCTGAACGTTCATACCGTCCTCCGCGGCGCCGTGATCCGCAGCGCCCTCCACAGGCAAGACGCGAGCGACCGGTTCCGTCTGACGCGAGGCGAGCCACGTCAGAAGAGGGGGCCCAAGCGACAAGGTTGGCGAGCAAACCGACGGTAGCGCCGGGCAATCGGGGCTGGCGTCCGAGCGACGAGACCGCTGCGCGGGGCGCTCTCACGCCTCCCGCGTCGACGCCGGGGTCAGGCGCTGCGCTGCAGGGCGTTCACGAAGTCGCGGCCCGACATCGGCTCGGGGAGCGGGCGACCGTCACGCTCGTAGAGGGCGATCGCATCGTCGACGAGGTCGCACAGTTCGGCGAACACGGCCTTGGCGTCGCTGCCGTGGCAACCCCCGTAGAACAGCTCCGGGCAACTGCCGATGAAGCAAGCGTCCTGGTCGGACCATTCGACCAGCTTCACGTACTTGTCGCCCTTGCTCATCGCTTCGATTCCTCGATCGCCAGGCGGACCGCTCTTTCCTGGTACTGCCGGGCATCATCACCCAGCCGTCCCGAGATCGTCACCGGCCTCGCGACGTTCGGGTGAGTGAAGTTCCGGTGGCTTCCCCGCCCCCCTCGGCTGCTGAAGCCCGCGGCCTCTAGGTCGCGAACCAAGTCTCGAACCTTTGGAGGCACCTTACTGGATCTTCACACCGGGAACGGAACCACGGCAAGGGTGGAGACGAGCGAGGGCGCCAGGCCGCCCGCGAGTCACGCCAAGGCCTTCCACTTCGGGTGGCGGCGCAGGCGGTCGAGGGCCTTTTCTTCGATCTGGCGGACGCGCTCGCGGGTGCAGCCGAGCTCGGCGCCGATCGCGGCGAGCGTCGACTCCTCGCCGGTCTCCAGGCCGAAGCGGCGGCGCAGCACGAACTGCTCCTTCGGCTTGAGAACCGTCAGCAGGCGGCCGACGCGGGCGGCCCGGTCGGCGCGGAGGACGCAGGCCTCGACGCCGGTCGCGGGGTCGGAGACGAGCACCTGGCCGAGCGTGCGGCGGTCGCTGAGGCTGACGAAGAGGGCTTCCATCGCGATCTCCTTGTTCCCGACGGGTTCCGACGCCGGGATGAACCCGGCGCCGGTCCCATGGGGGCTCCGTCGGACGACTCCGGCCTCCTCCGCCCCCAATCCCCCGGCCGGGGCGCGCTTCCGCGACCCGTTGCGCGGGGCGGCCCGGGCGATTCGGTTGTGGTGGGTTGAAGCTCCGCGGTCCGGCGGCAGAGGCAGTGTCCGCCACACCCCCGCCTCCCGAGGTCCGGGCACGGGAAGTTTTCGTGGGAGACGTCGCGGCCCCGGGGAGGGGGCCGGTTCAGCCCGAGCGAGGAGGGCTCGGGGGGCCGATCAGATCAGTGGACCGACCCCGGCCGGTCCATCCGCTCGATCCGCTGCTCGAGCGATTCGATGCGCTCGCCCAGAGCAGAGAGGTCCTCGCGGGTCTCGTCTGCGCGTGTCGCGACCACACGCCCGAGGTCGTCGATTCGCGTCGTCAAGTCCCGACGCAGTTCGTCAATGCGGCTGTCGATCTGCCGGCTCAGGACGTCATGCCCCTCGGCAATCAGCCTGGTCTGGGATTCCAACTGCTCCACGATGACCTGCCAGGAACCGCCAGGGATCTTCTTCGCTGCCATCTTCGTGCCTCCAGTCTACCCTCTCGGGTTCCGGCGCCGGAGTGAATCCGGCGCCGGTCCCATGGGGGCTCCCCAGGGGGTGGTGGAGTGTCGGCGGCGGCGGTGACGCCGCGGGTCCGCAGGGGGCGACAGGGTTCCCGCGCGTGCTCGACCCGGGCCGCGGTGGCCCGTTCAAGACCCTTGCTCGGAGAAGCACTTGTCAGCCGGGGCTGACTGCCTCACCGATCGGTCCGCGCGCATCTCGACACGCCAGGCAGCGGCCTCTTCCCGCATCTCCAGGAGGATCCGCTCGATGTCGTCGAATCGCGGCAGGAGCTTCCTCTCCAGCGCCTCGAGGCTGGCCACCATCTCCCGGCGGAGAGCCTCCTGGCCTTCCAGGAACATTCTGGTATTGGCCTCCAGCATCTCCAGGAACACTTCCGGGAGGCACGCCGGGGCTTCTTCTTTGCCGCCGTGTTCGTGCGGTCAGTCTACCCGCCGGGGCAAGGGGGCGGAGTGTCGGCTGCCCTCCGGACGACGCGGGGCGCGGGGCGATAGGATTCGCGGTCTGGCGCTTCGGCTGGGAGGTTCATCATGAGGTCGCTGCTCTCGAACGTCGGTCGGGGACTCGGCGCGTTGCTGCTCGCGCTGCCGGCCGTGGCGCAGGAGGCGAAGCCGCGGGCAGTCGCGGTCGGCAATGCCGGGTTCGAGACCTCCGCGGCCAGCGGGCTGCCCGGGGACTGGACGCTCGATGGCGCGCTTCCGGCTGGTGCCGTCGTGAGGCGGGTCGACGCGGGGCGGTCCGGCGCGGCGATCGAGCTCGCGGCCGACAAGCCCGCGTCGCTGACCGTGCGCTCGGCGCCGGTCGCGCTGAAGGTCGGGCGCTTCTACCGGCTCTCCGCGTGGCTGCGCACCGAGGGCGCCGCCGCCGACCCGACCACGCGCTACCCCACCGCGGCCGCGGCCACGGTCGCGATGCAGTCGTTCCCCTTCACCAACCACGCGCCCGCCGTCGCCGGCACCCGCGGCTGGACCCGGGTCGAGACGACGTTCGTGGCGACCACCGCCGCGGACCGCGTCGAGTTGCAGCTCGGCCGCAACGGGACGGCCGCCGGCCGCGCGTTCTTCGACGACGTGGCGATCGAGGAGATCGCCGACGTCACCGAGGTGATCCCGCTCGAGCGGGTGCGCTGGTCGGGCCCCGGCTTCCGCTACGAGGACCGCGGCTGGATCTATGTGCATGTCGAGGGCTCGCCATACGCGCGCGGGCGGCAGCAGGGCGCGCTGCTGCACGAGGAGATCGTCGCCTACGCGCAGAAGCTGGCGATCCGCCAGAACGCGAAGGACCCGGCGCTGGGCTGGAACGGGCTGCGCACGCTGGCCGACGCGCTGATGCTGCGCCGCTTCGACCCCGAGCTGCTGGAGGAGATGAAGGGCATCGCCGACGGCGCGGCGGCGGCGGGCGCCACGCTCTACGACCGCAAGCTCGACCTGCTCGACGTGGCGACGCTCAACTCCGCGGTCGACCTCGACCAGATGACGAGCGCGCTGCCGGTCACTCCCAGCGCGATCACGGGCAAGACCTTCTCGCCCCACGACGAGCTGGAGATCCCCGAGCGCCTGCACAAGTGCTCTTCGCTCTCCGCCACCGGCCCGGCGACCAAGGACGGACGGCCGGTGTTCTTCCAGATGTTCATGTGGGACGGCTACACGGGCCTCCACTTCAACGTGATCCTCGACGTCGCGCCCGAGCGCGGACACCGTTTCGTGATGCAGACGTTCCCCGGCGGCATCCACTCGGGCACGGACTTCTACCTGAGCGCCGCGGGCCTGGCGATCGGCGAGACGACCGTGCTGCAGACGCCGTTCGAGGCCGAAGGCGAGCCGCAGAGCAGCCGCATCCGCCGCGCGATCCAGTACGCGGGCTCGATCGACGAGGCCGCCGCGATCCTGCGCGAGCGCAACAACGGGATGTACACGAACGACTGGACGATGGCCGACATGAAGACGGGCGAGGCCGCGATCCTGCTGCTGGGCACGAAGCAGTCGAAGCTGTGGCGCTCGGGCGAGACGCCGGCGCCGTTCGGCACGCCGGGCTTCCTGTGGGCCAACAACAACGCGCGCGACGCGGCGGTGCGGCGCGAGGTCGCGAACCAGCCCGAGGACGCGCCGTTCGACTCGACCTTCGCCCCGGCCAACCGCGACGTGGCGTTCCAGCAGTTCTACAGGGAGTTCAACGGGCGGATCGACGCGGAGAGCGTCGTCGGTCTGATGGCGTCGTCGCCGATCAACCGGCCGCACGCGCTCGACGGCAAGGTGACCGACGCGGAGATGGCCGCGCAGCTCGTGTTCATGGCCCACCAGGGCAAGACCACGCAGCGCGAGAAGTTCCCGGCGCCGGGCAACCGGCGGATGCCCGACCTGCCGGGCGCCACGCCGCACCTGACCCACGGCTACACGACGTTCAGCCCGATCGTGGTCGCGGAGGGGCTGAAGGCGGCCCGCGCGGCGCGCGCCGCGGCGCCGAAGCCCGCGGCGGCGCGCGCGGACGAGGCGAAGGCGATCGCCGACCGCTTCGGCTTCAAGCGCGAGGAGCTGTGGGCGGGCTCGATCTTCCCCGCCTCCGACGCCGACAACTGGCTGGTCGGCGGCAGCGCTTCCTACTGGCGGCTGCTGCGCGAGCTGCCCGAGAAGGCGGCCGAGCGGCCGGAGGCGCTGGCCCGCGCGCTGGCCGGCGTGCGCGGCCGCCTGCTGACGCTCGCCGCACGCGAGGGCGAGTTCGCCGCGGGTCGCGCCGGCGTCGCGTTCGACCGCTACTCGCCGGGCCAGGTGCCGCGGCTGAAGGGCGTGTTCGCGCTGCACCAGCTCCGGCTGCGGGCCGGGACGAAGGCGTTCCTCGCGTTCATGAAGGACTTCCACGCGAAACACCGCAACCGCGAGGTGACCACCGCGCAGTTCGTGGAGGCGGCCAGCGCCGCGTTGAAGCTCGACGCCGCCGCGGAGCTAAAGCCGTGGCTCGAGCGGCCCGGCCTGCCCGACCCGAAGCCCGAGGCGACGGCCGCGGCGGCCGGCCGCGAGTGGAAGGTGACGGTGCGCGTCGCGCAGCCCGCGGACAGCGCGTGGCGGCTGGCGTCGACGGTGGCGATCGAGACCGCGAAGGCGCGGCACCTGTTCCCGATCCGCCTCGACGGCGCGCAGGCGAGCGTGACGTTCACGGTGCCGGAGAAGCCGACCCGCGTGGCGTTCGACGCGCTGGCCGACGTGCCGGTGGCGACCGAGCGCTTCCACTCCTTCTCCCACTTCGCGGACGACTTCTCGAACACGCGGATCGTCTACGGCACCGGCCGCCAGCTCGAGGCCAACCACACGCTCGCGCTGCGCTTCCAGTCGACGCTCGCGGACGGCTTCTCCGAGATCCTGCCGCCCGTGGTGCAGGACGCGGCGATGGACGACGCGGCGCTCGCGGCCCACGACCTGTTCGTGCTCGGCGACCCGCGCGACAACGCGGTGCTGGCCCGCCTGCTGCCGCACCTGCCGCTGGAGTCGGGCCCCGGCTGGTTCCGCTTCCAGGGCCAGACCTACGGAGGTGACCACGACGGCCTCTACCTGGCGCTGCCCCACCCGCTCCCGCTGGCGAAGGGGCGCACGCTGCACGTGTTCCTGTCGAACACGCCGCTCCAGCTCCACGAGATGACGAAGACCTACCGCCCCGGCCTCCCGGCCTGGGCGGTCTTCGAAGGCGACCGCGTGAAGAAGGAAGGCCACTTCCCGGTCGCGAGGTTCGACCTGCCGCTGAAGTAGGGGCTACGACGGGTCCGGAAAGAGTCCGGGCAACCAGCGCGACGCGAGGATGGCCGGGAAGGCCATCCGCAGCGCAGCGCGGCTGCTCTCCGACCGCAGCGCGCCGCGCTCGATCAGAGCCGCGACCACGCGCCGGCCCTGACGGTCGCCCGTCCCGAGCAGCGGCGCGACGTCGCCGCGAGGGAACTCGCCGCGGAGCAGCACGGCCTCGAGCAGGAGTCCCGCCTTCGGCGGCAGCGCGCCGACGCGCGCCTCCTCGTCGGCCCACGACGCGACGCGGGCGCGCAACCGCGCGGGCTGCACCAGTTCCTCCATGAAGCGCACCTGGTCGAGGCAGGTGTCGAGGAAGAACGCGGTGAAGGCGGCGAGCGACTCCTCGCTCAGGGCGCCGCCGCCGTCGAGGTCGTTGCGGCGCGGCAGGTCGCAGGCCACGAGGCCGGCCCTGTAACCGGCCACGTCGCGCGCCAGCCCGCGCGCGACGGACCACAGCCCGCCGGTGTCGAGGACCTCGAGCAGCACGGCGTGGGACATCAGGCGCGCCACGCGCCCGTTGCCGTCCACGAACGGGTGAATCCACAGCAGGCGGTGGTGCGCCGCCGCTGCCGCAAGGATCGCCTCGGCGCGTCCGAGTCCGGCGTAGGCCTCCTCGAAGCGCACGAGGAAGCGCGGGACCGCGCCCGGGCTGATCGCCACGTGGCGTCCCACCCGCACGTCGACGCGGCGCAGCGCCCCGGGCTCGACGCGCACCTCGCGGCCGCTGTCCGGGTCGGACGCCCGCAGCATGTCCTCCGGCAGGCGCTCGCAGAAACGACGGTGGATCTCGCACAACGCTACGCTGCTCACGGGGTTTTCCCGCAGGCCTCCGCCGTCGATCCAGGCCTGGACGTCGACGTGGGCGCGGGCCTCGATCTGCAGGTTGCGCTGCACCGGGTCCGCGGCGTAGTCCTCGCGGAACGCGCGCTCGATGTCGACGGGGTGAGTCTTGTGCCCCTCGATGAGGTTCGAGTAGTAGCAGTTCATCGAGCGGACGAGATCGGCCAGCGCCGACGCCACGCCCCGAGGCAAGCTGCGCCGGAACCCCGCCGACCGCGCGGCCAGGTCGATGGCCCGGTCCAGGAGTTCGGCCCGCCCGGGAGCCCTCGAGGACAGCACCATCGGCTCCATCGCCGAAGGCGATTCTCCGCGATCGGAGGCCGCTTTCACGTCCGGTTTGGTGTCCGCTTTGCGTCTCGGCACAAGTCAATTTATAGCATGGACTTACCACGGCACAGACGCCATTCCAATGGTCCATGAAGTCCTCTTCATGGTCCGGTTCGATTCTCAGCCCGGCAGGGTGAAGGCGGCGGCGAGGCCGTCGGCGACGGCGAGGCCCGAGAGGGCCGGGACCAGGCGGCGGTCCCGCAGGACGAGCTGGCCGGAGGCCTGGAGTTCGACCAGCAGCGGCGCGTTCGAGGCCTCGAGGTCGAAGCCGTAGCGCTGGGTGAAGGCGTCGAGGTCGACGCCTTCGGCCGTGCGCAGGCCGAGCATCAGGGCTTCCGTCGCGAGCTCGCGGGGACCGAGGCGCTCCTCGCCCTCGAGCGGGCGCTCCCCCGCCGCCAGGCGGCGCTCCCAGTGCGGCGTGCGCAGCTCGTTCCAGAAGCGGCGCGCCGACGTCGGCGTCGCGACAGCGAGCGAATGCGCCGAGGGGCCGAGGCCGAGGTAGGGCGTGTGGTCCCAGTACTTGCGGTTGTGGCGCGAGCGGTGCTCGGGGCCGCGCGCGAAGTTGGAGACCTCGTAGGCGGGCCAGCCGGCGTCGGCGAGGAAGCGATGCGTCAGCTCGAAGAGCGCAGCCTGGCGCTCGTCGGGCAGCTCGCGCAGCTTGCCGCGCGCGGCGGCGACGCCGAAGCGGGTCCGCGGGTGGATCGTGAGCTGGTAGCAGGAGACGTGGTCCGGCGCGAGCGCCACCAGGGCCTCGAGCTGGCGGCGCCAGGCGGCTTCGTCCTGGTCGGGCAGGCCGTAGATGAGGTCGACCGAGACGGTCGCGAAACCGGCCGCCAGCGCGGTCTCGACCGCCGCGCGCGCCCGTCCGGAGTCGTGGGCGCGCTCCAGGAAGCGCAGGGCCGCGTCGTCGAACGACTGCACGCCGAGCGAGAGCATGCGCACGCCCAGCCCGCGCCACTCGGCGCAGCTCTCGGGCGTCACGTCCTCCGGGTTGGCCTCGAGGCACGTCCACGGCTCGTCCACCAGCGGCAGGTGCCGGCGACAGGTCTCGAGCACGCGCACGAGCTCCGCGGCGGGCAGGATCGACGGCGTGCCGCCGCCGAAGTAGACGGTGTCGAACGGCGTGGGGTCGCTCCAGTCCGCGGCCGCGAGCGGGACCTCGGCCAGCAGGTGCTCGACATAGCGCCGCCGCGCCGGCTCGCCGCCGCGCAGCACCGAGAAGTCGCAGTAGGGGCAGACCTGCGCGCAGAACGGGACGTGGACGTAGAGGCCGGGGCGCGAGGCGGAGGGCGGCGGCACGAAGCGCGGACGCTACTCCTCGTCCGCGGGCGCCTCGGTCTTCAGCACCGCGACGAAGGCCGCCTGCGGGATCTCGACTGCGCCCACCATCTTCATGCGCTTCTTGCCCTCCTTCTGCTTCTCCAGCAGCTTGCGCTTGCGGGAGATGTCGCCGCCGTAGCACTTGGCGGTGACGTCCTTGCGGAAGGCGTTGATGGTGGTGCGGGCGATGATCTGGCCGCCGATCGCGCCCTGGATCGCGATCTTGAACTGCTGGCGCGGGATGGTCGAGGCGAGGCGCTCGCAGTAGCGCAGCGCGCGCGGCCGCGCGAACTCGCGGTGGACGAGCTGCGACAGCGCGTCGACCTTCTCGCCGTTGACGAGGATGTCGACCTTGACGAGGTCGGCGAGGCGGTAGTCGAGCAGCTCGTAGTCGAACGAGCCGTAGCCCTGGGTGATCGACTTCAGGCGGTCGTAGAAGTCGAACAGCACCTCGGCCAGCGGGAGCTGGCTGATGACCTCCATGCGGCCCGCGGCCAGGTAGTTGAACGTGGTCTCGACGCCGCGCCGCTCGCGGCACAGCTCCATGACGGTGCCGAGGTAGCGCTCGGGCGTCATGATCGTGGCCTTGATGTAGGGCTCGTACGACTCCTGGATCGAGCCGGGGTCCGGGTAGAAGGTCGGGTTGTCGACCCACACCTCCTTGCCGTCGGCGAGCACGATCCGGTAGCGCACGGAGGGTGCCGACAGGATCAGCGACAGGTCGTACTCGCGCTCGAGGCGCTCCTGCACGACGTCGAGGTGGAGCAGGCCGAGGAAGCCGCAGCGGAAGCCGAAGCCGAGCGCCGCCGAGGAGTCCTTCTCGTAGATCAGCGCGGCGTCGTTGAGCTTCAGCTTCTCGAGCGCCTTGGTCAGGTCCTCGTACTCGTCGGTCGCCATCGGGTAGATCGACGAGAACACGACCGGCTTGGCCTCGCGATAGCCCGGCACCGGCTCCGCGGCAGGCCGCTCGGCCTCGGTCAGCGTGTCGCCGATGGCGAGGCCGGACAGGCTCTTGATGCCGGCCAGCACGTAGCCGACCTCGCCGGCCGACAGCTCCGGCACCGGGATGTGCTTCAGGCGCTGCCAGCCGACCTCCTCGACCTTGTGCTCCTGGCCCGAGTGCATGAAGCGCACGCGGGTGCCCGCGCGCAGTTTGCCGTCGAACAGCCGCACCAGCAGCAGCGCGCCGCGGTACGGGTCGTACTGGGCGTCGAACAGCAGCGCGCGCAGCGGCTCTTCCGGCACGCCCTTCGGCGGCGGCAACTGGGTGACGATCGCCTCCAGCAGGTCGTCGATGCCGGTGCCGAGCTTGGCCGAGACCTGGATCGACGCGAACGGGTCGAGCCCGAGGTCGCGGTCGATCTCCTCCATCACGCGGTCGACGTCGGCGGACGGCAGGTCGATCTTGTTGATGACGGGCACGACCTGCAGGCCCAGCTCCATGGCCAGGTACAGGTTGGCGACGGTCTGCGCCTCGACGCCCTGCGAGGCGTCGACGATCAGCAGCGCGCCCTCGCAGCTCATCAGCGAGCGGCGCACCTCGTGCGAGAAGTCGACGTGGCCGGGCGTGTCGATCAGGTTCAGCTCGTAGGTCCGGCCGTCGCGCGCGGTGTACGGCATGCTGACGGTGTTGGCCTTGATGGTGATCCCGCGCTCGCGCTCGAGGTCCATCGAGTCGAGGATCTGGTCGCGGAACTCGCGCGGGTCCACGGCGCCGCAGCGCTGGATGAGGCGGTCGGCGAGCGTCGACTTGCCGTGATCGATGTGCGCGATGATGCAGAAGTTCCGGATGTGATCCACGTTCCCTCGGAAGAGACGGCCGGCTCGGCCAGTCCGCTAGTGTAATGCGGGCGATCAGAGGACGCGGAAGGCAGGCACGCCCTTGAGCGCGCGGTCGAAGGTGACCGTGTGAAGGCAACCCGCCTCGACGCCCTGCTGGCCGATCACGTGATCCGCGAAATCGGCCTCCCCGGCCGCGTAGGCCGCCAGGGCGGCGATCAACGAGTCCTTGCTCTCGAACTCGAACTGCGCGGTGGCCAGCACCTGAGTCAGGGCCTGCGCCACCTCCCCGCGGTCGAACCCGTACGCCCGGCGGAGAACCCAGACCAGTTCGCACAGCACCACGGCGCTGACGTAGAGACGTTCGCCGGCGGAAACGGCGTCTGCGACCAGCGCGTTCGCGCGCCGACTCTGGGCCGGGTCGTCCTGGGTGAGGTAACGGACGAGGACGTTGGTGTCGAGCCCGATCACCTGCGCCCCGTCCCGATCGCCTCTTCCATCTCCCGCAAGCTGACCGGCTTGCGCCCCGGGCGCTTGAGCAGTCCCTTGAGCATGCTCACGTCGACCGTCGCCGCCCGCACGACCACCTCGCCGCCCGCGGACACGACGAAATCGATGCGATCCCCAGGCCCGATCCGCAGCACCTCGCGAATCTGACGCGGCACGGTCACCTGCCCCTTGCTGGTCACGGTCGCCGTCGGCACCTTACCTCCAGTAAGAACATGATACGCCGGTAAGGAGGGGCCTCGCCGTGCGGCCGGCCGTCGGCGCCCCGAAGGCGCCGCCGCCCGCCCCCACGCGGTGCAAGTCGCCGGCGGGAGCGAAGCGACCCGCCGCGGTGAACTTTCAATAATGAAGAGGCGGCGGGGATCGCCTCCTCGGTCGCTCCCGAAGGGAGCGCCCGAGCAGCCGTTGCCGGGCGCCTTCACCACCCCGCCGCAAAGCGGCGGGGTTGGTGGAGGCGGCGGGAATCGAACCCGCGTCCGAAAACGCGCCTACGGAAGGCGGCTACAGGCTTAGCCCGGCCTGTTGTTTCGCTCCCGCCGTGAAGGCCGGACCAAACCGGCGGAAGCTAGTCCGATTGATCTCGCCCTTTCGCCTCCGGACCGAAGGTTCTGGGCCAGCCCGCATTAGTGACGTTCTGTCCAGGTCCCACGGGCGAGGCCCCGGCAGAACGGGTCGCCTAGGTTTTAACTAGGCGGCCAGCGCAACGTTGTCGTTGGCAGGTATGGTTTCCAACCGGATTTACGAGCCGGGAGGCACGCTCGGCCTGCTCCTTCCGGGGTCACAGTTCTCGTCGAAACCAGGACGCCCCCGGATGTGCACGACCAGTGTAGCACCCGCCCCGCCGCCGCGGGTCCTACGGGAATACGCGGGGCGAGGGCAGCACGACCGTCTGGCCCGGGGCGGGCAACTCGAAAGGCGCGAACTCCCCCGCTCGCCAGCTCCGCCAGGCGTGGCGATCGTCCTCGAGCGCCGCGTCGAAGGTGAAGCGCACGCGCGCTGGGCGGCCGTCGGCCGTCGCCTCGACGATCTCCGCCTCGAAGCCGCCGAGTTCCACCCGGGCGCCGACGGCGAACGGCTCGACGCGGTAGAGCCGGTCGAAGATGCCGAGCATGTGGTGCGGGTCGAGCGGCTGCGGCGGCGCGCCGTCGCGGCCGAGGCTCCCCGCCTCCGCCATGTAGCCGCCCTCGGGCGCGACCTCGAGAGTCCGCGCGTCGAGCCGGGTCACGCTCAGCGGGCCCAGTCCCGAGGCCAGCACGTGGGCCCGCGCCACGGCCGGCGCACCGGCCAGCGTGCGCTCGAGCAGGCTCTGCCCGGCGAGGAACGCGCTCGGCGCCTGTACGATCAGCAGGTGGCGCCCGCCGAGGTCCGGGCCCAGCGAAGCGACGGCGCCGGTCGGCACGCCGCCGAGCATGCGCACGCCGTCGGCCGCGCCGAGCAGGCCCAGCGGCGCGAGGGCGAAGTGGAAGAGGAGCGCGAGGCCCAGCGCCACCCGCCGCACGACGCGCCCTGCCGAGCCCTCGGGCGGCAGGTCCCGCCACTGCGCCAGCCACAGCCCGAGCAGGCCGGCCCCGCCGACGCCGGCGAGCATCAGCAGCCGGTTGCTCGGGAACGTCGCCGCGGCGGGCACCAGCGAGAGCGCCATGCCGGTCGCGAACAAGCGGGCGTGGGCGTCGCGGCGCAGAAGCGGAGCGAGCAGCGCGCCGACCGCGATCACCACAGCCACGCCGGCGAGCCAGTACCCGCGCTGCGCCGCCGTCGACATCAGCCCGTTCAAGTCGGCCGGCAGCGTCCACTGACCCAAGAACAGCACGGGCGCCCGTCGCACGAACGCTTCGAGGAAGGGGCCGGGCGTGGCGCCGGGATCGACGTAGAGCGTCGAATGCGCGGTGCCGTAGCCGAGGCCGCGGTACGCGAGCGCCCAGGCCAGGGACACGGCGCCGCACGGCACGAGCGACACGAGCCGCGCCCGCAGCGGCGCGCGGTCGACGAACAGCGCGTAGCCGAGCAGGTAGGCGCCGGCGGCCACCGCGACCTCGCCCCCGAGCAGGCCGAGGAGCAGCGAGGCAGGCGCGAGCAGCGCCCCGGGACGCCAGCCCCGCGCGCGCCAGCGGTGGTGGGCGACCAGCGCCAGCAGGGCGAACGCCGTGGCGACGAGCGCGTTGCGGTTGGCGATCCAGGCGGCGGGCGTGCCGTGCGCGTCGTCGAGCGCGAACGCCAGCGCCGCCAGCGCCGCGGCCGGCGGCGGCAGGTCGAGTTCGCGGAACAGCAGCGCCCCGGCCGCCACGCACAGGCCGAGCCACAGCAAGGAGTGGGTGTGCATCAGGACCGGCGAGCCGGGCCACAGCGCGAAGTCGAGGCCGTGGGTCAGGCCCGACAGCGGCCGCGCGAACGCGAGCTTCAGGCGCTCGTCGACCCACCACGGCACGCTGCCGGCATCGCGCGCGGCATGAGTGAACCCCGGCTCGCCGCGGAAGAACGCGAACGCGTCGAGCGGCGAGCGCTGCCACGCGACCTCGAGCGCGGGCCGCCCCAGCGCGAGGCGCAGGTAGTGGTCGTCGAGCTGGAAGCCGAGCGAAAGCGCGGGCAGGCTCAGCGCGATCGCGAGCGCCGCCAGCAGCCCCGGCGAGCGCGGGCGCGCGAGGAACGCGAGCAGGCGCTCCATCAGGGCTTCAGGCCGAACCGCTTCCGCGCCGCTTCCCCGCCGGGGCCGTTCATCTGCCAGTAGGCCATGCGGTCGCTGCCGAGCAGCTCCGCGACTTCGCCGCCGGGCCCGGTCCAGCGCAGCAGGCGGTACGGGCTCGCGGCCTCGACGTCGTACGTCGTCTCGCGCCCGCCGGCCTCGCGCACCGTGTAGCGCCACGCGTCGAACTTCCCCGCTGGCACGGTCACGTTCGCGGGAGCCGCGGCGCGCGAGATCGTGGCCGTCGTCCACGCGAGCGGCTTGTGCTCGAGCCGGGCGCGCTGCAGGCTCGGCAGCAGCGGCACCTCGCGCGACGCGCCCTTCGCGACGAACTCCCCGGCCCACGCGCGCAGCAGGACCGGCAGCGCGTCCTCGAACACGCCGCCCGCCGGCAGCGGCAGGTCGTCGCGGCCGTCGGCCTCGCCGTCGAAGTACGAGTGGAACAGGCCCGCCACGCGGCCGGCTCGCGGCGTGACGTGGTGGTAGACGTGGCCGCACCACTCCTGGCTGCTGAAGCTGACCTTGGCCGGCGCGAAGCCGGGCGCGACCCGCGCGAACACCGAGGTCATCAGCGAGTAGTCGTAGACGCCCGTGCGGAACTGGCGCACCGCGTTGAGCTTCAGCACCGGGAACACGTCCGAGTCCGGGTGCTTGCCGGGATCGGCCTTGACCCGGGTCGACTCCGTGAAGTCCTCGGTCACGTAGACGAGCACGGCCTGCCCGGCCCGCGTCGCGCCGTAGCGCGGCTGGACCAGGCGGTAGCCGTTCATCTCGGCCTGCCCGTCGCCCCAGTGCTTCCAGAAGTCCGGCGCCTGGGCCGCCGCGCCGGGCGCGGCAAGGCCGAAGGCGATGAGGGCGACGAGGTGAGGGCGAACGTGCATCCGAACTCCTTTCGCAGCGGGCAGGTCTCGCACCGCGGCCGTGCGCGGCACCACTCCTGGCCGTGGCGCACGATCTGGGCATGGTACTCGTTGAAGAGCGGCGCCTCGCGCGGCAGCGCCGCGTGGAACAGGGCCTGCAGTTCCTCGTAGGTCGCGTCGGGCGCGGCCAGCCCGAGCCGGGCCAGCAGGCGGCGCGTCGAGGCGTCGATCACGAAGAACGGGTGGCCGGCGGCGTAGAGGGCGATGGCGTCCGCGGTCTCGGGGCCGATCCCCGGCACCCTCAGCAGCGCCGCCCGCAGCTCGTCGCCCGGCACGTCGCGCAGCCGCGTGGCGTCGCCCGCGTGCTCGCGGTGCAGCCAGTCGAGGAACGCGCGCACGCGCCGGGCCTTGACCCGGAACGTCCCGGCCGGTCGCACGTGGGCCTCGAGTTGCGCCGGGGAGAGGGCGCGCAGGGCGTGCGTGTCGTGGAGCACGCCGGCCGCCCGCAGGTGGTCGAGGGCGCGCGCCGCGCCGGCCCACGGAGCGTGCTGGACCAGGATCGCGCCGAGGGCGATCTCGAGCCCGCTCTCCCCCGGCCACCAGCCCGACGGCCCCTGGACCACGTGGAGCCGCCGGTACAGCTTGCGCAGGACCGGCCGCAGGGGGTGCGTGGGCATCGCCGCCACTCTATCGAAGCGGCCGAGGATTGACAGCCGGGAGAGCGGGCCGGATAATCGGACACTGCGTAAATTGCGGTCAACACGAGGTTTGTAGCCTCAGCGGGGAACTTCGATGACTCTGCAGGAAGACCTGAAGGGCAAGGCCGTCGCGATCGTCAGCCAGCAGATGGCCAACTGGGTCGTCGAGATCCAGCGCCAGATCAGCGAGCACCAGGCGAACCTCGTGCGCAGCCTCGACGAGCTCAACGAGAGCGTCGCCCGCTACGACGAGAAGATCGACGAGGCCCAGATCGAGATGTCGATGGCCGAGGTCGCGGAGGCCCAGCCTCCGGCCGGCCCGGCTGGCCCCGCGATGGCCCAGGTGCGCGCCTCGGTCGGCGAGATCGAGAAGGGCGCGAACCTGTCCGAGGTGCTGACCCACCTGGTCAACGAGGTCGCCCGCTACGTCGACCGCGCCGCGATGTTCATCGTCAAGGGTCCCAACGCCATCGGCTGGTACGGCAAGGGCTTCGACAACCCCGAGTCCGTCAAGCAGGTGAGCATCCCGCTCAACGCCGACACCGTGTTCCGCATCGTCGGCAACTCGCGCCACGCGCTGCGCGGCCACGTCTCGCACTCGCCCGGTACCGCCCAGGCGCTGGCCCGGCTGGGCGGCGCGCCGCAGGGCGTGCTGGCGGTGCCGCTGATCCTGCGCGACAAGCTGGCGGCCGTCCTCTACTGCGACACGATGCAGGAGGAGGTGCCCGAGGCCGAGTCTGCCGCGGTCGAGATGCTGGTGCTGTTCGCGGCCAAGAGCATCGACCTGCTCTCGCTGCTGCCGAAGGCGGCGCCGGGCGCTCCCGCAGCGGCGCGGACCACCGGCGCCGGCGCCGCGCCGGCCGGCGTCGCGGCCATGCGCGCCGAGGCCCAGGCAGCCGCGGCGACCGCCCCGGCACCGCGGCCCGCCGCGCCGCCGCCGCCGCCGCCGCCCGCCGACGAGGGTTCCTCGACGGTGATGTTCAACGCCTCGCAGTTCGCCCAGATGCGGCAGCAGATCGCCGGCGCCTCGACCCCGCCGAAGGCGCCCGCGATGACGCCGGCCCCGCCGGCGGCGCCCGCGATGTCGCCCGAGGAGCAGAAGGCCCACGACGACGCCAAGCGCTTCGCGCGCCTCGTGGTCAGCGAGATCAAGCTCTACAACGAAGCCAAGGTGGCCGAGGGCCGCAAGAACCGCGACATCTACGAGCGGCTGAAGGAAGACATCGAGCGCGGCCGCGCGATGTACGCCGAGCGGGTGCCGGCGCCGATCCGCGACAACACCAACTACTTCGTCGACGAGCTGGTGCGGATCCTCGCGGGCGGCGACGCCGGCGCCCTCGGCCCGATGTGAGGTTGGCGGGCCCGCCCCGCGCCGTCGCGCTGGTCCTCTTCGCCGTCCTCGGCGCGCCCGCGCTCGCCGCCCCCCCGGGTGTCGACGCCGAGCCGCGCACCGAGGCGGAGCGTGCGCTCGTCGCCGCGCTCGAGCAGGCCCGTCGCGCGCCGGCGCTGTCCCAGGTCGAGACGATCGAGAAGGCCGCGGCCGCGCTGACGGGCAGCCGCGAAGGCGGGCTGTTGCGGCTGGAGGCGGGGCTGCGCCTCGTCGACCTCGGGCGCGACGAGGCGGGTCTCGCGGCGCTGCGCCACCCCGACGTCGCGCGGACCACGCTCGGCCCGGTCGCCGGGTTCGGCATCGCCCGCGCGCTCGAGTCGCTGGGCCGCGATCGCGAGGCCGCGGAGGCGTATCGCGCCGCCGCGGTGCCCGGGCCCGACGAGTGCCCCGCGCTGTTCCGCGCGGCCGAGCTGCACGCCCGCGTCGGCCAGCGCGAGGCGGCGCTCGAGGCGCTCGACAAGGCGGCCCTCGACTGCCCCGACCGCCGGCCGCACGCGCTGCTGGAATCGGCCCGCCTGTTGCAGGCCGCGCAGCCACGCGAGGCGGCGCTCCGTTTCGACCTGGTCGACGCCGAGTTCCCGGCCAGCGCCGAAGCGAAGCAGGCGCGCGCCGCGCTCGCCAGCCTCCGGGGCCTCGCGCCGGAGGTCACGCCGGCCGCCCGCTACGGCCGTCGTCTCGCCGAGGCCGACGCGCTGGCCCGCGCCGGCAAGCACCGCAGCGCGATCCGCGCCTACGCGGGGCTGCCACTCGCGGGCGCGACGCCCGAGCAGAAGGAGGCGCTGCGGCTGCGCAAGGCGCGTTCGCTCGACGCCGTCGGCCGCGACCGCGAGGCGGCGCTGCAACTGCGCGGCCTGCCGGCCGGCTCGCCGCACGCGGCCGAGGCGGCGTGGCTGCTCGCGCGGTTGCAGCGCGGCGACGCCCGGGTGCCGGCCTTCGAGCAGGTGGTGGCGAGCTTCCCCGGCAGCCCGTGGGCCGAGGAGGCGCTGCTCTCGCTCGCCAACCACTTCACCAAGGACGCCCGCGACGAGGAGGCCCTGCCCTACTGGAAGCGCCTGCTCGAGGGCTTCCCGGAGGGCCGCTACGCCGACCGCGCCGCCTCCAAGGTCGGCCTCGCCGCGTTTCGCGCCGGGCGCCACCAGGAGGCGATCCAGGCGATGCTGCCGGTCGCGCGCAGCCGGCCCGACGCGCGCAGCTCGGCCGGCCTGCTGTACTGGAGCGGGCGCGCCTACGACGCCGCGGGCGACGGCGCGCGCGCGAAGGAGCTGTGGCAGCAGGCCGCGCTGCGCTTCCGCCGCACCTACCACGGGCAGAAGGCGGTGACGGCGCTGGGCGGCGCGGTCGCGGCCGGGCCGGTGATGCGCTCGGCCGAGCCGCCGGCCGACCTCACGCCCGAGCAGCGCGCGCGGCTGCGCGAGCTGCTGCTGCTGCAGCGGCTGGAGCAGGCCCGCGAGGAACTGACGGGCCCGCTCGGCCCCGAGGGCCAGGCGACGCTATCGGTGATCGAGCGCCGGCTCGGCAACCCGCGCAACTCGCTGGTGGCGATGAAGCGGGCCTGGCCGCAGTGGATCAGCGCCCGCGCCGAGGACATCCCGCTCGAGGCGTGGCGGCTGATGTTCCCGCTCGAGTACGGCGAGACGCTGCAGGCGGAGGCGGCCGAGAACGGCCTCGACCCCGCGCTGGTCGCGGCCCTGATCTGCCAGGAGTCGAGCTTCGACCCGAAGGCGGTCAGCCGCGCCGGGGCGCGCGGGCTGATGCAGGTGATGCCCGCCACGGGCCGCTCGCTGGCGCGCCAGGCGGGCGTGAGATACCGCACCGCGATCCTGCACGACCCGGCGCGCAGCCTCGACTTCGGCACCCGCTACCTGGCGGCGATGATCGAGCGCTTCGGCGGCCACGCCGAGCGCGCGCTGGCCGCCTACAACGCCGGCCCGCACCGGGTCGACAAGTGGACCGCCGGCCGCGAGGACATCTCGGCCGAGGACTTCATCGAGAGCATCCCGTTCACGGAAACGCGGCAGTACGTGATGACGATCCTCGCCTCGGCCGAGGAGTACCGCCGCATCCACGGGCTCGCGCGCTCGCCGGTGGGCCAGCTCGCCTCGGCCCCCGAGCCGCGGTGAACTTCCGCATCTCGGATTTCGCGGCCCGAATCGACCTCGGGCCGCGCCAGGGAGGACGCATGCGCAAGGACGGTCGGGCTGCCGACGCGCTCCGCAAGGTGACGATCACGCCGGGCTGGGCGAAACACGCGGAGGGCTCCGCGCTGATCGACGTCGGCGAGACCCGCGTGCTGTGCACGGTGTCGATCGAGGAGCGGGTGCCGCAGTGGATGCGGGGCAAGGGCGGCGGCTGGGTCACGGCCGAGTACGGCATGCTGCCGCGCGCGACCTCGACCCGCACCCCGCGCGAGTCCGGCCGCGGCGGCGCTTCCGGCCGCACCCACGAGATCCAGCGCCTGATCGGCCGCTCGCTGCGCGCGGTGACCGACCTCGGCGCACTGGGCGAGCGCACGCTGTGGGTCGACTGCGACGTGCTGCAGGCGGACGGCGGCACCCGCACCGCCTCGATCACCGGCGCCTACGTCGCGCTGGTGCTGGCGCTGCGCTCGCTGCAGAAGCGCGGGCTGATGGGCGCCCAGCTCCCGCTGACCGACTTCGTGGCGGCCACCTCGATCGGCCGCGTCGGCGGAGAGTTGCTGCTCGACCTCGACTACGAGGAGGACTCGAGCGCCGAGGTCGACATGAACGTCGTGCGCACCGGCAGCGGCCGTTTCGTCGAGCTGCAGGGCACGGCCGAAGAGACGCCGTTCGGCGACGACGACCTGCTGTCGATGCTCTCGCTCGCCGACAAGGGCGTGCAGGAGCTGATCGCGCTGCAGAAGTCGGTGCTGGGCGAGGTCGTGCTCAGGCCGGGAAGGTCGAGCGCAGCCAGGTCCTGAGCGCGGCGAAGGCCTTGCCGCGGTGGCTGACCCGGTCCTTCTCGGCCGGGTCGAGCTGGCCGAACGTGCGGCCGAGAGGCGGGAAGAAGAACAGCGGGTCGTAGCCGAACCCGTTCTCCCCCGCCGGCGCATCGGCGATGCGCCCGTCGGCGGTCTCCTGCACCGCGAAGGCGATCTCCTCGCCGCGGGCGACCGCCACCGCGCTGACGAAGCGGGCGCCGCGGCGCGCCGGCGGCACCCCGGCGAGCTTCTCGAGCAGCAGCCGGTTGCGGTCGGCGTCGCTCGCGCGCAGCCCGCCGAAGCGCGCGGAGTGCAGCCCCGGCTCGCCGCCCAGCGCCTCGACGCAGATCCCGGAGTCGTCGGCCACGGTGACGAGGCCGGAGGCCAGCGAGTAGTGGCGGGCCTTCAGCTCGGCGTTCTCGAGGAAGGTGCTGCCGGGCTCCTCGGGCGCCACGAGCAACCCCACGTCGCGCGGCGCGACGATCTCGAGGTGCAGCCCGGCGGCCAGCTTCTGCATCTCGGCCAGCTTGCCGGGGTTCTGGCTGGCGACCAGCAGCCGCGTCACGCGCTCCACGTGGCCGATTCTACGGGGTCATCGGGGCGGCTGGATTTGAACCAGCGAACTCCTGCTCCCAAAGCAGTTTCTGGCACTTTTCGGCAAGCTCGCGTCCGTCCTGAACATTCCTCGTAACTGACTCTCTCTTCGTGGCTTGTGACCGATTCTGTTGCGTAAATGCTGGTCAACCGAGGTAAGGGGTGCTACCCTTCTCCGGGTTACCGAACGGGTTACCGGAACCGCGGAGCAGGAGACGCCGCTCCTCGAAGCAGGAGTTCTCCGGCGCTGGTAACCCGGTCCGGTAACCCGGCGGGAGGTAGGGCGATGCCAGCGAAGCGCATGACGTGGGAGTGGGCGAAGTCAGCGAAGCCGCGACCCGGCCGCGAACGCGACTTCTACTTCGATGCCGGGCCGGGGAAGGAAAGCGGGCTCGCGCTCCGAGTGTCCAGCGCCGGGGGGCGCACCTGGGTCTATCGCTTCCGCCTTCCTGGCTCGGACGTCAAGCGGCTGCTGGTGCTCGGCGAGTGCCGCGAGGGCCGCGGCGGCATGTCACTCGCGGATGCGCGGATCGCCGCGGCCGAGCAACGCAAGATCCGACGCGGGGGCGGCGACCCGATCGCCGCACGGGAGGCCGAGCGCCAGGCCGAGGCCGAAGCGCTGCGGGCCCGGGCCGACGAAGAACAGCGCCAGCGCCAGGAGACGCTGGCGGCGGCGGCCGCGGCGTACATCGAGAATCAGGGCGGCCGGTGGGCGGAGCGCACGCGCGACGAACGAACTCGGATGCTGAACGCCTACATCGGGCCCGAGCCGGAAGCGAGCGAGGGCAAGCGGCGTCGGGCGCGGACCGTCCGTCTCACGACGACGTTGCGGCCGGTCGCCGAGCTGAAGCGCTACGAGTTGCGCGACGACCTCGCCCGCATCGGCGGCGTGATGGGCAACCGCGTGATGGAGTTCCTGCGCGCGGCGTCGCGCTGGGCCGTCGCGGAGGACCGCCTGCCGTTCGACCTCGTGTCACAGATGAAGCCGTTGACGGACGAGGCGCCGCGGGCCCGCGTGCTGACCGATGACGAGATCCAGCACCTGTGGGCCGCGACCGAGAAGCTCTCTCCGGTTCCCCGCGCGTTCTGGCGGCTGCTGCTCTGCTGCGGCACGCGCCGCGGCGAGACGGCCGCGGCGACGTGGGACCAATTCGACCTCGAGCGCGCCGTGTGGACGGTCCCGGCCTCGAACCGCAAAGGCAAGGCCACCCGCGGCAAGCGCAAGGGTCCGGCGCCGGACCTGGACGTACCGCTGCCGACGCTGATCGTCGAGACGTTGCAGGCGATGCCGAACAAGAAGGGCAGACTGTTCCCCGACTACTACGAGCTGCGCGGGGGCCGGCTGATGATGGCGCTGCGCCGCGCGATCGAGCGGCTCGACGATGGCGGGGCGAAGCGGAAGAAGAAGGCGAGCGCGAAGGCCGACCCTTGGACGCCGCACGACCTCCGGCGGACCGTCGCGACCAAGTTGCGAGAGCTGGGCGTGCGGCTCGACGTCGTGTCCCGGCTGCTCGGCCACGCAGCGACCGCGGGCAACGGCGTCGCCGCGGCGACCCTGATCTATGACCGCTCCGAGCTGTGGCCCGAGCGCGTGGCCGCGATGACGGCATGGGACGCCGAGCTGCGCCGCATCCTCAAGACGCCCGGCGCGCCGGAGAAGGGGAAGGTCCTCGCGTGGGCGAAGTGAAGCTCTCGCCGGCCGCGCGCAAGCTCGCAGCGAGCACGTTGCGTGCTTTCGACTTGCCGCGCCGCACGCTCAACCGACTGGCAGGCCTGGCCGCGCTCTACGCGCGCGGTGGCGAGCGGCGAGGATGGGCCGACCGCTTCGAGGCTGACCGGCCGGATCGCGCTGCGCTGGTCGCGAGACTGCCCAAGGTCCAAAGCGCGCTCGCCACCTTGGACGACGCTCTAGACGAAACGGCGTCGCGGTTCCTGCTCGCGTTCCCTGGGCTCGCGGCGAATGCGGGCGGCGTCGGTCCTTGGCGCGAGGCGCTGCGCGAGATCCGGCAGCGCGTGGGCGCCGTGAAGGTGACGCCTGGACTGCGAGGGCGTCGGCCGCCGCGCTGGCGCGAGCGCTTCGCGGCCGACGTCGCGCTTGAGCTGCTCGCGGCCGGCCTGCCCGTCAAGAAGAGTCGCGACGGCCTGCTGTGCGCGACGCTGGCGGAGCTTCTCGACCAGATGGGCGAGCCGGTGCCCGGCGACCTCTGGCGGCTCGTGAAGCGCACGGCGGACCGCGCGCCGGCCGAGTACGCGCAGCGCCAGGCCGAGGCCTACATATCGCCCGAGACGCTGCGCGAGGCGGAAGCCGCGGGCGTGCGAGTCGTGCGCGTCGCACGCAAATAGGCGAACCCGCGGATTTGCGCTACCACGGGCCTAGGCGTCCCTAGACGACAGTCTCTCCAGACGGCGGGCCTAGACGGCCTGCCGCGGGAGGGACCGATGGGACGACAGGGCAGCGGCGGCGACGGACCGGCCGCCTACTTCATCCGCGAGGCCGAGGTTGCCAGGCTCACGGGCCTGTCGCGGGCGTGGCGCTACCTGCTGGAGCGAGAGGGTCGCTTCCCCGCTGCACGGCGGATCGGTCGCCGCGGCAAGGCGTGGGTCCGCGCCGAGGTGTTGTGCTGGCTGGAGTCCCGGCCCGTCGTCAGCAGTTCGGAGGCCGCATGACCCCCCCGGACGCCGCGACCCTCGAGCGGCTCGGCCGCCTGGCGGAGCGCGTCGCCCTGCACGCCGCGGACGATGACGACGCGGCCGAGGCGCTGGTGTGCGAAGTGCTCGGCGACCTCCCGGCCCGAGCCGAGGAGATGCGGTCAGCGCTGGTCTACGTCGGCGCCGGTGCTTTGTGTGCCGCGGTGCGCGAGGCGGGGGGCCGCAAGTCGTGAGCAGAAACACGCCCGCCGCGGGCCCTGCCAGGGGCGCCGCGGCGGAACAGCACGACGAGATCAACGACAGCGTAGCGCAGGGCGTGGTCGACGTCGAGAACAACCTGCTGCTCGAGCCCAGTGGGCCACGTCCGCGAGCTGGTAGCGCTGGCTCGAGGTGCCGCGTGAGCGCCCGCACCTGGCCGCGCATCCCGCCCTCGCCGATCCGCCGGCTCCCGTGGTCGTCGCGCGTCCCGCTGTCGCTGGTCGACGACGACCTGCTCGAGGTACTGCGCCACGTCACCCGCGGCCGGCTCCGGCGCGCCGTCGAGCGGGAGGCGCGACTCCGCGACGGTAGCGACCGCTCCGGCCCGCGCGTCGCCTGGAGACTCGAGGCGCGCGCGTGAGCGGCTGGACCAAGTTGTTCTCGTCGATCGTGACCAGCTCCGTCTGGTGCGAGGACCACGCCACAGTCCGCGTGTGGATCGCACTCCTTGCCCTGGCCGACGCTCACGGCCGCGTCGAGGGCTCGGTTCCGGGCCTCGCCAACCTGTGCCGAGTGACCGACGACCAGATGCGGGCCGCGCTGGCGAAGTTCTGCGGCCCTGACCCCGACTCGCGGACCCCGGACCACGAGGGCCGCCGACTGGCACCGATCCCGGGCGGGTGGCAGATCCTGAACTACGCGGTCTATCGCGAGCGGGCGCAGGAAAAGCAGGGCTCCAGGGCGCCGTACATGCGCGACTACCGGAAGAAGCACGACGGGGGCGGAGCTGTTACGCGTAACAAGCCGGTGTTACGCGTAACACAGAAGAGAGAAGAGAGAAACGGATCCTCGCGAGCAAGCTCGCGGGTCGCGCCCTGGAGCACTCAGGCCGTCGACGACTGGGCCGCTCGCTTCGATGGCGGCACGGCGCCCGGTGGCCAGATCGGCAAGGCCCTGGCGCCGCTGGTCAAGGCGCACGGATGGGAGACGGTGCGCCCGGCTTGGCAACGCTACCTCGCGGCGACGGAGGCGCGGTTCGCCAGCGCGCCGCGGTTCGCTGCCACGTTCGGCGACTGGCGGCCGGCGCCGACGCCGAACGTCAAGCCGGAGCCGGAGCCGACGGGCCCGCAGTTCTTCGGCCGGCGCAAGGAGCGGGTGTAGAGCATGACCAGCAACCGCGACTCGGCCGCGATCGAAACCGAGCGGGCGCTGCTGGGCGCTGTGCTGACCGCGCCGGCGCTGCTCGGCGCCGTCGCTGACCACCTGACCGCCGATGACTTCGCCCGGCCCGGGCATCGCATCGTCTACCGGACGCTGCTTCAACTCGCCGACGCCGACCGTTCGCTCGACCTCATGACCCTGCGCGCCGAGCTGGCGCAGGCGGCCCAGCTCGAGGCGGCCGGGGGCGTCGCCTACATCGCCGGCTTGCTCGACGGTGTGCCCGTCGTCGCCGAGTCGGCGGCCGTCGAGTGGGCGCGCCGAGTCGCACGGCACGGCGCCTGCCGGCGCATGGCTGAGTCGCTGCGGGCCCTGGCCGAGCAGGCCGACTCCGGCGATGCCGCACCCGACGACCTGCGCGCGGGCGTTGAGCGACTGCTCGACGGGGCGGCGCCGGCATCGCCCGCCGTGCTCGACCTGGCCGCCGTCGCGGCGTCGACTTGGGCGACCCTCGAGGCCGAGATTCAGGGCCGCGCAGTCGGCGTCAGCTCCGGCCTGCCCGACCTGGATCGGCGGCTGCGGGCTGGCGGCTGGCGACCTGGCCAGCTCGTTGCGGTCGGCGCTCGCACGTCGCGCGGCAAGAGCGCGCTTCTGCTCGGCTTCGGCGAGGCCGCGGCCGCGGCCGGGAAGTCGGTGCTCTGCGTGACCCTCGAGATGGGCGCGGAGGAGCTACAGGCGCGGCGCCTGCTCGCGCATTCCGGGGTGTCCCTCGCCGGCCTGCACTACTGGCGCGCCGACGAACGCGAGCGCGCGCTCGATCGCCTGGCCGAGTCGACGCCGATCCTCTCGCGCGCGCTCTACTTCGCGGCGCCGCACGTGCGCACGCTGGCGCAGATCCGCGCCGCGGCCCGGCGCCACAAGGCCCGGCATGGTCTTGACGTGCTGGTTGTTGACTACCTCGGGTTGATCCACGACCCCAAGGCAAGGTCGCTGTACGAGCGGACCACGGCCACGAGCCAGGGGCTCAAGGCGCTGGCCATGGACTTGAACATCCCGGTGTTGACGGCGGTTCAGCTCAACCGCCAGAGCGCGCAGCCGGGCAAGCCGGAGCGGCCGAGCCTCTCGATGTTCAGGGACTCCGGCGCCGTCGAGCAGGACGCCGACGTGGCCCTGCTGATCCATCAGGCCGACTCTGTCGACGCGATCCAGGACGGCGCCGCTGAGGTGCTGATCGCGAAGCAGCGCAACGGCTGGACAGGGAGCGTGCCCGTCCGCTGGCGTGCAGCGTGCGCGCGGTTCGAATCGCACGACGAGGGCGACGAGTGACCGCCGCCTGCCGCGGACCCTGGGGGGCCTTGCAGGCCGCGGGGGTGCTCGCGCCGGGGGGCGGGGGTGCGGGGGCCGCACTCCACGGGGCCGTCTTGGCAGGCGAGGTGTACGCGGTCCGGCTCGGGCGGGTGGCGCAGGCGTTGGGCGCGCTGGTGCTGCTGGCTACTGGTGCGCGAGGCTGCGACCCCGGCCCGGTGCTGGCGGCTGACCGGAGCGGCGCGACCGCGCACGGTGGCGACGCCGCGCTGCCACGCGCAGCCGAGCAGGCGGCCCGCAGCACACAGGCCGCCGTCGACGACCGCGACCCCGGGCGCTGTGGCGCGTCTCCGACCTGCGCCGACCCGGCGCGCCAGGTGGGGGGCGCGGGGAGGGGGGGGCGCCGTGGGTCCTCCTGCGACCTGGCGCGAGCGGGGCCTCCCCTCGGCGATTTCTCGTTAGATGTCGGGGTCGAAAGGTGGTGACCGGTGACCAGTAGAGGCCGCAAGGCCGAGGGCCGGCTGAGCCTGAGGGCGTTCGCGGAGGCGTGCGACGTGTCGCACTCGTGGATCTCGCGAGCGGTGGCCGAGGGCCGGATCGCGCAGTCGGTCGGCCGGGACGCCAAGGGCCGGCCGTTCATCGCGGACCCGGCTCTGGCTCGGCGCGAGTTGCGGGCGGCGTCCGCGGGCAAGACCGCGAGCCTTGCCGACGAACAGCGGCGGTGGACGGCCGCGCGGGCCGATGCCGCGGAGCTGGCGCTGCGCGTTCGCCGCGGCGAGTTGATCGAGCTGTTCGCCGCGCGGCGCCAGGGCTTCGAGGCCGCTCGCGTGATCCGCGAAGCCCTGCTCAACGTCCCGGCCCGCATCGCCGCGGAGCTGGCGGCCGAGCCCGACGAGGGCCGCGTCTACGTCCGGCTGACGGAGGAGCTCCGCGCGGCGCTGACGAGCCTCGCGGAGTGGCTGGCGCCCGCTGATGGCGCCGAATCGCAGGAGGTGGAGAAGTGAGCAAGGAGACGACGTTCGGCGCCGTGGGGCGTGGGTTCGCGCGTGGGCTGCGGCCCGATCCGCTGGCGACGCTGCGGGCCGAGGTGGACGCGGTCGTGGCGGCGATGGCGCGCACGCCCGAGCCGAGCAAGGCGGAGTGCTCGCGCTGCGGCTGGCGGGCCGAGTTCGCCGCGCGCGACCTGGCATTGAGCGCGACCCTGGCCCATGGGTTTGCGCATCGCGTCGACGACCTGGCCGCCCGCGTCGCCGCGCTCGAGGCCGAGCGCCAGGGCGGCCCGGAGGCCGCGTGACGGCGGCCGAGCTGCCGGACTGCGACGCCTGGACCAAGTTGCGCGTGATGACGCCGGGCCTGTTCGTGCGTGCGCAGTCGATCCTCGGTGAGGAGCTGAAAGAGGCGGGCGTGACGCGCGAGGCCGTGCGCGATGTCGACCCCGGCCAGATCGCCGACGAGTTGCGGGCGAGCTCCTGGCGCTGCTACTCGCGCGGGAAGGCGCCCGTATCGCCACGGGACAAGGCGCGGCGTGCACTGAGGCAAGCGCTGCATCGGATCGCGCACGCCGAAGGCTTACCCATGGTCGAACCATCGCCGTGGGTGTCGGCGGTGTCGCTGCTGCGCGAGATCCTGCGCGGCGAATAACGAGGGCCGGACCCGGCGCCGCGGTGGCGTCGGCTAACACGAGGAGATGAACCCAATGAACGCAATGACGAACGCGGGCGCGGCCGCGCTGATGGAGCGCGCGCAGCGCGCGGGCTGGCCGGAGCTGTCTCCGGGCATCTTGACGGGCGCGTCGACGTCGGCGGGCGAGCAGGCCTGGCGACTCGGGGCGACGACCTGGACTCGCGAGCAGGCGAAGGAGGTGAGCGACCGCCTCGCGATCCTCGAGGCCGCGGCCGAGCGGGAGGCCGCGCAGGCCGCGGAGCGCGAGCGCCAGGCCGCGGGCCCGGACTCCGAGCTGCTCGCGATCGAGGCGGCCGAGCGGGCGCAGGCCGAGGCCGAGCGCCGCGCCTACGAGGCGGCCCGGCCCGCGCGCGTCGAGCAGTTGCTCGAGCGGATCGCGGCGAGCCTGGACGCGCTGGCGAAGCGGTGACAGACCACGACGGGGCCGGCGGCGTCGCGCCGTCGACCCCGGCCGTTTCCTGGCTCTCCGACGAGCAGCGCGGGCTGCTGGCCGTCGCCGAGGCGGAGGGCTGGCCGCGAGCGCAGTACGGCCCGCACGCGCTCGACTCGGCCGACGCCTGGCGCGCGCTGGCCGCACGAGCGACCGCGCCGGCTGAGCAGCGGCGCCTGCTCGCGCTCGCACTCGGGCTCGACGTGGGCGCGCCGTGGCTGGCGGCGCCGCTCGTGGCGACCGCGGCGGCCCGCCAGCGGCTGCGCGACTGGTACAGCGCGGGGGCGACGGCGCCATCCGCTGACGACCTGGTGCGCAACCTGGCGTTCATCGGCTGCGAGGAGGCCCGGACGTTGACGCTCGACGCGCTGCTCGGCATCGCGCCGCCGGCCGGCGACTACCTGCTGAAGACTGCGCTGTTCGCTTCGGTGGGCTGGACGGCGCGCGGCTGGTGCATGCGCGTGGCGCTGCCGGCGGCGGCCCGCGTCGTGATCCTGCTCGACGGCTCCGAGCGCGACCCGATCGGGTTCCGCGACCTCGTTCTGCACGAGAGCGCTCACGGCTGGCTCGAGCCCGATCCGGCCGAGCTGCCGAGCCCCGCTCATGCCGCGAACCTGACGGGCGCGGCGCTGCTCGGCGCTGCGCAGAACCCGGAGCGGATGCGGGCCTACCTCGAGCGTTCCGACGACCGCGAGCACCGAGCCGACGCGCTCGCGCTGGCGTGGGGCGCCAGGCCGATGGAGAACGCAGCGCCCGGGCGCGAGGCGTGGCAAGCGGACGCGCGCCGGCTCACGGCGATGTACGGCTGAGTCTCTCTGACAGGGGCGCCGCGCCGCGCGGCGAAAGCCGGGACGCACCCGGCCCGCGGCTCTACCGACCACGAGGTGATCCGATGCACGACGACCACAGCACCTTGTCTCCGCGACAGCGCGAGGTGCTGGACTTGATCCGCGCCCACGTCGAGCTGGTGGGCGAGGCTCCGCCGGCTACGCTGATCGCAAGACGGCTCAACCTTCACCATTCGACCGTGCAAGCGCACTTGCGCGCGCTGGCCGACCGCGGGCTGCTGCGGAGCGCATCGCCGACCGGGCTGGTGATCGACCGCGGGGGCGACCGTTGAGCGCGACGCGCTCGACTCCGGCCGACCTGGCCCGCCGGGCGCTGGCGGTGCTCGGCGACGAGCTGCCGACAGGCCACGACCCCGGGGACCTGCCCGACGCGCTACACGCCGCGCGGGACCTGCTGCGCTACCCTCGCGCCACCTGGCCATCGCCGGCGAACCCGTGGGAAGCGCTCGTGCTCGGGCTGGCGCTGGCAACCCTGCGCGTGGAGTCGTCGTGCTGCTTGACCGGCGCGCGAGCACTCTCTGCGGTCGGTGCGGCCGTCGAGACGCTGCGGACGCGCCAGGGCGCCGCGTGACGGCCGCTCGCGAGCAAGACGACCACGCGGCCGAGCGCGTCGACGATCGCGCGCCAGCGGGCGACGCTGCGCGGCGGGCGCCGGGCCTGGAGCGCGCTGATCGGGTCGCTGCGGCGCTCGGCGGCTACGCGCGGCGTGCTGCCGCTGGGCTCACCTGGCGACGATGGCGGCCGACGACCCCGAGGTAGTTCCGCTCGAGGCCGTGCTCTCCGCGCTCGGAGGCCGCGAGCTGGTGCCGGCGATCCGGCCGGAGCGCCGCTGCCGCTGCCACGGCCTGGCGCTGGTCGTGACCCGCGACGGCTCCCTGCGCTGCGCGACCTCGAGGCGGATCATGACGGCCTGGTGCGTGGTCGACGCGCGGACGGGCGAGACGCTCACGGCCGCCAGCGTCCGCGCGCCGCTGGGCCCGCCGGCGCCGACCGACCGCCGGCCCGTCGAGGTGCCCGACGATGCGGCCCGGAGCGCCCGGCGCCGACGGACTGCTGCCGCTCGACGGGGGCGCCGGCCCTGACCGCGGGGCCGCGGTTGGTGGAGATGCCAAGCGGCCGGCCGGTTGATGGCCGTGCAACGTGTTACCCGGGCATCCGCTTGCCGGGGGCAATCAGATACCGGCCCGTGGTTGCCGACGGCAAGCGGGCTCGCGCTGACGGATCGTCAGCACCTACCGGGGGCCGCTGACACTTCGTCAGCACTTGCGCGTTGGGCAAGCTGGCCCGGCTCCACCTTGCGCGTTGGGCAAGCTGGCCCGGCTCCACCTTGCGCGTTCGGAACGCTCGGGGCCTGACTTCTCGGGCATGGAGTCCCGGGCATGGATGCCGGGGTGGCGCGGATGCCCGCGCATGGATGCCGCGAGGGCATGCCGACCCGTGGGCGGGGGTACCCGGGGGCGACCGGGTTACCGAACGGGTTACCGGAGAGGTTTTCGGGGGGTGCCGATGGCTCGTAAGTGGTTGTCGGGGCGGAAGGATTTGAACCTTCGAACTCCTGCTCCCAAAGCAGGCGCGTTACCAGGCTACGCTACGCCCCGCCAGCGTCCATGCAGCGAAGTCGTAATGATAATCCGCTTCAGCGGACGGCGCGGACGGCGGCGGCCAGGTCGATGCGGGGCAGCGTCAGGTTGTTGCGGCGGTCGGTCACGGGCCGGCCCGTGCGCTTCAGGACGTCGATGATCTGGCTCGGCGTCAGCGACGGGCGCGCCTGCAGGAGAACGGCCGCGGCGCCGGTCACGTGCGGAGCCGCCATCGAGGTGCCCGACAGCGTGTCGGTGCCGCCGCCCAGGGCCGCGGCGGTGATCTCGGAGCCCGGCGCCAGCAACTCGACCAGCGGCGAGCTGTTCGAGAAGCAGGTGACCTTGTCGGGGGCGGTGCTCGAGTCGCAGCTCCGGCTGCCGAAGTTGGCGTCGTACACGGCCCCGATCGCCAGCGAGGCGTTGGTGCAGGCCGGGGCACCGACGGAGTCGGTGTAGCCGCTGTTGCCCGAGGAGACGACGGTCAGCGTGCCGCGGGCGCGCAGCGCGGAGATGGCATCGGCGTAGGCGCGGGTGCCGGAGTTGGCGTCGTCGCAGACCGTCGAGTAACGGCCGCCGCCGAGGCTCATGTTGACGACCCGGATCTCGGGGTGGGACAGCACCCAGTCGAGGCCCGCCACGATGTCCGACGTGAAGCCGCTGCCGTCGTCGTCGAGCACCTTGACCGCGGCGACGTACGCCCCGGGAGCGATGCCCACGGGCTGGTCGATGCCCGGCGCCACGATGGTGCCGGTGACGTGGGTGCCGTGGCCGTCGCCGTCGGCCGCGGCGCCGTCGCCCGAGTCCTCCGAACCGCCGTTGGGGCAGCAGCCGTCGCAGAAGCAGCGCTCGGCCGCGAGCGAGATCGCGACGTCGACGTGGCCCGAGTCGGCGCCGGTGTCGAGCACCGCGACGATCACCCCGGCGCCGGTGTAGCCCATCCCGCGCGCCTCGTCGGCGTGGATCAGCGGCCCGCTCTCCGCGAGCTGCTTGCGGGCGACGTCGTCGACGTCGATCCTCGCCACCAGCGGGTGCGCCTCCAGCGTCGCCAGGCCGCTCCGCGAGACGAGCCCCGCCAGCGCGCCCACGTTGCGGAACTGGCGCAGCGGGCGGAAGTCCCGGGCGTCGAGCGCCGCCAGCACGTCGGCCTGGGCGGCCGCGATGGCGGTCGCCGTCCAGTCCTGCCCCGTGCCGCCGCCCGGCGGGCGCAGCGTGACGACCACGCGGGCGACGCCGTCGTCCACGAGCGCCTGCTGCACCGCGAGGCCGGTGCGCCCCGGCGGCGCGGCGAAGTCGCCCGGCCCCGCGCCCGCCAGCAGCAGGGCGGCCAGCCCCGTCAGACCCGCTTCCCGGACGCCACGCATGACGCCCTCCCTTCCCGCGCTTGCCTAGAACATCACCTGGAGCTGGAGCCGGAGCTCGTCCGTCTCGGTGCCGTCGAAGTCGTCCTCGAGCCGGCGGAAGTCGCCGCCGAGCTTGAGGCCGTGCTTGCGGAAGTAGTAGACGAGCGCCAGCCCCTTCTCGCTCTGATCGTCGCCGTCGCGGGCATCGGTCGGGTCCCACGTCGCGTAGCGCAGCGCCGCCTCGAAGCGGTCGCGCACCAGGAAGTACCCGGCCTGGGCGTGGAAGCCGTCCGAGCGGAACGCGGCGCCGCGCTGCGGCGTGCGCTCGCGGGCGAAGTACTCGGCGAACGCCGAGAAGCCGCGGTACTTGAAGACGACGTCGCCGCCCCAGATCACCGTCTGGTACTCCGAGATGTCGGACAGCGACGAGCCCGCGCGGCGCTGGTCGTTGTGCTCGAACTGGCCGGCGATCGCGAACAGCGGGCGCTCGGTCGACTCGAAGTCGCTCTCGGAGTAGCCCACGCTGCCCCACGGCTCGAAGACGACGCGGGCGTTGTACTGGTACTTGCCGTTGTCGTTGCCGAGCCGGCTGGCCGCGTTGCCGTTGAAGATGCCGGCGAGGTACTCGACCTTGCCGTCGGCGACGCGCCCGCCGACCTGGACGCCGATGTCGCGGCCGCGGGTGAACTCGAACGTGAGCAGGTCGCGGTCGAGGAACTGCAGGCGTCCCGACGAGGTCATCTCCTGGCGGCCGAGCGGCACCTTGAACTGGCCCACCGACACCTCGAACGTGCCGTTCTTCGAGGCGTCCCAGGTGAGCACCAGGTCCTCGAGCGCCGTCTGCGTCGAGGCGCCGGGCTCGGGGCCCGCCCACGAGAGCTGCAGCTCGAAGGTCAGCTCCTTCTTCCAGACCCAGCCGGTGATCTCGGTCTTGGCGCGGCGGATGCGGAACTCGCCCTTGGCCTCGCCCGGCTCCATGCCCGACAGGCGCTGCGACTCGTCGGGCGCCGTGTGCGTGAAGCGGGTCTGGACCCGGTTCATCAGGTACAGGCCGCCTTCGTCGCTCTCCCACAACTTGCGCGGTGGCGGCGTGCGCGGCACCTCGGGCGCCGGCGTCGCTTCGGGCCCGGCTTCCGGCGTGGCCTCGGGGGCAGGCGGCCCGGACGAAGCGCCGTCGGCGCCCGCTGCGCCTGCGGCTGCAGCCCCTCCCGCGAACGCCAGGAAGACGGCCAGGACCGGCCAGAAGCGCCTCATGGGACCTCCTCGCCTCGTGCAGCCGAGTGAAAGGTAGGCCCGGAACGCCGCGCGGTCAACGTGGTGCGGCAGCCCTCCACGCCAGCATGAGGTCGACGGCGAGGCCGTAGGTGCGCACGCCGGCCTCCTGTCCGGTGCCGCGGATGAAGGCGTCGTTGACGCGGCGGGCGGCCTCGTGGACCGGCCCGCGCGCGGCCGACCAGAACGCGCGTGAGGCCGCGCGGTCGCGGCGCATCGCCTCGGTCTCCCGCCGGCGGACCCGCTGGAGCGCGGCGCGACCGTCCTCCCCCGCCTGCCAGAGAGCGACGCCGACCAGGTCGGCCGCCTCCATCGCCGCCGAGTACCGCACGTCCGGCGAAGGGTGCGCGCGGCAGGCGAGGAACGCGAGGAAGCTGGCCTCGTCCTCGCGGGCGAAGCCGCGCTGGTGGGCCAGCTCGTGCGCGGCCGTGAACGGCAACTCGTGGTCCGGCGCTCCACCGTTGACGAGCGGCTCGGCGGTGAACGGGATGTAGATGCCCGAGATGCCGAAGCGGGTCAGCAGCGGCGACAGCCAGGCGGGGCGCGGCGCCGGCAGCGACACCCGCGGCCAGCCGACGCGCGTCTCCAGCTCGGCGAACCCGGCGGCGACGTCGAGCAGCGCCGCCCGCGACGGGGCGCGGTGCACGCCGCGGGCGTCTTCGGCGATTCCCGCCCGCAGCGCCGCTGCCTCGGCCTCCAGCTCCGCGCCCAGCGCTTCCAGCTCGGCCACCTCGCGCGGCGCGGGGGCGAGCGCGTAGAGCGTCGCGACCCGCTGCCGCGACACGTTGAGCGCGAACAGCGCGACCACCCCGGCCGCGATCGCGCTGGCGCCGGCCAGCAACCACAGCGCCGCGAACGCGGAGGCCCGCAGGCGGCGCCCCGGCCGACTCCGCACGAACCGGAACGCGAGCGCCCCGGCCGCCGCCACCAGCAGCGCGGCCAGCGGCTCGGCGACGCCGAACGGCACGAGGCGCGGCAACGCGCCGGCCGCCGCCGCCAGCCACGGGAAGGCGCCGCGCGAGTAGAGGTCCTCGACCAGCTCCGGGTGCGCGGACGCCGCGCGCAGCGCGGCCCAGGCCAGCGGTCCGGCCCCGAGAGCCCCGAAAAACGCCGCCGCGCGCGGGCTTGGCATAATGAGGCCGCATTCTGGAGAGGTGCATCATGGTGCGCAAGGAAGTCGTGCTGGTCACGGGCGCGGGCGGTGAGATGGGGCAGGCGCTGATCCACGCGCTCGCCGCGTCGGGCCGCACCGCGATCCTCGCCCTCGACGTGCGGCCGCTGCCCGCCGAGATCGCGAAGAAGTGCAAGGTCGCGCTGGTCGGCGACATCCTCGACCAGAACCTGCTGTCGCGGCTCGTCTCCGAGTACGCGATGCCGAGCATCTTCCACCTCGCCGCGCTGCTGTCGACCCGCGCCGAGTTCACGCCGGAGGCCGCCCATCACGTGAACGTGGACGGCACGATGGCGCTGCTCAAGATCGCGGTCGAGCAGTCGAGCTGGCTGGGCAAGCCGGTCAAGTTCCTGTTCCCGAGCTCCGTGGCCGTCTACGGCCTGCCGAACCTGGAGGCCAAGGCGGCCGCCGGCGCGGTCAAGGAGCACGAGTGGAACGTGCCGCAGACGATGTACGGCTGCAACAAGCTCTACGGCGAGCACCTCGGGCGCTACTACGCGAAGCACTACCGCCAGCTCGCCGCCGAGCGGCCGACCCGTGGCGTCGACTTCCGCTCGCTGCGCTTCCCCGGCCTGATCAGCGCGTTCACGATGCCGACCGGCGGCACCTCGGACTACGCGCCGGAGATGATCCACGCGGCGGCCCAGGGCCACGCCTACGCGAGCTTCGTACGCGAGACGACGCGGATGCCCTTCATGGCGATGCCGGACGCGATCCGCTCGCTGCTGATGCTGGAGGCGGCACCGGAGGAGAACCTGACCACCGAGGTCTACAACGTCACCTCCTTCAGCCCCAGCGCCGGCCAGATCGCCGATCGCGTGCGCGCCGCCTTCCCGGGTGCCGCCATCACGTTCGAACCCGACCTGGCGCGCCAGGGCATCGTCGACTCGTGGCCGGCCGAGCAGGACGACCGCCGGGCGCGAGCCGACTGGGGCTGGTCGCCCGAGTACGACGAGGAGCGCGCGTTCGCCGAGTACCTGATCCCCAACATCCGCAAGCGCTACGGGTCGGCCTGACCGCATGCGGCTGGGCATCGATTTCGGCACGACGCACACGGTCGCGGCGCTGGTCGACCGCGGCAACTACCCGACCGTGGGCTTCGAGTGGGGCGACGCCTTCCCGTCCGTGATCGCCGTGCGGGCGCACGACGGCGTGGTCCGCTACGGGCAGGAGGCCGAGGAGGTCGCGGGCGACCCGGGGTTCGCCCTGATCCGCTCCTTCAAGCGCCTCGTCCAGGACGCCGGGCCGATGACGGAGCTGCCCGTCGCCGGCCGCTCGTACCGGGTCGCCGACCTGCTGGTCGGCTACTTCGCGCGGCTGCGCGACGCGCTGCGCTACTCGTCGAACGCGGAGATCGGCGCGGACGAGCCGCTCGAGGTGGCGGTCAGCGTGCCCGCCAACGCGACCTCGGACCAGCGCTTCCTGACGCTCGACGGCTTCCGCCGCGCCGGCTTCGACGTGGTCACCCTGCTCAACGAGCCCTCGGCGGCGGGCTTCGAGTACGGCCACCGCTTCCGCCGCACGGTGACCAGCCGGCGCGAGCACGTGCTCGTCTACGACCTCGGCGGCGGCACCTTCGACGCCTCGCTGATCCACATGAGCGGCCTCGTCAACGAGGTGGTCGCCAGCGCCGGACTGCCGCGGCTCGGGGGCGACGACTTCGACGAGGCGATCCTCGCGCTGTGCCTCGAGCGCGCGGGCTCGCCCGCCGTGGGCGAGGCGGTGCGCCTCCAGCTCAGGGACCTCGTGCGCACGCAGAAGGAGGCGCTGCTTCCGCAGAGCCGGCGCTTCGTGCTGGACCTGTCGCTGATCGGCCGGCCGCCGGTGTCGGTGCCGCTCGACGAGGTCAACGCGGCCTGCGCGCCGCTCGTGGAGCGCACGCTGGAAGTGATCGAGGAGGTGCTGGCGCGCGGCGCGGGCCACGGCTCGCTGAGCGCGCGCGACCTGGCCGGGCTCTACGTCGTCGGCGGCGCGTCGTCGTTCCCGCTGATCGGGCGCCGGCTGCGCGAGGAGTACGGGCAGCCGCGGGTCAAGCGTTCACCGCACCCGTTCGCGGCGACGGCGATCGGCCTCGCCTGCTTCCTCGACGACGAGGCCGGCTACGAGCTGTCCGACTGCCTGACCCGCCACTTCGGCGTGTTCCGCGAGGCCCACGCCGGGCGCGAGGTCTCGTTCGACCCGATCTTCTCGCGCGACACCCGGCTGCCCGGACCCGACGATCCGCCGCTCGCCAGCGTGCGACGCTACCGGCCCGCTCACAACCTCGGCCACTTCCGCTTCGTCGAGTGCTCGAACCTGCGCGACGGCCGGCCCGACGGCTTCGTCTCGCCGTGGGACGGGATCACCTTCCCGTTCGACCGCGAGCTGCGCGGCCGCGACGACCTGCAGCGGATTCCCGTGCGCCGCGTGGACGACGCGCTGCCGGAGGTCGAGGAGCGCTACGAGTGCACGTCCTCGGGCCTGTTCCAGGTGACGCTGACCTGCGTCGAGGACGGCTGGTCGCGCAGCTTCCAGATCGCGCGCCACGGAGGCCTGGCTGGCTAGCTGCCGAAGGCCTTGCAGTTCAGCGTGAGGTCGTTGGCGACGACACCGTCGAGCACGGCCCGGCAGGAGAGCTGGCCGGGGCCCACGATCTGGAGGCGCGGGTTGAAGGTCACGGCTCCGCTCCAGTCGATGATGCCCTCCGGCCCGAACCGCCAGTAGACCTCGCCAGAACCCTCGGTCGGGCGGTTGTCGACGGTCTTGGCCGTGGCGTCGAGGCGCACGACCTCGCCGACGTACAGCGGCTCGCTGGGGCTCGGGTTGGTCAGGCGGGTCTTGCCGTCGATGCCCACGACGTGCTCGATCTTGATCGTGAGCCGGTACACGGTCAGGTCCCCGGCCGCCGGAGTCGGGGTGGCCGTCGGCGCCGGGGTCGGCGTCGCGGTCGGAGCCGGAGTCGGGGTGGGAGTCGGGGTGGCGTTGACGGTCGGCTGCGAAGGGCCGGCGCCGGCCGAGCCGCCGCCGCATCCCGCCAGCGCAAGCAGCCCCGCGGAGCCACCGGCCTTGAGCACGTCTCTCCTGCGCATGATGTTCCTCGCCTCCGGGAATGCGAGTATACTCAGCGGTCGCCTTCGGGGCCCGAAAGGACGCTCCGGCGCGCGTGGTATCCTCCCCGCGGCGCCATGCGCCTGTAGCTCAGGTGGATAGAGCGGCAGCCTTCTAAGCTGCGGGTCAGGGGTTCGAGTCCCTTCAGGCGCGCCAAAGTTCAACGGTGGGTGTAGCTCAGCTGGTTAGAGCGCCAGGTTGTGGCCCTGGAGGCCGCGGGTTCGAATCCCGTCACTCACCCCACTTTCGAGCGTGAAAGGCGCGTCTGACATGCCCCAGCGGCCCCCCGACGTCACGCCCCGCATCGTCCAGGGCGACCTGCCCGACGACCTGCTCGCGACCTACCTCGCCTCGAAGGAGATCGCGATCGACACCGAGACGCTCGGCCTGCAGACGCTGCGCGACCGGTTGTGCCTGGTGCAGCTCTGCGACCGCGCGGGGAACGGGGCGATCGTGCAGGTCACGCGCGACCGGCTGACGCCCGGCGGCACAGGCCCGTGCCGGACGCCGAACCTGAAGCGGCTGCTCGAGGCCGCGGACGTGCTGAAGATCTTCCACTTCGCGCGCTTCGACGTGGCGGCGATGTCGCACTGGCTGGGCATCCGGGTGGCGCCGATCTACTGCACGCGCACCGCGTCGAAGCTGTGCCGGACCTACACCGACCGCCACGGCCTCAAGGACAACGTGCTGGAGCTGCTCGACATCGAGATGGACAAGCAGGCGCGCCACACCGACTGGTCGGCGACGACGCTGTCCCCCGAGCAGGTGCGCTACGCGATCTCGGACGTCACGATGCTGCACGCGCTGATGGACAAGCTGCAGTTCATGCTCGAGCGCGACGGCCGCGCCGAGCTCGCCCGCCGCTGCTTCGAGGCGATCCCGGTCCACGCCGACCTCGACATCGCCGGCTTCAACCTGCTCTTCGAGCATTAAGGAGTCGCGGAGCCGCCTTACGGCGTCTCCGCGCTCCGCAGGGGCTACGTCGCAAACGGACGCTCCTCCGCCCCCGCACCCCCACAACGGACCCGGTGTCAGCTGTCAGCGATCTCGTTGCGCCAAGACCAGCTTCTACAGCAGGCCTGCGATTTCTTCCGGCTTGGCGAACTTCATGTCCTGGAGGGCGGCGACCAGGGCGCGGGCGTGGGTGCGGCAGTGCTCGAGGGCGTCGTCGATCGGCGGCTCGCCCGCGCCGAGGTTCCAGGCCTTGCGCAGTTCCGGCGGGTGGCCCACGCAGGCGCCGCCTTCGACCCGGTGCGGCGGGCGCCGCTCGTACTTGAAGCCGGAGACGCCCGGGAACGCGTAGGTGAGCAGGTGGTCGATCACCCGCACGATGCGCGGGCGGTCGTGGCCGAGCAGCCGGCTGTCCGCCCGGATCGAGACCTCGGTGCCACGCTCGGTGACGGCGACCGCGATGCCGATCGAAGTGCCCTCGATCCGCATCAGCTCGTTGGCGACCTCGGCGATCACGTCGCGGTGGGTCTCGCGCACGTAGCCGACCGGGGCCACCCGCACGCCGCCGGTCGTCTCCGTGCCCTGGATCGCCAGCGAGCGGTAGGCCAGCCACTCCGGCGGCACCCGGTAGTCGCGCAGGTCGTCGAGGACGTCGAGCGTCTCCTCGTCGCGGGTCAGCTTCTCGAACATCCGGAAGTCGAGGGCGGTGGCGCCGTGGAGCAGCGCGCTGGTGTCGGTGTAGATGCCCAGCGCGACCGCGGCGCGGCCCGCGGGTCCGAGGTCGTCGAGCACGTCGAACACCGCGCCCAGCGCCGCCATGAACGCCGAGGTCGAGCCGACCGGCAGGCCGACGAATGCGTGGCGCACCCGCTTCACCCCGCGCGAGCGGCAGTTCTCCTCCACGTCCTCGGGATCGGCGTGGTGGTCGGCGACGAAGAAGTAGTCCTTGACCGGCTCGATCGGGCCGGTGTTGCTCATGCCGAGCGGCGGCGAGGTATCGACCATGCAGTGCAGGCCGCGCGGCAGCCGCCCCTCGTTGGGGTGGTGCAGGGTGATGCCGCAGCGCTCGACCAGGTTGCGGTTCTGCGGGTGGCCGAGGGTCCCCGTCAGGATCCGCGCCTCCTTGGCGCCCAGCTTCTGCAGGATCGCCTTCAGCACCAGCGCGCTGCCCAGCGCGTCGGGGTCGCCCACCCACTGCGTGTAGATGTTGGCGCCGCGGCCGCGGATCGCCTTGGCCGAGCGCCGCAGCCCGGCGTAGGCGCCGTGGGCCTGGGCCAGCAGCTCGCGGTGGTTGCGGGTGAAGCGCTTGCCGAGGATCGGCCCGAAACGCGCGGTGACCGCGAGCGACGACGGCGCCCGCGTCGGCAACTGCAGGATCGGCGGCCGCTTGTCGCCGCCGTTCCCGTTCTTCTGATTCAAGCCGTTCCGGCCTCCAGCGTGTCACGGTCCCCGCTGCGCGCGATCTCGCCGTGCATGCGCACGAGCGGCAGCGAGCGGTGGACGAAGCGCTCGGCCAGCCGCCGGTGGCGGGGCGAGGCTTCTGCGTGCCGCGCCAGCGACTCGGCGGCGCGGGTGTAGGACAGCATCGCACACAGCCGCTCCGCCTGCAGCAGCGCGTACGACATCGCCTCGGGGGACGGTGCGCGGTCGCGCACGGCGGCGAGCGCGCCGCCGAGGCCCAGGCTCTGGCGCAGCACGGACTTGAGCGTGCGCTCGTACTCCCCCGCCATCTCGCGCAGCCCGTCGCCCAGCGGGTTCGGCGGCGCCTCGACGGCCACCGCTCCGGTCAGCCACGACCAGGGCCGCTCGAACAGCCACTTGACCTGGTCCTTCAGCGACATCAGCGACTGGATCTGGCTGGTGCCCTCGTAGATCGGCAGGATCAGCGCGTTGCGGTAGTGGCGTTCGACGTCGTAGTCGGCGACCACGCCGTAGCCGCCGTGGACCTGGACCGCGGCCCGCGTCACCCACAGCGCGCGCTCGGCGCCGAACCACTTGACGAGCGGGATCCGCTCGCGCAGCGCCCGCTTCGCCGCGGCCAGCGCCTTCGCCGCGCCTGGGGCCGCCGCGTTCTTCGGCCGGGACAGGCCCTCGACCACGTCGAACAGCTCGGCGCTGTCGTAGCAGAGCGCGCGCATCGCAGCCGTCTCCGCCTCCATGTCGAGCAGCAGGTCGGCCACCAGCTCGTGGCGGGCGATCGGCTTGCCCATCTGGACCCGCTTCTCGGCGTACTCCTTCGCGGCGCGGGTCGCCGCCTCGCACAGGCCGAGGCCCTGCAGCGCGACGGCCAGCCGCGCCTCGTTCATGAACGAGAGCACCTGGCGGAAGCCGGCTCCGCGCGGGCCCAGCAGCTCGCCGCGGGCGCCGTCGAACGACAGCTCGCAGGTCGCCGAGCCGCGGATCACGTACTTCGACTCGGGCTTCGCGACCACGTAGTTGTCGCGGTCGCCCTCGCGCCGCGGCACGACGAACAGCGACAGGCCCTCGAGGCCCTGGCTGCCGGGCTCGCTGCGGGCGACCACCACGCAGAGGTCGCCGCAGCCGTTGCTGATGAACTGCTTGCGCCCGTCGAGCCGCCAGCCGTCCGACTCCTCGCGGGCGGTGGTCGCCACCCGCCCCACGTCGGAGCCGGCGTCCGGCTCGGTGATCGCCACCGAACCCGAGAGCGCGCCCGTCGCCAGCGGCCTGACCCAGCGCTCGACCTGCTCGGGCGTGCCGTAGCGGACGACCATCACCGCCGGGCCCTGGTAGAAGACGTGGACGAGCAGGGTGTTGGTGCAGGCGCGCGAGAGGATCTCCATCATCGCGGCGCCGACCGTGAACGGGAAGTTGTAGCCGCCCAGCTCGCGCGGCAGGTTGGGCGCCATCACGCCCAGCTTCTTCAGGCCCTCGATGTTCTTCAGCAGCTCCGGCGCCTGCACGACCTGGCCGCCCTCGAAGCGCACGCCGTGGGCGTCGATCGCGCGCGCCCGCGGCTCCATCTGCTCGCCGGCGAAGGCGCCCAGCTCCTCGAGCGAGGCCTCGTACAGCTCGCGCGCCTCGGCGGTCGAGCCGGGGCCGTCGGGCAGCGTGAAGCCCTCCTCCCACAGCGGCACGACGCGGTCCCAGCGCACGCCGGCGCGCACGTGGTGCAGCAGGTCGGGGTTGTCGGTGTAGAGGTTGCTCACGGGTGGAACGCCTTCCCCTCCCGCGCGTGGTCCAGCAGCAGCGGCGCCGGCGCGAAGCGCTCGCCGTGGGCGGCGCGCAGCCGCTCCAGCACCTCGGCCGCGAAGCGCGGTCCGAGCCGGTCGAGGTGGCGGAACGGGCCGCCGAGGAAGGGCGGGAAGCCGAGCCCGAACACCGCGCCGACGTCGCCGTCGCGCGGGGAACGCAGGATGCCCTCCTGCAGGCACAGCGCCGCCTCGTTGAGGAACGCGAAGCAGAGGCGCTCCTGGATCACCCGCGCCTCGAGCGGCCTGCGCGCGGCGCCGCCCGGCAGCAGCGCGTACACGGTCTCGTCGGGCCGCTTCTTCTTGCCGTCGTAGGCGTAGAAGCCGCGGCCGTTCTTGCGCCCGCAGCGGCCGTCCTCGACCACCCGCGCCATCGATCCGGGCGGCTCGAAGCGGGCGCCGAAGTGCTTGTGCATCACCTTCGCGACCTTGGCGCCGACGTCGATGCCGACCTCGTCGAGCAGCGTCACCGGGCCGACCGGGAAGCCGAACGCGGTCATCGCCGCGTCGACCTCGGGCGTGGCCGCGCCCTCCTCGAGCAGCCGCGCTGCCTCGTTCATGTAGGCCGCCAGCGCCCGCGTCGTGTAGAAGCCCGGACCGTCGCCGACGACGATCACGTGCTTGCCCAGGCGCCGCCCGAAGCCGACGGCAGTGGCCAGCGCGGTGGGCTCGGTGCGAGCGGTCGCGATCACCTCGAGCAGCGGCATCTTGTGCACGGGCGAGAAGAAGTGCATGCCGAGCACGCGGCCCGGCCGCTTCGCCTGCGCCGCGATCTCGCCGATCGGGATCGACGACGTGTTGCTGGCGAAGACGCAGTCGACCGCGGTCCGCTCCTCGACCTCGGCCAGCACCTTGCGCTTGAGCTCGAGGTCCTCGAACACCGCCTCGATCACCAGGTCCGCCCGCCGCAGGCCGCTCGGGTCGAGCGTGCCCGCGATGCGGTCGACCCGGCGTTCGACCTCGAGCCGGGTCAGGCTGCCGCGGCGGCGGCGCTCCTCGAAGACGTCGCGCGCGTAGCGCAGCCCCTTGCCCAGCGCTTCCGGCGTGGCGTCCCGCAGCCGCACCCGGGCCCCGGCCTCGGCGGCCGCGGCGGCAATGCCCGCGCCCATCAGCCCGGCGCCGATGACGCCCAGCTTCTGCACCTCGCGGACCGGCGTGCCCTCCGGGTAGCCCGCGTCCTTCTTGATGCCCTGGGTGGCGAAGAACAGCGAGACCAGCGCCCGCGACTGCGGCGAGACCGCGAGCGTCCCGAACGCCTTCGCCTCGCGCTCGAGACCTTCGGCGAGCGTCGCCGCGGTGCCGGCCTCGATCACGTCGATCGCCTGCAGCGGCGCCGGATAGAGGCCGAGCGTCTTCTCGAGCACCGAGGTCCGCGCCTTGCGGAAGATCAGCGGCCGCGCCATCCGCTCGACCGCCGTGATGCCACGCCGCACCGGGGTCAGCCGGCCCTCGGCCAGCGCCTTCGCGGCCCGGCACGCGGTCTCGAGCAGGATCGCGCGCGGCACCACCTCGTCGACGAGCCCCGCCTTGAGCGCCCGCGTCGCCTTCAGCGAGCGACCGGTCAGGATCAGGTCGAGGCCGCGGCCGAGGCCGACCAGCCGCGGAAGGCGCTGGGTGCCGCCGGCGCCGGGGATCAGGCCCAGCATCACCTCGGGCAGGCCCAGCGTGGTGCGCGCGTCGTCGCTCGCGACGCGGTAACGGCAGGCCAGCGCCGTCTCCAGGCCGCCGCCGAGGCAGGCGCCGTGGATCGCCGCGACCACCGGCACCGGCGACTGCTCGAGTCGTCCCAGCAGCGCGTGGCCCGCCCGCGACAGCTCCTCGGCCTCCATCTCGGAGCGCACCTTCGTGAAGTCCTCGATGTCGGCGCCGGCGATGAAGTTGTCGGGCTTGGCGCTCCACAGCACGCAGGCCTTGATCGGCCGCTTCGGGGCGTGCAACTCGTCGAGCCAGACGCGGAACTCGTCGAACAGCGCGCGCGACAGGGTGTTGACCTTCTCGCCCGGCACGTCGAGGGTGGCGACCAGCACGCCGTCCTCGCGCAGGCTCGTGGTCAGGGCTCCGCTCATGCCGCGATCCCCCGCTCGCGCAGGGCCGCGATCTCGGCGGGCGCGAAGCCCGCCTCCGCCAGCACCACGTCCGTGTGCTCGCCGAGCGCGGGCGCGCGCCGCGGCGCGGCGACCGGCGTCGCCGAGAGCCGCAACGGCGAGACGAGAGCCCCGCCCGATGCCGCGCCGCGGGCGACGGCCTGCTCCTGCCCGAGCGCCTCCGGCAGGTCGAGCACCGGCTCGACGCAGACGTCGCGCTCGCGCAGCGCCGCGACCCACTCGTCACGATCGCGGCGAGCGAAGGCAGCCGCGAAGACGGCCTTCACCTCTTCGCGGCGCGTTCCCTGGTCCCACTGCCGGCCCCGCATCTGCGGCAGCTCGAGCGCCGCGCACAGGCCCTCCCAGAACTTCGGCTCGAGCGCGCCGACCGCGACGAAGCGGCCGTCGCGGCAGCGGTACGTGCCGTAGCAGGCGTGGGTGCCGGACAGCTCGCTGGTCGCGGAAGCGCCCGCCAGCACGCGGGCCGCAGGCACGGTCATCAACGCGAGCGCCGCGTCGAACATCGAGACGTCCACGACCTGGCCAAGGCCCGTGCGCTCGCGGGCCTGCAGGGCGGCGAGGATCGCGAGCGCCGCCAGCAGCCCGCCCGCCATGTCGGCGACCTGGGTGGTCGGCAGCACCGGCGCGCCGTCACCGGCGAGATTGGTACCGAGGAAGCCCGAGCGCGCGAGGTAGTTCACGTCGTGACCCGCCGCTGCGGCGAGCGGTCCGCCCTGGCCGTAGCCGGAGACCGAGCAGTACACGAGCCGCGGGTTGGAGCTCCGCAGCGCCACGGCGCCGAGCCCGCGGCGATCGAGCGCGCCGGGCCGGAAGGCCTCGACGAACACGTCGGCGCCCGCCGCCAGCCGCTTCACGGCGTCCACGCCCTCGGGCTGCCGCAGGTCGATCTGCACGGAGCGCTTGCCGCGGTTGAGGGCCGCGTGGACCGCCGTGTCGTCCCCCGCGGGCAGCGGCGGCGGCACGGCACGGGTCGCGTCGCCGAAGGGAGGCTCCTCGACCTTGACGACGTCGGCGCCGAGGTCGGCGAGCAGCATCGTCGCGTAGGGCCCGGGGATGTAGCGGGTCAGGTCCAGCACCCTGAGACCGCGCAGCGCCTCGCTCACCGCTCGAGCACCATCGCGAAACCCATCCCGCCCTGGGCGCAGACCGAGATCAGCCCGAACTTCGCGTCGCGGCGCGCCATCTCGCGGGCCAGCGTCGTCGTGATGCGGGCCCCGGTCGCGCCGAACGGGTGGCCGAGCGCGATCGAGCCGCCGTGCACGTTGAGCCTGTCGCGGTCGACGCGCCCCACCGCCTTGTCGCGGCCGAGCTGCTCGCGGGCCCAGGCGTCCGACTCCAGGGCCTGGATGTTCGAGGCGACCTGGACCGCGAACGCCTCGTGCATCTCGATCAGGTCGACGTCCGAGAGAGCGATGCCCGCCCGCTCGAGCGCCTTCGGCACCGCCAGCGCCGGCCCCATCAGGAGCTGGCCCGCGGGATCGACCGCGGCCACCGCCCACGCGCGGATGTAGGCGAGCGGCGCGTGGCCGTCGGCCTTCGCGCGCTCCTCGGACATGAGCAGCACCGCGGCCGCGCCGTCGGTCAGCGGCGAAGAGTTGCCGGCGGTGACGCTGCCGTGGCGGCGGTCGAACACCGGCTTCAGCGCGGCGAGCGCCTCGATCGACGTGTCGCGGCGCACGAGGTTGTCTTCGGCGACCACCTCGGTGTAGCGCGGCGGCACCGGCAGCGGCGCGATCTCGGGCTGCAGCAGCCCGGCGTCCAGCGCCTTCGCCGCGTTGTGGTGTGAGAGGAACGCGATGCGGTCCTGCTCCTCGCGGGTGACGGCGTTCTCCTTCGCCATCTTCTCCGCCGACTGGCCCATCGACAGCCCGGTCGACGGCTCGGCGATCGCAGGCGTCTGCGGCGCGAGGTCACGCAGCCGCAGGCCGGCGAAGGCGCGCACCCGCGAGGAGAGGCCGCGCGCCTTCGAGGCCGCGACCAGCGCCTGGGCCATGCGCCTGCTGTGCAGGATCGGCACGTCCGACAGGCACTCGGCGCCGCCGGCGATCGCGGTGTCGGTGTGGCCCGCCAGGATCGCGCTCGCCGCGTCGGCGATCGCCTGGTTCGCGGAGGCGCAGGCGCGGTTGAGCGTGTGGCCCGGGGTGGCGGCCGGCAGCCCGGCGCCCAGCACGACCTCGCGGCCGAGGTTGGGGGCGTGGACCGACGCGACCACCTGGCCCATCACGACCAGGCCGACCTGCGCGGGGTCGATCTCGCTGCGCTCGACCAGCTCGCGCACGCAGGCGCGGCCGAGGTCGAGGGCCGTCAGGTCCCGGAAAACGGAACCGGAGCGGGCGAAAGGAGTGCGACAACCCGCGACGATCGCGACACGCCCGGAAGCGGACACGACCTCGGATCTTAGCGGAACTTCGGGCGCCCGGGCAGCGTTCGTGCCGGCAGGAGGCTCTGAACGCCCATGAACCGGTTCGCCCTCGCCCTGGCCGTGCTCGTCCCAGCCGCCCCGTCCACCGCCTTCGCCGACTGCCCCGCCAGCGCCCCGCGCCAGGCGAAGCTCGCCGCCTCCGACGTGGCCCGCGTGCGCGTCGTCGCGCGCGCCGGTTCGCTGCGCATCACGGGGCGGCCAGGAGCCGCCGCGATCGAGGCCCGCGGCACGGCCTGCGCCAACGACGCGAAGCTGGTGGAGGCGATCGCGCTGCGCGCCGAGCGGGTCGGCGACGAAGCGCGGATCACCGTCGAGGTGCCCGACGGCGGCTGGACGATCGGCTGGAGCGGCACCTCGCCGCGGCTGGACCTCGAGGTCGACGTGCCCGCGAACCTGCCGCTCGAGGTCGAGGACACCTCGGGCGAGGTCGAGATCGCCGACACCGGCGCGCTGCGCCTCGACGACAACTCGGGCGAGCTGCGGCTGCGGCGCATCGGCGGCGACGTCGAGGTGCGCGACGGCTCGGGCGGGATCGAGATCGAGGACGTGAAGGGCTCGGTGCGGATCACCGAGGACGGCTCCGGCGAGATCCGCATCGCGGGCGTCGAGGGTGACGTCGTCATCCGCGACGACGGGTCGGGCGGGATCGACGTCTCGCGGGTCAAGGGCTCGGTGCGGATCGACGAGGACGGCTCGGGCTCGATCCGCGTGCGCGACGTGGGCGGCGACTTCGAGGTCGGCCGCGACGGCAGCGGCGGCATCGACCACGAGGGCGTCAAGGGCGCGGTGCGCGTCCCGGAGCGGCGGCGGCGCTGACGCCTGTCGAACCCCGCGGGGCCACCTTCCCCCGCGGGTCGGCTATGATGCGCGGCGGACCACGCGCCCGTAGCTCATCTGGATAGAGCGACTGGCTTCGAACCAGTAGGCAGGGGGTTCGAATCCCTCCGGGCGCGCCACTTCGCGGGTTTCTGCCGGCCCCCTCCGGCCTGCAGCGGCGCCCGCGGGACACTGAGCGCAACGTCGAATGACTGGATCCGACGATACGCCGGGCCCGACGCGCCCCCCGCAAGGCTCCCCGGGCGACGACACCGAGGCGCTCTCCCACCTGCAGACGGCCCCGATCTCCGACTTCCGGCCGCGGATCGAGGCGCCCCCGGCGCTGTCGGCCGGCGATCTCGTCGCCGGCCGCTACCGGATCGCGCGCTTCATCGCGGCCGGCGCCATGGGCGAGGTCTACGAGGCTCGCGACGAGGAGCTCGGCGAGGAGGTCGCGCTCAAGACGATCCGCCCCGAGATCGCCGCCGGCCCCCAGGCGCTCGAGCGCTTCAAGCGCGAGATCCAGCTCGCGCGCCGGGTCACCCACCCGAACGTCTGCCGCATCTTCGACTTCGGCCGCCACCAGGGCCCGGCCGGCGAAGGCCGGGCCGCGCTCGACCTCAACTTCTTGACCATGGAACTGCTGCGCGGCGAGACGCTCGCGCAGTACCTCGCCCGCCGGCGGCGGCTGCCGCTCGACGAGGTGGCCACCCTGCTGGAGCAACTCGTGGGCGCGCTGGCTGCCGCCCACGCGGCGGGCGTCGTGCACCGCGACTTCAAGGCCGGCAACGTGATCCTCGTGCCCGCCGCAGGGACGCGGCCGCGGGCGGTGGTCACCGACTTCGGCGTCGCGCGCCCGGCGGAGGAGACGGACCCGAAGTCGATGACGGTGACGGGCGTGGCGCTCGGCACTCCCGCCTACATGGCCCCCGAGCAGATCGAGGGCGGCGCGGTGACGCCGGCGACTGACGTCTACGCGCTCGGCATCGTGCTGTACGAGATGATCACCGGCAACCTGCCGTTCCGCGGCAGCACGGCCCTCGCGACGATGGCGCGGCGGCTGACGGACGCGCCGACGCCGCCCGCGGACCACGTGCCGGACCTCGACCCGCGCTGGAACGCCGTCGTGCTGCGCTGCCTCGAGCGCGAGCCGGGCCGGCGCTTCGCGGCCGTGACCGAGGTGCTCGACGCGCTGGCGGGGCGCCCGGTCGCGCTGCCGCCGCGGCTGACGCCACCGCCCTCCCGCCGCAAGCGGCTGCGGCTGCGCGACCGCGGCGTTCGGCCGTGGGTGCTGGGCGGGCTGGGCCTGATCGGGGCGGGGCTGGTGGTGGCTCTCTTCTGGCGACCCGCGGACCCGGCCGCGGAGCCCGGGCCCGGCGAGCAGGTGGACCAGATCCAGGTCACGACCTCCGCCGGGCTCGACCTGCACCCGAGCTTCTCGCCGGACGGCCTGTCGATCGCCTACACGAGCGACCGCCGCGGTCCGTTCGAGATCTTCATCCGCGGCGTCGCGGCCGGCGGCGCCGACGTGCAGGTCACGTCCGACGGTCGCCAGAACTTCCAGCCGGCCTGGTCGCCCGACGGCAGGACGATCGCCTACCACTCGAAGCAGGCGGGCGGCCTGTGGCTGATCCCGGCCCGCGGCGGCACTCCACGCCAGCTCACGACGTTCGGCTCGCACCCGGCGTGGTCGCCCGACGGCAAGTCGCTCGCCTTCCAGTCCGCGGCGCTCGTCGACCTGGCGGCCAACGCCGTCGCGGCGATGCCGCCGTCGACGCTCTGGACCCTGGCCGTCGATGGCGGCCAGCCCGTGCAGGTCACCCAGCCGGGAAGCCCGCCGGGCGGTCACGGCGCGCCCTCGTGGTCGCCCGACGGCCGCCGCATCGTGTTCTCGGCTTCCGACCGCAACCGTTCCACCTTGTGGTCGGTGACCGCGGACGGCGACGAGCTCGTGCGGCTGATCGACCGCACGCTGTACTCCTACGACCCGATCGTCAGCCCCGACGGTCGCCGCGTGTACTACTCGTCCGTGTCGGACGCGGGGCGCTACACCACGTGGATGTTGCCGATCGCCCCGGAGACCGGGCGACCCGTCGGCGAAGCCCGGGCCCTGGTCAGCCCCTCCGTCGCGACAGCGCGCCACCTCGCCTTGTCGGCCGACGGCCGGCGCCTCGCCTACTCCGCGCTGCAGATGCAGAGCAACCTGTGGTCGGTCGAGCTGCGCGAGGACGGCAGCGGCGGCACGGCACGGGCGCTGACCTCCGAGAACGGCCGCAACTCGCGGCCCTTCTACTCGCCCGACGGGAAGCTGGTCTCGTTCGAGCGCTGGCGGCTGGGCGTCAACTCCGACCTGTGGGTGATGGACGGCAACGGCAACCGCACGCGTCAGATCACGCGTGACCCGCGCATCGACACGGTCGCGAGCTGGTTCCCGGACGGGCAGCGACTGCTGTTCCGGTCCGACCGCGGCGGGCGCGGCGAGGTGTGGAGCATCGGCGTCGACGGCAGCGGCGAGCAGCGCTTCCTGGAGCTCGACCAGGACCTCGACTGGCCGCGCCTCTCCCCGGACGGCCGCCGCATGGTGTTCAACTCGCGCGGCGGCGGCGGCACGGTCAACGTCTGGGACGTGGAGACCGACGGCGGGACGCCCCGCCAGCTCACCTCGGACTCCGAGTTCGCCGGCTTCGCGGCGTGGTCCCCGGACGGCAGGCTGCTCGCGGTCCAGGTCAAGCGCGGCGAGGACACGGCGATCGGCCTGGTGCGCCCGGGCAGCGGCGCGATCGAGCTGCTGACCCGCGAGGCGGGCCAGAGCTGGCCCTACTCCTGGGCCCCGGACGGCGAGCGGATCGCCTTCGCGGGCCAGCGCGGCGACTACTGGAACGTCTACTGGATCTCCCGCCGCACGGGCCGCGAGCAGGCCGTCACCCGCTACGAGCGGCTCGGCGCCTACGTGCGCTACCCGGCCTGGTCGCCCGACGGATCGCGGATCGTCTACGAGTACGCGGAGACCACGGGCAACGTCTGGATGCTGACGATCGCGGGGCTGCGCCCGTAGCGAACCGGGCGCGCTCCCCGCTGGTGATCAGGACTGCTTGATGGCCGTGATGAGGTCGAGGATCGCCCGCTTGCCGTCGGCGAAGTACATCAGGGTGTTGTCGGCAGCGAACAGCGGGTTGGGAATGCCGGCGAAGCCCGGGCTCAGGCTGCGCTTGACGACGATCACCGTGCGCGCCTTGTCGACGTCGAGGATCGGCATGCCGGCGATCGGCGACTGCGGGTCGGTGCGCGCCACCGGGTTGACGACGTCGTTGGCGCCGATCACGATCGCCACGTCGGTCTCCGGGAAGCGCGCGTTGACGTCGTCCATCTCCAGCACCTTCTCGTAGGCGATGTCGGCCTCGGCCAGCAGCACGTTCATGTGGCCGGGCATGCGGCCCGCCACGGGGTGCACGCCGAACAGCACCTCGACGCCGCGCGACTCCAGCAGGCTGCACAGGTCGCGCACCGCGTGCTGGGCCTGCGACACCGCGAGGCCGTAGCCGGGGACCACGACCACCCGCTGCGCCGTGTCGAACACCATCGCCAGTTCTTCGGGCGCGGCGGACTTGACCCTGGCGTAGACCGCGTCGGTGCTCTTCTGGGCGGCCGAGGCCTCCATCACGCCGAACAGCACGTTGGTCATCGAGCGGTTCATCGCCTTGCACATGATCTGGGTCAGGATGATTCCCGACGCCCCGACCAGCGAGCCCGCGATGATCAGCATGTTGTTGTTGAGCACGAAGCCGGTGGCCGCGGCGGCCAGGCCGGAGTAGGAGTTCAGCAGGCAGATCACGACCGGCATGTCCGCGCCGCCGATCGGCAGCACGCTGAGCACGCCGAGCACCGAGGCGACGGCGACGACGCCCCAGTACCAGTACGCGGCCTCGGGCGAGAGCGTGGAGACGCCGGCGGCGTCGGTGGCCAGCGAGCCGACGATCGGCACGCCGAGCCCGATCGCGGTCAGCAGCAGCGCCGCGCTGACGAAGTGCTGGCCCGGGAAGTGGAGCGACTTGAGGAACTTCCACTCCTCGAGCTTGCCGTAGGCGATCATCGAGCCGAAGAAGGTGACGCCGCCGATCAGGCCGCCGGCGATGGTCGCCACCGTGAGCTGCACCGGGTCGGCCTCGAACACGTAGCCCGGGCGCGCGGCGTCGATCAGCGCGGCGCCGGAGACGAGCACCGAGGCGCCGCCGCCGAAGCCGTTGAGCAGACCGACCATCTGCGGCATCGCGGTCATCTGCACGCGCACCGCCATGGTGGCGCCGATCGCGGCGCCGACCACGAGGCCGAGGACGATGTGCTGGTAGCCGAGGATGTGGCGGTCGAACAGCGTGACCACCACGGCGATCAGCATGCCGACGGCGCCCATCGCGTTGGCGCGCACGGCCGTGCGGGGGTGCGACAGGCCCTTGAAGGTGAGGATGAACAGCACCGCGGCGACCAGGTAGGCCACGTTCTCGAAGGCGTGGCGCAGGTCGCCGCCGGCGGCCGCGCTGGCGATCAGGCTGGGGTTCATGGGGCTACGCCTTCCGCTTGAACATCTGCAGCATCCGGTTGGTGACCAGGAAGCCGCCGACGACGTTGATGGTGGCGAACACGATGGCGGCGACGCCGATCCAGGTCGTCGCCGGGCTGTCGTTGCCGGTCGCCACCAGGGCGCCGACGATGGTGATGCCGGAGACCGCGTTCGAGCCCGAGGTGAGCGGCGTGTGCAGCGTCGGCGGCACCTTGGTGATGACCTCGAAGCCGACGAAGACCGCCAGCACGAAGATGGTGAGCCCGTTGACCAGTGCTTCCATGGAGTCTCGCTTCCCTCTTCCCTAGGCCGTGGCGCCCGCCGGGGCCAGCGCCTCGCGCACCCGCGGGTGGACCACCTCGCCGCCGCGGGTGACGACCACGCCCGCCACCACCTCGTTGGCGGGGTCGAGCGCCAGTTCGCCCTTCTTCACGATCTCGCCCAGCAGCGTGACCAGGTTCTTGGCGTACATCTGGCTCGCGTGCAGCGGCACGTCGGAGGCCAGGTTGACGGGGCCCAGCACGTGCACGCCGTGCTCGACGACGTCGACGCCCGCCCGCGTCAGCTCGCAGTTGCCGCCGCCTTCGGCGGCCAGGTCGACGACCACCGAGCCCGGCGCCATCGCGTGCACCATCTCGGCGGTGACCAGGATCGGCGCCTTGCGCCCCGGCACCTGCGCGGTGGTGATCACCACGTCGCTCTCGGCGACCACCTTCGCCATCACCTCGCGCTGGCGGCGGTAGAACGCCTCGTCCTGCGCCTTCGCGTAGCCGCCCTTGTCCTCGGAGCCCGCGGTGTCGAGGCCGAGGTCGACGACCTTGGCGCCGAGGCTGCGGATCTGCTCGGCCGCCGCCGGCCGCACGTCGTAGCCGTGGACGACGGCGCCCAGCCGGCGGGCCGCCGAGATCGCCTGCAGGCCGGCGACGCCCGCGCCGATCACGAACACCTTCGCGGGCGAGAGGGTGCCGGCGGCGGTCATCAGCATCGGGAACATCTTGGGCAGCTTCAGCGCCGCCAGCAGCACCGCGCGGTAGCCGGCGACCGTGGCCATCGAGGACAGCGCGTCCATCGACTGGGCGCGGGTGATGCGCGGCATCAGCTCCATCGAGCAGGCGGTGACGCCGGTCGGCGCCAGTTCCGCCGCCGCCTCGGGCGCGCCGAGCGGGTCGAGGAAGCCGATCAGCACCTGGCCCGCGCGCAGCTTCGCGAGGTCGGCGCGGCCGGCCTCGCGGTTGGCGCCGAACGCGCGCACCTGGAGCACGATGTCGGCCGCGAAGGCCTCGTCGCGGGTGCCGAGCGTGGCGCCCTTCTCGACGTACTGGGCGTCGGGGAAGCCCGCGGCCTCCCCGGCGCCCTTCTCCACGGTGACCTCGAACCCGGCCTTCGTCAGGCCGGGCACGAGGGCGGGAACCAGCGCCACGCGCCGCTCCCCGTTGAAAGTCTCTCTGGGAACGCCGACGCGCACGCTGTCGCCTCCTCCGCCGCTAGAACGCGGCGGGATAGCAGCTCGACCGGTAGATGCCGTCGCCGCGGCGCACGTGGCCGCTCGAGAGCTGGACGTCGAACTGCTCGTTGAAGTCGTTGACCTTCTTGATGGCCAGCTCGAAACCGTCGAAGCGCCCGCAGTAGCCGCGCTGGGCGAGCACGGTGACGAGCGCCTGGTGGTAGGCCGGGCCGTCGAGGGCGAGCGGCCAGTTGGTGCCGGGCTGGGTGTTGCCGAGGTTGAAGAGCTCCGGCCGCGTCCGGATCACCTCGTCGATCGCCCACTCGACGTCGTTGTAGTAGCGCGAGCTCGGCTCGCGGCCGCAGGCCAGCTCGCGGCTGCCGGGCAGCGCACAGCCGGGCACCTGGCCCGGCACCGTCGCGGCCGCCGGGAACGCAGCCGGCTCGCAGGTCGCCCGGTACATGCCCTCGCCGCGGCGAACGTGGCCGGTCGAGAGCAGGATGTGGTACTGGTCGTTGAACGCGTTGCTGTTCTTGACCTGAAGCTCCTCGCCGTCGTAGTTGGCGCAGAAGCCCATCTTCTCCATGTTGGTCACGACGCCGGTGATGTAGGCGCCGATGCTCAGCACCCGGTAGCCGCCGGCCCCGCGCTGGTCGTTGCGGTCGAAGATGCCCGGCTGCTCGGCCACGAGCTGGTCGATGGCCTTGTTGACCTCGTCGAAGTAGTGGGCGTTGCCGCGGGGGCAGGCCTGGCCCGAAAACGGGCTGGCCGGCGCGCCGCAGGCGAAGCCGAACGCCGGCCTGGGCGTGGGAGCGGGCGTGGGGGTCGGAGTCGGCGCCGCTGCGGAGCCCGAGCCGGACGGCGTGCTCCCCGCCGGCGTGTCGTTGCCACCGCCGCAGGAAGACACCAGGACCGAGGCACCCACCACGGCAAGCAGGGCGAGATTGCGCGACAACTTCATCGAGGCTCCTCCGAGGGCGGGCAGGAGCCCGCCGGGGGCCACGCGGCACTCGGCACGCGTGGCACGACTGCACGAAGGATACCACCGCTCCCGACGCAGACCGTGCGTCGGCGCGCGTGTTTGACGCCGCTGAACGCAGCCTCTACCGTCGATGGATGAGGGTCTCGTGGTTCGCCGCCCTGGCGCTGACGCTGCCCGCCGCGGGCCAGGACCCGCCGCCCCGTTTCGCCGAGTCCGTGGAGGTCGAGCGGCTGCTGCTCGACGTGCGGGTGATCGGCGACGGCGGTCGCGCGGTCCGCGACCTGACCGCGGCGGACTTCGAGGTGGAGGTCGGCGGCCGCGAGGCGCGGGTGGAGTCGGCGAGCTGGGTCGACGGCGCGGCGAGCCGCCTCGACGCGGAGACCCGGCAACGGCTCGCGCGCGCGGGCTTCCCGCTCCCCGTCCCGGGGCGCTCGATCGTGTTCCTGTTCCAGAAGGACCTGCGCGCCTCGCGGCTGCCGGGGCTGATCCAGTTGAAGCAGCGGGCGCGGCAGACGCTCGAGCGGCTGGCTCCCGCCGACCGCGTCGCGCTGCTCTCGTTCGACTCCCGGTTGCGGCTCTGGCTCGACTTCACGACCGATCGCGAGGCGGTCGCCCGGGCCCTGGACGACTCGGTGCTGTTCGGCCGCACCCCGGCGCCGCCGCAGGATGCCGGCCGGCCCGGCGGCCTGCGCTTCGACGAAGCCGCGGCGCGCCGGGCCGCGTCGATCGAGCAGGGCCTGCTGGTGCTGGCTCGGGCGCTGCTGCCGCTGCCGGGCCCCAAGTCGGTGCTCTTCTTCGGCCACGGGTTCGGCGGCCTGGTCGCCGTGGACGCGGCCTACGGTCCCGCCCGCAGCGCCCTGCGCGAGGCGCGGGCGGCGGTCTTCGCGATCGACGTGACGCAGGCCGACCGCCACAGCATGGAGGTCGGGCTGCAGCAACTGGGCTGGGACACCGGTGGCTTCTACGCCAGCGCCTACCACTTTCCCGGACAGGCGATGAGCCTCGCGGAGGCCGCCCTCGACGGCCACTACGCGCTCGTCGTCGAACGCCCTCCGGCGCTTCCCGCGGGACGTCACGGCCTCGCCGTGCGGCTCGTCGGCCGCGGGGGCCGGGTGCTGGCGCCGCCGGCCGTGTCCGAGCGCTGACGGGGGCCGGGCGGGCGGTGTAGCATCGGAAGCGTCCCTCGAGGAGCCCGCCCGGAACACCTGCCTTCGCCCATGGACAACCCGAAACCGCATCACGTCGTCCGCTGCGCCTCCTGCTTCCAGAACTTCGACGCGATGGAGGCGGCGTTCTGCGATTGCCTCGCGGCCGAGCGCACGGTCGTCTGCCCGCACTGCGGCCGCTGCTTCTGCAAGGCCTCGATCGGCTACAAGCGCCAGTTCTGGACCGGCGCTCCCCGCGAGCTGTCGCTGCGCAAGCAGGCCGAGCACGCCGCCCCGCGGCCGACGGCGGGCCCCGAACCGGTCGACTCGGCCAGCCTGCGACGCCCCCTGGTCCTGCTCGTCGAAGACGAACCCGGGATCCTGATGGTCGCCAGCCGGGTCATCGAGGGGCTCGGCTACGGCGTGCTGACTGCCCGCAACGGTGCCGACGGGCTGGAGCTGGCGCGCGCCCACCAGCCCGATCTCGTGCTGACCGACGCGCTGATGCCGAAGCTCGACGGCCGCGAGATGGCACGCCTGCTGCGCGAAGAGCCCGCGCTGAAGCGGATCAAGATCATCGTGATGACCTCGCTGTACACCGGCGTCAAGTACCGGGTCGAGGCCCATCGGCGCGCCCAGGTCGACGACTACCTCGAGAAGCCGATCGACCCGGCGCAACTGGCCGACCTGCTCGCTCGCCACCTGGGCCCGCCCCGGGCGTGACGCGGCCGACGCTGGGCCTGCTCGGACGCACGGTCGGTGCGCTGGCAGCCACGGCACTGGCGCCGCTGCTGGTGGCCCCGTACCTCGTCTCGCTCAACCGCGAGGCGGTCGGCGACCAGGTCCTGCGCACCCACGCGGTCGCGGCGCGCTCCACCGCGGCCCGCGTGTCCGCCTTCCTGGAGACGCTGTCCGGCCCCGGGCGCGCGCTGGCGATGAACCCGGCGGTGCTCGCCGATCCGCGCGGCGCTGCGGCCAGCGAGATGCTCGCCGGCCTGCTCCGCGCCCAGCCGCTGATCGCGGGCGCGTCGATCGTCAACGCCGGCGGCGAAGAGGTCGTGCGCGCCCAGGCCCGCGGCCAGTCGGCGATCGTCGACGCGGTGCTGTCCGCCCCCGCCGAGGCCAGCGTGGCCGTCGTCGAAGCGACGGGCGCCTCGTGGCTGCGCATCCGGCTACCGCTCGAGGCAGCCGCGGGCGAGCTGCTGCTGGTCGCCGACCCCTCACCGCTGCAGGATGTTCTGGCCACCGAGGAACTGGGTCGTGAGGCGCAGCTCGCGGTCGTCGGGCCGGGCCCCGACCTGCTGCTCGCCTCCGAGCCCGGACTGAGCCTCGCCTCCTTCCCGCACACGCTGGTCGATGCGGGCCGCACGGGCCACACCTCGGGCGCGTCGCGCTTCGAAGACGAGCGCGGCGGAGCGCTCGGCGCATACGCACCGGTGACGGGAACTCCCTTCTTCGTGCTGTCGAGCCAGCCCGTCGCGGTCGCGGAAGAAGTCGCCGAGCGGATGCGGGCGCGCTCGCTGTGGGCGGTAGGTGGGGCCCTGGCGCTGGCGATGGCGTTCTCGGCCGTCGCCTGGCGGACCGTGATCCGACCCGTGCGGCAGCTCGCGGCCGCCCAGGCGAAGCTGGCGGGCGCCGCGGTGCGCGGCCGCGACGAGATCGAGCAGCTCGCCGAGTCCTTCCGCACGCTGGAGCGGGTGGTTCAGGACCGCGACTCGCTGGGCGAGGTGTTCCTCGGCCGCTACCTCGTCCTCGAGCGGCTGGGCTCGGGCGGCATGGGCACGGTGTTCCGCGGCTGGGACCCGCGGCTCGAGCGGGCGGTCGCGCTCAAGACCATTCACCTCGGCGCCGAGCTCGACAAGGTCGTGCGCGGCGAGCAGCGCTCGACGCTGTTGCGCGAGGCCGTCACGGCCGCCCAGTTCAACCACCCCAACATCGTCTCGATCCACGACGTCGAGGACGTGGGCGACGCCGCCTTCATCGCGATGGAGCTGGTCGAGGGCCGCAGCTTCGAGTGGTGGCTGCACCGCACGCCGCGGCCCACGCCGGGCGACGTGGCGCTGATCGGGCTCGGCGTGGCGCGGGCGCTTGCGGCCGCCCACGAGCGCGGCGTGCTGCACCGCGACGTCAAGCCCGCGAACGTGCTGCTCGCCCACGACGGCTCCGTGAAGGTGACCGACTTCGGCATCGCCGGCCACATCTCCGAGCGCGCGCGAGACGCGGGGCTCGTGTTCGGGACCCCGGGCTACCTGGCGCCCGAGGCGCTGCGTGGCGAGGGCCAGGACGGCCTCTCCGACCTGTTCGCGCTCGGCGTCGTGCTCTACGAGGGCCTGACCGGCTGGTCGCCGTTCGCCGCCGCCACCCCGGCCGAGTCGTTCGACCGCACGCTGGTCCGCGAGCCGGATCCACCGCAGCGGCGCAGCCCCGAGGTCCCCGACGACCTCGCGACGCTGGTGATGGGCCTGCTGGCCAAGGACCGCTCGGCCCGGAGGCCGGGCTCCGCGGCCGAACTGGCCGACGAGTTCGAGGCGCTGGCCGCCCGCCACGGCTTCCGCTTCGGCGGGCTGCCCGACGCGTCGACTCCCGAGGCGCCCTGGCACGCGGCCGAGACGCGCGCCGGGGTGTTCGCGACGCAGGTGCGCCCGCGCACGACGATCCGGCCCGGCCCCTCCAAACGATGAGGCACAATCGCTCCATGTCTTCCACGCTGCGCGGACTCTGGCTCGTCTCGCTCCTCGCCGCCGTGCCGGCCGCGGGCCAGGACCCCGCCGAGCGCACCGCCGGCGACACGCTGGGCTGGCACACGGTCGTGGCCGGCGAGACGCTGATGGGCATCACCCAGAAGTACCTGGGCTCGAGCGCCGGCTGGCGCGACAACTGGCGGCTCAACCCCGACGTCTCCGATCCGAACCGGTTGAGCCCGGGCCAGAAGCTGCGGATCGTCGTGAAGCGCAAGGTGCGCACGGCGGAGCTGGCGGCCCTCTCGCGGAAGGTCGAGGAGAAGCCCTACCCAGAGCCGTGGACCTCGGCCGAGCTCGGCGACCTGCTGCGCGAGCGCGACGGGCTGCGCACTCACGAGCGGTCGTCGGCGCTGCTCAAGTTCGAGGACCAGACCCAGCTCTTCGTCACCGAGCAGTCGGTCGTCTTCCTGCGCGACACCGGCGGCCGGCTGGAAGCCGCGCCGCGGCGATCTCTCGAGATCGTCGAGGGCCAGGCCGACCTCGAGGCTCCGGCGGCGGCCGCGGGGGGCGAGATCGAGATCGTGATCGGCGGCGCCCAGGCGAAAGCGCGGCGCAGTGCCGAAACGGGCAACCGCAGCCGCTCGCGCCGCACCGCCACGGGCACGGCGCAGTTCATGGTGTACGACGGCGGCGCCGAGGTGGCGGCGGCGGGCCGCTCCGTCTCCGTCGACCCCGGCATGGGCACGACGGTTCCCGAGAACGGGGCGCCGACGCCGCCCGAGAAGCTGCTGCCGGGCCCGCGCCTCACGGAGCCCGCGCCCGGAACGATCCTGGATCACTCGAATCCGGTGCTCACCTGGGACGTCGTGGGCGACGCGGCCCGCTACGTGGTCGAGGCCTGCGGCGACCCCGGCTGCGGGCGGCTGCTGTCGCGGCACGTGGACGTCAAGGGCACGCGGCTGCAAGTCGAACCGCTGGCCCTCGGAGACGTCTGGCTGCGGGTCACGGCGGTCAGCGCCACGGGCCTCGACGGCTTCCCCGGCGAACCCGTCGCGGTCTCCGTGCGCTCGCTCTACCGGCGCCCGCCGTTCGGGACGGCGCCCGCGCCCGCGGCGGCACCCGCAGGACCTGCTCCGTTGGCCGGCGACGCGCCGCCCGGGGCGCGGCCCGTGCCCACGCCCCCGAAGTGGAAGCCGGGCGCTCCCGGCGCTCCGGCGGCGACGCCGACCCCGCCCGCCGCGCACTAGCGCGAAAGCCGCGCGAGCGCCTCGCGGGCAGCCTCGCGGACCTCGTCGGCCGTGTCCCCCGTCAGCCGCTGAAGCGTCGGCGCGGCGGCCCGGGCCGCGGGGCCGATCCGCCCCAGCGCCCGCGCCGCCTGCGCGCGCACGCGCGGGTCCGCGTCGCCCAGCGCCCGCTCCAGTTCCGGCGTGGCCGGCGCGGCCACCGACTCCAGCCGACCCAGCGCGCGGGCGGCCTTCCAGCGGCGGTCGGGTGAGTCCGCCACCAGCCCGCGCGCCAGCGCGGGCACCGCGGCGCCCGCCGCGGGCCCGATTCGCGACAACGCCGTCGCGGCGCCCGCGCGATCGAAGCCCTCCTCGTGCTCCAGGGCGGCGATCAGGGCCGGCACCGCGGGAGCGGCCGCCGAACCGAAGTTGCCGAGCGAGAAGGCGGCGAACGCGCGCACGAACGGGTCCGCGTGCCCCAGGGCCGCACTCAGCGCCGGCAGGTCCTCCGCGGCCTGGAGACCAATCGTGAACAGGGCCCGCGCCGCCGCCCAGCGCGGCGCGGCCCTGGGGTCCGCGAGCCGCGCGAACAGCTCCGGCGCGGCCGGCCGCGCGGCGGGGCCCAGCGCGCCCAGGGCCCGCGCCGCCTCCGCCCGCACCGGCTCTTCCGGGTCGCCGAGCGCGGCGCGCAGCGCGGGCAGCGCGGGCGCCGCCGCCGGACCCAGGCGGCGCAGTGCCCACAGCGCGGCGCGCTTCTCGTCCACGCCGCCGACGCCGACGGCCGCGGCGAGGGCGGCGAGGTCGTCCGCGGCGATCCCGCGGCGCGCCAGCACCGGAAGCGCGGCCAGCGGGCGCGGCACGACGGCCGAGCCCGCCAGCGCGCGCGCCACGAGGCGGGCGCCGGCGGCGCTCGGGTGGTCGTAGTCGTGGAACGCCTCGGGCCCCAGCTCGGCGAGTTGCGGGAAGAGGTCGTGGCAGGCGAGGCCCTCGGCGGCGCAGAACGCGAGCAGCCGCTGCTGGGCCCGCGGCGGCGGCGCGCCCGGCTCGAGCTGGAAGCGGAACGGGAACACGACGAGGCCGAAGGAAGCCCCGTCGGCCGCGACGGTGCGCCGCAACTCGCGGACCTCGCCGAAGAAGCGCTCCCAGCCCGCCCGCACGCGCTCGGGCTCCGGCGCCTCGAACAGCTCCTCCACGGAGGCGATCTCGCGGCCTTCGGCGCCGACCAGCAGCCGCACCAGCGCCGAGGCGCGGAACGCGCGCGCCAGCAGCGGGTGCGGCCGCGACAGGTTGTTCTGCAGCTCGGGCACGTCGTTGAGGCAGACGGCGAGCAGGGCGTGGCTCGGCCGGTAACGGTGCGCGATGCGCTCCCAGGCCAGGCGCTGCTGCCGGGTCGACCAGCCGAGCAGCGCGACGTTCATCACCTCGACACCGGGCCCGGACTCGTCCAGCGCCGCTTCGAGGCCGCGCGTCCAGGTGTCGTCCGGTTTCAGGCCGTCGCCGAACGTGACGCTGTCACCGAGCACCGCCAGCCGCGACACGCCGCGCGGCGCCGCCTCCGCGTGAGCGCGGTCGCGCAGGCCCTCGCGGTTGAACTCGTCCCACGGCGGCCAGCCCAGCGAGTCGGAGCGCACGGTGTAGAAATCGCCGTCCCACTTCTGCTGCCAGTCCCAGATGTACTCGGCGACGGGTCGCGGCTTCGGCGCTGGTGCCAGCAGCCGCGCCCCGCCCTCGAGCCCCGCCGCGCAGAGGGCGAACACGAGCACGGCGAGGGAGAGGTTGGCGGCCAGCGACTGCGGCGGACGCTCGGGCGCGGACATCGAGCGCGCATGATACGGCCCGCGACTACAATCCCCGCACCGCCCGCGGGCGCCTCCAGGGAGACACGGACGTGAAGCTGGCCGATCGGGCCCTGATCGCGACGACCATCCTCGCCGTGGACCTCGTGGCCTTCGCCGTGCCGCTGACGGCGCTGGCGGCGGCGTGGGTCGTGCTCGCCCGGCCTGCCTGGTTCCGCCGCCTCGTCGACGCGCTCTACGGGCCGCCGCGATGATCCGCTACCGGCTGGTCCGCCTCGACGGAGCGGCTCCCCCGTTCGAGCTCGCCGGTGACGTGGAGATCGGGTCGGGGCCCGGCTGCCGGGTGCGGGTGGAAGGTGCCGAGCCCCGCCACGCCCTGATCGCCGCCGGGCCGGACAACCTGGTCCTGCGCGACCTCGGCTCGGAGGGCGGCACCTTCCTCGGCGACGACGACATCGAGGAAGCCGAGCTGCGCGACGGCGACGTGATCCGCCTGGCGCCGTGCGATGTCCGGCTGCGGCTGGAGATCCTGGCCACCGAGGCGCTCTCGGGCGACACGATGGTGGGCGTCCGCGAGGCCCCGCAGGCAGCCGGCGGCGGCGAGCGCACGCTGGTGCCGGGCGCCCTGGTGGCGGGCCTTCCGGCCCTGCGCACGGCGAAACGCGCGCCGACCGAGGGGGGCAACATCGCGCGGCTGCGCGTGCGCTTCGTCGCCGGCTCGCGCACGGGCGCCGAGTTCGAGCTGGCCGGCTCGGTGTTGCGCGTCGGCCGCGCGCAGGGCAGCGACGTGTGGACGCCCGACGACCGCGTGGTCTCGGCCCAGCACGCCAAGCTGGTGCGGGTCGAGGGCGCCTACATCCTGTTCGACCTCGAGAGCCGCAACGGCACCTTCCTCAACGGCCGCCGCGTCGACCGCGCCCCGCTCGCCCACGGTGACGTGGTCGGTCTCGGGCCCGGCGGACCCGCGTTCGTGGTCGAGTTCCTCACCGGCGCGCTCGCCGGACGCGGGGACGCCACCGTGACGATCCCGGACTTCGATCGCCTCGCCGCCCGCTCGCGCGGCACCGCGCTGGTCGCCGAACGGGCGCTGCCGGCCGCGGGGCTCGAGGCCGGCCGCGGTCCCGAGGCCGGGCTCCGCCTCGAGTCGCCGATCGTCAGCCGCGCCCACACCCGCTTCACCCCGCTGCCCGACGGCCGGGTGCGGGTCGAGGACCTGGCCTCGGCCAACGGCACCTACGCCCGCGGCGAGCGGGTCAGCCGGGTGGAACTGGCGGCCGGCGAGCGCGTGGTCATCGGCCCCTTCGAGATCGAGGTCGGCGCGGACCGGCTGCGCGTGTTCGACACCCGCAGCCGGCTGCGCCTCGACGTGCACGGCGCGACCGTCAAGGCGGGCGCCCGCACGCTGGTGGACGACGTCGACCTTGGGATCCCGCCCGGCACCTTCACCGCGCTGATCGGCCCGTCGGGCGCCGGCAAGTCGACGCTGCTCGAGGCGCTCGCCGGGCTGCGCCCGCTGGCGGGCGGCGAGGTCCGGGCCAACGGCCAGCCGCTCGGCGCCGCGCGCGGCGCGCTGGTCGGCCGCGTCGGCTTCGTGCCGCAGCAGGACGTGGTCCACCTCGACCTCACGGTCGGCGAGAGCCTCGATGCGCTGGCCCGGCTGCGGTTGCCCCCGGACACGACGGCAGCCGAGCGCGAGACGCGGGTCCGGGCCGTGCTGGCCGCCCTCGAGCTCTCCGAGCGGCGCGACGTGCTGGTGCGCCGGCTGTCGGGCGGCCAGCGCAAGCGGGTCTCGATCGCGGCCGAGCTGCTGACCGAGCCGTCGCTGCTGCTGCTCGACGAACCGACCTCCGGACTCGACCCGGCGCTGGAGGAGTCGCTGATGCTCCTGCTGCGCGAGCTGGCCTACAAGGGCAAGACCGTCGTGCTGGTCACCCACACCCTCGACAACCTTGCGCTGTGCGACCAGGTGGCGCTGCTGGTCGAGGGCCGGCTGGCCTTCGCCGGAACGCCCGCGGAGGCGCAGCAGCAGTTCGACGTCGCCCACCTCGGCCAGCTCTACGCCCGGCTGCGCGAGCGCCCCGCCACGGAGTGGGCGGCGCGCGCGAAGGCTGGGGCCGGTGCCGCGCGGCCGGCCACCGACGCGCCGGCGGCGGCGCGCACACCGCTGCGGCTGGCCGGTCCGCTCCGCCAGTTCCGCGTGCTGGCCGCGCGCTACGCGCGGCTGCTCGCCCGCGACCGCCGCAACCTGGCGCTGCTGCTGGCCCAGGCCCCGGTGATCGCGGTCCTGATCGGCGTCTCGCTGCTCTACGGCGAGAGCGACTTCGCCTACACGAAGCCGAAGAACACGATCCTGTTCCTGCTGGCCCTGACCTCGGTCTGGTTCGGCTGCTCGAACGCCGCGCGCGAGGTGGTCAAGGAGCGGGCGATCCTGGCCCGCGAGCGCTTCTTCGGGCTCGGCCTCGCGCCCTACCTGCTCTCGAAGGCCAGCGTGCTGGCCGCGGTCGCGGCGCTGCAGTGCGCCGCCTTCCTCGCGATCCTCGACCTGTGGTTCGGCGTGCCCGGCTCGAAGCTCCAGCTCTTCGCCGCGATGCTGCTGGCCTCGACGGTGGGTTCGCTGCTGGGTCTCGCGCTGTCGGCGCTCTCCGCCACCGCGGACCGCGCGATGACGCTGCTGCCGATCCTGCTGATCCCGCAGGTGCTGTTCACCAGCCCCGCGATCCACATGGACATGAAGGGCCCGGCCGGCCAGGTGGCGCACGCGATGCCCACCTGGTGGGCGTACGACCTGCTGCGGCGGATCGCGCTGGAGCCGAGCCTGTCGCTCGACGACGAGGCGCTCGTGCAGCGGCTGGAGCGGGGCGGGCCGGTGCTGCTCGACAAGCGGCGCTTCGAGCGGCTCGTCGAGGAGGGCTGGGACGTGTTCCGCCACCGCCGCGCCGTCGAGATGACGTGGGTCGCCTCGTGGCCCGAGACGCTCGGCGCCGGGCTGCCCGGCGCCGAACGCGGGCGGGCGATCCGCGTCGACGTCGCGGCCCTGCTGCTCTTCGGGCTCGTGCTGTTCCTCGGCGCCCACCGGGCGCTGCATCGGGAGGTTCCGCCATGAAGTCCCGCCACCGGGCGCTCGCCGTCCTCGCCCTCGCCTGCGCTGCCGGGCCGCTGCAGGGCGGCGGGCTGCCGGTCGTGGTGCTCGAGACGGAACAGGGCCGCATCGAGATCGAGGTCGACGCGGCAGCGGCGCCGCTGACCGCCCGCAACTTCCTGCGCTACGTCGATGCCGGCCACTACGACGGCGGTCGCTTCCACCGCACGGTGCGCCCCGACAACCAGCCGCAGAACAAGGTGAAGATCGAGGTCGTGCAGGCCGGCGCGGCCGCGTCCCGCGAGGCGGAGGCGTTCCCGCCGATCCCGCTCGAGCGCACCTCGGCGACCGGGCTGCGCCACCTCGACGGCACGGTGTCGATGGCACGCGACGCGCCGGACACCGCCACCTCGGACTTCTTCGTCTGCATCGGCGACCAGCCCGAGCTGGACTTCGGCGGCCGCCGCAATCCCGACGGCCAGGGCTTCGCGGCGTTCGGGCGGGTGGTCGCCGGCCTCGACGTCGTGCGCCGCATCCAGCGCGCCCCGGCGGACGGACAGGCGCTGACGCCGCCGGTGGCCATCCTCTCGGCGCGCCGGAAATAGCCGCGCCGGCCGCGGCTACGAGCGGCGCAGGTAGGGGTTGCGGTCGAGCCGGCGGAAGCCGGCCGGCGGCAGCTTGAACAGCTCGGGTTCGAGCGCGACCTGGACCTGGGCCTCGGTGACCCTGAGCCGGAACGAGCCCGGCTCCTCCTTGCGGCCCTTGGCGCCCTCGCGCGAGAGCACGAAGTCGATCTGCATCGGGAAGCCGATCTCGGCCAGCAGCGTGTTCCTGACCCGCCTGGCGGCGTCCGACTGGTACTGGAAGAACACGTGCTCGACGAAGGCCGAGCCCGGGATCTCGAAGGTGTGCCAGACCGTCATCGCCACCCGACGCTGGATGAAGACCTGGTCGTTCTCCAGCGGCACCGCCGAAGCGTAGGAGATGTTGACCGTGGAGCGCCGGCACTCGAGGCCCACCAGCTTCTGCTTCTCCTGGCTGTGCTCGACCCGCGCCTCGTACTGCGAGTTGACGATGCCGGCCCCGCCCTCGAGCGCCGCCATCAGCGAGGGGATGCCCATCGGGTAGTAGGTCTTCTGCTGCGGGTCGGCGAGCAGGAACTGGTCGTCGCCGCGCTTGTGGTAGACCTTCGTGCCCGCCGGCAGCAGGAAGTCGGTCGACAGGATCTCCTGGATCGAGACCTCGTCCGAGAGCGTGAAGCGGCTGGACAGCCGCACCGCGTCGCGCAGCCTTTCGATCAGCCACGCGGCCTCGGCCGAGCCGCCCGCGGCTTCGGCGCGGGTCTCGCGGGCGGTCGCCTCGATCTCCACGGTGACGACGTCCGCCTCGACGCGGGGCGGACCGCCGGTCAGGCTCGGCGGCAGCGGCTTGCGCTTGCGCGGGGTGGGCGCGGGCGTCGGCGCCTGGCCACGCGCGGCCCCCGCGAGGGCCATCGCGCCGAGCGCGACCAGGGTCTGGCGGCGGGGACGCGAGAACAAGGCTTTGACCTCCGCGAGTCGATCGTCGGGCCGAAAGGGTGCGTAAGCGGCTGGATTGTCAACAGCTTCCGCGCCACAGTCAAGGCGCCGCGGCACAGCCCGGGCGCGAGGCGTGCTATAGTCCCTCCCGTCGCACGCTGCGCCCGTAGCTCAACTGGATAGAGCGTCGGCCTCCGGAGCCGAAGGTTATAGGTTCGAGCCCTATCGGGCGTACCAGATCCCGCGCGCGCTTAGGCGACAAACTGTCACCCGGCCGTCACCCACCGCGTCAGTGGACCCAACTGCTGGCCTACTGAAGAGGGCTCGGTGGTTACCCGACCTTCCGTCTGCGCGCGGCCTGGACCAGTGGCGCAACAGCCTTGCCCACCGCCACTTCCTCCTCGCTGAGGACCTGCCGCTCGGGTCGCTCGGGGTCCCGCGCGAGGACCTCGCGGATCTCGTCCCGGAGCGCCGCGAGGTCCAGGTCCGGCGGGAACGCAATCCCGGCCCGAGACCACTCGCCCACGGCGACGAGGTGCGCGAGCAACTGGCGGGGCGTGCGCACTAGAACCGCTCGATGATCATGAGGTCCTGCTGGATGTTGTCCGACGAGGAGGACTCTCCCGTCACCTTGATCGTGACCGCTCCCGAGAGGGTCTCCCCCGGGGTGGCGCGGCGCGTCGACTCGTCCCCCGAGTTGTTCCCGGCCTGGCTGCCGATGAAGGTGGCGAAGGACACCTGCGTTGCGGCGCCGGTCCGGACCACTTCGGCCACCAGACGCCAGGAGTAGTTGGCGCCGGGGTCCGAGAACCCGATCTGGAAGACGACCGTGCCGCCGAAGTAGAGCTTCAGGGTGCGGGCCTCGGCGATGTCCCGAAACCGGCCGCCGCACGTGATCCTGACGCCCTTCCCGTTGGCGTCCAGGACTCCGGCGGCCAGCGAGTAGGTCATCAGGTCGTCCTCGCCGGTCCCCACGTTCCCGACCGTGGTCGTGTTCGTCGAGAGGCGCACGACGGCCTGGTCGGCCTGTTCCTTGAGGTGCCGGATGTTCTCGCTGAGCCGGTTGAGTTGGGGCACCGTCACAGTCGCCACGGCGAACGTCGGCGGGTCTTCGTAGTCGGCCATTGTCGTCTCCTAGAACGGCGCCGGCAGGGTGTCGACGCCGAGCGTGAACTCCCCAGGCGCAACGGCATCGAGGACCCAGTAGCGGGTGGTCTCGGCGCGGCCGAGGTACCAGGTGCACCAGAAGATCCCGTCCGAGTCGAGGTCCAGGTCCACGCCGTTGATCCAGAACGCGCGGTTGACGCCCCGGATGTCATCGCGGACCACGATGCAACTCGAGATGTCGTACTGCAGCGCAGCGCGGAACAGCTCGGGGTTGTACCGCCGGTCGGCGCAGAACCTCACCCGCGCTGAACTGGCCACCGGCTGTTTCCAGGCGAGGAGCACGGCGTCGGCGACGGCCTTGGCGAGCAGGGGGCTCGACTGGTACGGCATGTCGAAGGCGAGTTCCTGCTCGTCGTAGTCGTTGATCGACTCGAAGGCCTCCACGATGACAGGCTCGTACGTGTAGAGCCCGAGGCCGCGCAGCTGCGTGTGCGTCACCGAGATTGAGCTGGCGTGGGTGTTGGTGAGCGTCACCTTCGCGCGGTCCGAGAAGAACTCGACGGCGACCGAGAGGTTCGCGGTCCGGTCGACGCCGCTCCCGTCCGGCAGGGAGTTGGCCGCGTAGTCGGTCGTGGCGACCGGCGGCTGCATGCTGGTGCCGCCAACGCGCGCGGCCTTCTGGGCCGGGTCGACGTAGACGCACTCGAGCTGCAGGGACTCGCCCGGGGCCAGCGTCGGCGTCGACTGGAGCGTGAACAGGACCACGGGCGACGCGTCGATCTGGCGGGGGAAGACGCCGACCTTGATCCTGTTGCGCACGCTCCCAAGGCCCTGGTCCGCATCGAAGTCGACGTAGTCGGAGAGTTCGAACTCGGCAACGGCCGTGCGGCGGACCCCTCTGGGCTCGAAGACGAGCACTCCGCCGCCGTCGGTCGACCCACGCATGAACAGCATCCCGAACTCAGACTGGACCAGCCGCTGGCCCTCCCGCAGGGCGCTCTCGCCGCGGGCGGTGTCGAAGGTGTAGTCGTAGACCTCCGACCCTTGGCCGGCGATGACCTTGCGGGGCCGCTTCGGCGCGGCCGCGATCAGCGCCGCCAACGCTTCGTCGGCCCGCACGTGGGTCAAGGTGGGGACGCCGGTGATGCGCCACTTCGCGGCCACCTCGAACCAGTCGCTCGAGACGCACGCGACGTCGCGCGGGCCGTACGGGTCGGAGTTGACGCGCATGTCGGAGAGCTGGCCCAGGTGCCGGGTGTTGGTGGTCCCGTCCCAGGTCACCGAGTAGCGCACGCCGATGTTGAAGCCCCACCCAGGGCGCCGCAACGTGTTCTCCGGGGAGTAGTAGCCGACGGTCTTGGCCGAGTTCCGCGCCGAGTTGTCGACGTTGAAGCGGAGCGTTCCGGTCTCGGCGACTCGGTCGAGTGGGCCGGCGCCGCGGATGCCGTAGCCCGCACCCAGCCCGCTGGCTTCGAGCCGGAGGTCAGGAGTCAGGTCCGTCCAGCCAGCCCCGGCTCCGTGCAGCTCGACCTCGACCTGGTGCCGCACGGTCTCGACGTCTTCGAAGTAGAAGCGCTCGAGCAGGCTCTTCGCAGGGAAGGCCTGTTCCTCGCCGTCGCCGGCCTGGTCCCATTCCCCCAGGGCAGCCAGCGCGGTCCCATCCATCCAGGCGTCGAGGCCCGCGTCGTTGTACCCCTGGGCGACCTGGCCGACGGTCAGCGGCATCAGGCGTCCCCGGCCTCGATCTCGCTCACTACCAGGCCGGTGTTGGTCGCGGTGCAGAGCATCTGCAGGGCGAGGCAGGCACCAGAGGGCAGGTCGGCCAGCTCGAGGTCAAGCGATCCGAAGCCCCCCGGGCTGTTCGCCACGGGGAACGGGATCGCGGCGAGCGGCCGCAGGATCGTGAGCCCGAAGTCCCCGGCGGTCCCGGTCCCGACGTCGAGCGTGAGCGACTCGACGGACCGGAGACCCCAGTCCGCACCCTGGAGCTCGAAGCGCACCATCTGGCCGACGCTCAGGGCGTTCGCCGGCTGCACGTAGGTCGCGACGCGCCCAGGCGTGCCGTCCGAAGCGGTGTAAGAGGCCGTGAGCGTCGCCGCTCCGGCGCCGCCGGCGCTGTAGACCTCGCCCCAGAGCTCAGCTCCGGCGCCGAGGGCATCGGGGCGCGTGAGGGCCGGCGCGCCGACGACAGCCTGCGGGGTCGTCGCGTTGAGGCTGAACCCGCTGCACGCCCACAGCCGGTCGTAGATGACCAGCACTCCGGTCGAGGTCTTGTGCCCCCGCCAACGCAGGACGCGCTGCACGCGGTCGCCGCTGGGGTTGAGGAGCGCGAGCCCACCGAGAGTCGTCCGGATCGGGATCTCCCCGCCAGCGCCGCCCGCGGCGGGCACGGTTCCGGCGCCGGGGTCGCCGGCGACTCGCCACAGAGAGTGGTAGGTGCCGGCACCCTCGGCGGAGGCGGAAGCCTTGTGCAGGCGCCGCCGCTGGAGGCGACGACTCGCCGCGAGGAGGTCGCTCTGAGCAGCCCAGGACATCAGTTCTCGCCCAGGGCGACCCAGAAGTGCAGGAGGCCGGTGTTCGTCGTCGAGCAGAGCACCTGCCAGGCGAGGCAGGCCTGGTCTTCGACGTCGGGCAGGTTCAGCGCGAAGAGCCCCTCGGCAACCGGCAGGTTCGCCACCGGCGCCCCGATCGTGATGATCGGCCGCAAGAGCGTGAGGCCGAAGTCCCCGGCGGTGCCCGTCGACGCCGACAGCGTGAGCGACTCGACAGCACGGACGCCGTAGTCGTCCCCCTGCAGGTCGAAGCGGACCATCTGGCCAACGCTCAGCGCGTTCGCCGGCTGCACGTAGGTGGCGACGCGCGCCGCGACGCCGTCTTGGTTGGTGTACTTGACCGAGTACGTGGCCCCGGTCGCGCCGCCGGCGGTGTAGACCTCGCCCCAGAGCTCGAGGCCCTTGCCGTCGGCGTGCCGCGTCAGGGCCGGAGGCGCGGTGACGGGCTGCTCGGCCAGCGTGTTGAGGACCAAACCGGAGCACTGCCAGACGCGGTCGACCAGGGTGAAGGCCCCCACGGTCCCGCCCTGGACGAGCAACCGCACCAGCTTCAGCTTTCGCCCGCTGGTGGGCGCGACGAACGGGATCGCGCCGAGGGTCGCCCGCGAGACGATCTCTCCGCCGGCGCTGGCCACGGCCGGGAGGGCACCAGCGTTCGGCTGGCCCGCCACCCGCCACAGCGAGTGATAGGTACCGGCGCCTTCCGCTGTCGCCGAGTTCTTGTGGCCCCGGAAGATCTGCCGTCGGCTGAGGCCCTCGACGACGTGGTTCATGCTCTGCCAGCCCACTGCCCCTCCTCAGGCTCCGCCCAAGAGAATCGCGTCGCGGATCGCGCGCGGCAGGAGTTGCTGCTGCGCCCGCATGTCGTCACGAAGGCCGCGGATCTCGCGCCCGAGGCCCGTGTCCATCAAGGCCGTGATCTGCGCGGCCACGTCGCGCGCGATGCCGCTCGAGCGGTCGGCAGGGATCACGGCCTCCCGGCCGTGGAGCAACGCGACGCTCTCGCGCCCGAAGTCGGCGGCGCCGCCGCTCGCGAAGCCGGGGTAGTCGGGGGCCGGCGGCGGCGACCACCCACCGCCATAGCCCCCGCCCGGCCCACCACCCGGCACTCCCGGGGTCGGAAGACCATCGACGGCGTCGGCGTAGTCGTTGACGCCCTGGGTGACGATCCCCCACTTCTCCGCGATCTTCTCGAGGATGCTCGCGACCTTGTCCATCGCGGTCGCGGTGCGCTCCTCGGCTGACATGTGGGCCTCGCCGACGATGCCCGCAGCCTCCGCCTCCGCCAGCAACTTCGCCGTCGCCTCGTCGACCTCGAAGTTGTTCTTCTTCTTGAGCTCCCAGATGCGCTGCAGGTCGGGCTGCAGCAGGCGCATCGCATCCGACCCCGCCTTCCCTTCCTCGCGCAGCTTCTCGTAGGCGGCACCAGCCTCGGCGGCGAAGCCCGCGAACGTCTCCTGGTTGAGCAGCCCCATGTTGTGGAGCTCGGTCATGGCACCGGCCGCTGCGCGGAACTTCTCGATGAGCGGACCCGCGACCTCGTCGCCGGCGAGTGCGGCCATACCGCGGAGCTGCTCGAACGCTGCACCGCCGGAGAGGCCCATCTCGGCGAGCTGCGCCTCGAAGGCCTCGATCTGGGGCATCAGGTCCTTGATCGCGTCGAACCCGGATGCGCCCGACTGGATCGCCTGGTTGAACGCGGCTGCCAGCGACGCGCCGATCGCTGTCGCGCCGGCCTGCGTCGAGATCCCGCCCTGCAGCAGGGTGTCGAGGTTCCCCTGCAGCGCGTCGACGCGGCGGCCGAGGTAGTCCTTGACCGCCTGGCTCTGGGTCCCGTACTGCGCGTCGAGCTTCATCAGCTCGAGGAACTGGTCGGACGCGAGGCCCTTCGTCTTCTCGAGGTGCTCGGCCAGGTCGCCGAACACGGCGTTGAAGCTCTCCCCCGCCTCCTTCACGGAGAGCTTCCCGGTCTGGATCATCGAGAACAGGTCGCGCGCCTTCGACGTCGCCCTGTCGAAGCCGAAGCCCGCGATGCCGCCGGCCTCGTCGATGATCCCCTTCAGGTTCTTGAGTGAGGCGGCGACCCTGTCGCCGAGGCGCTTGCTGTCCTCGCCGATCTTCTCCGCCAGCGCCTTGGAGATCTTGACCCCCATGTCGCGGCCGACGTCGGCCGCCGCCTTCTGCGCCTCCGTCTTCTTGAAGAGGCCGACGATCGTCTTCCCGATGTCGAAGGCCGCCATGCCGGCCGCGAGGGCGCCGCTCCAGTTCTTCGCGATACTCGAGAAGCCACCGGAGAACAGGCCGCCGAGGCCCTTGCCGTTCTTCCCGAAGAGACCCGAGAGCGCACCGCCTTCCTCGAGCATCGAGCCGATTCCGGCGGCGCCGCCCAGGACCTTTCCCAGCAGGCCGCCGGCGGTGCCCATCGCGGACAGCTGATTCGCGATGTTCTGAAGGGTCTGGGCCCAGGTGGCCGTCTTCTGCACGGTTTCGCCCGTGACCTTGTCGATCACAGCCTGGTCGACCTTCATCTTCTGCAGCGCAGCGCGGATCGCCTCGGTGCTGTGGCCCTGGCTGCGCAAGCGCTCGACGGTCATCTGGGTCGAGTCGAGGTAGCGTTCGGCCTCGGCGGCCCGCTGGCTATCGATCGCCAGGAGGTCCTCGAGCTGCTTGTCGAAGCCTTCGGCGGCCATGGGGCCTGCGTTGAAGGGACTGAGCTCCGCTCCGGACAGCGGCCCAAGCGACAGCTTCATCACGCCGACGTCGGCCGCCGCCTGGCGCAGGCGCTCGAGATCCTCGGGGAGCCCGCCCAGCTTGGCCTTGAGCTGCTCCAGGTCCTCACCCACGGCCTTGAGCGCCCGATCGCTCGCCTGCACGTCTGGCGGCAGACTGGCCCAGGCTTTCCTGATCCGCTCGACCTGCTGAGCGAGGTCGGCGCCGCGGTACGCCTCGGCCAGCTTCTTGATCGACTCGGCCTCGCGCTTGTGGAGTTCCTCTCGCTCTTTCGCGGCGGCCCGCTCGCGGGCCAGGCGCTCGGCCTCAGCGGCCTGCCCGGCCGCGTCGTCTGCCGTGTTCCGGACCCCGTTCTGGGCCTCGCCAGCGCCACCCGCCGGGCGCTGGATCGTCAACGTGGAAGGCGTGGCAGGCGTACGCGCCCAAGCGGCGACCCAATCGGCGCCGGCCTGAAGCGCGCCCGAGGGGTCGATTCCGCGCGTCATCGCGCGGGCGATCTCTCGAATGTTCGCCAGGGTCCCCTTGTCCGACAGGGCACGGTTCAGGCGGCCGATCGCTTCCGTCGCCCGATCCATCATGTTCACGAGGCCGCTCTGGGCGGCGAACTCGCCGATCTTCAGGGCGAACCGTTCCCAGGTCAGCGTCAGCAGCCGCAAGCTCTCGTCGAGGCGATCACCGGCAGCGACGGCCTTCTCGTCGATCTGGATTCCGAGTCGCTCGTAGGCCGCACTGAGCGAACCAACGTCCTCCTTGACCAGGCGGAGGACCCCCGAGGCGGCCTGCCCGAAGATCTCCTGCGCCGCGGCGCTCCGCTTGGCCGAGTCCGGAATGCGCCCCAGCGCCGCGACGATCTCGAGGAACCGCTCCTCCGGCTTCATCTTCAGGAGCCTGTCGACAGAGAGTCCGAGCGCATCGAAGGACTGCGGGCTCTTGATGAGCTCGCGCTCCATCTTCGCGACGCCCTTCGCCAGCTCCTCGCCGCTGATGTTCGCGGCCTCGGCGATGAACTTGAGCCGCTGCAGATCCTCGGTTGCGATGTCCGTCTCGTTCGACAGGTCCGTCAGCGACGCCGAGGTCTCCATGAAGGCCCTGGTCGATGCGACCGACGCGGAGGCCACAGCCAGGAGCGTGCCGGAGAGGACCCCTGCCACGGCGACGACGGCGGCGGCGGCCGGCACCGCGCCGAGCAGGGCGCCCTTGAGGCCGGCGCCGCCGGCGATCGCCTCGCCGACCTCGAGGACCTTCGACTTCTGCTCGACGAGCCCCTGGAGCGACGCCGGGAGCTTCGCGCCCTCGGCTGCGAGCGCGCTGACCTCCTTGCGCACGCGCTCGAGCTGCGGGCCCGCGAGGGCACCCACGCCGCCGGCGTTCTGGATCGCCTTGGCCAGCTCAGCGACGCGCTGGCCGGCGGCCCGGCCCAGGATCTCGTCGGTGAGCGCCTTCACGCGCCCCCGGAACCCCTCGAGGTTCCGCGAGGCAGCCTCGGTGCGAGCGGCCTCTTCCCGCATCTGCTTCATGCGGTCCACGACGGCGGCGAGCGACGCCGGCACCTGACCACCCTGGGTGGCCAGCTTCTCGATCTTCTTCCCGAGCGCCTCGATCTGCTGGGCGTTGAGGGCGGCCGCGCCGCCCGCCTTCGCAACGGCCTGCTCAAGCACGGCCAGGCTCTCTGTCGCACCGTGCCCCTTGAGCACGGAGAGGGCGTTGTCGACGCGCTTCTGCCAGTTGAGGAACGCGCGTTCGGTCGCCCGGGTGACCTTGAGAACGCGCTCCTCGACCTTCTCGAGGGCGTCGACCGCCGGACTGCCGTCGAGGTCGATGGCGCCGTGGATGCCGACGAGTTCCTTGTCGCTGCTCATTCCTTGGAATCCAGGACGCGACGCACGGAATCGGGTACGACCCTGCCGGTCAGCAGGGTGTGGATGGCGCTGACCTGGGCGAGTTGGTCACGCCACGAAGCCCGCCCTCGCCGGCGCCCCGCCGGCATCTCGAGGACGCTCGCGAGAGGCGGCAGGCGGCTGCGCTTCGCGTACGACACCTGGACCCAGGCGGCGTAGCGTGCGAGGCGGAAGTCCTCCTGCAGGCGCTGGGTGGCAGCCGCCAGGAAGGTGGCGAGTTCGCGCGGCGTGGAGTCCCAGAACTCCGCGGCGGTCATCCCGGCGCAGAGCGCCTCCTTTAGGAGGCGGCCCCACTCCCAGCCGCGCGAGCGGCGTTTGGGTCGGCGTCGATCTCCCCCGGGTCCACGTCCGGGAAGCTGGCCTGCAGGGCCTGGAGCACGCGCTCGAGCGCCCCGTCGATGCCCCCCAGCTCGTCGATCAGCTCCCCGACGAAGTCCTCCTCGACGCTGGGGTGATGCTTCGCCAGCCCGGCCTGCAGCAGCACGCGGAGGTCGCGGAAGCTCAGGCGCGACGGCTGCAGCCGCGCCATCAGCTCGTAAATCGTCGCGCAGCCGAGGCGCTGCTCGAGCGCCACGAGCGTGTTGATGCCGAACCGGAAGGTGTAGGTCTTGCCCCCGACCGTGACCCCGAACTCGCCCCTGAAGCGATTCGGGGCCTCGGCCGGGCGCTTGCTGCGGCGGACCTTGCGCTTCATCAGGCGTCGAAGTTGGGCTCGCCGTCGAGCTCGATCGTGACGGCCGCCGTGAGCGTGCCGTCCTCCGGTTCGTTGAGCTCGAAGCTCGAGACGAAGCCAGCCACCTGCCACACGGTGGCCTCGGGATCGGGGAACGCGATCTGCCAGTTCCGGATCTCCTCCGAGTGGGCATCCGCCAGCAGCGCCGCGTGCGTCGGGCTCTGCGGCATGAAGGCGATCGTGAACGAGAGCTGGCCGGCGTCGGGCTTGCCGGGCAGCTTGCGCGCCCACTTCTCGCCGCGACCTCGGATCTGGTGGGTGCCCCTGGTGATGCCGGGCCCGGAGATGTCGGAGATGACCTTCGCGACGGTCTCGAAGACCTCGGGGGTCGCCCCGTTGCCCCGCTTCAGCAGGGTGTCGTGGGCGTTGACGACCTTCGGCATGGTGCTACCTCCTCCGTTCCGGGGTTAGGCCGAGGCCCCGAGGACCTCGATTTCGTAGGTGACGCTGGTGCCGGCGCCGCTGTTGGCGACGTTGAGCAGGTCGCCGGTCGCCGGCGTCACCGTCCACCCGGCGACCGGCGCCACGAGGAGCACCTCCCCGCCAGGCGGGAGCGTCAGCGTGTGCGTCGCCGCGCCGAAGGGGCCCAGGAAGCCGTTGGCCGCGCCGGGCTTCACGACGACGTTGTTGGTGTTCTCCGGCGCCGCCTTGATGCGCAGGGCGCGGACCTTGGCGAACGAAACCACGGCACCGAAGGCGTCGACGAGCGAGCCGGCCAGGTCCAGGTCCTCGTTCGCGCTGGCGGCCAGCGTGCGGCGGTCCGTGAACTTCCGGTCGACCTGCTGGTTGCCGGTGCCCGCGGCGAACTCGTGGACGTGCCGGTTCGAGTAGTCGCTGCGGACCGTCTCGAGGTCGAGGGCGGCGTCGTGTGCGGCGTTGACGATCGAAATGACCTTGGCGGTGAGGCCCATGGCTCAGCTCTCCTTGTGCGAAACGAAGAAATCGGCCGACACACGGCGAAGACCCGTGTCGGGTTCGTAGAGGTCCCGCTCCCCCGCAGGCGTGATGACGTCGACCTCCACGCCGGCGAACGTCCCCGAGAGCCCGTCCTCCGGGCACAGCGCGCCTTGCACGGCTGCGGCGAGCGCTTTCACCTGGTTGTAGTCGGCGGCCCAGGAGTCGATCTGGATGCGGGGGCGCGCCAACCCCAGAGGCTTGCCCCTCCCGGTCCAGCGGACACCGCTCACCAGCCGGTAGGTGATCGCCGGCAGGGCGGGCTTCTGCGGCAGCGGCTCGGGGCCGATGCGATCGCCCACGAGGGCGACGATCGCGGGGCTGCCGAGCAGCGCGGCGCGGAGCGCGTGCTCGACTACGGCGACGCTCACGCGGCCCTCCGCATGGCCCGGTCGTAGATGCCCTGCACGAACTCGGCGATCCGCTGCATCGCCTGGTCCTTGTGGCCGTCCCAGGCCGGGCGCACGAACGGCTGGGCCGGCATCTTCGACGTGCCGAACTCCAGGAAGTGGTCGTAGAAGAACTCGTAGGGCGGCCTGGGGCTGTGGGGCCCCACTTCGACGCGGACACCCCAGGACGAGCGGCGGTCGGGATCGGCGAGCCGTGCACCAATCCCGTCGGCCATGTGGCGGCCGCTCCCCCAGCCGCGGCCCACTCCCTTCGATCGCGCCGCCCCGGCAGCCATCGCGGCGGCCATGGGCGCGACGGCCTCGAGCATGGCCGGGCCGAGCTTCTCTCGACGGAGCGCCGGAGGAATCGACCGGAGGCCGCGCCGGAAGGCGTCGACGCCGTGCCACTTGAAGGGCTGCGCCGCCATCAGCCGCGCTTCCTCCGCTTCGTCGGCACCGGCGTTCCGTCGCGCTCCGTGGCCAGCTCACGCTCGGCTTCGACCGCGTCTTCGAGAGTCCGATCGACCTCCGGAACTTCGAGCCCTGCGAGATCGGCGATCGCCTCGAGGCTCCGCGCCGCGCCCGAGAGGGCCTCATCGACGCCGTCGGCACCCAGGGCCATGAGGCTGGTCTTGGCCGCCTCGGCCGGCGGAACCGGGATCACCTGGTCGTGGTGAGCCACCATCGGCTCACCCTCGGGCAGCGGGACGACCGCCCACCCATCGCGCAGCGCGGCGGCCGCCTGCGCCGTGCCCATGTCCAGCACCTGGCCCTGGTGAGGCCCCGCCGTGATGAGGACTCGCATCGCTGCCTACTCCGCTCGCGCTTCGGCGAGGACCTCGAGGCCCTCGCGTCGCCCGATCTCCTGCACGCCGTGGATGTCGTACTCGCGGCCCCGATAACGCAGCCGGTTGAGCGGCGTGACGTCGTCCCGGTACCTGATTCGGAACCGCGTCGCGTTCGTCGCCACGCGCTGCTGGTCGCCGTACCGTTCGGAGCCGGGCCCGGGAAGCACCTCGGCCCACACCTCGGCCAGCCGCGCCCACACCTCCCGGGGCTCCCCCGACAGCGGGTCGCGCAGTTCCTCGCGCACGAGGACCTCGACGCGGCGGTCCAGCCCTCCGGCCTGCATCTACGCGGCCCTCAGCGAGCGGAAGGGCCACATGAGCATCTGTTCGGCCTTCGTCTCCGTGAAGGGCCCGGTCACACCGGACTCGCGCCTGGCGTACAGGTCCCCAAGGCGCAGCAGGAGCGCGACGCGAAGGGCTGCGGGCACCGCCTCGGCGTTGCCGTACCCGCAGACGAACTGCACCTCCACGGCGTCCTGCTGGGCGCGCGTGTCCGGATAGCTGCAGTCGAATCGCGGGTAGATCCGCGCTCGCTCCGCAGTGGGTCCTGAGGGGATCTCGACGAAGTACTCGTCCGCCGACCAGGTCTGGAGCGTTCCTGCCGGGTCGACGTACTTGATGTGCGTGACGGACTGGAGCGGGGGCAGCGGCACCTCGATGACGTCTGCCGGGAACTCCGCCAGGTGCAGCGTCCAGGTCTGCGTGCACAGAGCTCGAGACGTGAAGGCCTCGACGCGCTGCCGGGCCGCCGTGACGAGCAGCTTGATGAGCTCGTCGTCGGCCGCGTGATCCACGCGCAGGTGGAGCTTCGCCTCCTCGAGGGAGGCGGGCTCCAACGGCGGCGGCGTCACGAGGCGAAGGTTCATTCGCCGTCCTTGGCCGGCTCGGGCTTCTTCTTCGCGCGGCTCGGCTTGGTCGTCGACGGCTCCTGGAGAGGCGCCGACGCCGGGGCGGCCTCGCGGGTCTCGAAGTCGCTCGGGGCCGTGGCCACCTCGGCGTACCCTGCGGCCACGAGCTGCGAGGCCTCGTCGGACGGAACGGTGATCCGGTCGCCGGCCCGAGCAGTGCCCCGCGGGCCGGCGTAGATCGTCTTCATGCGCACGACGACGTCGGGCATGGCGGGCCTCCCCGCGCTACGGCGCGATGATCCCGACCCCGCGCAGCGCCGCGAGGACGGAGTTCAGCTTGGTGACGACGGCGTTGTGCTCGGCCTCCGTCGGGGAGTCCCCGCCGGAGGCCGCCGTCGCGTTGGTGATGGCCGAGGCCTGGACGCCGGCAGCCGTGATCTTTCCGCCCGACTCGATCACGAGCTCGTCGCCGCCCTGCTTCATGTGGACCTTGCAGGCGTAGTCGGTCATGGCCTACGCCGTGCCCTCGTCGGGCGACGCGTGGAGCTCGAGCCCGGCCACCGAAGCGTCCTGCGTGACGGGCACCTTCCGCAGGCCGTACAGCTCGACCATCAGGAAGTCGATGGTGACGTTCTGGGTGGCCCGCAGCGTCTTCAGGTCGACGTAGCGTTCCTGCGGCCGGTAGATGTCGACGACGAAGACCTGGTTGTCCTTGTCGTCGCCGACGCTCTGGGCCGTGCCCGCGAGGTCCTGCCCGTCGCTCATGTTGGCCGCGGCGCCCTGACGGGCCTTGATCGAGCAGGCCGCGCCCGCCACGATCGCGCCGAAGCCGATGATGAAGCGGACGCCCTCGGCGCCGGCCGTGTCGACCGGGTCGCTCGTGACGTCCGTCTGACCCGCCGCCACGGTGTAGCCGGAGCCATCGGGCCGGATCCGCTTGGTGACGACGTGTTCGCTCAGGTGCTTCATGCTTCCTCCTCGGCCTCAGGCCAGCTTCACGCGCGCGAAGCCCTCGGACCGGACGGGCTGGCCGTCGCCTTCGCCGTGGCCGATGAACCCGGTCTGGCGGGTCCGGGCGTAGAGCTGGTCGACGACCTGGATCGACAGGTCGACCGAGTCGGCGATCCAGTAGTCGGGCCAGTACGCCAGGATCCCGACGTAGAGCCCCGACGTGAACGTGTTCGGCACGTGCTCGCTCACGTCGTAGGGGTGCTCGAGGATGCGGTCCGGGATGCCGCCCGACAGGCCGGGCGCCCAGAGGTACTGGCCGTTGCCGTCCTTCAGCTTGCGGATCTGCTTGACGGCGTCGCGGTGGAACGCCCAGCGCAGGCCCGCCCAGTAGGCGCTCTTGATCGAGTGCTTCGTCTCGATCAGGCCGTCGGCGCCGATGGAGGTCGTGGTGTTCCCGGTCGACACGTCGCGCGACGTCGGAATGCCGTCGGGCGAGGCGGTGAAGACGCCGAGCGGCCCGCGGACGCCGGTGCCCGTGAGGACGGCCTTCTCCCAGGTGATGCCGTACTTGTAGGCCAGGCGATCGCGCACGAGGCCCTCGGCCGCCGGCACCTTGCGGAGCAGGTCGTTGCTGACCTTGACCTCCTTGGTGAGGGGGTTGGTCTTCAGCTCGCGCTTGCCGAACTTCAGGCCGGTGTCCTCGGTGACGGCCTTGATCTCCGAGGTCCAGTCGAAGTCGTCGACGTCGCCATCGAGCGTCACGGCGCCGAGCGACGCCGCACCCAGGACCGGGATCCGGGTCGCGTACTGCCGCGCGAACGTGAGGTCGTCGACGCCCTTGATGAGCTGGGCCACCCAGAGGGTCGGCGCCTGCAGCGCGCCGCCCTTGGTGAAGACGTCGACCTGCAGCGTGGTCCGGCTCTCGATCGCCGTCTGGGCCGCGCGCAGGTCCCCGTTCGCCATGAACGACCGGAACGTCTGGTCGTAGGCGTCGCTCGCGACCTCGTCGCCGCGCCGCAGCAGCGCCGCCCGGTAGGACGGGGAGAGCCCGAGGGCCTCCAGCTGCGCAGCGAGGCGCGACTCGCCACGCGGCTCTGGCGCCGGAGAGGGCCGCACGCTCGGACCGGGCGTGGGCTCGTTGCCGATCGCCGCGAGCCGCGACCGACGCTGCTCGTCGGCCGCGAGCTCGGCCCGGATCGCCTCCTGCGCGGCGTCGATCCGGTCGAACTCCTGGGCCTCCTCGGGCGTCATCGCCCGCTTCTCGCCGTCCGCCTTGGCCTGGATCGCACGCATCTGCGTGACGAGCTGGCCCCGTTCCTGTCGCCGTTCCACCGGGGTGGGCATCGACTCCTCCTGCGGGGCATCGGGAGGAGCGCCAGGAAAAGCGAAAGGGGCGCGAGTCCTCGATGCCCCAGAAAAAGACCTCTGGGCATCCAGGAGCCTCGCGCCCCGCGTCGGCGGAACGGGCCAGCTCGTGACGTGACCGGCCGGGCAGCGTCGGCATACCCGGGGCCACGTGGCCGATGCGTGGAGAATGGGGGCCTACAGTTCCTTCGTCAACACTTTTCTTTCGCCCCTAGTCCAGCTCGGCCAGGCGGAGGCGGCGGCGACGGTCGACGGCAGGCTGCGTCTGACGCCAGGCGTCCAGCGAGCGCACCGCGACGCCCGTGTCGGGGTAAGCCGGGAACGTGACGGGCCCCACGTCGCGGAGCCGCACGGCCGTCAGAGTACGCACGAGCCCCAGCTCGGGGTCTTCGTCCCAGCGGTCACCATTCGGCTTGACCCTGAATGCGAACGACATCTGCGAGACGTCGCCTCGCTCGATCAGCGTGGCCAGGTCGCGGGCGGTCTGGGTGTCGGGCAGGTCGTTCTCGAAACGGAGGCCCTTGGCGTCCTCCGCGAGACGGAGCGTCTTGTTCGCCAGTCTGCCAAGCACGTGGTCCTCGTCGTGGTTGAACAGGGACCGGATGTCGTCCTCCGAGATGGACTCCTTGAACGCTCCCGGCTCGATCTGCTCGCGGAAGCCGCCCAAGTTGACGGACAGAGATCCGAAGAGGGCGGCGTACCCGACGAGCGTCGCGCCGCCACCTTCCGCCCGGCGCTCCAGGCGCAACGCGTCCACCGTGACGAACCGACGTTCGAAGTCCACGATCCCCTCCCTACGCGGCCCTGGCCGCCCCGATTGAGAACAACCGCAGCGCCCGCTCGCATTCGCGCTGGCCGATGACCATCGCCTGCCCCCTTCGATCTCCAGCCCACCGCCGGATGGCCGCCGAGGGGTCTTCAGCGCCGCCCCGCACGTACTCCGCGAGGTCGTCGAGGGCTGCTCTCGTGTACCGCTTGGCGAGCAGGTCGGCGTAGTCGCCGACGTCCTCGATCTCGGCATGGGTCAGCCGCGCGAGGCCGTCGACCACTGGCTCGAGGGCAGCGCGGACGTCTGCAGCGTGCGAGTCGAAGAAGGCCCGGGCCCACGGCTCGAACTCCGCCATCGTCCTCTTGGCTGCGCGGTCGAAGGCCGATGCCTCCTTGCGGACGCACCGCTCGAACGCATCCGAGAACAGGCGCTCGAAAGCCCGAGCGACGCGGCTCTGGTCGCCGCCCTTCGGCGCCCACTTCCCCGCCGGACGCATGTTCTCGGGCTCGAGGTAGATGTCTCCGCCAGCCGGGAGCGGGTTCCTCTCCTCCATCTCGCAGATGTCGTTCGCCGACAAGAACCCCCACTGGCGGCCAACGGCGTAGGCGTCGTAGCGGCTCTTCAGGTCACCGCGCATCAGCGCGTCGAGGAGGAAGCGACCGTAGTACTCCCGCCGCTCGGCCTTGGTCAGCAGCTGCAGGCTGACAGCCCGTTCCCACCGCACCGCTCGAGGCCGGATCGTGTGGACGACGTAGTCGATTCCCTGGTGCTCGATGTTCGAGAACGTCGCCCGGTCCATCGCCCCGATCATGTGGAGCGGGATTCGCGCGAGCCTCGCCGCCTCCTCGACCTGGTACTTCCTCGACTCGAGGAACTGCGCCTGGTCGTTCTGGAGCCCACCGGCAGCGAACTTCATGCCCTCCTCGAGGATCATCGCCTTGTGCTTCCGGCCGAGGCCGACGCCGCGGTGCTTCTTCTCGAGGGAGGCCAGGAACCGCTTCTGCGCTTCATCGCCCATCTCGCCGGGGTGCTCGAAGAAGCCGCCTGGGGTCGCATCGTTCCCGAAGAACTCGGCACCGTAGAGCTCCAGGGCGATCGTCAGGCCGAGCGACTCCCGACCGACCTCGACGAGTGAGAGCCCGTCCCAGCCGTCCATCGAGAGCGACCGCAGGCGAAACACCTGCTCCTCGAAAAGCGTGACGGACGTCTGACCAGTCTCCGATCTCTCCCCCTCCGGCAACGTCACGCGGTACGCGCGCGACCCGTCAGGCAGCCGGAATGGGCGCACTCGGTCGGGGTGCAGGGGCCACAGTTCCTGCACGCTCCCATCGGCCGGCGAGCGCACGATCTCCGCATAGGCGCACGGGCGAAGGGTGGCGTGGGCCTGCATCGTCTCCACGAACTGGAGGGAGTCCATCTCGGGGTTGGGCACGTCGTGGAGCACCGAATAGAGCGGGTGATCGCGTGCACGCTCCCGGGCGCGTTCGCCGGCGCGCCGGTACAGGACGAACGGGAGGCTGCCCAGGTCTTCGCAGATGTTCCTCACCGCGGCGAAGAACGGGACGGCGGCCAGGGCGGTTGCCGGCGTCACGTCCACACCGGATGCCGTCCGCCGCGCCCCAAGGGCCTCGAGAAGCCACGCGGCCGGGTTCTTGAGGTCGCTCTGGCCACTCTGAGACCGGTGGCCCCAGGCGACCCGAGCCCCAAGCATCGCGCCGCGAACGACGTCGACCATTCTCTTCAGCATCACGCCTCGAACACCAAGGGCCCGCGTTTCTCGTAGACGCTCCGTCGCGGCTCCGGCTCCCGCAGGATCTGATCCAGACCCATGAGCGCGGCCACGATTCCGTCGATGCGCTTGTTCCGGTTCTTCGGCTTCACTGGCCGGATGCGGCCCGCATCGTCCGTCTTCACGGCCACGTTCTCGGCGCACCAGCGCAGGGGGTGCGAGAGGTGCGCGCAGCCGTGCCGCACGCGCCCGGCTTTGAGCAGGGCGTAGAACGCCTGAGCCGGCGTGTTGAGCGCCTTGTAGTTCTGCAGTGTCTCGACCATCTGCAGACCCGCCTTCTGCAGCCGCGGGGCGAGGTCGGAGGCGAACGCGGGGTCGAAGCCGCAGCGGGCACCCTTGAGCCCAAAGCGCCGGATCACCTTCCGGGTAACGTCGTCGAGGATGCGGTCGAAGTCGATGACCGCGCCCTCCGTGACCGTCACGAAGCCCGCGTCGGCCCACTGCGCATAGGGCACGCGGTCGGTGCGCTCTCGGTCCCGCATCGTCTCTTCGGGGATCCAGAAGAACGAGAAGACGGAGATCTCGAACGCCAGGCGCAGCGTGTTCTTCACCAAGGCGTCACCCTCCTCGGTGACGACCTCGGCCTCGACCACGGGCGCGAGCTCGAGCGGGTGACGGATGACGACGTCGAACGCGGCGAGGTCCACGCGCTGAGCCAGGTCGAGACCAGCAGCTACCGTCAGGCCGGGGACGTAGACAGGCAGGGCCCCGCATGCGTCCCACCACTCGATCGGGAACCACGCCACCGCCTGGTTGGTCCAGCGGTTCCCGTGGTAGCGCAGGTAGTCATTGAGCTTCTTCGGCTCGTTGACGGCGGCGGCGCACTCGCTCCGCAGCGCATCGACCTTCACGGTGATCCCGAGGCCCGGGTTCACGCGCGCCCACACGGTCTCCGACTTCCAGTCCTCCTCGGCCGACATCTCGAACAGAACCGGCAGGTACGTCTCGTCTTCGATGTTGCCGGTCTGCACGCGACGCGCGTAGCTCCACTCCTCGAAGCAGATCGACTCGTCATCGTCGCCGGCCGTCGTGATCATCACGAGCAGCGGCTGGCGCCGCTTGACCATGCCGCGCTGGAGGGCCTCGAACAGGGCCCGGGACTTCTGAGCGTGGAACTCGTCGAAGCACAGCCCGTGAATGTTCGGCCCGTGCTTCCCCGCCACCTCTCGCGAGAGCACCTTGTAGGTCGACACGGTCGACGGCACCACGATGGAGCCCTTCCACACCTCGCACATCGCGGCCAGGTCTTCCGAGTGCTCGACCATCACCTTCGCCGTGTCGAAGACGATGGCGGCTTGGTCCCGGTCCGCGGCCGCGGCGTAAACCTCGGCCCCTGGCTCGTCGTCGCACAGCAGCAGATAGAGGCTGATGCCAGCCGCGAACGGGCTCTTGCCGTTTCCCTTGGGCACGGCAAGGAAGGTCTTCCGGAAGCGACGCAGCCCGTCGGCTGCGCGCAGCCAGCCGAACACGGCCCGCACGATGAAGCGCTGGTAGGGCAGCAGCTCGAACGGCTGTCCCGCGAATTCACCGCGGTGGTGGACCAGGAACGTCGGGAAGAAGTCGCACGCCTTGTCCGCCCTCGCCGGGTCGAAGTAGAACCGGCCGTCTGGGCTCTCCCACCGCGCGTTCACCCGACTCCAGTGCGCCTCGATCTCGATGGTCACGCCGGGCCACCGCTCGTGCGGCGCCGGCCCCTCACCCCACCAGGGCGTCGGCTCGACGGAACGGCGCGCCGGCGGCCTACGCTTGCCGGCCACCGCTCACTCCGAAGAACCGGCGGCGCTTCTCTTCGGCCTCGTCGCTCGGGTCCTTCGGCGGCGAGGCCTTCACGTTCGCGAGCGCCGTCGGATCAAGCCCGAACCGCGCACCGACCTTCACGAGCGCGTCCCGTGCACGGTCGGCCGCGTTGCGATAGCCCATCATCACGGCGGGCTGCGGCCCCACCTCGGCGCACAGGCCTTCGTACTGGCGCCAGGTGCTGAAGGCCTCGCAGGCGGCCGCGAACGAGTGGACGCTGAGCACCGTCAGGAAGCCCACTCGAGCGGCCTCGGGTGCGAGCTGCTGCCAGAACCAGAGAGCGTTCCCCTTCAGGTACTCGGGAGGCTTCGCGACGTCGGCGATCGCCGGCTGTGCGTCGTTGAGCTGCTCCTTGCCGCGCTTGTCGCGCTTCGACCTCGCCGGCGCGCGAAGTGCCTTGAGGTGCGGCGGGTCGGGAGCTGGGCCGCGGCGCCCCATCAGGAGCCCCCCGCCACACCCCTACCCCCCCCGGGGGGGGTGAAAACCCTCGCACGCGCGCGCGGCACGCACCTCGCGGGGGTCTCCTGGTCCCCCCCAGAGATCGCACCCCCCCCGGGGGTGTCGCGCCGAGCCGCACGCCGCCGCTGCCAGCCCGCGAACGTGGAGTCGAGGGTCGCCGTCTTCCGGCTGTGGCACTCGTGGCAGAGGGGCTGCAGGTTGCTCAGCTTGTCGGTCCCGCCGCGAGCTCGCGGCACGATGTGGTCGACGTCCGTCGCCCCGACCAGCTTCCCCTGGGCGGCGTGGGCCCGGCACATCGGCTCGCGCGAGAGGACCAGGCCACGGAGCAGGCGCCAGGCTCGGCCGTACCCGCGCGCGTGCGCCGATGCCCGCTCGTCCCGGCGCTTCGGCAGCGGCGCCGGCTGCACCTCGAGGCGCACCGGCCGGTGCTCGTCGCACAGGCCGCGGGGCACGAGGTTCCCGCAGCCGGGCCGGGTGCAGGAGCGGAGGAAGGCGGCGGGCACCGGGGCGTCAGCGTCGCAGGAGGTAGATCAGGCCGGTCAATGCGCTGCCCATCGCGCCGGCGAGGAAGCCCCACACGGAGGCGCGGACCTGCAGCGCCGCGATCTGCTCGCGCACGGCGCCCAGCTCCTCGAGGATCTTCGCGGTCGTCTTCTCCAGTCGCTCGAGGTCGCTCAGCACCTTTGCCTCGTATCGGGCCCAGTCCGGCGTCTGCGGGGCCATGCGTCGGCTACCGGAACAGGCGGCGCCAGACCGGAACTGCGACGCCGGTCTTGAGAACTCCCGGCCTGGGCAGGCCGTCGAGCGTGGTGAGCGGGAGGTCGTAGTCCACGATCAAGCGCGTGGGCCCCGCGGGGTACGTCACAGACCCGACGAGCGCGGCGCCACCCACAGGTCCTCGGTGACCACCGCCGATGTAGGCGTGGCCGCCGCCGGGCAGCGGCAGGCGCACCAGCAGGAGAGCGGTCGCCATCCGGGGATCGAGGGGACCGTCCGCTCCCTCGATCGACCAACTGGTCCCGCCGACCGCCGCCACGGCCACGCCAGCTTTGACCTGGTAGCGCAGGCCGCCGAACGTCTCGACCGCGCGGAACGACTGGTACTGGCCGAACGCCTCGATCGTGCCGAAATCCTGGGCGCCCGTGATGTCGATCCTCGAGAACGCGCGCAGCTTGTCGGAGATCGCGTAGTCGACCACCACGCGGCCGCCGGCGACCTCGCGCTTCTCGCCTCGGGTGACGATCGCCTGGGTCCAGCCGGACAGGTCCACCTCGAGCGCGCCGGCGCCGAGGGCGGGCGCCGCGTCGGAAGCGGGCGGCGGCGTCTGCGCCCAAGCCGGCGACGGCATCAGCAGCGCCACCAGGAGCGCGAGCGCGATCCCGAACCGGTGCTTGAGCCAGTTCCTCCCGGACTCGGTGAAGGCCCCGATGATCGGCAGCGCGGCGAGGAGCACGGCGGGGGGCACGTTCCCCTCGAGCACCCGCGTCCAGAAGGTCGGGTCGAGGATGAGCCCGGCGAGTGCCAAGGCGACCACCTTCCACACGTCGGCCGCCGCGGCCTTCAGCGCCTTCCGGAGGTTGATCCCCCACTGGAACCCCTGCTTGTCGGCCTTCTCGATCTCGGACATGACCTTCCTCCCCTGCCAGAGCAGGCGCAGCTTCTTCAGCGCGTTCACGGGACGACCGTGAGGTCCAGGGTTCCCGTGACACCCTTGACCGTGGCGCGGAGCTGCGCCGTGCCTGCCGCCAACCCGCGACAGTCCCGATTGAAGGGCTCGGTCGGCGCCGTGCAGAGCACGGGCCCGCTGACCACCCAGGAGATCGACGGGCCGTGCTGCGAAGCCGGGATGTCGTCGCCGTTCTTGTCCTTCGGCGTGGCCGTCACGTGCGCCGTACACGCCAGGGGCAGTTCCCCCGAACCGTTCCGCGGCGCCGTCACCCCTGCGGGGCAGGAGTAAGCGAACACCCCGACGCGGACGTAGGCCCCCTCGCCCAGGCCCTCGGCCACGGGAGTCGGGCTCGGCGTCGCCACGGGCGTGGGGGTTGGCGTGGGAGTCGGCGTCGAGCTGGGCCCGGTGGGGCTGTCGATCAGGATCTTGTTGAAGTTGCAGCCGGCCAGGGTGACGACGCAGGCGAGCGTGAGCACGATCTTCCGGAGCTTCATCGTCCGTCCTCCATGCGCCCACTTCGGGCGCTGTTCACGAAGCGCAGCGCCTCGAGGACGCGGCGAGCTGCCTCCTCCGGCCGCACGCCGACGCGGATCAACTGGTTCTCCGCGCAGGCCTGCTGCCCCGCCAGCGTCATCTCCTTCGAGCAGAGCCCCAGGGTCAGGACGTCCTGCTCGAGGGTGCTCGGGGGCTTCGGCGCGGCCCCGATCTCGATCGAGGCCCGCATCGGGACGCAGGCCCCCAGCACGCTGCACAGCGCGATCACGATCAGGCGCCTCATCGGTCCACCCTCCCCGCCTCGGCGACTCGCCTGGCGTTCTGGACGCGCGCCGCGTGGCGCGCCACGAGTTCGACGTACTCGGCCCGGCGCATCCGACCGAAGGCGTCGAGGCGGTCACCGGTCGGGCCGCCGTTGAAGCGCGCGAGGGCCCGGGCGACGTCGCCGTCGGTCGCGCGCAGCTCCTGGTGCAGGACCCGGAGGCCGAGAGACAGGTTGGCCAGGGGGAGCAGCGCGAAGCTGAACTGCATCGGCGTCCCGGGCGGCACGCCGCAGAGGCGGCGGATGTTCGAGCCGAGGACCTGCATCAGCCCGTAGGACCGGTCGTCCTCGAGCAGGCCGTCGTCGCGGCCAGGCTGGTCGCCGTCGCCCTCGCGCGCGGCGCGCTCCGGGGTGTCGTGGTGCGGCTCGTACCGCATCGCGTTCGGGTCGCCGCCGGACTCGGTGAGGATCTGGCCCTCGAGCCACTCTCCCGGCGTGAACGTCTGGCCCCGGTACGTCCATGGCGGGAGACCGACCTGGTCGGCGACCGCGTCGATCAATGCCCTGTAGCGCTCCGTCTTCATCCCGACCCCCGGAAAAGCAAAAGGGCCGCGGGTCGGTGCTGCTGCACCGTCCTGCGGCCCTTACCCCGGCGGGCGTTACCCCCGGGCGCTCGGTCCACGCCGGGCTCCTATTGGGCTCCGGCGTTTGCGTCGATGGGAACTATGCGCGCGGCTCAGCGCGGCCGTCAAGGACCTTTCTGTGGCCCTCTGGGCAGCGGCACGGGCCGGCGCTTGGCTGGATCGACCTCCCAGGCCGTGACTCGTCCGTCCGCCGACAGCTCGACGCGGACGCGCACCTCGCACACGTGACCACGCTTCGCGGCGCTGCCCACCTCCTCGCGCAGGGCCTCGATCGCGTCGTCCAGGGTCAGGAGCGGCGCCGTCACGGTTTCGGGCTGGTCTCGGTCGCGCCTCATGCGGCGCCTCGGGTCGCGGCCGCTGCGCGTGCCGGCACCGCGGCGGCTCGCAGGTGGGGCAACAGGATCTCGACGACGCCCGGCGGCACCTCCTCGCCCGTTTCGCCGGGCTCGAGTGCCCAGCGCTCCACGGCGACTTCGAGCGGCTCATCGCGACCGCGCGTCTCGATCCAGGCGCGCACGCCCAGGGCGACGACGCTGGGCCCTCCCCTGGCGTCGATCCAGGCCTCGGCGAGGTCGGCGGGCGATCGCAGGTCATGCTCGCGTTCGAAGGCGGCGCAGCAGGCCTCCGTGACGGCCAGCCACTCAGGCGAGGCCCGGCGGAGCGAGTCGAGCGCGGCGCCACCGCGGCGCGTGGTGCTCACCGTGGCCAGGATCTCGCGCACGTCGGCCGGTGACGGCGACCGGTCGTCGGCCTGGGCGAGCTGCAGCGCGATCGACGCCAGCCGTTCGGCGAGTCGCCGCTGGCCGGGGTCGTCGGGGTCGTGGTCGATCGAGTCGGCGAGGGACGGCGGGCGGGCGGGCGGCGTCGGGGCTGCGCGAGGCCTACCGCCCGCCCCGCCCGCCTGGCGGCGCTGGCCCTGGCTCTGGCAAGGCTCTGGCTCTGGCAAGGCTCTGGCAGGCGCCACACGTGGCGACATGTGGCCACGTGTTTCAACGGCGTGGTCACACGTTTCAACGTGTGGCGCCACGTGCCCACGCGCCGCGACCGGAGCCGGCGGCCCCTCGGCGGCGGCCTCCCCGGCCGGCGCTTCGTTCGCTTCGTCCTCGCGCGAGCGCGGTGCCCGGGGCGGCTGGCCGTCCCAGAACACCCACCTGTTGCGCGCCAGCGCCTGCCGGACGGCGTTGTCGGCGTGCTCCGACCAGCCGTGCACGACCAGGCGGTACGTCTCGTGGCGCTCGAGGACGCCGACCTGCACGAGCGCCTCGACGAGGCCGGCAGCGTCGCCCGAGAACCAGCACTCGTCGGCGATGTCCTGGTCCTTGATCCGGCCGAGATCCCCGCGCGGGGCCCGCTTGGCGGTCGCGTGCCAGACGGACTCGAGCAGCCCCATGGACTGCCAGAGCTCCACCGGCTGGCCCAGCAAGCGGCCCAGCGCCGTCGCGAGTCGGCGATTCAACGGGTGCGTCAGCGTCCCTCTCTTGGCCACTATCGCTCCCCGTCCGGGTCGACGCAGGCCCACCTGCACAGCGCGCGAGAGACCCGAGATCCGTGGCCTGTGAGCTCATGGACAGCGAGCCATGCGGGGCGACGGCGCTTCGCGGCCCCAACGATTGCCCGCACCAGGGTCCCGAGCAGCGGGATCGAAGCCCCATCCACGTCCAGTGCGATCTGTGTGCGGAGCCGCTGAAGCTCGACAGTGACCGGGTTCTGGGGACACTCGACAGCATGCAGGCGCAACGACTCGTGGTTGCTGGTCGGGGTTCCGGGTGGGTAGGCGCGCCCACACCAGACGCAGGTGAGTAGCCTCGAGTCGGCCTGAATCTGGAGGCGTTCGGCGTAGAGCGCCGCTCCATACCGTCGCGCCTCATCCCGCTCGCGCTTCAGGGCCACCACGGCCCCAACGGGACAGGTCAAACCGTCTTCGATCTCGAGCGCCTCCTTGATCGCGTCGAGAGCGTCCCACGCATCGCGGTTGTCGCACGTGTTGCAGCGCCCCACGTCGTTGACCGGCACAGGGGTCGAGTGCTCGGGACAGGGGCATGGGCTGTCGGCCCGCTCAGGGCTCGCCGGCGCGTTGCCGAGCATCGGGCTCAGTACAGGATGCGCAGGCCTGCCGGCCAGAGCTCGGCCGCGGCGTGATGCTGGGTGCCGAACCACTCCGCGATTCGCTTCATGGCCTCGAGGCGCCAGGCGCCGCCGTCGGCCTCGAAGAGCGCGGCGCACGGGAGTTGGTCGGGGCTGCCGCCCTTCATGCGGAAGAGGAACGGGCTTGCGCGCTGGTCGACTTCGGAGAACGTGCGGTAGGGGGCGAGCGACACCGTCTGCGGGACCGTGGTTTCCTGGCCCCGCGTGATGCCCACCTTCGTCGCCACCGTCTGGGTGACACCGTCGTCGACCGACGTGCGCACCGCCTCCTGTCGCACGTTGCCGGCGATCGCCAGGACCCTCGCCTTGTCCGGCGTGTCCACGAACCCGAGCTGCACGGCGATGACGAAGTCCTCGACCGCCAGGAAGCGCGCGAACGGGAACTCCTGGCGCTGCAGCGCCGCCTTGGCCAAGAGCTCACGCTGGCGGTGGTACCCCTTGAGCGGGCTCAGCAGGCTCACGCTGTCGGGGCCCTCCACGTGGAGCAGGTGGTCCTTGTGGGCCGCCGGGTCCGAGAGGAGATAGAGCAGCAGGCTCGAGAGGGTCGAGAGCTTCAGCATCGAGGCGGTCGGTTCCTTGGGGATCAAGGTCTCCGCGGCGACGAGGTTGAGACTGCTCGGGACGAGCTCGAGGGTCCTCGCGTCGCCGACCTTCACGGTCCGGGACTCGGTGCCCTTGAGGGCGAGGCGCTCCACCTCGGTGATGACGCTCGCGTTGAGTTCGGCCATGGTCCTACTCCTTCCCGCCCGCGATCGAGCGGATGTTGCTCGGCAGGTCCATCCCCAGCGCGAGCTGCTTCGGGTTCTGCTCCACGGCGATCACCTGACCGGCGTGGCGTACGATGAACACGGTGGTCTTCACCGGCTTGGTGCCGGCGAGCTTGGTCGAGACCTTGATCTGCATCTCGCCGATCTCCCTCTGCTCGTTGGGGACGATCGAGACGGTCAAGGCAACGGAACGGCGCTGCTCCGGGTCGGTGTTGATGTCGGCGACGTTGCGCAGGACCTCGTCGAACGCGGCCTGGAACTGCTCCAAGGCGGCGCCGTCTCCGAGGTTCGCGAGGGTGACGGCTTGCGGCTGCGTGGGCTTCAATTGCGACCTCCGTTGAGGGCCTGCACAGCGGCGCAGGTGTTGGCTACGGCCTTGCCAGCGATCGCGCGGGCGAAGGCCTGGAACGTGCGGGGCAAGGGGCGGCGGCCGGCTTCGACGGAGCAGACCATCGCCGGTTGCACGCGGAGGCGGCGCGCGACGTCGACGCCGGACAGACCGGCGGCGAGGCGGAGTTGGCGGAAGGCCTGGCCGGGCGTCACGCGGCACGCCCCTTCGCCTTCAGCTTCCCCTTGGACGACGTGACCTTCGCAGCCTTCCGGGCCGGCTTCTTCGCCGCCGACTTCGCCCCCTTCTTGGCCGCCTTCGCCACGGGTTCGGCTTCGACCTGCAGCTCCCGCTCGAGGGCAGGCAGATCGACGCCGAACACCTTGCAGGCTGCCGTCAGGATCTCGGGGTAGCCCTGGCCGTAGGCCCAGTCGCCGTCGATACCCTCGGCGTCGAGAGTGAGGGCCGTCAGGAGGCCCACGAGCGGGCGCTCTCCGAGCGACGGCAGCTTCTTCCTGAGGTCCTCAGCCTTCTTGACGCCACACGCCTTGAGAACCAGGGGCGACGACGGCAGCACGAAAGAGCCGAGCTCGGAGACCACGAGCCAGCGGAGGAACTCGAGGTCGGCGTCGTGGTTCTGCGCTGCCGCCACCACGCGCTCCACGGCGACAGCCCCGATGCGCGCGCGCTCCCTCCGCGCGGCGCCGTCGGCGGCAACTTTCGAGTCGGCGCGCGACCGGCTCACGTCGCCCGCGGGCTTCTTCGGCGTCGGCGCCAGCTTCTTCGCGATCGCGCGCGGGACGAGTTCCTTGATCTCGGTCGAGCCGTCGTGCCTCTTCACGGGAGCGAGGACCACGTTCTCCGGAGGCAAGGCGTCGATCGCCTTCTTCCCCGCGGCCTGGCGCAGGGTCTTCCCGTGCCGAGAGTCGTACTCGTCGAGGCTGACGTAGCCGCTCTTCGAGGTGGGGTAGCCGTGGGGCGCGAGCGTCTTGACCTCGGCCGCGCTCAAGACGGTGTGGCCACTCGACCGGGCCTCCGCCAAGCGGCGCTCGACCCCGGCGTCGCGTTTCTTCTGGAAGCACGGCGGGTCCGTGCAGAGGTCCCGGCTCTTCAGGTCCGCGAAGAGCAGCTGCTGGTTGCCCGTCCGCTTCGGGCACCGGAGACAGGACCCGGCCTCAGGCACGAGGTCCTCGTCGTCGATCTTGAACGGGGCCGCGGACAGCTCGAGCATGAACTGGTGGCGGATCGTCGAGGCGGCCTCCGCCGAGTTCATTCCCTCCACGCGCTTGAGGGCCTCGTCCTGCAGCTTCGTCGACGGAATCCGCGCCAGGACCAGCGCGGTGGAGGCAGGGATCTTGTCCTCGAGGAATGCCGCCTGGCACTTCTTCGACAGCGACAGCAGCTTGAGGCGCTGGTAGACGTGAGCCTCCGACTTCGCCACCTTGGCGGCCAGGCCGGCGACGTCGTGCCCGTGCTTCAGGAGCGCCTCGAATCCGGCAGCCTCGTCGAGGGGGTGCACGTCCTCGCGCTGCAGGTTCTCGATCACGGCGATCTCGAGGGCCTCGTCGTCGGTGAGGTTGGCCACCCGCGCCGGCACGGCTTCGAGGCCGGCCACCTTCGCGGCCCGCCACCGCCGCTCCCCGGCGACGATCTGCAGGGCACCGCTGGCGACGGGCCGGACCAGGATGGGCTGGAGAACACCCTTCTCGGCGATGCTGGCCGCCAGCTCCTCGAGGCCGACCTCCGACAACCGCCGCCGAGGGTTGTCGGGGTTCGGCGTGATGTCCGCCACGCTGACCTGTCGGAACACCGGTTCGCTCTTCCCCACGCTCGCCGCTTCCTGTACGCTCTTCTCAGTCATTGCCGTGCCTTTCCGGGCGCCGCGGGCTGCCACCCGCCGGCGCCCATTTCGTTTCCCCTACTCGTCCTCGTCGTCCCCGTCCCAGTCGTCCAGCGCTGGCTCTAAGTCGTCCCAACACGCTCCGCAGCGCTCCACCGGGTGAGGGCAGGTCTCGCCGGCGCCCTCGCAGTCGCAGCACCACCAGCACAGGCCGTCGTCCTCGGCCGCGGGCGCCATCAAGCCGCCGCCTTCGGGCGCACGGCCCACACGTCCTGGACCACGCAGCGGAGCGCGCACGGAGCGCACAGGTGGGCACGGCCGCACCGGGGGCAGATCGTCACGACGACCAGCGGCTCCCGGCAAGCCGAGCAGCGGCCGACGATCAGGAGGCTCATGGCTCCGCCTGCTGTTCCGCCGCGGCGGCGGCCGCCAGACGCCACTGGGGGCACACGGCGAACCCCGTCCGGTCGACGCGTTCGAGGACGAGCTGCTGCCGGCCGGAGGTGCGCGCGAGCTCGCGGCTCGTGTGCAACACGGCCTCGATCAGCCCTCGGTCGAGGTGGTGGACAAGTGCGCCGCCGGCGAGGAGGCCGGCGCCGAAGGCCAGGAGGAGCGGCCAGCCGCTACGACGCATGGTATGCCTCGAGGTCGAGCGTCCCCTGGATCGCTCCGCGCCTGGTCTCGGCCTCGAGCACGCAGGCGATCGCGGCCCGGCGCGCATCGGCGTACATGCGCTGCGCGTTGGGCTCGCGGCGGCGCAGGGCTCCCATCGCGTCGATCAGCGTCGCCTTGAGCATCATCGGCACGATCGACCAATGGGGGCCGCAGAAGGCTCGGTGTCGGGGTCTCAAGCGGCCGCAGCCAATCGCCCTGCACGGCCTCTCGTCGCGACGTCGCGGCCGCCGCGAGCACGTCGCCCAGTGCGGGACCCAGCGCAGCGTGTTCGCCGGCAGCCCGTCCGGCAGCCCGCGACCGTGGCCGAGGACGATCGCGACGCGGACCGCGGGCCGGTGCACGCCCAGGTCCTCGGCCGCCGTCTCCGCACGCCGAGTCCCGACGACGACGTTGCCGGCCGGGTGCGGCCGCGGGTCCAGGGGCATCGGCCGGCCCTTCGCCGTCTCGAGCCACCAGATCTCGACTCCGCACGTCCGGCACGGCGTCAAGCGCCCGGGTCCGCTCTCCACCTACAACCCCCGCGCCAACTCGATCAGCGACCAGGCCATCAGCCCGGAGCCGAGCGCCGAGACGACGAGGGCCGGCCACAGCCCGAGCCGGTCGACCAGGCGCACGATCGCGGCGGACAGTCGGTCGAGCCTCGAGTCGGCGGCCATCAGGCGGCCTTTCGGCGCTGCGCGCCGCGCGGCGCCTTGGGGCTCGGCTGGGGCGGTTCCGCCGCGCGAGCACCGGGCGGCGGCGGCACCGGCCGCGTCGGCACGGCGCGGCCGGTGCCGAACCGCCGCGGAGCCAGGAGCCACCCGTCGGCGAGTGCCTGCTGGACCACGGCGACGAAGGCCTGCTTCGCCTGCTCGAGGCTCAGACCGGTCCAGGCGCGACCCCGGTCGCGGATCTCGGCCTTCGCCTTGCCCGGAGCGTGCTCCGTCCAGTCGATCAGGAAGGCCGGCTGGTGGCCCCGGTGCAGCAGGCGCACGTCCATGATCACGGTCCCACGGGTATCCGCAAGCTTCGCGAGGGCAACGACCACCTGGCTGTGCGGCCGCGGCTTCTTGTCGGAGAACTCGAAGTCCAGCGCTGGAGCGACGCTCGGGGTTCGCTTGGCCTTCAGGAAAGCCTCGTCCGTCCCCTCCTCCACGTCCTTGTCCTTCTGCAGGTCGTGGATCACCCAGCGACCGATGCGGCCACCACAGCGCGAGCAGGCGAAGCCGTCGCCGTCGGTCTTCAGCGTGGTGCGGTGAGTCGGGCAGAGCCGCACGAATCGGTCTGCCGTCATCGCGCACGCTCCACCGGTGCGAGAGCGCCGCGCGAGGTGATCGCCAGCAGCCGCAGCGCGCGGTCGTCGAACATGTGCACGGCTCCCGTGCCCGTGACCGCAACGGAGTACTCGCCGCGGCGGGACAGGCGCGTGATCCACTCGCCCCTGAGGACGTGCGGCACCGACGACGGCTTGACGCAGGCCGTGCACAGGCCGACGTCGGCGCGGCCGGGCTCCAGCTCGCCAGGGGCGACCAGCCAGCCGCAACCGCCAGCACATGCCCGCCCCTCCGTGCACCCGCACTTGACGCAGCGGTGCGCCTCGAACGGCGTTTCGTCCGGCGTGGAAACGACTCGGGCTTCGAGCACAGCGTTCATCGTCGACCTTCCTTTCCGAGCAGACGGCGGAGGTGCGCACGTGCCTTCGCGATCACCTCCGGACGGGGGCGGACGCCTCGCATTGCGAGAGCCGCGACGTGCGCGTCGACGAGGTCGACGTCACCGCCGACGTCGAACGAGGCCCACGCGTGCAGGGCTTCGCGTCGCCGCCTGCTCACGCCGTAGTCCACGCTCACAACCTCGTAGCCCGGCGCGACCACCCACAGCTCCCGGAAGACGGGCCGCACCGGCACAAGGCGCGCACGTGGGTCGACGGTATCGATGCCCTGCGCCTGCTCGACCTCAATCCCCACGAAACACCTCCAGCGCTCAACCGCGCGCACGTCTCCCGTCCGTTGTCTCGGCTGTTCTTCGCGGCTCCCGGCTACGTCTCGGGTTGCCCCCTGGCGAAAGTCCCGTGAGCGACCGGAGCGACGACCTGTTCGTGCCCCATCTCCAGCATCTCCACGGTGGTGCACGAGTCGTCGACGATGAAGCCTGCGATGCGCAGGGGGGTGGCGGCGCTCACAGCCAGCGCCCGCCAGCCGTGCTCCACGAATCCCGGGCGGCACAGCTCGCAGATGGCCACCCCCGCGATACATTCAGCGGGCTTGCCCGTGTACCCGGGCCAAGGGCGGAAGCTGAACCGCGGCACCCACTTCGCCGGTTCCGCACAGCCGGCCCGCGAGCACTGCCCCGCGGGCTTCACTGCCGGCCCCCTCGCGCGACCTGCCTTCATGCGGAAACCCTGGCCAGGGCCCGACTCGCAGCCCGGGCCCGGGCCTTCCGCTCGGTTTCGGCGACCAGCTTCTGGTTGTGCTGGAGGTAGCGGATCGACGACAGCGGCACCCGCCAGCCCGAGGTCGTGCCCGGCGCCGGAACGCGCGCGAGCTGCCCCGCTTCCACCGCCTCGGCCACCGACGTGCGCGAGATCCCCAGAAGGATCCCCGCCTCCTCGGGGCCCAAGTAGATGTCCTCCGTCTCCAGCACGCGGGCGAAAACAGCCTGCTCGAGCGCACGGCGCTGCACGGCGCCGAGCTGCTCGCGGACCATGTCGAGCTGAGCCCGCACCTGGTCGAGCGCGTCCAGCAGCGGGTCCCGCGGCACCGGCGCCGTCGCGCTCAATGTGCCCTCCCCGCCTCTCGCGCAGCGGCGCCTGCAACACCGGCGCACGCCGCGTCGAAGGCCTCCACGCAGCGCCGCATCTGCTCGATCGCCGGCGCCAGCGTCGCGTACTCGTGCGGGTCGACGCTGCCGTCCTCGAGGGCCAGCGTCGCCTGGGCCGAAAGCGCTCCGTTCTGCGCCAGCATCGCCGCCAACGCCGTCGTCGGGCGCTGGACCGGCAGCGGGTCCATCACGATCCGGCCGCCCGCTCGCGCGATCAGCACCCGCAGGATCGCCATCGCCACCTCGACCCCGAGCGGCCCTTCCTCGATCAGCGCCGCCACGTCCTCGACAGCCATCGCGCGCTGGCCCGACAGGCGGTAGTTCGCCATCCGGGCCGAGCTGTCGCCTGCCAGCGAGCTGATGAAGCGGTAGGCGATGCCGTGGGCGGCGGCCAGCGCCAGCGCGGTGACGCGAAGAGCGTTGATGCAGTACCGCGCCAACCCCGAGCGGCGCTGCTCGAGGTGGCCCAGGATGGGTTCGGCCGCGGCGTGCAGTGGAACTAGCCGCGAACCCGAAGCCGGCGCAACCTTCGCGATCATGCTCATGCCGCTGCTCGCGCTCCTCGCCCTACGCCCCGACCTGGCGAGCGAAGGCCGCCAGTTCGGCGGCGAACTCCGCGACCTGCTGCGAGCCCTGGGTGGTGTCGGGCTCCTGCTCGATCAGCCAGAAGATCGCCTGCGCGCCCGCGTAGAAAGCCCGCTGGCACTCCTGCACCTGGATCGCGCCGGCCTCCGCGGGGACCACCCGCTCGCGGTAGCTCGCCCACGCCTTGGCGACGTCGTCCGGGCGCACTGCATCCAGGGCCACCGTGCCCTCCGCCTAGGCCTGGCCCGCCCGAGCGTGCTGCTCGGCCGGGCGAACGACGCCGGGGAACGGGGGGAAGCCGCGGAGCAGCTCGGCCAGCAGGTCGTCCTCCGTGTCCCCCATGCGGAGGTCCACTGCGAAGCGGCGCACCTCCGCGTCCGTCAGGTCGCGCAGGGGGACGAGGTTGTACTGCTCCGAGTGGGCCCGGCCGCGGTAGGCGGCCTGGACCAGCTCCACCCGCACTTCCTGGTCCGGGTGCGCCGCGACGAAGCTGCGGGCGGCGTGCAGCGCCTCGGGCGTGCAGGCGGCGCCGTCGGCGCCCACGTCCGCCACCGCCATCTCCAGCACGTCGAGGGTCGCGGCGAACAGGTCCTTCATCGAGCTCATGGATGGCTCCTTAGGCCGCGTTCCCCACCACCGGCCGCGGGAGGTCGGGCTCCCCGAACAGGTCCTCGTAGGTGACGCTGGGCTCGTACAGGCGAGCGAAGGCCAGGATCCGGTTAACCGTGTCGGTCCGGGGGCGGCGCTTCTTGGCTGCTATGTCAGAGATTGCGGACTGCGGGAGCCCCGTGCCCGTGGCGATGGCTACCTGCGTTAGCCCGTGCCGTTGCATGAGCTCCAGGAGAGTCATATCGGAATCAGAAGATAGATCGACCATCTGATTTTGTCAAGGCTCTCATGTCATCTGTTTTTCACGACATCCCCGACCGGGGTTCCTTTTTTGAGATAGTCCTGCCCGTGGACTCGGAGCGGAGTGCGATCGGAAGCCGCATTCGGCGTGCGCTGGACGCGAAGGGCATCTCCCTCTCCGAGATCGGAAGGAGATTCGGGAGGTCGCAATCCGCCGTGTCGGGGTGGGTCTCGGGGAAGACTCAACCCTCTCTCGAGCACCTCGCCGAGATCTGCCGACTCACCGGCGTTTCGGCCGACGAGATTCTCGGCGTCGGCGAGGTGGGACCTCGGCCTGCTCGCCAGATGGTTGAAATGCAGCCCGCTGCGGCCCGTCGGCTGGTGCGACAGATCCAGGCTGCAACCCGCCTGACGAACCGCGCGGCCGAGGTCGCCCGCGCGGCGCTGGAGGGTGCTCTGTCATCGCCTCCCCGTACCGGAACGCCTCGCAAAGGCGGCCCACGGTCGTAGAGAGGGCGAGCTGGGCGGCCAACAGTTCCTGCAGGGCTGAGACGAGGGCCATGCCACACGTTCGGCCCCGGGCTGTTCCATCGTCAATGCATCGCGCCGGAAGCGGTATCTGGGCCGCGGAGGCGCTTCCCCCCGCGGCCCAGCTCAGCTAGCTTCGCCCGCTCACGGGCCGGGCGGGGGCGGCGGCAAAGATGTCCCGTCGCCCGACGCGATCAAGCCGTCGCTGAGCCCGGCGACGGCTCCGACCTCCACGACGATCCCCAGCTCGAGGCCCAGCAGGGCCAGCAGCACCCAAACGTACATTTCGTGCCTCCTCGGTTCGAAGCCGCAACGGGCTCCAGCGAAGGAGATACACCACCTGACACAGAATCGGAACAGAGAACGTTTCGGCTGCTCAGCAACTTGACTCCGATCCTGTATACAAGATAGACATACGACGCATGAGCGGACTGCTCCCCACCTTGACCGCCTCCCTCGCCGAGGCCGAGCCGCGACGCGCAGCGCTCAACGCGCTGCAGCACCTCATGTCCCACGCCGGGGCCCAGTCGGCGGCCTTGTGCTCGACGTCGGGCGACCTGCTGGCGGGCCACGCCCTCAGCCAAGCCGATCTCGACCGCATCCGGTCCTGGGTCGCTGCCGGCGCGAGGCCGGGCCTCGACCACACTCACTGGGTCGCCGTGCTGGGCGACGGCGCGCTCTGCGTGTACCTCGGGCACCCGGCGGCGCCGGCGGCATGTGCCCGCGGCTTGCAGGATCTGGCTCCCCTGTTGGAGGCCGCGGGGCATCGGCTGCGCCACGGGCCGACGGACGGGTTCCATCCCGCCATCCGGGAGTTCCTGTCCGAGGCCCCCGAGGACGTCGTCGAGCGGCTTCGCCTCGCGGCGCAGCTCGAGCGCCACGAGTGGAACGTGGCCGCGGTCGCGCGCAGCCGCGGGATCTCGCGCCTGACCGTGTACAGGGCCATGCAGCGGCTGGGCATCGCCCGCGAGAAGCGACAGCGGCGATGAGCTTCTCGCACAGCGACCTCCAGCTCGCGTGGGACCTGAACGCCGCCCTGCTGCTGGCCGTGGTGGCGGGGCTGGTTCTCCGGGCGCGGGCTCGACTGTGCGGCACGTTCGCCGTGTACGTGGCGCTGGCCTTCGTCGTGAACCGGCTCATCACGTTATGGCCGGGCACGTTCTGGAACTACGACGTCTGGCACGCGAAGGAGACGGCGTACTCGGTCCTCTACCAACTCATGGCCTGGGAGGTCGCCGCGCTGACGTTCGCGGGGCTTCCTCGCGCGAGGACTTCCGCCTTCTGTCTGCTGGCCGTCATCGCGGTCGTGACTGTCGTGGCGGTTCATGGAGTCGGCGGCGCCGGCGCGCGCAGCTACTGGGTCTCGGTCGGCGTCCTGCAGCCGCGGGGGCAGGGCGCTGCGATCTGGCCGCTCGTCGCGGTGGCGGCGGTGGCCACCTACCACCGGGTGCCGATGCACTGGTTCCACCGGATGATCCTCCTGGGCCTGGCGTGCAATTTGTCGCTGAGCGCGGGCGTGCTCGAGGCGCTCGGGAAGGGGACGGTGACGCTGCCGTTCGTGCAGGCGCTGGAGCCGGCCGCCTACACAGCGACCTGTTCGATCTGGGCCTGGGCAGCGTGGCGTGCCCCGGAGCCGACGGCCCTCTCCCTCGCCGCGCGCCAGCGGCTGAGGCCGTGGGCCTGAGGAGACCCGGTGAAGCCCTCCGAGTGGTGGTTCAAGATGACGGCCACGCTGGTAGTACTTAGCGTCGCTCTTTGGCTGGGCGGCGGAATACTGGGAGATCCACGGTTCCGCATCATCGTCACTGGTCTGCTCGGGACGGCCGGAGTGGCTCTGACCATCGGTGTCATCTGCGCCATCTGGGACAAGTAGCGTGGGCCTCCTGAGCATCGTTGGGCTGGGCGTGCTCGTCGGGCTCCTGTTCGTGCGGCATGAGCGCGCACTCGAGGCGGACTGGAGCGCACTGTACGGCGGCGAAATGCGTGCGGCGATCGAGAACCTCCGCGGGATGCTCGATGCCGAGGACGAATCGGCGGCGAGGCTTTCTGCGGGCGCTCTCGAAGCGGCGGCCTGCACGACGTCGACAGCGCGCCGGGAGGAGTTGCTCGCCGCCGGCGTGGGGTTCGTGGCCACGGTCGCCACCGGCCGGCTCGACCAGCTCCGCAGGCTTCGGCTGCTGGGGCGGATGGTGGATGCCGTCGCGCCCGCGCCGGGCGGCGCCGAGGTGGAGGCGTTACGGCGGGCACTTGAAGGGGCCGTCGCGCGCCCGGACGCATCGAGGCTGCCGGTTCTGACGGCCCGCCAGGTCGAGGCATGGCGGACGCTGTTGGCTGCCATGAGGTAGAAATGCCACGAGGTGCACTGTGAAGGTTCGCGACGGCAAGCTGGTTCTCACCCTTGGCGCCCTTGCGCTCTTGAATTCGTGTGGCGGTGGTGGGGGAAGTCCCGCGGGTCCCTCGGGTGTTCCACAGGGCGGGCCTAGCATTACGCTGTCTGCAGTTCCTTCAAGTGGGACGATCACGGTATCCGAATGCGCAGCCAACGGCGTCGTGGCACTCTGCTCGCGCGACGTTCGTGGCACTCTGACCGTCCGCTACGGCCAGAGTGTCAGCGAGGCGGCTGTCTTCCTGGAGTTCTACACCGCGAGTGCGGTGCGGTGCGCGGTCGCCATCACGGAGAGGAGGCCGCTGTCCGCTAACAGCAGCACCAACTTCTCGTTCGACATCGTCTTCTTCTCGTTGCCCCCGGATTACCCCCAGTTCTGCCCCTTGCCGAACACTGCGACGAGGATCGTGGCGTACCTCCTTGATGGAAGCGACCAGCGGCTCTACACGCAGGACCTCCAGGTCTCGTACTCTCTGGTCGCTCCAACTGCCAGCGCCCCAACGCCCACGCCAGCCCCGTCGGCGACCCCAACTCCGGCGAGCACTCCCCGTCCATCACCCACGGCGACGCCCACTCCGGCCCCCAACCCGAGTGGATTCCCGGCTTGCGTCGGAGCACCGGGTTCGGCGTCGTGCGGTAGGGTCACCGGGAGGTGCAACAACGGCCAGTACACGTGTTCCACGAACCGCTCCGGGACTTGCTCGTCGAACGGCGGACTGGCATGCGTCGTCTGCCCCGGGCCGCTCTGCCAGTAGGGAGGGAAGGCATGGGCAAGTTTGGGGTCTCGTTTTCTTGGAAGCGGGCGTTGGGTGTGTCGGCCGCAAAGGGACGGGTGTCACGCGCGATCGGGATCCCGTTGACCCGCAGCGGTCGTCAAAGGAAGTTTGGCAAGGCTGCAGGGTGCCTGCTGTTCGTGTTGCCCTTCCCCGCTGGCCTCCTCTTCGCTTTCGTCTGGAGTTAGGAGAGGATAGGGGCGTGGGATTGGTCGCCTGCCCCGACTGTGGCCGCGAAGTAAGCGACGCCGCGCCGACGTGTCCCGGATGCGGGCGTCCGGTGCAAGCAGCGGCGGCGGCAACAGTCAGGAGATCCGGGTGCGCGGCCGGTCTCACTGGGTGCCTCGTCGCCCTTGCGCTGGGGGCGCTCGGCGTTCTGGGCTTCTGCGTCGTCGTGATGAACACACCGGTGAAGCCCACCGGAACCGGCTCGGCGCCACCGAAGCCCCCGCCCCTCGAACTTGTCACCTGGAGGTGGAGCACCTCGGCCGGTGGAAGGTACGTGGAGGTGGAGGGGGAGGTTCGGAACGTCTCTGGTGCGCCGCTCGACGGGGTTCAGGTGGTCGCAAGCTTCTATGATGGCGGCAATCAGTTCATCACCTCCGACTCGGCGATGGTGCAGTACCAGCCACTGCTTGCGGGCCAGACCTCGCCGTTCAAGGTCATGGCGATCTCGAACCCCGCCATGCACACGGCGAGAGTTGAGTTCAAGAAGCTCTTTGGTGGCAGGCTCGAGCATCGGGGGCCTGCACCCAAGCCGACACCCACCCCGAAGGGCCGCACGAAGCCGTGAGGGTTGCGGCCGCCAAGTGATCGACGCGCCTGCGGGCAGTCAAGCCGCGGCGCCTTGACTTCCCGCCCGTGAACTTATAGGTTAACAGGTGAAGCTGAGGCGGGTTCACAAGGAGCAGTGGGATGTCCTCGCGTGCTGCACGGACTCGGGCGCCTGCGACCTGCTGTCCTTCTTCGACGACCTCGAGGGGAAGCTCGCCGCAGACGGCGCCCGGATGCTGGCGCTGCTCGAGCACCTGGCCGAGCACGGGCCGCTGCGCAACGACTCGTTGTCGCACCAGATCAAGCCCGGTCTGTGGCAACTCAGCAAGGGGGACGTGAGGGTCCTGTACTTCTACGATGCCGGCCGCGTCGTGGTGTGCAGTCACGGCTTCGTGAAGCGGGGGCAGAAGACGCCAGCGGCCGAGGTGGCGCGCGCCCTGGCGCGCGAGCAGGCGTACCGGGCAGCGATCAAGGAAGCGGGGCCGGGAGGGGTGGTGGTCATCGATGAGTAAGGGGTTCGCGGCGCTCTACCGCAAGGCGGCGAAGAGCAGCGCATACCAGAGCGAACGGGCGCGCCTGGCTTTCTCTGGCCAGGTATGCGAAGCCCTCGCTGCGCAGGGCGTTTCCCGGGCGGAGCTCGCGCGAAGGATCGGGGTGGCGCCGGCCTACGTCACGAAGCTGCTGCGCGGCAACGTGAACGTGACGCTGGACACGATCGTGAAGGTGTCCGCGGCCCTGGGGCTCGTGTGCGAGGTGCGACTCGTGGGCGGAAAGGCTCCGGCCTACAACCAGGTCGCGAAGGCGGCATTCAAGGGCCCGGGTGCCGACCGGGTCAGCGACGGGGGCCGGCTGCATGCCTGACGGCGATCGCCCGCTCGCGCCAGAGACGGGCATCCGCGTGGTGCGGGTCGTGGTGGAGGAGCTGGCCTTCTCGCACCGAGAGGACTACCTCGACCTCCCGGCCGGCACCCGGGCCGACCTCGGCCAGTTCAGCATGACGATGTCGGTCGGCCTGACCGACGACGGCCTCCGCGCGCTGCTGCGGTTCGTGGTCGAGACGAACCCGAAGGACCGGCCGGTCTACAACATCAAGCTCCGGATGGCGGGGTTCCTCGAGGCGACGCCTGACGCGCAGCCTCCGCTGCGCGACTTCGCGATCGACGGGGGGCCCGCGCTGATGATCCCGTTCGTGCGCGAGGCGCTGGCGGCCGTCACCGGACGTGGGAACTTCGGGACCGTCTGGCTCCGGGCCATCAACACGCGGCCGATCTCGGAGGGATTGCGGCGCATGGGGCCGGGACAGGTTGCCGCAGCACAGCCGGCGGCCGGTCCGCGGCCGAAGCGGAAGGCGCCCAAGGCCCCATGACTTCCGCGTCGACGTGCGCTGGTCGACCAGACCCATGATGCATCCCTAGGAACGATTCGGAACTTGTGCTGAGGCCCGGCGGGGCCCACCGTTCCCGGAGTGAGAACACCATCGATCGTGAGGCGGGTGGGCCGGCGCGGCGTCGCGCTGAAGTGGCACGACCCAGCGACCGGCAAGGTTCGGTTCCGGCAGTTCCGCACCGCGGCAGCGGCCGCCGAGGAAGCGCGGGCCCTTGGGCGAAGGCCGGCGCCGGGCTGCGAGCACACCCTGGCGGTCTACGCCCAGCGGTGGCTCGAGCAGGTCTCGCCCACTCTGCGAGTGGGCACGGCCCGCGTCTACACCTCGGTGCTGCAGAGCCAGGTCCTGCCGACGTTGGGCCCGCTGCCGCTGAGCCAGGTAACGAGCGCGCATGTGCGCGACTTGGCGGCCGAGCTACTGACCCGCGGCCTGGCGAAGAAGACGGTGCAGAACACGCTGCGGGTGTTGCACGCCGTGTTCGAGACCGCGCGCGAGGAAGACCACCTCATCGAGCGAAACCCGGCGGCGACGACTCGGGGTCGGCGGGGGCTGCTGCGCCGGTCGCGCGCCGAGAAGCGGGCGAAGGTGAAGGCCTTCACGCCCGAGCAGCTCCGCGCCTTCCTCGCGGCGGCCGAGTCCGAGTCGCGGTTCACGTTGCTGTGGCAGGTGATGGCGCTCACCGGGGCGCGGCCCGGGGAGGCCGAGGCCCTGCGCTGGGACGACGTCGACCTGAAAGGCCGGAAGCTGAGGATCGACCAGAGCTGGAGCCGGGCGGTGCTCGAACCGCCGAAGACCGGCGAGGCCCGCGAAGTCGACCTCTGCCAGGGCCTGGTCGAGGCGCTGCGCCAGCACGACAAGGCGACTCGCCGCGTGGCGCTGGAGACCGGTGTGCCGCGCTCCGAGTGGCTGTTCCCCAGCGGCGGCGCCGACCGGCCGATCGACCAGAAGGTCGTCTCGCTGGCCTTCAAGCGGGCGCTGAAGCGCGCGGGCCTGCCGCCCCACCACTCGCCCCACTGCCTGCGGCACACCTACGCGACCACGCTGCTCATCGGCCACGCGCCGGTCTACTACGTGAGCCGGCAGCTCGGCCACTCGTCGATCCAGATGACGGTGGACGTGTACGGCGGCTGGCTCCCGGCGGGGGACCCGGCCGTGGTCGATCGCCTCGAGGCGGCCTACTTCGGGGGCGATGTCACCCGAAATGTCACCCAGGGGGGTTCGGAATAGGTCATTTGCTGCGGCGCAAGCCCCTGTTTCCTGCCGTATTTGCAGCCAGCGACGCCCGATAGGCCCCGGAATTGGTTCGAGCCCTATCGGGCGTACCAGATCCTCAGAGGTCGCCCCGCTGCAGCGTGCCGCGCAAAGTCGATTCGACGCTGCGCGAGTCCAGCCCCTCGAGGCGGAACAGGATCGGCACGACGCCCTGCAGCGTGCTCACGCGCACGACGAGCTCGCGCGCGCCCCGGGGATCGGGAACGCAGTAGACGAAGACCTCTCCGAGTCCGGTCCAGCTCACCCCGGCGTGTTCGATCGGCACCCGCACCGCGTCGGCCACCGCGGCCGGGACGTTGGGATCACAGCGGATCGCCAGCATCGACGAGGGCCCTCCCGCGCCAGAACCCCGCCCAGTTTCAAGCTCCGGCGCCGCCTGAGCGCCGTCAAGCGGAATCGGACGCGGCCAGGCGATTTTCGGGCCCGGAGGCACGCCTGTTGCTCGCTGTACGGCATGACACGGCTCCTGCTGTCGGCTTCGGCCGTTCTTGCGCTCCTCGGCGGTACCGCCAGTGCGGCCTCGCCCCGCGCCACGTCGTCGGAGATCCCGGCGGACTACCCGCTCTCGTTCCAGCCGCTTCCGCTGCGCTTCGAGGCGCCCGCGAAGGCCGGCATCGCTCGACCGTCGTCGGTCGCCTCCGCAAGGGTTGCACTCGGGCGCCAGCTCTTCTTCGACCCGCGCCTCTCGCGCAGCGGCCGCATCGCCTGCACCCACTGTCACGACCTGCTCGCCTTCGGCGCCGACGGACGCAAGGTCTCCTCCGGTCACGCGGGTCAGCTCGGACGCCGCAACGCGCCCACGGTCTACAACGCGGCGGGCTTCTTCGCCCAGTTCTGGGACGGCCGCTCCCCCGACGTCGAAGACCAGGCCCGGCAGCCGATCCTCAACCCGGTCGAGATGGCGATGCCCGACGGCGAAGCGGTCGTGCGCGTGCTCGCCGCGATCCCGGAGTACGCGCAGGCGTTCGAGCGGGCCTTCCCCGGCGAGCAGCCCGCGCTTGGGTACCACAACGTCGGGGTCGCGATCGGCGCCTTCGAACGCGGGCTCTCGACGCCGGGCCGCTTCGACGCCTTCCTGCGCGGCGACGAGGCCGCGCTCGACGCCCGCGAGCGGCGCGGCTTCCGTCGTTTCGTCGAGCTCGGCTGCGCGGGCTGCCACAACGGCCCGGCCCTCGGCGGCCAGAGCTACGAGCGGCTGGGCCACGTGCGACCGGCTGCGGCCGAGGCCGACCTCGGTCGCGAGGAGGTGACCCGCGACCCGGCGGACCGGATGCGCTTCCGCGTGCCCGGCCTGCGCAACGTCGCACGCACGGGCCCCTACTACCACGACGGCCGCTTCCCCGGCCTCGCCGCGGCCGTGCGCGACATGGCCGCGCTCCAGGTGGGGCTCGAGCTGGCCGCGGAAGACGAGGCGGCGCTGCTCGCGTTCCTCGAGGCGCTGACGGGTGAGTTGCCGGAGGCCTACATCGAGCCACCGGTGCTGCCCCCCGATCCACCCGGGGGGCGGCCGTGACGGCGCGGGGCACGGCGCTCCTCGTGCTGGTGGCCGGCCTGGCGGGGCCGGCCGCGGGCGCCGGGACCGACGGCGCCGCGCTGTACGTCCGACACTGCGCGCGCTGCCACACGACCGCCGGCAGCGGGCTGCCCGAGGGCCACCCGCTGCTCTCCAACTTCCGCAACCCGCCGGCCGACTTCACCGACCCGATGTTCAACAGCCGGGAGCCGGCGTCCGACTGGCGGCTGGTGGTCGCCCACGGCGGGACGGCGCTGGGCCTCTCCGACCAGATGCCGGCCCACCGCGAGCGCCTGACGCCTGCCGAGATCGACGCGGTGGTCGCCCACCTGGGCACGTTCGCCGACACCCGGGGCTACCCGCGCGGCGAGCTCAACTTCACGCGGCCGGTGCGCTCGATCAAGGCCTTCCCGGAGACCGAGCTGCTCTTCCTTCAACGTCGCGACCGGCGCGACGACGACGGCGACGTCGTGCGCTCGACGCTCTACCACGCGCGGCGGATCAGCCCGCGCTGGCAGCTCGAGGCCAAGCTGAGCCAGCGGTCGGAGCCGGGCCTCCGCGAGGTCGACGAGGCGGAACTGGGCGCGAAGTGGGCCGTGCGCACGGGCGACGACCGCCTGCTGCTGGCGGCGGGGCTCGACGCCGAGATCCCGCTGCGCGACGACGGCGATCTGGTGCTGGTTCCCTACCTGTCCCAGGCGACGCCGCTGGGCGGCCACTTTTCGCTGCAGGGCACGCTGCGCCTGCACCTGCCGCCGGGCACGCCCGCGGACGGCGATCTCGAGCTCTCCCAGGTCGTCCACTGGAAGCCCGGCGCGCGCCCGCGGGGCATCGTGCCCGGGCTGGAGGCCACGCTCGTCGCTCCGTTCGACGCGGAGGCCCGCTGGCGGCTGACCCTGATCCCCCAGGTTCACGCGGCCCTGAGCAAGCGCGGCCACGTCGCGCTCAACCTCGGGCTCGAGTTCCCGGTCCACGGCCGGCGGCCGGGAGAGCGACACCGTCTCCACGCCTTCGTGCTGTGGGACATGGCGGACGGCGGCTTCTGGCAGGGCTGGTGATCCATGTTCGACATCGTGGTGCGCGGCGGAACCGTGGTGACGGACGGAGCGGAGCGGGTCGCCGACGTCGGCATCCTCGACGGGCGCGTCGCTGCGCTCGGCGAGCGACTCGCGGGCCGGCGCGAACTCGACGCGCGCGGGACGCTCGTGCTGCCGGGCGGGATCGACCCCCACGTGCACCTCGCCTACCCCCAGGGGCCGGCGCGGGTGGTCTCGGCGGACGACTGGCAGACCGGCACGATCGCCGCGGCCTGCGGCGGCACCACGACCGTGATCGATTTCGTCGAGGCGCGCGCGGACGAGACCTGGATGGCGGCCCTGGCCGCGCGGCGGGCCGAAGCCGAAGCGGCAGCCGCCATCGACTTCGGGCTGCACATGACCTTCCACCGGACCGACCCGCGCAGCCTGGCCGAGGTGCCGGAGGTGATCGCGGCGGGCGTGCCCAGCTTCAAGTTCTACATGGCCTACGACGGGCTGCGGCTCGACGACGGCGAACTGCTCGCCGGGTTCGAGGCCCTCGCGGCCCACGGCGGCCTGGCCCTGGTCCACGCCGAGAACCACGACGTGATCCGCCACCTGGTCGCCCACCACCGGCGCGCGGGCCACACCCACGCCGCGTTCCACCCGTTGTGCCACCCGGCGACGGGCGAGGCCGAGGCGACCGAGCGCGCGCTCGCCCTGGCCGCCATCGCCGGCAACCCGGTCCACGTCGTGCACGTCTCGGCAGAGGCCGGGCTGGCAGCCCTCGCCCGCGCCCGCGCAGGCGGGCAGGCGGCGACGGGCGAGGTGTGCCCGCAGCACCTGGTGCTGACGGACGCGGTCTACGCAGGCGCCGACGCCGACCTCTTCGCCATGGCGCCGCCGCTTCGACGCGACTCCGACCGCGAAGCGCTGTGGGCGGCGCTGCGCGACGGCGGGCTCGACTTCGTGGTCACCGACCATTGCCCGTTCACCCGCGCCCAGCGGCGCGGCCAGCGGCGGACGCCCGAGTTCCGACGCACGCCCGCCGGCGTGCAGCCGACCGCTCCGGAGGAGCCGTGGTCGGCGACACCGCCCTCGTTCGACCGCCTGCCCGGCGGCGGCGCGGGAATCGAGACGCGAATGGCGCTCGTCCACCACTTCGGGGTCACGGCCGGGCGGCTCTCGCCGTCCCGCTTCGTGGAGGTGACGAGCGCGGCGGCTGCGCGCCGCTTCGGTCTCTACCCGCGCAAGGGCACGCTGGCCCCTTGGGCGGACGCCGACGTCGTCCTCTTCGATCGCGAGCGCGAGGTGGCGATCTCGGCCGAGCGGCTGCACCAGAACGTCGACCACACGCCCTTCGAGGGGCTGACCGTCCGCGGCTGGCCGCGCACGGTGCTGAGCCGGGGCGAGCTGCTGGTGCACGACTTCGAGTGGGTCGGCAGCGCCGGCCGGGGCCGCTTTCTGGCCCGGGGCCCGGTCGCCGGCTTGGCGTAGACTCGCCTCGAGGAGTAGTCCACATGCGCCGAACATCCGCCCTGGTCGCCTTCGCGTGCGCCGTCTCGACCCCGCTGGCGGCCGCACCGCCGCCCGGCTGGTGCGGCACGGGCGACCGCACCGCGCTGGAGTCGCTGTGGCTGCACCAGGAGGAGCGGGCGCGCCGCGGGCCGGTGCGGGCCAGCGACGTGCGCGCGGCAGCCGAGCGCGTCGGCGAGATAGCCGTGCTGCGCGACGAGGGCGACCTCGCGCTGTTCCGCAAGGACTTCGACCTGCAGGGCGTGGGCGTCACCATCTCCCCGCAGGACGGCACGTACGTGGTGACCCGCACCGACCGGGCGGTCGCGGGAGGCACGGGCACCCGCCTCGGGCTGGGCGACGACGACACCACGGTCGTGCCGCTGCCGTTCGCGTTCCCCTTCCACGGCCGGACCTGGAGCGAGGTCCACGTCAACTCCGACGGCAACCTCACCTTCGGCCAGGGCGACGGCGCCTCGACGGCACGCGACATCGGCCGCCTCGTCAACGGTCCGCCGCGGATCGCCCCGCTGCTGGCGGACCTCGACCCGTCGGCAGGCGGCTCGGTGACCCACGCCGGCGACGGCGCCCGCTTCACCGTGACCTGGACCCAGGTCCCGCAGTTCGGGATCGGCGACGCCAACACCTTCGAGGTGACGCTGCGTGCCGACGGGGCGATCGAGTTCGCGTACGCCTCGACGATGGCAACCAGCCTCAGCACCGCGGCGACCGGGGTCGCGCCGGGCGAGGCGCTGAACGGCGTGACGCCGGTCGACTTCTCGAACCCGGGCGGCGCCGTCAGCGCCGGCGCGCTGGCCGAGACGTTCCGCGACAACGACGAGCTCGACACCGCGGCGGTGGCGCGGAAGTTCTACGCCGCCTACCCCGACGACTACATGCAGCTCGTGGTGTTCACGTCGCGGCGGATGGCGGGCAGCGGTACCTTCGCCTTCGAGCAGACCGTCAGGAACGAGATCGCGGGCATCGGCTCCGGCGCGTTCGACTACTCCGCCGAGTACGGCAGCGGCGGACGGCTGGAGAGCTTCCTGCTGATGGACACGATCGGGAAGTACCCGGACGATTTCGCGAGCCGGCTGCTCGGCGACCAGTCGGCGCTGTCGATCCTGGCCCACGAGACCGGCCACCGCTGGCTGGCACTCGCCCGCTTCGAGGAGGCCGGCCGCGTCAGCGGCGAACTGCTCGGACGCCAGAGCGCGCACTGGAGCTTCTTCATGGACTCGAACGGCTCCCACCTCGAGGGCAACGAGATCAGCGACCTCGGCGGCGGCCAGTTCCGCACCGGGGTCGACCACAGCGCTCGCTACGGCGAACTCGACCAGTACCTGATGGGACTGCGGCGCCCCGACGAAGTGCCGCCGTTCTTCTTCGTCCGCTCGCCCACCGGCCTCGTCGGCACGACGGCCTCGACGGGCCCCGGGGCGGGCGTGACCTTCGGCGGCACCCGCGTCGACGTCACGATCGGCCAGGTGATCGCCGCGCTCGGCGAGCGCACGCCGCCGGCGGGCGAAGCGCCGGTGTCGCACCGCCAGGCGTGGATCTACGTCGCGATCGGCGTCGAGCCGGACGCGGCCCAGATCGCCAAGATCGACCGCCTGCGCCAGCTCTTCCCCGACTACTACGCGCGCTCGACGGACGGCCGCGCCAGCGTCTCGGTCACCCTCGAGTAGCGCCGTGAGTCCCTTCGACCTCTCCGGGCGGGTGGCGCTCGTCACCGGAGCCGGCGGCCTCGTCGGCGGGGCCGCGGCCCGCGCGCTGGCGGCGGCCGGCGCCCAGGTCGCGCTCGTCGACTCCGACGGCGCGCGGCTCTCCGCCGCGGCGGCCGCGATCGGCGTGGACGACGGCGACGCGCTGCCGTTCGAGGCGGACGTCACCGACGCCCTGGCCGTCGAACGGATGGTCGACCACGTGCTCTCCGAGTGGGGCCGCATCGACGTGCTGGTGAACCAGGCCCACGTCGGCCTGCCCGACCAGGGCGGCGAAGAAGGCTGGCAGCGGGCGCTCGACGTCCACCTGGGCGGGGCGCGCATCTGCACCGAGGCCGTCGCGGCCCACATGGTCGCGCGCGGCGCCGGCCGCATCCTCTCCGGGCTCTCGGTCGCGGCCCTGCTCGGCGCCCCCGGCCGCACCGCGGAGGCCACCAGCGGCGGCGGCCTGATCGCCCTGACCCGCACCTGGGCCCGCGAGTACGGCCCCGCGGGCGTCACGGCCAACGCGATCGCCGCCGGCCTCGTCGAAGGCGCCCCGACGCTGCTGTCCGACGCCGAGCGCGACGCGCTGGTCGCCCGGCTGCCGGCGCGGCGCGCGGCGCGGCCCGAGGAGGTCGGCGCCGTGTACCTGTTCATGGCCTCCGACCTGGCCGCGTTCATGAACGGCGCCGTCGTCGGCGTGGACGGGGGGCTCCGGCTTTGATCCGCGGGCGGATGCCGCCCGCCTGGGCTTCCGGGATCTTCCTCCTGGCGTTCGCGGCGCGGCTGGTCTACTGGCTGGCCGCCGACCCGCCGCTGCTGTACGAGCACCAGTACCACTATTTCACCAACGCGCTGCGCATCCTCGCGCAGCCGGACCCGCTGCACTACGTGCTCCACAGCGACGAGTGGCGGCTGTGGGACGGCCACTGGACGATCGCGCCGCTCTACCACCTCTTCCTGGCCGCGGTGTTCGCCCTGTTCGGCCCGGAGCTCGCGCCGCTGCGGCTGATCCAGTGCCTGCTGGGCGCCGTCGCCGCAGTGGCCGTGGCGGCGATGGGCCGCGAGCTGTGCGGGCGCTGGGGCACGCTGGCGGGCGTCGCCGTCGCGCTGCACGCCTACTCGATCGAGATCCCGACCTGGACCATCACCGAGAACATCGCGATCCCGCTGTTCACCTCCGCGATGGCCCTGCTGCTGCGGACCGGGCGCACCGGGTCGGCGCGCAGCGCGCTGGCCGCGGGCGCGCTGCTGGGCGCGGCCTCGCTGGCGCGCTCGATCACCTCGGCGTTCGTCCCCGCGGGAGCCCTCTGGCTGTTCGTCTTCGGCGCCGCCCGGCCGCGCTGGCGGGCCGCCGTGCTGTTTCTCGCGGGCGGGCTCGGCGTGATCCTGCCGTGGAGCGCTCGCAACTACTTCCTGATCGGCGAGCCGGTGCCGATCGAGACGACCGTCTACGAGAACATCTGGTACTGCAACAACTTCGCGACCCCGGAGCAGTACGCGCGCCAGCAGGCGCTGATCTACGGCGCCGAGAGCAACGCCCGCAAGCGGGAGCTGGCGATGCACTTCGGGCTGCGCGGCATCCGCCGCCATCCCGACCGCTTCGCCGACAAGGCGTGGGCGAACTTCAGGCACTTCTTCCGGCCCGAGGGCCTGCACGGCCTGCTCACACTCGAGCGCTCGGACCCGCCCTACCGCCATCCGCTGGTGATCGCGCTCGAGGACGGCTGGTACCTCGTCGTCGTCGGGCTGCTGTGGGCCTACCTGTTCACCTGGCGCTGGGACCGCGGCTACGTCCTGGTCTGGGGCTGGATCTCCTACTACCTGCTCAACCACGTCGTGTTCTTCCTGAACGAGGTGCCGCGCCACCGCAGCGGCTTCGTCGTGATCGGCGCGGTAGGCGCCGCAGCCGGCCTGGCGGCGCTGCGCGAGCGCTCGCGCGGCGCCCGCTTCGGCCTGGCGGTCGGCATCGCCTTCGCGGCCTGGATCCACGCTCCCTACGTGGACAGGGCGCGCCAGGCGTGGGCGGCGCGGGGCGAGAACCGCGCCGCGGCCGCCCGGCTCGCGGCTGGCGACGCCGCGGGCGCGTTCGCGCGGGCAGAGGCTGCGTCGGTCGCCGCGCCGCGCTCCGCGCGCGCGGTCTTCGACTGGGCGGAGGCGCTCTACCGCGCGGACCGGCCGGCGGAGGCGCTCGCCGCGTACGAGGCGGCACGGCCGCGCGTGATCGGGGGCGACAACACCGCGCTCGTCGCGCTGCCGCGACTGCTGGCGCTGGCAGGGCGCGAGGACGAGGCCCGGCGCGCGCTGCACGCGGCGCACAAGCTGTCCTGGGGCGAAGACCCGTGGCGGCTGCTCGAGCACGCCTGGCTGAGGCTGCCGGCCCCCCGCGCGGACGAGGTCGTGGTCGGCGGCGACGACTTCGGCGCCGCCCGGGGCTTTCTCCACCCGCGCGGCGGGCCGCTCGAGATCTGGGGCCCGCACATCGCGTTCGAGCAGTACCTCGACGACACGCGGCCGCAGCCGCCACCCGGCCTCCACCGATGGTCACGCGGGCGGGCCTGGCTGCGGCTGCGACCGCTGGTGGAATCGCCGCGCTACCGCGTCACGTTGTGGATGGGCGCGCCGTTTCCGGCGCCGGCCGGCCCGCGCGCCGTCGAGGTCCGGGTCGGGGACTCCCCCGCCGCGCGGGTCGAGGTCGGCAACGAGGTGGCGCCGTGGACGTTCGAGGGCCCGGCGGCGGACGGGGTGGTTCAGGTCACGTTGAGGACCGCGACCTGGTCGCGGCTCGGCGAGCCCGCCGAGCAGGGCGTGCGCGTCGAGCGGATGCGGGTCGAACCGATCCGCTGAGCGCTCAGCGCCCGCCCGCGTCGAGCGCGCGGCGGATCGCCTCGGCCTCGGCCCGCTCGGCGGCCGACGGCGCCCGGCCCCGCGCGCGATGCTCGAGCACGCCGAACAACTGCTGCGCGAACTCCCGTGCCGAAGCCTCGGGCAGCGCCGGCGCGGCGGCACGGCGCACGAACAGCGTCGCCACCGCGTCCCAGTGCAGGAGCGCCCAGTCGGGCCGCGCGAGCAGTTCGAGGACGGGCGGCCGCACGCGCAGGTCGCGGTCGAAGGTCGGGTGGAGCACCGTGTTGATCCCGCGCCGCTCCAGCAGTGGCAGCAGGCCGTCGCGGCCGGCCTGCGCCATCTCGCGGAACACGGAGTAGTCGAGCAGCCGGGCGTCGGCGAAGACCCGGTAGCGCGGCCACGCTCGCCAGATCAGGTAGCCGCCGTGGTCGAAGCTGTTGAAGAGCGGCCCCGGCGGCGAGAGCGCGAGCAGGGCGTCGACCGCCCGCGCCGGGACGGCCTCGTCGTGGACCGGGCGCAGCGCGGGACGCGGAGCCGACAGTGCGAGCGCGACGGCGGCGGCCAGCGCCGCGACGGGCGCAGCGCGCTGCAGCCGCTCGGCCGAGGCGCGACCGAGGACCGCGGCGGCCGCGGGCGCGGCGGCGACCAGGGCGCCCACCGCGAAGTAGATCGAGTAGCGGAACGCCGTGGCGCCGGCGACGGCCAGCAGCAGCCACGACAGCACGTGCTCGGGGCGAATGGCCGCGCGCCCCGCGACGAGCAGCGCTGCGGTCAGGGCGGCGATGACCACCAGCAGCGGCAGGAACGAGCCACCCGCCCCCCCGGCCGCCAGCCGCGAGAACTCCAGTGGCGAGGCGAGTTCCAGGATCGCGAAGTGGCCCGGGCCCTGCAGCGACTCCTCGAGCGCGGCGCGCCACGGCGCGAGGCCCGACGGGTTGAGCAGCGTGGCGAGCCCCGCCGCGGCGATCACGCCGACTTCGCGCCAGCGCCGCCGCCAGCCGAGCCCGAGGGCGTGGGGCAGGAGCACCAGGGCCAGCACGGGGAAGCCGCGGTGCAGGTTGGCCCACGCCGCGCACAGCGGCACCAGCGGCAGCAGGCCTCGCCAGCCGCGGCCGTCGAGCTCGGCCCGCTCCAGCAGCCACAGGCTGGCGGCGCCGAGCAGCACCGAGAAGCCGAGCGGCCGCAGCTCGTCGTACCAGACGCAGAAGGCGCACAGCGGCGCCAGCAGCAGGAGCGTCGGCGCCGGCCTCACGCCGTGCCGCCGCAGCGTGCCGTACACGAGGCCCAGCGTGGCCGTGAACAGCAGCGCGTTGAACAGCCGCAGCGCCTGGAAGCCGCCGGCGGCGAACAGGCCGTGGTAGACCACCTGGGCGAGCCAGTTGGCGCGCACGCTCATCCGCGCGCGCTCGGCGTACTCGGCCGAGATCGTCCACGAGAAGGGGTCGGCGTCGGGCAGCCGGCCGTGCTCCACGATCCAGCGCCCGGTGGCGAGGTGCCACCACAGGTCGCCGTCGGCGAGCGGGTGCGCGAACTGCAGGCAGGCCGCTGCGAAGAACACGGCCACCAGAACGCGCCCCACCCCACCCCCTTGCGAAGACCCGCCGGCTTCGGATATTCTCTGCGTCCTTCGTTCGGCCGGCCCGCTAGCTCAATGGTAGAGCAAGAGACTCTTAATCTCTGGGTTCTAGGTTCGAGTCCTAGGCGGGTCACCAGCCTCCCTTCGGTCGCCTGAGGTCGCGGCGCCGACGGGTTCCCGCCGCACCGGAGCGAGGAAACGCATGAACGGAGCGCCGCTGTAGCGTGTCGCGGCGCTCCCTGCTGGCGGCGCTCCTCGGCTGCACCCTGCTGAAGGTGCTGGTCGCGGCCTCCTTCACCGGCACCGTCGAGGTGCGCCAGATGCGGCAGCAGGCGGAAGCCGCGCTGGCCGGCCGCGACCTGCTGGTCCCGGCGTCCACGGGCAACAACCCCTCGTTCTTCCTGAGCGGGCACTACGCGATCGTCACCGGCGCGATGCTGTCGTCGCGCGCGAGCGGGCTGCCCTTCGCGTTCGTCGTCAAGCTGCCGGCGATCGCCGCCGACCTGCTGATCGCCCTGCTGCTGCTCGGCGCGCGGCCCCGCGATCCCGCAACGGGCGCCACCACGGCGCTCGCCTTCATGTTCAACCCGGTCAGCTTCCTGCTCTCCGCGTACCACGGCCAGCCGCACACCGTCGCGGTGGCCGGCGGCGTGCTGGCGCTGTGGCTCGCGGAGCGCGGGCGGGCGAAGGCCGCGGGCGTCGCACTCGCGCTGGCGGCCAGCGTGCGCCAGCACCTGGCGCTGCTGGCCGTGCCGCTGGCGCTGATCCTGCCACGGCAGCAAAGGCCGAAGCTGCTGGCCGCGCTCGCCGTGGTGGGCGTGGTCCTCAACGCCGGCATCGTGCTGAGCGCCCACCCCGAGCGGGTGCTGGCACCGACCTGGGTCTACGGGACCTGGGGCTACACGATGGTGCTGGTGCAGGCTCCGCGGCTGCTGGCGCGGCTCGGGCTCGAAGTTCCGGACGCCGTCGCAGGCGGCCTGCAGTCGGCGCTGCTGCGGCACGGCTGGCTGATCTTCTTCGGCTGGGCGGGCGCGTTCGCGCTCGGCTGCTGGCGCGTCCGCGACCGCGGGCTCGACCCGTGGGCCGCCGCGCTCGTCTTCTTCGCCGGCCTGTGCGCGCTGAGCCCGGGCTTCGGCGTGCAGTGGACGATCTGGGCGCTGCCGTTCTGGCTGGTCGTGCACCGGCGCAGCGCGCTTCTCTACTCGGCGCTGGCCGGCGCCTTCCTCGCCGGTTCCTACTGGCAGTGGACGCTGCCCGCCCGGTACGGCGTGGAGTCGATCACCGCCAACCTGCACCTGCTGGGCCGCGGCGAGCTGCTGGCGATCGCGCTGGTCGGGGCGCTCGGCCTCGCGACGTGGGCGCTGACCGCCTGGGCGGCGTGGCGCTTCTCGGGCCCGCTGCGGGGCCGGCCGTGAGGCGATGGCTGCCGGTGGCGATCGTCGCGGTCGCCGCGCGGGTCGTGGCCTGGCTGTGGGCCACGCCCGGCCTCGCTCTGGAGCCGACCGAGGCGATGGCCGTCGCCGCCAACCTCGAGGGCGGCCTCGGCTTCGTGTTCGTCCAGTACGACGCGCCGTACGCCGCCTGGAAGGAGCCGCTGTGGATCGCGCTGGTGGCCGTGCTGCGCCGGCTGCTCGGGCCCGGCGACGGTCCGGTGCTGGCGCTCCAGTGGGCGTGCGGCACCGGCGTCGCGCTCGCCGTCGCGACCCTCGCCCTTCGGCTGCTCGGCTCGCGCCGGCTGGCTCTCGGCGCCGGGACGCTGGCCGCCGTCAATCCCTTCCTCGTCCATTACGACACCCGCTACGCGCACCCGCTGAGCTTCGACGTGCTGCTGTTCCTGCTGCTGGTACTCGCGATCGGGCGCGCCACGGCGGGCGGGAGCACGAGCGGCGCCGCGCTGGCGGGAATCGGCTGCGGCCTCGCGCTGTGGCAGCGCGCCACGCTGCTGGGCGCGGCCGCAGGGGCGTGGAGCGCGAGCGCGCTCGCTTCCCGGCGCGGCAACCGCACGCGGCTCGCGCGGCTCGGCCTGGGCAGCCTCGCGCTGGCCGTCGTGCTGGTCCTGCCGTGGGTCGTGCGCAACCAGATCGTGGTCGGCCGGCCGCTGCTGACCAGCGACTTCGCCCACATCCTGTGGCTCGGCAACAACCCGCTCTCCAACGGGACCTACGGCGACGCCGGCGGCATCCGCGTGTTCGACGTCGCGCCGCAGCCCTTCCGCCGAACCGTGATCGGCCAGCCGGAAATGGTCCAGCACGACGTGTTCTTCGCCGCCTTCCGCCGCTTCGTGAGCGAGCAGCCGCGCGCGTACCTGCGGCTGGCGGCCGCGCGCGTGCAGGGTTTCTTCTGGTACCCGCCGGCGGCGGGCGTGCGGCACACCGGGTGGCGAGTCACGCTCTATCGGCTCGCCTACGAGACGCTGCTGGTCGCCGGCCTGCTCGGCCTCGCGCTTCGCCTGCGACGCGGCGGCCCGGAGGCACTGCGGGCTGCAGCACCGCTGCTGGGCGCCGTGCTCGGCCTCGCCGCCGTGCACGCGCTGACCGCGCTCGACCTCAAGCACCGGGTCCCGTTCGAGATGGCGCTCTGCGTGTTCGCCCCGGAACTGCTGCGCCGCCGCGGGCCGCGGTAGGCTTCGCCGATGGAGTTCCTGCGCCGCCTGCTGCCGGCCCCCGACCGCGAGGCGTTCGTGCGCCGGGTGCGCGACCACCTGATGGCCTCGGGCGTCGACCCGGCGACGATCGCCTACGAGCCCGACGACTTCCGGCTGCGCCTGGGCAGCGACGCCTCGGGCGAGACGCTGTACCTGGGCAACCTGTTCGACCTCTACGGCCGCGCGTGGCCCTGGCAGCGGCGGCGGCTGATCGCCGAGTTCCTGGGCTTCCGCTCCGAGCGTCCGGACGAGCGGCCGGCCACGTTCGAAGAGGCGCGGGCGATGCTGCTGCCGGGCGTGCGTGATGCCGCGATGTTCGACACCCTCCTGCTGCAGGCGGCGCTCGACGGGCAGACGCCCAACGTGCCGCAGACCCGACCGCTCGGTTCGCGGCTGCGGGTCTGCCTGTTCATCGACTTCCCGCGCGCGACCTCGATGCTCCATGCCTCCGACCTCGAGACGTGGGGCGTGAGCGCCGACGAGGCGTGGGCGGTCGCGCTGGCCAACCTCGAGGCGCGCAGCCCGACGCCCGGCTTCGAGCGGGTCGCGGACGGGCTCTACCTGTCCACCTGGGCCGACTGCTACGACCCGGCGCGGCTGCTGCTGCCGCGCGCCTTCGCAGCGCTCGAGCTCGAGGGCGAGATCGCCGTCGCTGCGCCCAACTGGAACCGGCTGGTGGTGGCGGGCACGGGCGACCCGGAAGCCCTGCTCGGCCTGCTGGTGGTCGCGGCCGAGGTGACCCGGACGGAGCCGCGCCCGATGAGCGCGCTGCCGCTCGTGCGCCGCGGCGACGCCTGGGTGGACCTGGAACTGCCGCGCGGGCACGTCGGCTTCCCGCTGCTGAAGCGCTCGCGGGTGCTGGAGCTGAACGCGCTCTACGGCTCGCAGAAGGAGCTGCTCGAGCGGCTCCACGCCCGCGACGGCACCGACGTGCACGTCGCCACCTACAGCGCGGTCCACGACGGCCAGGAGAAGGACTTCGACAGCTACGTCGTGTGGTCGAAGGGCGTGGTCTCGCTGCTGCCGCCCGCCGAGCGGGTGGTGTTCTTCGATCCCGACGGCGGCGAGGACGCCGCGCGGCCGACGATCGACTGGGACATCGTCCTCCAGCACGCGGGCGGGCTGATGGTCGCGGACGGGGCGGCCCTGCCGCGGCTGCGGGTCGAGGCCTTCCCCGACGCCGCGACGCTCGAGCGGATGTCCGCGGCCCAGGCCGCGCGGGCGGGGGCGTGAACATGGGCTTCCGCTTGCTCGACGACTACCCGCGCCGGCCGCACCTCGACTTCTACCGCGGCAACCCGCTGCCGTTCTACGGCGTCACCTTCGACCTCGACGCCAGCGCGCTGCGGCGACGCTCGAAGGAGACCGGACACTCGACGTACCTCGCGCTGTGCTGGGCGTTCCACCGAGCGATGCACGAGGTGGAGGGGTTCCGGGTGCGCTGGCGGGACGGGCAGGTCGTGCTCCACGACCGGCTGCGGATGGGGATGACGGTGCCGGCCCCGCGCGGCACGTTCACCTTCGCGACGCCCGCGTGGCACGACGACGCGCTCGAGTTCCTGCCCGCGGCGGAGGCGGTGGTCGCCGACGCCTCGAGTGGCGTCGACCTGACGCGCGGCGCGGCCCCCGACTTCGCCTACTACACGGCGCTGCCACGGGTGCCGTTCACCTCGTTCGCCCACGTGATGCTGCCCGACGCCGACGCCGGGCAGCCGTCGACGGGCTTCGGCCGCTTCCGGGAGCAGGACGGCCGCACGCTGGTGCCGGTCGGCATCACCGTCAACCACCGCTACGTCGACGGCAACGACCTGGGCGCGCTGTACGAGGCCGCCGCCGCGTCGTTCGCCCGCGCCTTCTGAACGCCAGCGCTACTCGACCATCAGGTCGCGCTCGAGCTCCTCGGGCTTCGACGACGCCATCTTCGCCGTCTCCAGCGCGATGCGCTCCTCGCGCACCAGGTCGACCAGGCTCTGGTTGAGGGTCTGCATCCCCATCTCGCGCGAGCGGGCGATGAAGGTGGGGATGTCGTCGGTGCGCTCGGCGTGCTTGATGCACTCCTCGATCGAGCGGGTGACCATCATGATCTCGCAGGCCGGCACCTGGGCGGTGCCCGACTTCGAGGCCAGCAGCCGCAGGCTGATGACGGCCATCAGGTTCTCGGCGAGCCGCTGGCGCACGCTGGCGTGCTCCTCCGGCGGGAAGTAGCCGAGCAGGCGGCCCACCGTGCGGGCCGCGTCCTGGGTGTGGATCGTCGACAGCACCAGGTGGCCGGTCTCGGCCGCCTTCAGGCAGATGTCGACAGTCTCGTGGTCGCGCAGCTCGCCGACCATGATCACGTCGGGGTCCTGGCGCAGCGCCGCGCGCAGCGCGGTCTTGAAGCTCTCGGTGTCGGAGCCGACCTCGCGCTGCGAGATCAGGCTCGCGTGGTTCTCGAACAGGAACTCGATCGGGTCCTCGATCGTCACGATGTGGGCGCGGCGTGTCGTGTTGATGGAGTGGATCAGCGAGGCGATCGTCGTCGACTTGCCGTTGCCGGTCGCGCCGGTGACCAGCACCAGCCCCCGCTGCAGCCGCGCGATCCGCTCCAGCGCCGGCACCGGCAGCCCCAGGGCGTCGAAGCCGAGCGGCTGCAGCGGGATCACCCGCAGCACCGCCGAGAACTTGCCGCGCTGGCGGAAGACGTTGACGCGGAAGCGGCCGACGTTCGGCAGCGCGAAGGTGCCGTCCCAGTCCTTGACCTCGCGGCGGAACTGCTCGGCGTCGGGCATGCCCACCAGGTGCTGGGCGACGTAGGCCGTGTCTTCGTCGGTCAGCGGCGGGTGCTTGACCGGGATCAGCTCGCCGCGGCGGCGCAGCACCGGGGGCGAACCGGGCTGGAAGTGCAGGTCGGAGACCTTCTGCTGCGCGGCGAAAGTGAGGATCTGGTTGAAGTTGATGGCCATCGAAGCGGCAACCCCTCCTCGGCGGGACGAGCGATTCTAGCCCGCTCCTTGCCGCCGCCCGCGGGCGGCGCCCATAATTCCCCATGAGCCACGCACACTTCTCGCTCGGCCCGGGCACCTACGCGGTGCCGATGTCGCTCCACGCGGAGAACCGCCGCCGCCTCTGCGACCGCCTGCGCGCCCGTGGCGTCGCCCCCGGCGCCGTCGTCCTGCTGCAGGGCGGCGAGCAGCGCTGCGAGTACGACACCGATCGCGAGGAGCTCTTCAAGCAGGAGAGCTTCTTCCAGTGGGCGTTCGGCGTGAAGGAGCCCGGCTTCTTCGGCGCGATCGAGGTCGGCAGCGGCCGCTCGTGGCTGTTCGCACCGCGGCTGCCGGCGGAGTGGGCCGTGTGGATGGGCGCGATCCACCCGCCCGAGCACTTCCGCGCGCTCTACGAGGTGGAAGAGGTCCGCTTCGTCGACGAACTGGCGGCGGTGCTGGCGAAGCTCGACGCGAAGCCGCTGCTGCGGCTGCGCGGGCGCAACACCGACAGCGGGTCGTGGGCCGAGCCGGCGGGCTTCGAGGGCATCGAGAAGTTCGCGACCGACGACGAGGTGCTGCACCCGGAGATGGTCGAGTGCCGGGTGATCAAGACGGCGGCCGAGATCGAGCTGCTGGCGTGGGTCAACGAGGTGAGCAGCGCCGCCCACGTCGCCGTGATGAAGAAGGTCCGGCCCGGGCTCTCGGAGTACCACCTCGAGGCCGATTTCCTGCACCACGTCTACGCGAACGGCGGCTGCCGCTTCAGCGCCTACACCTGCATCTGCGGCTGCGGCCCCAACTCGGCGACGCTGCACTACGGCCACGCCGGCGCCCCCAACGACCGCGTGCTGCGCGACGGCGAGCTGTTCCTCAACGACTCCGGCGCCGAGTACCACGGCTACGCCTCGGACATCACCTGCAGTTACCCGGTCAACGGGCGCTTCACGGCCGAGCAGCGGATGGTCTACGAGGCCGTGCTGGCCGCCAACCGCGCGGTGCAGGCGGCGATGAAGCCGGGCGTCGCGTGGCCCGACATGCATCGCCTGGCCGAACGCACGATCCTGCAGCACCTGCTGCGCGGCGGCCTGCTGCGCGGCGAGGTCGACGCGATGATGGCGGCGCGGGTGCCGTACCTGTTCATGCCGCACGGCCTCGGCCACCTGATGGGCCTCGACGTGCACGACGTCGGCGGCTACCCCGCCGGGATCGAGCGCTCGACGGAGCTGGGCCTGAAGAGCCTGCGCTGCGGCCGCCCGCTCGAGGCCGGCATGGTGATCACGGTCGAGCCCGGGGTCTACTTCGTCGACGCCCTGCTCGAGCCCGCGCTCGGCGATCCGAAGCTGAAGCCCTTCCTCGTCGAGGACGTGGTCCGGCGCTTCCGCGGCTTCGGCGGCGTGCGCATCGAGGACGACGTGCTGGTCACGCCGACCGGCTCGCGCAACCTGACGAACGTGCCGCGCGAGGTCGACGACATCGAGCGGGTGATGGCCGAGGGCCGCCGCGCAGCCGAGCCCGTGCTGGCCTGACGGGCGGCCCCGGGGCGCGCCTCAGCGCCCCTGGCCCTGGATCACCGGCTTCTCCTCGTACGGCTGGACCACGACGAAGCCGTCGCCCGCGAAGCGCATCTGGAACGCCTCGCCGCCGCCGCGGCCGATGAAGCTGCGCAGCGAGATGTCCGTCTTGAACTCGGGGCTCAGGTTGCCCGACCACGCCACCGTCGCGTTGGGGTCGGTGATCACCGGGTCGGCGGCGCTGCAGCGCAACGTCAGCGGTCGTCCGTGCGACACGATCGCCACCATGCCGTTGCCCGACAGGCGCACCGAGAACAGCCCGCCCGCCAGCATGCCGGCGATGCGGCGGTGCATCGTGATCTCGTGGGTGATGCCGTCCTCGAAGGCGAGCAGGTCGTTGCCGTTGACGCACAGCGACTGGCGGCCGTCGAGGCGCAGGATGTTGACCGTCTTCTTCTCGTCCGCCAGATAGCAGATGCCTCGGCCCTCGATCTTGGACAGCGGCGCCGCCTCGCCCGAGATCGCCTTCTTCAGGAAGTGACCGACGCCGTGCTCGAAGGCGCCCTCGCGCACGAACTTGAGGTCCCCGCGATAGGCGACCATCGAGCCCAGCTTGCTCCACACCCGGCCGTTCACGTGGACCTCGAGCAGGTGCGAACTCTCCAGCTCGAACACGTCGCCCGGGTTGTCCTTCTCCGCCGTCTGGGCGAGGAACTCCTCGAGCGTGTGGCCGACCTTCTCGCCGCCCGCGGCCGCGCGCGAAGGGGCCTGCGCGCGCGCGGCCGGCGCCGCAGCGGCGGCGGGCGCCGGGGCCGCGGCGACCGCGGCGCGCGGCGCAGCGAGCAGCGGCGCCAGCGCCGCGACCTGGCCCAGCGGCGTCCAGTCCGCCGTGCCCGGACCGTACACCAGGGTCTGGGCGTCGACCCGCCCCGCCCGCGCCTCGGCCGCGAGCTGGGCTTCGTCCCACGGCCCCTTCGACTCCCCGTTCACCGCGACGAACCACTCGGCCATGGCTGCCTCCGATTCCTCGCCGCGCCGGCGTTTGACGGTCGCGGCGGCCACGCTTAACGTGGCGCGATGTGCATGAGGGAAGCTACCAGACTCCGTGCTGCCGCGGCGAACCCCGCCGCGCGGGAGCGCTGAAGTGCCCGGCAACCCGCTGGCCTGGGTCGCGGTCCTCGCCTACGCCGCGATCAGCATCGCGCTCGCCGTGCGCGGTGCCCGCGGCTCGGGGTCCCTCGTCTCCTTCGCCGTCGGCAACCGCGACCTGCCGGCGCCCGTCGTCGGGCTCTCCCTCGCCGCCCAGCTCACGAGCGTCGCCACGTTCGTGATCAACCCCGGCCTCGTCCACGCCTACGGCGTTTCCGCGTTGCTCGGCTACGGCGTGTTCGCCGGGCTCGGCATCATGACCGGGCTGGCCCTGCTCTCCCCCCGCTTCCGCAGCCAGGGCGTGCGGGTCCAGGCCCTGACCGTCGCCCAGTGGCTCGGCGCGCGCTACGGCTCGCCGGGGCTGCGGCTGGCGTTCGCCGTGCTGTCGCTCGGTCTCGTCACCTTCGCGGTGCTGATCCTGGTGGCGCTCTCGCTCGTGCTCTCCCGGCAGCTCGGCCTGCCGCCGTTCCCGCTGGTGATCGCGCTGGCGCTGCTCAGCTTCGGCACCGTGCTGGCCGGCGGCGCCACCGCCCACGCCTGGACCAACGCGGTGCAGGCCACCATCATGCTCGGGGTGGCGCTCGTGCTGATCGGCGCAGGGCTGCCGTCGCTGTTCGCCGGCGACCTGTTCGCCCGCCTCGGCGCGATCGACCCCGCGCTGGTGGGCGCGACCAACCCCGGCTCCCCGCTGTTCCGCGACGCGTTCGAGGCCTTCTTCTGCAACCTCGTGGTGGGGCTGGCGATCGTGTGCCAGCCGCACGTGCTGTCGAAGGCCCTGTACCTGCGCGACGACCGCCAGATGCGTGCCTACCTGGGCACGGCGATCGTCGCCGGGATGGTGTTCACGGGTGTGCTGCTGACGGGCCTGTGGGCGCGCCTCGCGATGCCGGCCGCCGCGCGCATCGACGGCGTGATCCCGGCCTGGATCGCCACCGAGTTTTCGCCCGCGGCGCAGGTGCTGGTGGCGATCGGGATGCTGTGCGCGGGGCTGTCGACGCTCGAAGGCATCCTGCTGGCGCTGGCGACGATCCTCGCCGTCGACTTCCACCCGCGGCTGCGGCCGGACGCGGCGGAAGGCGAGGCGCGCCGCTTCGGCCGGCTGGGCCTCGTCGCCGTCGGAGTGGTCGCCGTCGGCCTCGCCGGCTGGCAGATCACGCACCCCACGGGCGGGACCGTGGCGCTGTTCGCGCAGTACGGGATCTACCTGCTGTTCACGGCCTCGTTCGTGCCGCTGCTGTGCGGCATGTTCGTGCCGCGCGCCGACGCGACGCTGGCGGCGCTGGCGGCGGGCGCCGCGGTGACGGGCTACCTGCTGCCGGCGCTGCTGCCGCTCACGAAGTACGGCAACAACCCGGCGGTGCTGGCGACCTTCGGCATCCTGGCTTCGGTCGCCGCCGCGGGCCTGCGCCTGGCCGTGCTGCCGCGCGCGCCGCGGGCCTGACCGGCTAGGCCCCCAGCTTCCGCGCCAGCACCGCGCCGAGGCGGCGGATGCCCTCCTCGATCATCGCGGGCGTCGCGAACGAGAAGTTGAGCCGCATCGTGTTCTCGCCGCCCCCGCGCGGGAAGAACGAGCCGCCGGGCACGAAAGCGACGCCGTGCTCGAGCGCGTCCTTCAGCACCTCGGCCGCGTCGAGGCCGGCGGGCAGCGTCACCCACAGGAACAGGCCGCCCTGGGGCCGGGTCCAGCGCACCCCTGGCGGGAAGTGGCGGCCGCAGGCCTCCAGCATCGCGTCGCGGCGGGCGCCGTAGACGGCCCGGATCAGGCGGATGTGGCGGTCGAGGAAGCCGCCCCGCGCGGTCTCCACGGCGATCCGCTGGCACAGCGTGCTGCTGTGCAGGTCGGCGCTCTGCTTGAGCTGCACGGCCCGCTGCACGACCTCGGCGGGCGCCACCATGTAGCCGATCCGCAGCCCCGGCGCCAGCGTCTTCGACAGCGTGCCCAGGTAGATGACGTCGCCGCGCAGCGAGCGCTCGCCGTTGGCGCAGCCGTGGAACTCGGCGTCGAGCACGACCAGCGGCGGCAGGTGCTCGCCCTCGTAGCGGAGCTGCCCGTAGGGGTCGTCCTCGAGCATCGGCACGCCGTAGTGGGCCGCCAGTTCCACCAGCCGCCGCCGCCGCGCCAGGCTCAGCGTCACGCCGGACGGGTTCTGGAAGTTGGGCAGCACGTAGAGGAACTTGGGGCCCGAGCGCAGCGCGATCTCCAGCTCGTCGAGGCGCATCCCCTCGTCGTCCATCGCCACCGGCAGGAACTGGGCCTCGTAGGCCTTGAACGCCTGGATCGCGCCGAGGTAGCTCGGCGCCTCGAGGGCCACCCGGTCGCCGGGGTTGAGCAGGACCTTGCCGATCAGGTCGAGCGACTGCTGCGAGCCCGTGGTGATCAGCACGTTCTCGATCCCGACCCGGATGCCGTAGCGCTCCATGTGACGGACGAGCAGCTCGCGCAGGCCCGGGTCGCCCTCGGTGGTCGAGTACTGGAGGGCCTTGCTGCCCTCCTCCTCCAGGACCCGCCGCGCGGCAGCCTGGATCTGTTCGAGCGGGAACACCTCGGGCGCCGGCAGTCCGCCGGCGAACGAGATCACGTCCGGGCGCTCGGTCAGCTTGAGCAGCTCCCGGATGGCCGAGCTCGTCACCCTGCGGGTGCGCTCGGCGAAGCGGTCGCCCCAGGCGGTCGCAGGCGCTTCGACCGGCGCCGCCGTCTGGTGCTTTGCGTCGAGGACCAGTGGGCTCATGATCGCCTCCACGTCCGTTTCGAGGGCAAACGGCGTGCCCGCCCGCGGGGGCAACCGTTGCGCGTTCGCGCCGCCCTCCAACCCGCGGGCGCTGTGGTTCTTGCGGGCCGACGCCGGTTTTTTCCGGTGGCGCGTTTCGCGACGCCGCACCGCCGCGCGGGCGATCGCGCGAGTGGGAAAAGGAGACGCCCCGGACACCGTGGTCGACGGTGGCCGGGGCGGGAGATCGAACGCTGTGGAAGCCGCTAGTTCGCGGGCTGCGCAGCCTCGAAGCCGGCGGCGAAGGCCGCCTCGTTGACCGCCAGCAGCGACGCCTTCTTGCCGCCGAGCTGGACCCGGATCGCCGTCAGGAAGCTCTCCTTCGGCAGCAGGTTCGTGGCGCCGGCGAGCGCGCCCAGGGCCACGATGCTCTTGGTGATCGGGTAGCCGAGCTCGGCCGCGATCTTCGTGAACGGCACGCCGACCACGCGCACGCCGTCGGCGACGGCCGGCACCTCGCCGGCGACCGAGGTGTCGTGCAGCAGCACGCCGCCCGGCGCCACGGCCGGCCCGAACTTGGTCAGGCTCGGCCCGTTGAAGGCGATCAGCACGTGCGGCTTCGGCGCCGCGGGCGAGCCGACCTCGTGGGCCGCGACGTGGACGTCGGCGTACGAGGTGCCGCCGCGCGACTCGGGGCCGTAGCTCGGGATGTGGGTCGCGTCGAAGCCCTCGTGGATCGCCGCCCGCGCCAGCAGCAGCGCCGCCGTCTGCGCGCCGTCGCCGCCGGAGCCGGCCAGCTTGAGGGCGATGTCGTCGCCCCACGCCGTCTGCGGGAAGCCCTGCGCGAAGCGCTGCGGAGCCTCGGCCCCGGCGCCGACCACCGCGGCGACCTCCGCCGGCTCGAACGTCGGCGCCGGCAGGGTGCCCCAGTCGCGCTCCGCGAGCAGGTCCTTCTTCACGCCGAGCGGGTAGACCGGCAGCATCATCTCCTTGACCCACTTCTCGGCCTCGGGCGGCGTCACGCCGAGGTGGGTCGGGCACTCGGCCAGCACCTCGACGAAGGTGAAGCCCTTGCGGTCGACCTGGGCCTTTATGCCCTTCTTGATCGCCTTCTTGGCCTTGACCCGGTTCTTGGCGTCGAACAGCGCGACGCGCTCCACGTAGACCGGCGCGTCCATCTGGGCGATCAGCTCGGCCATCTTCAGCGGCAGGCCCTCGAGGTGGCCGCGCCCGTAGGGGCTGGTCGCGGTCTTCTGGCCGACCAGGGAGGTCGGGGCGAGCTGACCGCCCGTCATCCCGTAGATCGCGTTGTTGACGAAGATCACGCTGATCGGGATTCCGGTCTGGGCCGCGCCCATGATCTCGGCGAGGCCGATCGAGGCCAGGTCGCCGTCGCCCTGGTAGCTGATCACGATCGACTCGGGATTGGCGAGCTTGTGGCCGATCGCCACGGCCGGAGCGCGGCCGTGCGCAGCCTGGGTGTTGCCCGTGTCCAGGTAGTAGTAGAGGAAGACGGAGCAGCCGACGGGCGACACCGTGACGGTGCGGTCGGCGATGCCGAGCTCGCCCAGCGTCTCGGCGATGTACTTGTGGGCGAGCCCGTGGCCGCAGCCGGGGCAGTAGTGGGTGGAGGTGCCCTTCAGGCCGACGCCGCCGGCGTGGCGCTCGAACCGCTCGTAGAAGGCTGCCTGGGTGGCCATGACTACTCCTCGTCTCCGCAACCGCAATCGGGGTCGCTGCAATCGCACGGGGCGGCGGGCCGCGGGGCGGCCGTCGCGCTGGCCTCGCGGGCCAGCGCCGCCAGGGCGCCGGCCACGATCTCGTCCTGCTGCGGCAGCACGCCGCCCGAGTGGCGCACGGCCGCGATCGGCGGCAGCGCCAGGCCCGCGTGGCTGGCCGCCAGCCGCACCTCGTCCTCGAGCTGGCCCGAGCTGGCCTCGGCGATCACCAGCCGCGAGGCGCCGGAGAGGGCCTCGGCGAGAGCGTCGATCGGGAACGGCCACAGCGTGATCGGCCGGAACAGGCCGGCCTTGACGCCGCGCTGGCGCAGCTCGGCGACCGCGCCGCGCGCCATCCGCGCGGGCGTGTTGCAGGCCACGATCACGACCTCGGCGTCGTCGCACTGCCAGCGCTCGGAGCGCGCCTCGCGCGCCATCCGCGCGTACTTGTCGTCGAGGTGCCGGTTGTGCGCCTCGAGGTCGGCCTCGGCCAGGAAGATCGAGGAGATCAGGTTGTCGCGGTGCGAGGCGTCGCCCGAGACCGCCCACTTCGGCAGCCCGGGCTGGGTCAGCGCCTTGGGCAGCTCGACGCGGCCGGTCATCTGCCCGAGGTAGCCGTCGGCGAGGATCACGACCGGGTTGCGGTAGGCGAACGAGAGGTCGAAGGCCAGCCGCGTCAGGTCCAGCATCTCCTGCGGCGTGGAGGGCGCGAACGCGATCGCGTGGGTGTTGCCGTGGCCGAGGCCGCGGCAGGCCAGCTTGATGTCCGCCTGCTCCGGCGCGATGTTGCCGAGGCCGGGGCCGCCGCGCATCACGTTGACGAACACGCCCGGCAGCTCGGCGCCGATCATGTAGGAGACGCCCTCGAGCATCAGCGAGAAGCCCGGCGAGGAAGTGAAGGTCATCGTCCGCTTGCCGGCGCCCGCGGTGCCGTACATGTGGTTGACCGTGGCCACCTCGCTGACGGCCTGCAGGAACACGCCGCCGAGCTTGGGCAGCAGCCGCGCGAGCAGCTCGGCGCCTTCCGTCGAGGGCGTGATCGGGTAGCCGTAGAAGTGGCGGCAGCCGGCGAGCAGCGCGCCCAGCGCCGCCGCGTGGTTGCCCTTCAGCACCAGCGTCGCGCCGGACGGCAGCTCGCGCAGCGCATCGGGCACGTCTTGCGGCTTCGGCCGCGGCGGCCGCTTCAGGTGGTCGGCGTCTTCGGGCCGCACGAACTCCGGCTGGCCCTCCGGGATCTCCGGGCGCAGGCCGTACGGCTCGGGGCAGGCGTCGAAGCAGAGCCCGCAGGCCGTGCAGTTCTCGAGGTTCACCTCGATCGGGATCAGGCCCGTCCGCGGGTCGATCTCGTGACCCGGCATCAGGCAGTGATGGTTGCAGGACTCGATGCAACGCAGGCAGCCCTTGCAAAGGTCGGGTTCGAGATGCGGCTTGGGCTTGGCTGCCTTCGGCCGGGGATTCTCGACGGTCGTCGCCATGGTTCAGCCTCCACGGCGGCGCTCCGCAGGTGTTGCGGACGGCGCCGGTCAGAGGCCGCTACTGCAATGAGTGTGCCCGGGTCGAGTCCCTCAGTCGGCCGCGGGCGCCGCCGGCAGCTTCTTCAGGACGCCCAGCACCTCGTCGGTGGTCCACTGGTTTCCCCGGAAGACGTGGGCGACCTTGCCGTCGGGTCCGATCACGGCCGTCGACAGCGAGTGCGTGAACTGGTTGCCGTCGGCCACGTAGTGGACGCCGAAGAACTCCGCGACCTCGCGCACCTGGGCGGCCGTGCCGCCGGCCAGCCGCCAGTGGGCGAAGCGCCCCTCGCCGCGGTCCTCGACGAATGCGCGGCCGAAGCTGCGCAGGACCTCGGGCGTGTCGTACTCGGTGTCGAAGGAAATGCTGAGCAGCCGGGTGAGCGCTCGCAGCTTCGGGTCCGCCGCCAGCGCGGCGTCGAGCTTCTGGAAGTTCTTCATCATCAGCGGGCAGTAGTCGGGCAGCGGGCAGCGCGTGTAGATGAAGGTGAGGACCAGCGCCTTGCCGCGGTAGTCGGCGAGCCGCAGCGGCGCGCCGTCCTGGTCGACCAGGGTGAAGTCCGGCACCGGGGTCCCGGGCTCGGCGACCACGATCCTCTCGCGCTTCTCGACCGGCAGCCCGCGGGCCCGGACCACCACGTCCTCCAGCCAGCTCCGCTCGTCGGTCACCACGAGCTGGGCCTCGATCTGGTCGCCGGGCGCCAGCGCGCTCTCGCCCTCGGCCACCGTGAAGGTCATGATCATCGCGGGCATGAAGCCGGGGATGTCCTCGTGGGCGACCTCGTACCCGCCCTCCACCGCGCCCTGGACGACACCGCGCAGCGGGTAGCGGCGCTGATCCGTGCGCTGGCAGCCCGCTCCCGCGAGCGCGAAGGCGAACGCCATCAGCACCCCGGCCGCGATCGTGGCCCGCTTCGTCATCGCATCCTCCTCAATCGGCACTCGCGCCCGCCGGCCCGCCTGGCCGGCGCTCGCGCATCTGTTTCCCGGTCAGCGGCTCGCGGCGGGCCGCGGCGATCTCGGCGGCGTTCAGCGGCCGATGCCCGGGCGGCAGCCGCCGGTCGTTGCCCCAGGCGGTCAGCACGTAGTTGAGGACCGCCGCGAGCTCCGCGTCGGAGCGGTGATCGAACGGGGCCATCACCCCGTCGTACGCCTGCCCCCCGACCTCCACCGGCCCGACCACGCCCCACAGCAACACGCGGACCAGGTAGTCCCGCCCCTCCGGCTCCTGGGCGAGCCGGGGCAGATGTCCGGCCAGCGGCGGCACTGCGGCCGGCGTGCCCTCTCCTTCCTGGCCATGGCAGGCCGAGCAGCTCTGGGCGAACACCCGCTGGCCCACGACCGGGTCGGCGGCGCCGCTTTCCGCCGCCTCGCGACCGGCGCAACCGCTCAGCGCGGCGAGCAGGAGCCCCGCGGGCACGACGCGGCACCGCCACACGCGACGCGACATCATCTCGAGCAGGATAGGCCAGGACGGGCCCGAGCCGGGGCCAGCCGGCTGCGGCAGATTGTCGCGGGTCGCGCTCAGCGCCGGGCGGGGTACTTGGCCAGCTTGCGCTGGAGCGACCGGCGGTCGATGCCCAGCGCGCGCGCGGCCTGCGAGATGTTGCCGCCGCAATCGGCCAGCACGCGGTTGATGTGCTCCCACTCGACGCGGGCGAGGCTGGGCACCGAGCCCGGGGGCGGCTCCGGCGCGGGACCGGGGCCGAAGGCCGCGACGATCTGGTCGACGTCTGCAGGCTTGGTCAGGTAGTGGGCGGCCCCCAGGCGCACCGCCTCGAGCGCGGTCGCGATGCTGCCGTAGCCCGTGAGCACGACGACGACCGGCGCTCGGGGAAGGGCCGCCAGGGCGGCGACCACGCGGAGGCCGGAGTCGCGGCCGAGCCGCAGGTCGACGAGGGCGAAGTCCGGGGCCTGAGCCGCCACGGCGGCGCTCGCTCCGGCTTCGTCGGCCGCCTCGTCCACGCTCAACCCTCGCTCGCGAAAGGCACGAGCCAGCCGCTGGCGCAACACGTCGTCGTCTTCGACGACCAGCAGGCGGCGCGGCTCAGGCACTCGCGGTCCCGCTTTCTCGACGGGCGTCGGG
>WYBL01000020.1 GCA_011526565.1 Acidobacteriota bacterium | reverse complement strand
CTCGAGGCTCACGTAGCTGAACACCTCGCCCTGCTCCGAATGGTCACCTCGCAAAGCAGCCTCCTCGCTCACCGGAAAGCTATGCATCGGGATCCATTCGGCAAGGGGTTTTTCAGCAGCCTGCTAGTGAGCTGCGCCAGCGCGTGGGCGACTTGGCCCTGGCAGACGCTGGGTCAGACGACGCTCGTGCCAGGGTCAGGGCGCTCAACCTGCTCGGCTACCTGGGTGATGCGAGAGTGTTGCCCCTGCTTGCAAGACGTCTGGAGCAGGACGGCTTGCTTGAGGCAAGCGAGAACCACGTCCTTTACGCGATCGGCGACCCGGCCACCGACTTGCTTGACCGCTCCGCCCGAAGAACGGCGGAGCACATGAAGTCGTTCGCACCCGGATCCATGGAGTCGTACCACCTCCACGAACGAATCGTGTTGATGAGGGGCGATCTCGCCTACATGACGACTCCTGGAATCGAGGGACTCGTGCAGTCCTGGCTGACGTCGGACGATGTCGACCTCCGCGGCATGGCGCATCGGCTTGCGGAGTTGCTGCAGTCGATCGCGTTGGTCAGCGAGGCCAAGCGGCGCGACCCAACCTGGGATGAGCTCCCGTCCCGTGAAGGCTACGCCTGGGTCGATCCCGATTCGTGGTTGAAATGCTGGCACTCCGCGGAGGACGTCGCTGTCCGCAGATCATGGCTCCGCTTCTTCACCGCGACTCCCACAGTCGAGATCGAGGATGTCCTGCTCCGCTGCCTACCCGTGCCGGGCCTTGCGCCTCAGGCTGCGCGGCACCTCGGCCGAATCGGGAGCCAACGGGCTCGTAGGCAGCTTCGTGCCCTGCTGAAGAGCGAGCACGAGGGGGCACGGTGGGAGGCCGTCAGGGCCCTGGGCAGGTTGAAGGACTCCGGAAGCATCGACGATCTCCTGAAAATCATCGTCCGCACCACGGAGAAGGCCCACGTCCGTCAATTCGCTGCCATCGCGCTGGGCCTGATCCAGACCCCCGAGGCGGAAAGGGCGTTGGCTGCATTGCTGGATGACTCGAGGGTGGCCGAGTTGGCGGCCACCGGCCTGCTTCGCCATGGCAGCCCATCAGCAACGGCGCACGTGCTTGGCGAAGCAGAGAGGCGCGGTGGGGAATGGCTCGTAGAGACATGCCAGCACGCCTTTAGCTTCCATGGAAGGTGGCGCCGGCAGTACTACACCGAGGTGGCGGCGGACGACCTCGCGCGCTTTCTCGGCAACTATGAAAGCGAGTGTCCAGGGCCAAAGCGCCGGGACGTTCTCCACGCGCTCGAAGCCTTGGATGGGCCGGGTGTGCGAGAGTTCTTCCGCGGAGTCGCGAGCCGGAGAGGAACAAGTGGCGATCCTGTTCTCCGCACAGACAGTGGGCTCCTCGCTTCGGATGTAGCCCTCAGGGAGCTATGCGATCGGGGCGACGACTCAGTTGTCGAACACTTCGTCGCTGAAGCCCTCAAGGACCACGGTCATGGTTGGTACGTGGGGGACGATCTCTACCAGTTCTCCGCGTCGACCGTACGACGCGAACTCACGAAGGCCCTGTCCACCAGCGCGCTGGACCCCACACACATTGCCCGAGTCCTGCGGCTCCTGGGAGCGCACGGAGGCGCCGGGGAAGAGGAAATCATCAAGCGGTACATCGGCCACCCGGTTCCCGAAGTGGCCGACGCGGCGCGAGAGGCGGTTCTGTACCTTAGTGACCCACTCCGCATGCCCGAGGGATGGAGTCTCTTACCCGGCTAGGCTGATGGTTGGGATGAACGAGGTGTGCCGGATCGCCTGGCGGCCCGTCGAGCCGCTCCCGTCTGGGCGCGAGTACGCCCACGGTGCGCTCGGGGCTCTCGAGGCTCTGCGCGAGGAATGGGTGGACCACCTCGGGGCGCTGACCGTGGACGAGCGGATTGCGATTCGGCAGCGCACGCTGAGGCGGCTCGCGATCGAGACAGGCATCCTCGAGGGGCTGTACCACATCGAGTGGGGCCTCACCCTCGAGCTCGTAGCCGCAGGACTGACCCGGGAGGTGGTGGACCGGTCCGGCGGGCAGGTCGACGACCGGACGCTGGCCACGCTGCGCGCGCACATGGAGAGCCTGGGCCTGGTCGTCGAGTTCGTGCGCGACCAGCGCACGCTGTCCACCTCGTTCGTCAAGGAGTTGCATCACGCGCTGACGCGGACCCAGGACACCTACACCGCGACGGATGTGCTGGGCCAGACGTTCGAGGCCGAGTTGATCCGAGGGCAGTGGAAGCGGAGCCCGAACCACGTCCTGCGCAGCGACGGCACGCTGCTGGAGTACTGCCCGCCGGAGCACGTCGACGCGGAGATGGACCGCCTGGTCGCGATGTGGCGGGAGACGGATGCCGCGGCCGCGTCGCCGCTCGTCAAGGCGGCCTGGCTCCACCACCGGTTCGTCCAGATCCACCCCTTCGCCGACGGCAACGGACGGGTCGCGCGGGCGCTCGTCCTGCTGGTCATGGAGAAGTACCGGTACGCCCCGCTGGTGGTCGATCGCTTCCACCGGACCAAGTACGTCGATGCGCTGGAGAGGGCCAACGAGGGGGAGCTGGGGGACCTGGTCTCGCTGTTCGTCCGCCTCGAGAGCAGCTCGCTGGCCGGCGAACTCGAGCGGCCGGCCACCGTCGCCAAGGGGCTGTCGACGACGGTCGCGCACACTCTCGCCGACCAGATCGCGCACCATCGCGCTCTGGCCCGCGAGGCCGCGGCGCAGAAGCTCGACGTGCTGTCGCGGGCCGTGGCGGGTCGGATGGGCGTCTGGTTCGATCGGAAACGAGTCGAGCTGGAGGGCGTGTTCCGCGACCGCGGCCTCGGCGACGTGCGCGTCCTGGCGGATACCGAGATCCCGCCCGACGAGAAGGCCCAGTGGTTCCGGGCTCAGGCCATCCGCGCGGCTCACCGCGCGGGGCACTACGCCGACTACTCAGGCTTCTGCGGTTCGAGCTCGCTGAGGATCAGGATCGACGACCTGCAACTGCGCTTCGTCGCGGCGATCCACGGCGCGGGACGGGGCGCCGGCGTGATGGCCGTGGTGACCTTCGGCGACCTGGGCCCGGCGGCGCGGCTCCCGGAGACCGGCGAGCGTGTGGAGCCGACCGAGTTCCCGACCACGTACGATGCGTTCCGCTACCTCCACACCGAGTCCGTGACCGACGTGGAAGCCCGCAGCGGGGAACTCGAAGCCCTGCTCGACGAGGGCCTTACCGAAGCGCTGGCCCAGCTCCTCAAGCACGTGTGATCCACCACGATGCCGCGTGCTTGCCGAAGCAGCGGGCCGGCCTGGGGAGGTAGAGTGGCGCCAATGGTCCGAGTCGCCCCATGAAGCTCCAGGAACTCGATGCCAAGAAGGTGCCCGCGCTCGCGGGCGAGTCCGTCGCCTTCTGGGACCCGAGCATGTTCCTGCGCATGCTGCTCAGGCTGATGCTCGAGGAGACGGGTGCCGACCTGGTGGAAGCCACGAGCCGAGCGCACCTCTTGTCCATCGTCCGGGAGAGCCGCCCTGCCGTCGTCCTCATCGGCACGGGGCCGATGCCGGGCCTTCCCATGGCGTTCTGCAGGCAGCTCCGCGCCCTTCACCGGGAGCCGCCCGCGATCGTCCTCATCAAGCCTCGGTCTCTGCCGCTGGGCCGCGCCCCGGTCGCCCCGTGGGATGTCGCGATGAACAAGCCCTTCACCCCGCTGCAGCTCTTCGCCGCCCTGTCCCGGGCCCGCACACAGGCCCGCCGACGCGCGCGGGCCGGGCGCCGGCCCGTCCTTCGGCCGGGCAAGCCGAGGGCCCGATGAACGAGGTCCTCCGGATCGCCTTCCAGTGAAGGCTCGGGTCTACCTCTACGTCCTGTCCGTCGATGCCGGGTTCTCTCCGAACCCCTTCCACGGGTGGTGCACGCTCGCGTGCTGCAAGCCCGTGATTCGCAGGAACGCCAGGCCGGGGGATTGGGTCGTGGGCGTGACGCCGGCCCGGCGCGGGCATCGGCTCGCGTACGCGATGAAGGTCTCGGAAGTGCTCGGCTTTGCGGACTACTGGCGCGATCCCCGCTTCAGGTCGAAGCGACCCCGCCGCGGCGACGGGACGACCGTTCTCCAACGTCGAGGCGACAACTGCTACGAGCCGCTGGCGGACGGGAGCTTCCAGCAGCTTCCTTCCTGCCACTGGGACGACGTTCGCGACCAGGAGGATCCGGCCACGAAGCAGCGCGATCTGGGCGGGATCAATGTTCTGGTGAGCGATCGCTTCGCCTACTTCGGCGACGCCGCCCGCGAGTGGCCGGTCCCTGGAGTGCCGATGCCTGCGCGCGGTCACCGCGTGTTTACGCAGGCGGAGGTCCCGCACCTGGTGAGCGCTCTCGAGTCGCTGCCCCAGGGTGTTCACGGTCGACCGCGACGGTGGCCGCCGGGGTTTGGGGGCGGAGGAGCGTCCGTTCGCGACGTAGCCCCCATGGGACCGGCGACGGGCTCCGCCCGGCGTCGGAACCCGACGGACGAAAACTCGTGTTCCGAGCCGCGAGGGCGATGCGGCTGATCCTCAGCCGCAAGGGGTTCGACTCGGGCAGCGGCGGCTGCCCGAGCCCGCTCCTCCCGGACGGGTCGATGCTCTCGTTGCCGATCCCGGACCGGCGTTCGCCCGCGAGGTACTCCGACCTCTCGTGGAACGGGCGGAACGTGGGCGACCTCGTCGCGCGGCTGACCCGCGGCCGCGTGCGCGCGGACCATCGCGCCCACCTCGACCCCGACGTGCGACGCGAGGCTCGCCCGCGCGCGGCCGGCTGGCGTCCGTCGCTGGGCCAGTGCGGCATCGCCCAGGGTCACTTGCGGAAACAGGGCGTGGGCGCGGGCGACGTCTTCCTGTTCTGGGGGCTCTTCCGAGCAGTCGACGACGGCCTGCGCTGGGCCGGCCCGCCGGAGCATCACATCTGGGGCTGGCTCCAGGTCGACGAAGTGGTCGCGGTCGATCGTGCGAGGGCGGAGCGGGCCGCGACGCTCGCGTGGGCCTCGGACCATCCCCACTGGAACCGCGACGCCGACCCGACGAACACGCTCTACCTGGCGGGGAAGGACCTGTCGCTCCCCGACCTCCCGGCCCGTTGCTGCCTCGGCGCGGGAGTGTTCGACTCGACGGCGCCGCAGCGCCGGCTCACCAGGGCTGACGCTCGTGGTCCCTCCGAATGGGCGCTGCCGATCGCCTTCCTGCCTCGCGGCCGGCGCGCGTTGAGCTACCACGATGCCGCCGAGCGCTGGACCCCCGCGCTCTCGCGTGGCGAGGTCCACCTCCAGGTCGTCGGTCGCGGGCAGGAGTTCGTACTGGACCTCGACGAATACCCGGAAGTCGTGCCGTGGCTGGAGAGGCTGCTCGGCCGAGCTTGAGGAGGGGACGATGGTGAGCATTGCCAGGAACGCCGAGGCGTACCTGCAGGGCCACGAGGTCGCGAGTGTTCCTCGATCGATGTGGAGCATGGACGTCGACCAGTACGCCGGAGGCGCCCCGATGATCCTCGAGATGGCTGAGCGTCTGAGCCGGGCCCCCGGTGGTGGCGCATCAGACACACTGACCACGAAGATCATGCTCGGGACGTTCGGCGCGGTTCCGGCCATCGACACGTACTTCAAGCGGGGCTTCAAGGTGTGGAGCCTGAGCCCCAGGACCCTGGAAGCCATCGGCGACTTCTACCGCGACCACTCCGCGGAGGTCGACCGCTACCGGGAGCCGACTCTGGCCTTCGAGACGGGCGAGCCCACGAGCCTCAGGTACACGAGGGCCAAGGTCATCGACATGGTGTTCTTCGTGGAGGGCAGCCCGGCCTGAGCGGTCCTGCGACGCGGCATCCGGCGGCGCCCAGCGTTTCGAGGTCGTGGCGGGACCGCACCGTCTGGAAGGCCCTCACAGGGGCGACCCATACGACCGCGATCTTGCCGATTCGGCACAGGTTGACCGTATTCGTCAACGTGCCTCGGCTCTTGCCGTCCCAGACCATCAGGCCATAGTCCGCGACCTCGGCCATGGCCCGGTCCTTGGTCGCGTAGTGGTCGAGGGCACGACGCGGCGCGGACACCTCTCGTGCCGGCCAGGCGCCGAGGTACACCCGCGCAGCCTGCCCGGCGGGCAGGTCCATTTGACGACCGGGGCCGATCACTACGGGACCTGACGCGGCGGCTCCCCGCGCGAGCATCGCGACCAGAGCCGCACGTCAGATCGGGATTGCCGAGGGAGATCACCATATGCATAATCAACCCAAAGGCTAGGGCGCCAGTGGCGACCGAGATCGCTGGTGTCGTCAAGCGGGTGCGAGCGCTGGCGATGCAGCGCCGCGTCCATTTCACGCTCAAGGCCGCGAACGAGATGGGGTCGCTTGGGCTCGACGCGACGGATGGTTGCGAGGCGCTGGTCGGTCTGGGAGTTGCGGATTTCCAGCAAGCACTGGTGTCCGATCTGACGGCCGAGGTGATGTACGTCTTCAAGCCCCGGATTGGCGGCTTTCGCTTCTATGTGAAGCTGATCCTCCGGAGTCGTTGCGTGGTCGTCTCCTTCCACGAGGACGAGGGTGATCATGACGAAGCGGTCTAGCGCCGTCGCGAAGGCCCCCGTGGAGCGCCCGGACAGCGACTGCCCCGCGTGCGGCGCGACGATGGCGCCGAAGCGGGGGCGGCTGGCTCTGGTCGTCAACGGGGAGAAGGTCCAGGTCCCGTCGGCGGCGCATCTGCGCTGCCCCAAGTGCCAAGAGATCGTCCTGCGGTTCGAGGATGCGCGGCGCTTGAGCGCCGATGCCGTCGAAATCTACCGCAAGAAGCACGGACTCCTGTCGGCTGACGAGATCCGGGCCATCCGGGAGCGCCATCGGCTGACGCAGGCCGCGTTCGCGCGGCTGCTGAGGCTGGGGCCGAACACCCTCTCCCGCTGGGAGTCCGGGCGCAACGCCCAGACGGAGGCCATGGACACGCTGCTGCGCGTCATCCGCGACCTGCCGGGCACCATGGAGTACCTGCGCGAGCACGCCGCATAGGAGGCGCCATGCAGATCAGCTTCGAGATCCCGGAGGACTTGGCCGCCGCCCTTCAAACGAGGTGGAGCGACCTCTCGCGTGCCGCCCTGGAGAGTCTGGCGCTGGAGGCCTATCGGTCGGAGGCCCTGACGGACCTCCAGGTTCGCCGGCTCCTCGGATTCAACTCGCGCGAGGAAGCGGATGGGTTCCTCAAGGACCACGAGGTCTATCTGGCCTACACGCTCGAAGACCTGGAGCAGGACCTCCGGAACAGCGCGCGCGCGCATTCATCGCTGCTCCGACTAGGCTGGTCCCGGTCGTACCACGAATCGCGGAAGCGCCAGGAAAAAGCCGGTGTCGGCGAGGGTCAACGCCCGTAGAGGAGCGGGTCGTGATCTTCGGCGGCGTTGGTTTCGCCCGGTGTCGTCGGATTTCCGGCGAGCCCGATGAACTCCCGCATCGCCTTCCAGCCCGTCGGGTCACCCTCCGGGGCCGCGGGGACGGGCTCGATGACGATCTGGACGCGGCTCTTATCGGCGAGGTGGACGGGCTCTTCTGGCTTGAAGACGCCCTCCTCGTAAACGGCCCGGATCACCTTCGTCATGCCAAGAACTTTCGAAGGCATTGTAGGCTCCACACCTCTGCCGCAGGTCCCCGGAGTCGTGCTGTGACCCGAGAGCGCCCGCATGAACTTCCGCATCGCTGACACCTTTACCGACAGCCTCGGGCGGCTCAACGGGGACGAGCAGAAGGCCGTCAAGACGACGGCGTTCGACCTCCAGATGAACCCGGCCTCGCCCGGGCTGCAGTTCCACAAGCTCGACAAGGCGCGGGACAAGAACTTCTGGTCGCTGCGGGTCTCGCGCGACATCCGGCTGATCGTCCACCGCGACGGGGCGGCCAACCTCCTGCTGGCCTACGTCGGACACCACGACGATGCGTACCAGTGGGCCGAGCGGCGGCGCCTGGAGACGCACCCGCGTACCGGCGCCGCGCAGCTCGTGGAGGTGCGGGAGCGGGTCGAGGAGATCGCCGTCCAGCGGTACGTCGAGGTGGCCGCCGATCGGCCGCGCAAGCCCCCGCTGTTCGCGCGCCATTCGGACGACGAATTGCTGGGGTGGGGAGTTCCGGCCGAGTGGCTGGAGCAGGTGCGGGTTGCGACCGAGGACGACGTGCTGGAGGTGGCGAGCCACCTGCCGGCCGAGGCCAGTGAAGCCCTGCTGGAGCTGGCCGTGGGCGGAACGCCGCGCCCGATCGCCGCGCCCGAGCCGGGGGCCGACCCGTTCGCCCACCCCGACGCACAGCGGCGGTTCCGGGTCGTCGAGAGCGTAGAGGAACTGGAGCGCGCGCTCGACTACCCGTGGGAGAAGTGGACCGTCTTTCTCCACCCGGCCCAGCGGGAGACGGTGGAGAAGGACTACGGCGGGCCCGCGCGCGTGTCGGGTTCGGCCGGCACGGGCAAGAGCATCGTGGCGCTGCACCGGGCCGTGTTCCTGGCCCGGAAGCATCCCGAGGGGCGCGTCCTGCTCACCACGTTCTCGGAGACGCTCGCGAGTTCCCTGCGCACCAAGCTCCGCCGCCTGATCGGCAACGAGCCGCGGCTGGGTGAGCGGCTGGAGGTCCACGCGATCCAGGCGATCGCGAGGCGCCTGTACGAGCTGAACATCGGCAAGCCCCGGATCGCCTCGCGCACCGCCTTGCGTGACCTGATCGCGGCCGCGTCCCGCGAGGTCGGCGGGCACAAGTTCTCGGCGCGCTTCCTGGAAACCGAGTGGGCCGAGGTCGTGGATGCCTGGCAACTCGCCACCTGGCCCGATTACCGCGACGTCGCCCGGCTGGGGCGCAAGACTCGGCTGCCCGAGAAGCAGCGCCAGGTGCTGTGGGAGATCTTCGACCGGTTGCGCCGGCGGCTCGGGGAGCTGGGGCTGGTGACCGAGTCCGACCTGTTCTCCGGACTGGCCGCCCGTCTTCCGGCTCTGCACACGCTGCCCTTCGAGTTCGTCGTCGTCGACGAGGCCCAGGACGTCAGCGTCGCCCAGCTCCGCTTCCTCGCGGCCCTCGGGGCGGGACGCCCGAACAGCCTCTTCTTCGCGGGCGACCTGGGCCAGCGCATCTTCCAGCAGCCGTTCTCGTGGAAGGCGCTCGGCGTCGAGGTCCGCGGTCGCTCCCGCACGCTCCGCATCAACTACCGGACGTCGCACCAGATCCGCGCCCAGGCCGACCGCCTGCTGGCGCCGGAGGTGCGGGACGTCGACGGCAACGCCGAGGAGCGGCGCGGAACGATCTCGGTCTTCAACGGCCCGGAGCCGGTCATCCAGGTCGAGAAGAGCCCCGCCGCCGAGGCCGCCGCGGCCGGGACCTGGATCAAGGAGCGCGTCGCGGAGGGGCTGAAGCCGCACGAGATCGCGGTGTTCGTGCGCACTCCCGCGGAGCTGAACAGGGCCCGGGATGCGGTCGCCAAGGCGGGCCTGCTGGCCCACGAGTTGGACGAGCACGTCGAGCCGGGCCACGGCTCCGTCTCGGTCGGCACGATGCACCTGGCCAAGGGCCTGGAGTTCCGCGCGGTGGTCGTGATGGCCTGCGACGACGAGGTGATTCCGCTCCAGGAGCGGATCGAGTCGATCGCCGACGACGCCGACCTGGAAGAGGTCTACAACACGGAGCGCCACCTGCTCTACGTCGCCTGCACCCGCGCCCGCGACCAGCTCCTGATCACGAGCACCGCCCCCGCCTCGGAGTTCCTGGACGACCTGAGGGGCTGACGCCCGGGTCATCCCGTCGGCGTCCCGGTCGCGATCGCGGTCTCGGTCCAGGTCCTTCCTTCGCCACGGCGATCACGATCTCGACCGGGACCGGGATCGGGACCGGGACCACGACCGGGGGCGTTGTTGCGTACGGCGGTTGGTCGTGGTGCAGAGCACGGACCGCGCCGAGGCCACTCGTTCCGGTAGCTGGCCCCGTCACGCTCCGTGCCTGGCCCTCCGTCGTGGACCGCCGCGAGGGTTCCCTCCTTCGACAAAGACTGCTGGCGCCGCTCGCTCTCTGCGAGAGCGGGGCCAGCAGCCCCGCGAAGGAGGGAACCCATGATGGCGGCGGACAACAACAACGGAGAACGGAACCAGGCGGGAGCCCTGGGCCCGGAGCGGCTGCTGGCCTACACGGTTGGGCGGGAGTTCCGGCGGATGGCCATGAGGCTCGAGGTTCGCGGCGGCGGGCTGAGGGATCAGCTCGATCGGGCTTCGGCGTCCGTGTTGCTGAATTGTGCAGAGGCTGTTGGCCGCTCTGGGCGGCGGGATCAGGCGCGGTTGTTCGCGATTGCTCGCGGGAGTGCGTACGAGTGCCTGGCGATTCTGGATCTGCTCGAGAGCGAGGAGGGGCAGCGCGAAGTGCTGGGACAGGCGCGGAGGCTGTTGCGGCGGTTTTTGGGGGCGCTGGCGGGGTTGGTGCTGCGGAACAGGGGATAAGGGACTGCCCCGGGGGCTCATCACGCTTGTGATGGGCTCCCGGGGCTTGATCGGACCCTGACCGGGACCGGGATCGGGACCGAGAGGAGGACCGGGGCTTCTAGTACGTGTAGAAGCCGCGGCCGCTCTTGCGGCCCAGCCAGCCCGCGTCGACCATGCGCTTGAGCAGGGGGCAGGGGCGGTACTTGGGGTCGCCCAGACCGTCGTGCAGCACGTTGAGGATCGCCAGGCAGACGTCGAGGCCGATGAAGTCCGCGAGCGTCAGCGGGCCCATCGGGTGGTTCATGCCGAGCTTCATCACCTGGTCGATCGACTCCGGAGTGGCGACGCCTTCGTACACGCAGTAGATGGCCTCGTTGATCATCGGCATCAGCACGCGGTTGCTGACGAAGCCGGGGTAGTCGTTGACCTCGACCGGGGTCTTGCCGAGCGCCTTCGACAGCTCGAACACCGCCTGGGTGGTGGCGTCCGACGTGGCCTGGCCGCGGATCACCTCGACCAGCGTCATCAGCGGCACCGGGTTCATGAAGTGCATGCCGATCACCTTGTCCGGGCGCTTCGTCGCCGCGGCCAGCTTGGTGATCGAGATCGACGACGTGTTCGAGGCCAGGATCGTGTCCGGCGGGGTCAGGCCGTCGAGGTCGCGGAAGATGCCGAGCTTGACCTCGAGGTTCTCGACCACGGCCTCGACGACGAGGCCGGCGCGCGCGCAGGCGGCGAGGTCGGTGTCGAAGCGGATGCGGCCCAGGCTGGCGTCGCGCTCCTCCGCCGTCAGCTTGCCCTTCTCGGTCAGCTTGCCGAGGCTCTTCGCGATGTTGGCCTTCGCGCGGTCGAGGATGTCCGCCGACAGGTCGCGCAGGACGACGTCGTGGCCGTGCTGCGCGAAGACCTGCGCGATGCCGTTGCCCATCGTGCCGCCGCCGAGGACGGCCACTTCGATCTTGCTCATGGGATTCTCCTGGAGGGTCCGAAGGTTCTACAGAAGTTCGACCGCGAGGGCGACGCCGTTGCCGCCGCCGAGGCAGAGGGTGGCCACGCCGCGCTTGCCGCCGCGCGCCTGCAGCGCGTACAGCAGCGTGGTCAGGATCCGGGCGCCGCTGGAGCCGATGGCGTGGCCCAGCGCCACGGCGCCGCCGTTGACGTTGACCTTCGCCGGGTCGAGGCCGAGCTCGCGGGTCACCGCGATCGCCTGCACGGAGAACGCCTCGTTGACCTCGAACAGGTCGACGTCGCTCGGGCCCCAGCCCGTCTTCGCCCACAGCTTCTTCACGGCCTCGACGGGCGCCATCATCACCAGCGACGGTTCGACGCCGCCCGTCGCCTGGCCGACCACGCGGGCGAGCGGCTTGCGGCCCAGTGCGGCCGCGCGCTCGGCCGAGGTCACGACCAGCGCCGCGGCGCCGTCGTTCACGCCCGGCGCGTTGCCCGCCGTCACCGTGCCGCCCTCCTTGAACGCGGGTCGCAGCTTCGCCAGCGCCTCGAGCGTCGTGTCCTCGCGCGCGGACTCGTCGAGCTTGAACAGGACGGGATCGCCCTTCTTCTGCGGCAGCGGCACGGGCAGGATCTCCGCGTCGAAGCGGCCCGCCTTGATCGCCGCGATCGCCTTCTGGTGCGAGCGCAGCGCGTACTCGTCCTGCTCGGCGCGGGTCACCGCGTACTTCTCGGCGACGATCTCGCCCGTGCAGCCCATGTGGTAGTCGGCGTAGGCGTCCCACAGGCCGTCGTGGATCATCGCGTCCTTCATCTGGCCGTGGCCCAGCCGCAGTCCCTCTCGGGCGCCCAGCATCAGGTACGGCGCGTTGGACATCGACTCCATGCCGCCCGCGACCACGACCTCGACGTCGCCGGTGGCGATGCCCTGCGACGCCAGCATCACCGCCTTCAGTCCCGAGCCGCAGACCTTGTTGATGGTCAGCGCGCCGACCTTCGGCGGCAGGCCCGCGCGGATCGCGGCCTGGCGGGCGGGCGCCTGGCCGAGGCCGGCCGAGACGACGTTGCCCATGATGACCTCGTCGACGTCGTCCGCGGCGACGCCCGCGCGGGCGATCGCCTCCTTGACGACCATCGCGCCCAGCGCGGTGGCGGGGAAGCCCTTGAGGCTGCCGAGGAACTTGCCGGTGGGGGTGCGCACGGCGGACAGGATCACGGCTTCACGCATGGGGTCTCCTTCGCGAGGACACGTCGAGGTGGAGCGCCGCGGAGCGCAGGAAGCGCTCGCGCAGCTCGGGATCGGGGATCGCCTCCGCGGCGCGCGCGACGGCGTCGGGCGCGGGCGGGATCGGCGGCGGGGGCGGTGCTGCCGGCTCGGCGGCGCGCGGCTCCTCGAAGAAGGAGAGCCGGCGCGGGGCCAGGCTGCCGGCGAGGCCGTGCAGCCGCCCGAGCACCGTGCCGGCGTTCTTCATCGCGGCCCGGCGCCAGGCGGCGTCCGGCACCCGCACCCGGAGGACGTTGGACTCGAGCGCCACCGGCTCGCAGCGCCGCGCCATCTCCGGGCCGACGGCGTGCGGCCAGGCCGCGCGCAAGAGCATCAGGCGCAACTCGGGCCGGCGGGCGAACAGGGAAGCGGGAGCCGGGCGGCCGGTCCCCGCGGGCTCGAAGGCCATGGGGACACAACTCTACCGCGGCTCCCGCTGCCGTGCCGCGCGCGTATACTCGAAACCGTCCCTCCGGCCAGGCGGGCGTCCAATACGGCCGGGACGAGAGTGCAGCGATGAAGTGTCCCAAGTGCTCCGCCCCCATCACCGCCAAGCCCGACGCACAGGGCTACCTGATCTGCGCCGGTTGCGGCGCGCGGCTGCGCAGCCGCGCGGCCGCCCAGGCAGCGACAGCCGGCGCCGCGCCTCCTGCGGCTCCGGCTGCGCCTCCTGTCCCGGCGCCGCCGCCGCCGCCGAAGGCTGCGGCTCCGGCCCCGCCGCCTTCCGCGCCGACGCCGCTCGCGTTCCCGGCCCCGGCCGAAGCGCCCGCGTCGCTCGCGCAGGTGTTCGCCGAGTTGCGCGCCGTGCGCCAGACGCAGCAGGAGATCCTCGCCCTGCTGCGCGGCCGCCCCGCGGCCTCGCCGGTGCCGGCATCGCTGCCGCCGCACGCGGCCCACGGTTTCGGCGGCGCGACCGGTTTCGAGGCCTCGGCCGAGGAGCCCGACCCGGACCCGCGCCCGCGCCCCGCGCCGGCCCGCTCGCGTCGCCGCGTGATCCTGCTCGACGACGACGCGGCCACCCGCGAAGCGGCGAAGGAGTCGCTGCGGAGCCGCGGGCTCGAGGTCGTGGCGACCGAGACCGGCAAGCAGGCGATCGCCGCGATCGGCGAGTCGAAGCCCGACGCGATCGTGATGGAGATCGGGATCGAGGGCGACATGCCCGGCCGCGACTTCGTCAACATCGTCAAGGCGACGATGGACTGGGTCGACATCCCGCTCGTGCTCTTCACCCGGGTGCCGGTGGCGGACGAAGAAGAAGCGCGGACGCTGCACGGCGCCGACCTCTACGTCCAGAAGGGGCCCGGCGCCGAGGCCGCGCTCGCGGAGCGCCTCGCCGGCGTGCTCGGCCGCTGAGCGCGCCGCGGCTGGTGCTCGCCTCGGCCTCGCCGCGGCGGGCCGCGATCCTGCGCGCGCTGGGCATCGCCCACCTCGTGAAGCCCGCGCACCTCGACGAAAGCCTGCACCCCGGCGAGGCGGGCGATGCCGCCGCGCTGCGCCTGGCGCGCGAGAAGGCGGCGGCCATCGCCGCGGAGGAGTCGCTGCCCGTGCTCGCCGCCGACACCGTCGTGCTGCTCGACGGCCGCGCCCTGGGCAAGCCCGAGCACGCCGACGATGCCGCCGCGATGCTTCGCGCGCTGGCTGGCCGCGACCACGAGGTGGTCACCGGAGTCTGCGTGGCCCATGGCGGGCGCGAGGCGAGCGGCCTCGAGCGCACGCGGGTCGTGTTCGGGCCGATGAGCGACGCCGAGATCGCGGCCTACGTGGCGACCGGCGAGCCGATGGACAAGGCCGGGGGCTACCACGTCGACGGCCGCGCCGCGCTCTACATCGAGCGCGTGGAGGGCAGCCCCAGCAACGTCGCGGGCCTGCCCGTGCGCCTCGTGGGCCGCCTGCTGGGCGAACTCGGCCTCGACCCCTGACCGGAGGCTACTCGCGGACGCCGGCCTGCGGCCGCGCCACAGGCAGCCGGCGGCGGCCGATCCGGCGCCGGCCCTCGAGTGCCGCCAGCATCGTGCGGAACGCGCGCACCCGCAGCGGGAACCGCACGCGGTAGAGCCGGCGGTACAGGGCGTAGACGAGCGCGCGCACCTCCCACGCCGGGAGCGAGGCCAGTCGGTGGCCGCCGACCGGTTCGACGTAGAGCGTCAGCGGCACGTCGGGCTCGCCCGGGCGCAGCGGTGGCTGGCGGTAGTCGAAGTCGAGGGCCAGCACGCCCTTGTGCGCGACCAGGTGGCGCAGCCAGGGGTTGTGGGTCTCGACCTCGCCCGCGACGCCTCCCAGTTCCGCGTGGCCGTTGCGCCGGGCGTCCCTGCGCATCGCCTCCACGAGCCGGCGCCGCAGGCGGCTGCCGATCTGACCGCCCTTGAGCTTCGGGTCGACCGCGAGGTAGCCGACGAAGCCCATGTTGACGACGGCCATGTAGGTGCCGCTGCAGAAGCCGACCACCTGCCCGGCCCGCCGGGCGACGAAGAAGTGGGTGTTGAACGGGAACAGCAGCCCCAGCCGCTTCTCCCGCATCACGTCGTCGAAGTAGCGGCGATCGATCCGCTCCGCGGCCGGGAACACCCGGTTGAAGAGGCGCAGCGCCGCCACGAAGTCGGGGTCGCCCGGCTCGACGATGGCGGCGATCGTGACACGGTCGCTCACCCCTTCGGCTCCGGGGGCAGCGCGAACGGCAGCTTGAACAGCCGGATCGCGTTCTCGGCGAGGATCATCCGCTTGCTCGCCGCGGGCAGGCCCAGCTTGTTCATGAAGTCGAGATAGGACTCCATGCTGGCGATCGGCCAGTCGGAGCCGTAGAGCAGGTAGCGCGGCTCCCCGGCGTAGATCAGCACCTCCTCGATCTGCTTCTTCATCCAGCGCTCGAACTTGGAGTCGAAGTCGCCGAGCACCAGCCCCGAGATGTCCGCGTGGCAGTTGCGGTTCTTGTACAGCACCTCCATGCAGTCGCGCAGCCACGGGTTGCCGAGGTGGCACAGCACGATCTTCAGCTCGGGGAACTCGACCGCCACCTCGTCCACCTCGAGCGGGTGCGCGTACTTGAGCTTGCCCTTCGGCGTGAAGGTGTCACCGGTGTGGATCATCACCGGCACGTCGTACTCGAGGCACAGGTCGTAGAGCACGCGGCAGCGCGGGTCGTGGGGGTAGAACGGTTCGTACCCGGGGTAGAGCTTGATGCCCTTGACGATGCCCGCGGCCAGGAACTCGGCCAGCTCGCGCAGGTCGCGCTCGAGGTAGTTGAGGTAGCTGACGCCGGCGACGACGAACACGTTCTTCATGTCGCGCACGGCGTGGACGACGTCGCGGGTGGGGGGGCGGTGCTCGGTGACCTTGTAGGAAGTGAGCACCAGCGAGGCGTCGACCTTGTTGCGCTCCATCGTCGCCAGCAGCTCGTCGAGGCATCCCTGCAGGGAGGTGACGCGCTGCTCGTGGTAGTTGTTGAGGTGGACGTGGCAGTCGACGATCACCTCCCCACCTTAGCGCCCGGGGGCGCGGGGGGGAAGCCGATCCGGCCGCTTTTTCGGCTAGCGGCCGACGCCGAGGCGGTCGGCGAGCGGGCGAGGCAGGCCGGCGGCCAGGATCTTCCGCTGCGTGGCCTGGATCGGGTACGCGACGCGGTGGATCGCGATCGTGCGCGCGTCGGAGTCGTAGATCGCGAACGAGCACAGCGGGTTGCCATCGCGCGGCTGGCCGATCGAGCCGGGGTTGACGAGGTAGCGCACGCCGGGCCGCATCTTGAGCCGGAACACCGGGGCCACGGTCAGGATCGTCGTGATCTCGTCGGGCGACAGCGCGAACACCACGGGGAAGTGCGAGTGCCCGAAGAAGCACAGCTCGAATGGGGTCTGGCGGAAGACGTTGAGCGCCTCGATCTCGCCGAAGATGTAGGCGTCTTCGTCGATCGGGGTGCCGTGGGAGATCGCGAACGCGTCGTCGACCACGACGGGACCCTCGGGGAGCTGCTTCAGCCAGCGCAGGTTCGAGGGGGTGAGCTTCCTGCGGGTCCACATCGCGGCTTCCAGCGCGATGCGGTTGAACATCTCCCCGTTCTCGATCCCGGAGCAGACCTTGTCGTGGTTGCCGCGCACCGCCGCCAGCGGGCGCAGCGAGCGCAGCAGGTCCATGGTCGAGTTGGGATCGGCGCCGTAGCCCACCAGGTCGCCGAGGAAGACGACCTTGTCCCAGCGCTTGCGGCGCATGAAGGAGAGCGCGGCGGAGAGCGCCTCCTTGTTGGAGTGGATGTCCGAGAGGATCAGGTACCGCATCCCAGGAATTTCACCTTCTCCGGTCGGACCGGCAGGCCAGCACGACCTCGAACACCCGCTGCGCCTCCTCGTCGGGTGCGCCCGCCCCGACATCGACGACCGCGTCGGCGAGGGCGTAACTCGTCGCGCGAAGGGCGAACAGCGCGGGGATTCTCGCACGATTTGCGGCGAGGGGGCGATCGCTCCCGGCCCCGATCCGGGCCTCGACGACGGCCAGCGGGACGCGCAGCCACACGCACAGGGCGTCCGTCCGGAGCAGGGCGCGGGTGCGCTGTTCGGCGAACGCGCCGCCGCCCGCAGCCACCACCAGCGCCTCGCGGCCCTGCAGCTCGCGGGCGACCGCCTCCTCTTCCGCCCGGAAGGCCGGCTCGCCCAGCCGGGCGAAGGCCTCGGCCACGCTCAGGCCGAGGCGCTCCTCGATCCTCCGGTCCATGTCGAGGAAGTCCCAGCCGAGGCGCCGCGCGAGCCGGGCGCCGATCGTGCTCTTGCCGGCGGCCATGAAGCCGACCAGCACGACGCGCCGCATCACGCGCGCACGGCCCCGCGCTCCAGCGCCTCGAAGAAGGTCGGAAACGACACGCCCGCGCACTCGGGCTCGTCGAGCAGGCACGGCCCGTCGGCCGACAGCGCCGCGACCGCCAGCGCCATCGCGATGCGGTGATCACCGTGGGCGCGCAGCGCGGCGGCGCGCAGCGTCTCGCGCCCGGTGACCGCCAGGCCGTCGGGCCGCTCCTCGACCGCGAGGCCCAGCCGCGAGAGGCCCTCGGCCATCGCCGCCAGCCGGTCGCTCTCCTTGACCCGCAGTTCGGCGGCCCCGCGGACCTCGGTCGTGCCTTCGGCTCGCGCCGCGGCAGAGCACAGGGCCGGGATCTCGTCGACCAGCGCCGGGACCTCGTGCGGCTCGATCCGCGTCGCGCGCAGCCGCGAGCCGCGGGCCTCGATCCAGCCCACCGGCTCGGGCACATCGCTCTCGACCTGCCACTCGAGGTCGCCACCCATCCGGCGCAGCACGTTGAGGAACGCGGCGCGGCCCGGGTTGAGCAGCACGTGCTCCACGCGGATCGACGAACCGGGGCGGGTCAGCGCGGCGACCACGAGGAACGCGGCGGAGGAGGCGTCGCCGGGGATCGCCACCTCGGCGCCGCGCAGCCGGGCCGGGCCGCGCACGCCGACGGCACCCGCGGCGCGCAGCACCTCGACGCCGAACCGCGGCAGCAGCCGCTCGGTGTGATCGCGGGTGGCGGCGTCCTCCTCCACCCAGGTCTCGCCCGAGGCGTGGAGGCCCGCGAGCAGCAGCGCGGTCTTGACCTGGGCGGAGGGCACCGCGGGGCGGTGGCGCTGGGCGCGCAGGGAGGCGCCTTCCACGCGCAGCGGTGGCGTGCCCTCGGCCGTCGTCTCCACGGCTGCGCCCATGGCGCGCAGCGGCTCCGCGACGCGCCGCATCGGGCGGCGGCGGAGCGAGCCGTCGCCGTCGAGCGTCGCCGCGAGTGGCAGACCCGCCAGCGCGCCCGCCATCATCCTCATCGTCGAGCCGGAGTTGCCGCAGTCGAGCGCCGCGGTCGGCGACCGCCAGCCATCCGGGCCGCGTCCGTCGACGACGACGTCGAGGCCCGCCTCGCACGGCCTGGTCTCCAGTTCGACTCCCAGCGCGCGCAGGACGCCGAGGGTGCTGGCGCAGTCGGCGGCGGGGGAGAAGCCGGAGAGCCGCGAGCGGCCCGTGGCCAGTGCCGCCAGGATCGCCGCGCGGTGGGAGATCGACTTGTCGCCCGGGGCGCGGAAGCGGCCCGCGAAGCGCAGGGCCGGGAACAACTCGAGGGTCATGGCGCGCCGCATCGTACACGAGGCCAACTCGCTGAACCCGCGCGCCTTGACCATCGGAAACGGGGGTGTTACGGTCGCTCTCGATTTTGCGCCACGCGAGGTGCGACGCCACGAGGCCATGAAGAGCGACCCCGGGACGGTTCACCTCGACATCGCGAGCCGGCTGGACCTGCTCGAAACGGTCCAGACGGTGCTCGCGCAACTCTCGGCGCTGGTCGGCTTCAGCGAAGACCAGAACCACTACATGAGCGTGGCCGTGCGCGAGTCGGTCGCCAACGCGATCAAGCACGGCAACAAGCTGGACGAAGCCAAGCGGGTGCGGATCGCGTTCACCGCGGAGCCGGGCCAGCTCGCCGTCGAGATCGCCGACGAGGGGCCCGGCTTCGACCCCGGCACCGTGCCCGACCCGCTGGCGCCGGAGAACCTGCTGAAGGCGGACGGCCGCGGCATCTTCTTCATGCGGCAGTTCATGGACGAGGTCAGCTACGCCTTCCCGCCGCGCGGCGGCACCGTCGTCCGCATGGTGAAGAAGGCCTAGAAGCCGCTGCCAGCCCGCTTCACGCGCAGCAGCGCGTTGCGGCGCGGGCCCTCCGCCAGCGCGAACGCCTCGAGGCCTGGCGCGCGTTCCAACTCGCGGCGCTGGGCGGGGCCGGCCAGCACCAGCGCCGGGCCCGACTCGACGGCCCGCGCGACGTCGGCGATGCCCTCGATCTCGCGCACGCGGCCGTCGTTGTAGAAGTAGCCGGCCATCCACGCGGTGCGCCACGCGCCCCACGCCAGCACCTCGCGGCCGCGGGCCGGCGCGAACAGCGCGCGGCCGGACTCGAGGCGGGCCAGCAGCGGTGGCAGCGAGAGGGCGAGCAGCAGCAGCAGGCCGGCGCCGCCGATCGCCAGCGCGCGGTAGGCGGCGAACGCGTCCTTCGCGATGCGGCGCGAGAAGAGAAACGCGGTGAGCAGGGCCCAGGCGCCGGCGGGCCACAGGGCGAGTGCCCCGGTTTCGCCGCGGCGGGCCCACGCGAACGGCGCGGCGAACAGCACGGCGCCCAGCACCAGCGTCAACAGGGCCGCGAAACGGCCCCAGCCCCAGCCACCGCGCTCGCGGTCGATGCGCAGCGCCGCCTGCGCGCACAGCAGCGCCAGCGGCGGCAGGCACGGCAGGATGTAGCCCGGCAGCTTGGAGCCGGCCGAGGAGAAGAACGCGAGCGGCGCCAGCAGCCAGCACAGCAGGAACAGGTCGACCCGCGAGCGGCGCGGCGCCGCGCCGGCCACGGCCGGCACGACCAGGCCGCTCCACGGGAACAGCCCCGCCAGCAGCACGGGCACGTAGTACCAGAACGGGCCCGGGTGGTTGTGGATCGTCGAGGTCATTCGCGCCAGGTTGTGGTTCAGGATGAAGACGTCGACGAAGTGCCAGCCCTGGTCGAAGAGGATCGCGCCATACCACGGCCCGGCGACCAGCAGCAGCGCCAGCAGGTTGCCCGGCCGCAGGAACTGGACGAGCGGTACTGCCTGCCGCGTCGCGGCGCTCCAGGCGAGCAGCACGAGCAGCGGCAGCACGATCCCGAGCGGGCCCTTGGCGAGCGTGGCGAGCCCCATCGCCGCGAAGGCGGCTGGCCAGGCCGTGCCGCCGGCGATGCCGAGCAGGCGCAGGCCGCACAGCGCGACAGCGGCCGTCACGGACGCTGCGAGCAGCATGTCCATGCTGGCGGCGCGGGCGTACACGAAGGGCAGGATCGCGGTGGCCAGCAGCCCGCCGGCGAGCAGCCCGCCGCGGGCGCCGAGGGTGCGGGCTCCGAACAGCGCGGTCAGGCCGCAAAGCGCCACGGCGGCCAGGTTCGAAGGCAGGCGCGCCGCGGTCTCGGTCTCGCCGAACAGGTCGAACGCCGCCGAGGCGAGCCAGTAGAAGAGGATCGGCTTCTCCAGCCACGGCTCGCCCTGCAGCGTCGGGCGCACCCACTCGTCCGCGCGGTGCATCTCCACGGCGACCCGGGTGTAGCGCGGCTCGTCGGGGCCGAGGAGCGGGAACTGGTCGGCGCGGAACACGGCGAGCAGCAGGGCGCCCAGCAGCAGCACGCCGGTGGCGAGCTTCGGCAGGCGCTGGTCGGCGGGGGAAGGCAGGGACATCGGCGAGGATGCGGATGCTACTACGGCCGCGCTGTGCCTGTGCCGGCGCGCCGGGCCTACAATCCCGCGCCGGGGGAGGAGAGACGAGCGTGGACACCAGCAGCTTCGCGAACGTGGCGGCCGAGGCGGTGCTCGCCGCGGGCGCCGTGCAGGCCCGCTACCGCGGCCAGGAGATCGAGATCCGCCACAAGGGCGAGGTCGACCTGGTGACCGAGGTCGACCGCGCCAGCGAAGACGCGATCCTGCGGGTGCTGCGCCAGCGCTTTCCCGACCACGACATCGTGACGGAGGAGACCGCGACCGAGCGCCGCGGCTCGGACTACGTGTGGTACGTCGACCCGCTCGACGGCACCACGAACTACGCCCACGGCTACCCGTTCTACTGCGCCTCGGTGGGGCTCACGAGGCGCGGCGAACGGGTCGCCGGTGCGGTCTACGACCCCGTCAAGCAGGAGCTGTTCACGGCCGAGCGCGGAGCCGGCGCGTTCTGCAACGGCCGCCGCGTGCACTGCACGCGGACTTCCGAGCTGCTGCAGAGCCTGCTGATCACCGGTTTCCCCTACGACTTCCGCGACGACGTCGACCGTGCGCTCGTGCTGTTCCGGGCGCTGATCGCGCGGGCCCGCGCGGTGCGCCGCGACGGCGCCGCCGCCCTCGACCTGGCATACATGGCGGCGGGCCGCATCGACGGCTTCTGGGAAGAGCGGCTCAAGCCGTGGGACGTGATGGCGGGCGCGCTGATGGTCGAGGAGGCAGGCGGGCGCGCCTCGCGTTTCGACGGATCGCCGCTCGGGGTCGAGACGGACGAGGTCCTCGTCACCAACGGGCCGTTGCACGAGGCGGTGCTCGAGGTGATCGCCGCCGCTCGCCGCTGAAAGGCGCCTACTCGATCCGCTTCGCCTCGTAGACGCCGTCGGGCTGGTGCGAGCGCAACTGCGTCACGCGGCCGCCCACCTCGACGAACTCGATCTGGACGATCGGCGCCTCCTTCAGCGCGAAGCGGCCGGAGACCAGCGCCTCGAGCGTGTAGGTCGGCTGGCCGGGCAGCGTGAGCTTGAGCGAAGCGCCCGAAAGCGTGACCTCGGCCACCTGGTTCGGGAACTGGTAGCGGCCGACGAACGCCGAGAGGGCCGCGGGGTCGAAGAGCCGCGCCGGTGGCCGCTTGCCGAACACCACGGGCGGCGCCTGGGCGTCGAAACGGGCCTCCACCGCGGCGATCTGGCCGTCGGCGTCGCCACGGAACAGGAACTTCGTGTCCTCGAAGGTCGGGTCGTCCGTCTTCGCGCCGTTCCACACGTCGTAGTGCCAGTGCTGGAGCGGCGTGCGGATGCCGTTGATCGTGATCGCGAGCGAAACCTGCTTGGCGTCCGCGGCTTCGACCTTGACCGTGCCGTAGCCCGGGTGTGTGTAGTCGCCCGCGTAGTCGGCCAGCGGGTGCGACGGCTTCGTGCCCGCGACCCGCGCCGCCGCCTTCTTCTTCTCCGCCTCGGCGCCGGCCGCCTCGGCGGTCTTGCGCCGGGCCAGCGCCTCGCCGATCCAGTCGACGGGCTCCAGGCCCAGCACGCGGTCGGCGATCGTGTTGTTGACGAGGTCGGGCAGGCCGACGCCGGCGTTGACGAACGAGACGATGCCGAGGTCGTCGTCGGGGAACAGGGTCACCATCGTGATGAAGCCGTCGATGCCGCCGCCGTGGCTGACCCGGCGGTGGCCGCGATAGGCGTCGACGCCCCAGCCGTGGCCGTAGCCGATCGGCAGGATCTCGCGCCGATCGCCCCGCCCGCTGCCCACCATGTGCGGCGCGTGGGCGTCCGCGAGCGTGGCGCGCTGCACGAGCTGGCGTTCGCCGGCCTTGCCGCCTGCCAGGTTGAAGAGCAGCCAGCGCGCCATCTCGGAGGCGCTCGAGTTGACCGAGCCGGCCGGGCCCACGAGGTCGATGCGGCGGAACGGGATGCGTTCGACCCTGTCGTCCCGCTTCGCGTACGGCAGGGCGTGGTCGGGGTCGCGCTCCGAGTCGAGCACCGAGACGTTCGTGCGCGCCATGCCGAGCGGGACGAACAGCCGCTCCCGGACCAGCGCCTCCCAGCTCGTGCCGGCCAGCTCGCCGGCCAGGTAGCCGGCCGTCGCGTACATCAGGTTGTTGTACTGGAACCTCTCGCGCAGGTCGGCGGTCAGGTCGAGGTGGGCGATGCGCTCGACGAGCTGGCGGCGCGTGCCCTCGTTGAAGTTGTACCAGAGCAGGTCGTGCCGCGGCAGGCCCGAGCGGTGGGTGAGCAGGTCGCGCACCGTGAGCCGCTCCGAGAGAGCGGCGTCCTTCAGCGCGAACCACGGCAGGTAGCGGCGCACGGGGGCGTCGAACGCGACCTTGCCCTCGTCGGCCAGCATCCCGAGCAGGGTGGCGGTCATCGCCTTGGTCGTGGACCCGATCGCGAACAGCGTGTCGGCGGTGACCGGCAGCTTCTGCTCGCGGTCGCGCAGGCCGTAACCCTTCGCGAGCACGACCTCGCCGCCCCGGACCACCGCGAGGCCCATGCCCGGGGCCTCGAAGTCGGCGAGCGCCTTCTCGATCACCGCGTCGATGCCATCGAGCTTCTCGCGGGCCGCCGCCACCGGGGCGGCGCCGCGGGAGAGCGAGAAGCGCAGCGTCGCCCCGCCCTGGCTGAAGGTGCCGGCGAGCGTCGCGCCGTCGGCCGACAGCTCGCCCGCGAACTTCGGGTCGCCGGGCACGCCCGGCATCCGGAACGACACCTTCGCGTCCAGCACGGACACCTCGGCCAGCGCCAGGTCCTTCGCGCCCTGGGCAGGGATCGAGATGTCGCCGCTCCACGCGCCGCTTTCGGCGCGCGCCAGGTCGACGTCGATCTCGAGGCGCCCGGCCGGTACTTCGATCGCGCCCTTCCAGTGGCCGGCGGGCGAAGAGGCCTCGGCCGCCAGCGAGGGAGCGGCGAGGGCGAGAGCGAGCAGCGCTGCGGCGAGGCGGACGAGCATCGGGTACCTCCGGTCGGGGTGCATGTTGGGCGCGGCCCGGCGCGAGGTCAACGCAACCTCGCGCGGGCGGCGCGGCGTGGGGCATGATCGCCCCGCGCCGGAGTGGCGGAATGGCAGACGCGGGGGCCTTAAAAGCCCCGGGGCCTAGCAGGCCCGTGTGGGTTCGAGTCCCACCTCCGGCAGGACCCTACTCGACCCGGACGGGAGCGGCAGTCGTCACGACGTCGCCCGTCTCGGGATCGCGGAAGGTCAGTTCCAGCAGGCGGTCGCCTGCAGGCCCCGGCGGCACCACGATCGTCACGACGAGGCGCACGAAGCCGTCCGCGTCGCGCAGGCTGCGGCCCAGGCGCGCTTCGGCATCGACCGGCTCCGGTCCGCCCAGCAGCTTCGCTGTCAGCTCGGAGAAGCCGAGGCCGGGGTGTTTCCAGGCGAAGAGCGCGATCTCCACGCGGGTGCCCGCGCGCAGGCTGGGCCTCGGGTCGGGGACGAACGCGGTTTCGCCGAGCCGGAACGGGATCGCGAGCTGAGGCTGCGCGACGCTGGGAGCCGGCACCACGACCCGGGTCCGCGGGTCGTCGACGAAGAGCGGGTCGGAGAGGGCAGGACCCGAGAAGTCGGGCACCGAGGCCGGCACGCGCACGGCCGCCGCGCGGCCGGAGCCGCGCTCGCGGACGACGAAGTGCAGTTCGTGGGGGCCAGGCGTCACCCGGAACGAGCTCAGCACCTGGACTCCCTTGTCGCGGACCTGTGCGCCGAGCGTGGCGAGGTCGACCCGAGGCGTGGCGTGGACCGCGTCCTCGATCCGCCCTTCCGCGTCGAAAGCGTACCCGAAGACCTCGAGGTCGAGCGCGCCCTTCGCGCCCGCCGCGAGCCCGGAGCCGTCGATCTCGAGCACGAACGGCAGTGCCGGCGCGCCGTTCGCACCGCGGTAGGGGACGGCCACCGCGCGCAGCCCGAACGAGCCGCCCTCGAGGCCCTTGACGATCGCGTCAGCGGTCGCGAGCCGCGCCTGTGGCGCGTCGGCAGCGATCGGCGCGGGCAGCATCCAGGCAGCGCGGTGCGAGACCTTGAGCCCGTCGCCTGCCACCTTCACCTTGAGCCGGCGGAGCTGGCCCGGCTTCTTGCCGCCCGCGCGGGGTTCGAAGGCCAGCACGTAGTAGTGGCGGCTGGCATCGAGGATCTCGCGCAGAGCGGCGCTCGCGTCGTTGGCCGACTTGACGAAGCGGCCGCCGGAGTTGATCGCGAGCTGGGCCAGCGACTCCGAGCCCTTGCCGCCGGCCGCCGAGCGACCGCCCGCGTCGGCCCGGCCGCCCGCGCCCAGCCCGGTGACGTCGAGGGAATGGACGACCACGTCCGCCGCCGCCAGCGCGTCGAACAGCCCGCTCATCGCCTGCGCCGTCACCGCGTCGCCGAAATGGGCCGAGGAGTCGACCTCCCAGATGCGGCCCTCGGTGACCGAACGTGTGCTCTCGACGCGCTGCGCTCCTTCGACGCCGCCCAGCACCCCGGGGTCGAAACCAGCCGAGAGCAGCAGCACCTGCTTGCGACCCTGGACCGAGTCCAGCAGCCGAGCGAGGCCCTCGAGGCCGTCGAGGAAGCCGCGGACCCGGTCGGCATAGATCCGCCGCTCGACCTGGTCCTGCTGGATCAGGTGCACGCGGAGCTGGGCGTCCATGTCGGCCCCCCGGCCGGGGTCGTCGCCGCGGCGCGCATCGGTTTCGAGGCCGCCGCTCTCGCCCAGCCGCAGGCCGAGGTCGAACGCGAGGTGCAAGGGGTCGGTGCGGCGCTCCGCCTGCATCCCGCCCAGATCGAGGAACGCGCGGCGCAACTGCTCGCGGTCGCTCGTGAAGCTGACCAGGATCCTCAGGCCGGAGTTGCCGAACGTCGCAGCCGCGGCCAGGTCGCCCGGGGCCAGGCCTTCGTCCAACGCACTCAGGGCCGCTTCGCGCGCGCGGCGCAGCCCGTCCGGTGTCGAGAACGAGAGGTCGAAGAGGAACAGGAACTGGCGCCGGGCGGCCGCCCGGGTCGAGCGTGGCGCGTCGGGGGGCAGCCGCTCGCCCGCGTCGACGGCCTGGAACGCGACGACCGGCACGGGCTTGCCGTCGTCTTCGACCGCGAACGCCTCGCGGGTCAGGCCGGGCACCGCCTTGCCGCTCTTGTCGAGCACGAAGACGGGGACGGCGACGACGACGGAGTCGACGCCGAAGACGGGCAGGTCGGCGGGTTTGTGCTGCGGACCGGCCGCGAAGGCGGCGGTCGCCAGCAGGGTCGCCGTGACGACGGCGGACAGGCGCATGGGAGTTGTCCTCGCTTGGCTGGGGCAGGCAACCATACCACCGCGACCGCCGGGGGGCCGGGAGCGGCAAAGTTGGCGCCCGGGCAGGCACGCGAAGTGCATGACCGTGCCCGGACTCCGGCAGGCGGCCGCGGGCCCACCAGGAGGCAGCGACATGGATTCCCCCGCGACGCGATCCCTGCCGGAGAACGCGTACAAGGAACTGGCGCCGGGCGAGGTCTACGAGCCGATGGTGCCCGCCAGCGAGCGCCCGCCGGAGGCGACCTGGCGGTCCGTGGGCTGGGGTCTGTTCTTCTGCGTCCTGTTCACGGTCGCCTCCGCCTACTCGGGGCTCAAGGTCGGCCAGGTGATGGAGGCGGCGATCCCGATCTCGATCCTGGCAATCGGCCTCGCCCGCGTCTACGCGCGGCGCTCGTCGCTGCTCGAGAACGTGATCATCACCGGCGTCGGCGGCGTCTCGGGCTCGCTGGTCGCCGGCGCCATCTTCACGCTGCCCGCGCTCTACATCCTGAAGCTCGACCCGCACCCGCTGCAGACGGTGTTCATCTGCCTGGCGGGCGGCTGCATGGGCGTGCTGTTCCTGATCCCGCTGCGCCGCTACTTCGTGCGCGAGACCCACGGCCAGCTCCCTTACCCGGAAGCCACCGCCATCACCGAGGTGCTGGTCACCGGCGAGAAGGGCGGCGAACAGGCGCGGCTGCTGTTGCAGGCGACGGGCATCGCGGCGGTCTACGACTTCTTCGTCACCACGTTCCAGGTCTGGCGCGAGTTCGTGTACCTGCAGTTCCTGGAGCCGGTCAAGGCGCTGGCGGAGAAGGCGCGGGTCGTGGTCGGCTTCGACGCCATCGCCTTCATCCTCGGCCTCGGCTACGTGATGGGGCTGCGCTCGTCGATGATCCTGTGCGCCGGCGGCTTCCTCGCCAACTTCGTGCTGGTGCCGCTCTTGTGGATGGTGGGCCAGCACCTCGGCGACGCCGTCGTCTACCCGGGCCGGGTGCCGATTGCGGAGATGTCCGCCCAGCAGATCTTCCGCAGCTACGTGCGCTTCATGGGCGTCGGCGCCATCGCCACCGCCGGAATCTTCGGCATCCTCAAGTCCCTGAAGGTCGTGATCGGCTCGCTGGCGATCGCGAAGAAGGCGTTCCAGGCGGGCGGCCACCACTCGCAGGAGCGCACCGACCGCGACCTGCCGATGGTCACGATCCTGATCGGCGTGCTGCTGTCGGCGCTGGGCGCGGGGCTGTTCTTCGGCAGCCTCGGCAGCTCGCTGGTCGTCACCCTCGTCGGCCTCGCGCTGACGCTCGTGTTCTCGTTCTTCTTCGCCTCGGTGGCCGCCAACGCGATCGCCACCACCGCCCGCAACCCGGTGTCGGGGATGACGATGCTGACGATCATCGTCAGCTCGGTCGTGCTGCTGAACTTCGGCCTGTCGGGGACCACCGGGATGTTCTTCGTGATGGCGATCGCGGGCATGGTCTGCACGGCGCTGTCGGTCTCGGGCCAGATGATCACCGACCTCAAGACGGGCTACTGGCTGGGTTCGACGCCGGAAGCGCAGGAGAAGGTCAAGTTCCTCGGCATCCTGGTCTCGGCAGTGGCGGCGGGCCTCACCATCGTGATGCTGGCCAGCGCGTTCCAGTTCGGCGAAGCGGCGCCGGGCGACCCGCGGCCGGTGCTGGCCTCGCCGCAGGCCTCGCTGATGAAGGCGCTGGTCGAGAGCTTCATGAGCCGCGAGCCGATCGCCTACGCGCTGTTCGGCACCGGCGCGGTGATCGCCGTGATCATGGAGATGCTCGGGGTGCCGGCGCTGATCTTCGCGCTGGGCATGTACCTGCCGCTCGAGCTCAACACGCCCGCCCTCGTCGGCGGCTTCCTGGCCCACCGGCTGCAGAAGCGCTCGGAGCGCGCAGGCAACGCCGCCGGCGCGCGGATCCGCGAGCGCGGCGTCGTGATCGCCTCGGGCCTGATGGCCGGCGGGGCGCTCGGCGGGGTGTTCGGCGCCGCGCTGCGGCTGCTGCCGCCGCAGTCCGACGCCTGGTTGGGCGGCCTCGTGTGGTACGCGGAGGACCGCATCAAGACCCCGTTCTACGACAACGTGGGGATCGCCGAGACGGTCTCGATCGTACTCTTCCTGGCCCTGTGCGCGTACGTGTGGCGGGGCGCCCTGAAGCCCGCTCCGCCCGCGACGGAGGCCTGAGCGCACATATCTTTTTGCTCCGTTTTTGCGCCGTTCCATGCCGTCTCCGCGGGCTTCGCGCTACGCTTCCGGGGATCATGAAGGGCGCTCTCCTCCTCCTGTCCGCGCTGCTGGCGGCGGTCCCGGCCTCCGGCCAGGCCGCGTCCGGCCGCAGCAAGCACGTCGTCGCGACGCTGGTGCCGGAGACGACCGCGGTCGCCCCGGGTCAGGTGCTGACCGTCGCGCTCCGACTCGAGATGGAGCCGGAGTGGCACACCTACTGGCAGAACCCGGGCGACTCGGGCCTGCCGACGAAGATCCGCTGGACGCTGCCCGAGGGCTTCGAGGCAGGGCCGATCCTGTGGCCCGTGCCGGCCCGGATCGAGGTCGGGCCGCTGGTCAGCTACGGCTACGACGGCGAGGCCTGGCTTTTGTCGGAGCTGAGGGTCCCCGCCACGGCCGCGCCGGGCTCGAGCGTGACCCTCGAGGCCAAGGTCGACTGGCTGGAGTGCAAGGAGCAGTGCCTGCCCGGCAAGGCGCAGCTCGCGCTGACGCTCCCGGTCGCGGCTCAGGCGGCGCCCGACGCCGCGCGGGCCGCGCCGTTCGCCCGAGCCCGCGAGCGGCTGCCGCGGCCGACGACCGGCTGGAAGGGTGAAGCCCTGGCGGGCGCCCAGGCCATCGCGCTGTCGATCAGCGAGGCGCCGGGCGCTGCGACGCCGGTCCACTTCTTCCCGCTGGCCAGCGAACTGGTCGAGTACGCGGTCCCCCAGGAGGTGACGTCGGCGGGCTCGGGCTTCCGGGTCGTGATGGCGCGCAACCCCAACGGCGGGGCACTGCCCGCGACCCTCGACGGCGTCGTCACCACGGCCGACGGGCGCGGCTTCACGGTCTCGGTGCCGCTGCGGGAGGGGGCGGCCGACGCGGTGGCCCCTCCGAAGCCGCCCGCGCCCGCGGCGCCGCCGGCCGGCACGGGGCCGAGCCTGCCCGTCGCCCTCGGCTTCGCTTTCGTGGGCGGCCTGCTGCTGAACCTGATGCCCTGCGTGCTGCCGGTGCTCTCGCTCAAGGTGCTCGCGTTCGTCAAGCACGGCGGCGGCGAGGGCGGCGCGCTGCGCCACGGCCTCGCCTTCGCGGCGGGCGTGCTGGTCTTCTTCTGGGCGCTGGCCGGGGCGCTGCTCGCGCTGCGAGCGGGCGGCGAGCAGATCGGCTGGGGCTTCCAGCTCCAGTCGCCGCCGTTCGTGGCCTTCCTGGCCAGCCTGTTCACGCTGCTGTCCCTCAACATGTTCGGCGTCTTCGAGGTGGGCGAGTCGCTGTCGTCGGTCGCGGGGCGCGCGCCTCGCCACGGGCTCGCCGGCTCGTTCTGGGGCGGGGCGCTCGCGACCCTGACCGCCACGCCGTGCACCGCGCCGTTCATGGGTTCGGCGCTGGGCTTCGCGCTGGCCCAGCCGGCCACCGTCAACTTCGCCGTCTTCACGGCTCTCGGCGCGGGCATGGCCACGCCCTACCTGGCGCTCTCGGCGTCGCCCCGGCTGCTGGCGCTGATGCCGAAGCCCGGGCGCTGGATGGAGACGTTCAAGCAGCTCATGGGCTTCGTGCTGCTCGGCACCGTGGTGTTCCTGGCCTGGCTGTTCGGCCGCCAGACGGGGATCGACGGCGTGGCCGCGCTGCTGCTGGCCCTGGTGCTGGTGGCGATGGCGGCCTGGGCCTACGGCCGCGGCACGGCCTCGGAGGCGAGCGGGCGCGGTCGCGTGCTGGCGCTGGGCAGCGCCGCGCTGCTGCTCTGCGCGGGGCTCGCGCTGGGCATGAGCCAGCCCCAGCGGGCCACCGCGAACGCCGCGGCCCCGGCGGCCGGCGGGCTCGCGTGGGAGCCATGGTCGCCCGAGCGCCTCGCCGAACTGCGCGCCGCGGGACGGCCCGTGTTCGTCGACTTCACGGCGGACTGGTGCCTGACCTGCCAGGTCAACGAGCGGGTGGCGCTGGCCTCGCCGGAGGTGGCGGCGCGCTTCCAGGCGGAGGGGGTCGCGCTGCTCAAGGCCGACTGGACGCTGCGTGACGAGCGCATCACCCGCGCGCTCGCGGAGTACGGCCGCCAGGGCGTGCCGGTCTACGTGCTCTACGGCCGCGATGCCAGCAAGCCGCACCGACTGCTGCCCGAGATCCTCGACGCCGGGACGATCCTGAAGGCGCTCGACGAGACGCTCTGATCCGCCGTTTCCCGACAACCATTCCCAAGGAGGACCCGAAGTGAAGCGTTCCGCGTTCCTTGCCGCGCTCGTCGCCGTCGTTCTGACGGCGCCTGCCCACGCGGCGGCCGTCGTCGGCCAGCCCGCCCCCGAGTTCACGCTGACCGACAGCACCGGGAAGCCGCACTCCCTCTCGTCGTTCAAGGGCAAGTTCGTCGTGCTCGAGTGGAACAACTTCGACTGCCCGTTCGTGGTCAAGCACTACGGCAGCGGCAACATGCAGAAGCTCCAGAACACCTACACGGCCAAGGGCGTCGTGTGGCTGACCGTGAACTCGTCGGCGGCCGGCAAGCAGGGCCACCTGCAGCCGGCCGAGGTCGCGGGCAAGCTCGCGGAGCGGAAGGCCGCACCCAGCGCCTACCTGCTGGACGCCGACGGCAAGGCCGGGAAGGCCTACGGGGCCAAGACCACGCCGCACATGTACGTGATCGACCCCAAGGGCACGCTCGTCTACGCGGGCGCCATCGACGACAAGCCGTCGACCGACATTGCCGACGTCGCAGGCGCCCGCAACCACGTGGCCGCGGCGCTCGACGAGGCGTTGGCTGGCAAGCCGGTCAGCGTTGCGAGTTCCACCCCCTACGGCTGCTCGGTCAAGTACTAGCGCTTTCGTGCGCGCCCGGGGCAAGCTGCCGCAGCGGTTGCCGGCCTCGGGTGCTCCCGCGCTCCGTTTTGCGGCCAGGAGGCCCTCGGGGGCTGGCCCGAGGTTTGCAAAAGTGGGCGGACAGGTGGGGAGATCTCCGGCATGAACGGATCTTCTTCAAGCGGCGACAACCGACCCAGCGGCGACTCGGGGAGCCCCACCTTTCCCCTCATCTCCTCCTCTGACCTCTCGCCCCGGGGCGTGGCCCCGGTCCTCCAGGATCTCCGCCTCGCGCGGAGGTCCGCCCGCTGACGGGCCCTTCCGGAAGGAAGGTTCGACGGGTCGGCGCCTCCCCGGTGCCGGCCCGTTCCTTCGTTGGCGAGCGCCTATACTCGGCCCCGATGCCGCGCGGCGGAGGCTCGCTTCCCGAGTCGGTCGCAGTGATCGACGTCGGCTCGAACTCGGGCCGGGTGGTGGTCTACGCCCGCGAGGCGGCCGGCCACCTGCGGATCCTGGCCAGTGCCCGCGCCTCGTTGCGCCTGGTCGAGGAGCTCGACGACCGCGGGCGGCTCGGGTACCGCGGCATCGAGCGGGCGATGGAGGCGCTGCGCGATTTTCACGCGATTGCCCGCGGGGCCGGGGCACGGCGAGTGGTGGCGCTGGCGACCGCGGCGGCGCGCGAGGCGGCGGACGGAGCGCTGTTCATCGCCCGCGTGCGCCGCGAGCTCGGCATCCGCGTGCAGATCCTCGACAGCGCGGCCGAGGCCCGCTTCGGTTTCCTCGGCGCGGTGCGCGGGCTGCCCGTCGAGAGCGGGCTGCTGTTCGACATGGGCGGCGGCTCGATGCAGGTGACGCACTTCCGGGCCCGGCGCGCCGTGCGCTCTTTTGGCCTGCGGCTCGGCTCGCTGCGGCTCTCCCACCACTTCCTGCTGACCGACCCGCCGACCCGCGCCGAGGTGCGCCGGCTGCGCGAGCACGTGCTCGCGCAGCTCGAGGAAGCCGGCGTGCCGCGGCTGCGCGCGGGCGAGGTGTTCGCCGGCACGGGGGGGTCCGTCCGCAACCTCGCCAAGATGCACCGCCACGGGCGCCCGTACCCGATCACGCGGCTGCACGGCTACGAGCTGTCACGCGGCGGAGTTCGCGAGATCGCGGAGACGCTCGTGTCGCGGCGGGCCCGCAAGCGCGAGCGGCTGCCCGGGCTCAACCAGGACCGCGGCGACTCGATCGCCGGCGGCGCCTGCGGCATCCTCGCGCTGATGGAGCACGTCGGCGCCGAGCGGGTGCTGGTCTCTGGCCAGGGCGTGCGCGAGGGCCTCGCCTACGGGATCGACGGCGCCGAGCTGCCGTCGGTGCCCGACGTGCGCGACGCCTCGGTGCGGGCCCTGGGGCGGCGCTTCGCGGGCTTCGATGCACACTCGGCCGAGCGGCGGGCCGGGCTGGCGCGCGCGCTCGGCGCCGCGCTGCTGCCGCGCGGCGCGGCCGAGCTGCGCGAGGCGCTGGCCCACGCCGCGACGCTGCTCGACGTCGGCCGCAGCGTCGACTACTTCGACCGCTACGAACACGCCGCCGACATCCTGCTCGCCACGGAGCTCGACGGATTCACCCACCGCGAGGTCGCGCTCGTCTCCGCGATCACGCGCAGCGGCGACGCCGACGCCAGCCCGCGCCCGATGCAGCCCCTGGTGGCGGCTGCCGACCGCGAGGCGGTGGAGCGCGCGGGCGTGCTGCTGGCGCTGGCCGACGACCTCGAGCACCGCTGTCCGCGCGGGCAGCGCCTGCACGCCACCGTCGAGAACGTGCCGGGCCGCAGCCGCGTGCGGGTGCGCGAGCTGGCCGGCTGGCGCCCGCGCGGCCTCGCAGGCCGCTTCGCGGCCGCGTTCGGCCGCGAGCTCGAGGTGGCGGCGCGGTGAAGCGGCGCGACGCGACCTGGCTGTGCGCTGCTGCCGCCGCATTCGCGTGCAGCCGTGCGAGGGGACCGCGCCGGCTTTCGATCGCCACCGGTGGCACGGGCGGCGTGTACTACGTGCTCGGCGGCGCCTACGCGCGGGCTGTCGAGAAGCGCCTCGACGGCGTGGAGGCGACTGCCGAGGTGACCGCGGCCTCGGTCGAGAACCTCGAGCGGGTGGCGCGCGGCGAGGCGGACGTCGCCTTCACGCTGGCCGACGCGGCCGCCGACGCCGTCGCCGGACACGGGCGCTTCGGCCGGCCACTGCCGATCCGCGCGCTGGCGGCGCTCTACCCCAACTTCACGCACCTGGTCGCCCGCGACGGCGGGCCGGTGGCGAGCCTCGCCGACCTGCGTGGCCGGCGCATCTCGCTCGGCGCCCCCAACTCGGGCACCGAGGTGATCGCCGAGCGCACGCTGGTCGCGGCCGGCCTCGATCCCGCCCGCGACGTGGCGGGGGAGCGGCTGTCGGTCGCAGAGTCGGCCGACGCGCTGCGCGACGGCCGCATCGACGCCTTCTTCTGGAGCGGCGGCGCCGGCACCGCGGCGATCCGGGAGCTCGCGAGCGGGCCCGGCGCGCGGCTGCGGCTCGTCGAGACGGCCTCCACGGCGCCCGCCCTGCGCGCGGCCCACGGAGATCACTACGCCGAGGGCCTGCTGCCGGCCGTTGCCTACGGCCTCGCCGCCGACACGCCGTGCTCGATCGTGACCAACCTGTTGGTGGTGGCGGAGTCGCTCGACGAGGCCCTGGCGTTCGACCTGACGCGGGTGCTGTTCGAGGCGGCGGCCGAGCTGCAGGCCGCTCACCCCGAGGCACGCGGCATCGAGCTCGACCGCGCGACCGCGGCCACCGCCGCTCCTTATCACCCGGGCGCGATCCGCTACTACCGGGAGCGCGGCGCCTGGTCCCGCTGAGCGCACCGGCGGGGGCGCCGGGCGACGCCGCCGCCTACCGCGACCTGCGGGCCCACGCACGGCAGGCGCGCCCGGTGCCGGTGCGACTGCTCGCCGCCGCGCTGGGCGCCTTCGCACTGCTGGCCGTCGCCTTCCTCTGGCCCGCGCACCTGGTCCGCGCCGGGCACCTCGCACTCGCCCTGGCCCTGGTACCGGCGCTGTATCGGACGGGTTCCGGTGCCGGGCCAGGGCGGCTGGCTCGTGCGGTCGACGTGCTCGCGGCCGTGGCGCCGCTCGTGATCGTGACTTGGATGGCGCTCGACTTCGAAGCGCTCGTCTACCGCGGCACGCGGCCGTCCGGGCTCGATCTCGCCGCCGCGGCCGTGTTGATCGTGCTGGTGCTGGAGGCGGCGCGCCGGACGACGGGCCCGGCCCTGCCGCTGCTCGGCCTGCTCGCGATTCTCTACGCCGTGTTCGGCGCCGCGTTGCCGGCGCCGTTCGGCCACCGCGGCTACTCGTGGGAACGGGTGCTCGCGTTCCAGTTCCTGGGGCTCGAGGGGCTGTTCGGCGCGCCGCTCGCGGTGTCGGCCACCTTCGTCGCGCTCTTCGCGCTCTACGGCGCGGTGCTCGACCGCAGCGGCGCGGGCCGCTTCTTCCTCGACGTCGCGCGCGCCGCCGCCGGTGCGGGGCGCCGCGGCGCGGGGCGGGCGGTGACGCTCGCCTCGTTCCTCCTCGGCGGGCCCAGCGGGTCCGGTGTCGCGACCACGGTGACGCTCGGCTCCGTGGCCGGCCCGCTGCTGCTGCGGGCGGGCTACTCGCCCGCGGTCGCCGGCGGGCTGCTTGCCGCGGGCGGCGTCGGCGCCGTGCTCTCGCCGCCGGTGATGGGGGCCGCCGCGTTCCTGATGGCCGAGCTGACGGGCGCAGCCTACGCGGACGTCGTGCGCTGGGCGATCGTGCCGTGCGGGCTGTACTACCTCGGCCTGCTGTTGCGGGTCGAAGCCGAAGCCGCCAGTGCGATGGCCGAGCAGGCGGCTCCCCACCTGTGGACCACGCTGCGCGCCGGCTGGCCGCACCTCGGCAGCCTGCTCGCGTTGTTTGCCGCGCTGCTGCTCGGCTTCTCGCCCACGCTGGCCGCGATCGCCGGCCTCGCCCTCGCGCTGCTGGTCGGCCTGCTGCTGCCGGCGGAGGAGCGGCCGCCCCGCGAGCTGGTGCGCGCGCTCGAGGACGCGGGGGAGTCGCTGCTGCCGGTGGCCGCGGCCTGTGCGACGGCCGGCATCCTGGTCGGCGCGCTGAACCTGACGGGCCTCGGGTTGAAGCTGTCCGGCATCGTCGTCCAGGCCGCGGGCGGTTCGCTCGCCGGCGTCGCCGTGCTGTCGGCCCTGTCCCTGATCGTGCTCGGTCTCGCGCTGCCGATCACCGCGAGCTACGCGATCGCCGCCGTGACCATCGCTCCGGCGCTGGTCGAGGCGGGCGCCCCGGTGCCGGCGGCCCACCTGTTCGTGTTCACCTACGCCGTGCTCTCGGAAGTCTCACCGCCGACGGCGCTGTCGTGTCACGCGGTGGCCGCGCAGCTCGGGGCCTCCCCGAGCGACACGATGCGCAGCGCGCTGCACTGGGCGCTGCCGGCGTTCCTGGTGCCCTTCGCGTTCCTCGCCCCCGGCGGCGAGTTGCTGCTGCTCGAGGGCCCCGCGGCCGCCGTCGCCCTGCCGGTCCTCACGGCCGCGCTCGGTCTCGCGCTCCTCGTCGCCCCGGGCGTGTTGCGCCTCCTGGCTGTTCCGCCTGTGCTGCGGGTGCCCGCGGGGCTCGCGCTGCTGTGGCCGGCCGCAGCCGCCGATGTCGCCGGGGCGCTGCTGCTGGCCGCGGGCCTGGTCGTGGCGCGCGGGCGCGGAGCGCGGGCGTGAAGGCGCTGCGCCTGGCCGCTCCGTGGGTCGCGCTGCTGGCGCTCCACCTCGGGCTGCGGTTTCTGGCCCTCGACGCGTTGCCGCCGTTCCTCGACGAGGTCGGCCACGCCCGCTGGTCGGTGCAGATCGCCGAGGGATTCAACCTCGAGAAGCCCTGGCAGTACGGCAAGGGGCTCGGCATCTTCGTCGGCGCGCTGTTCGTGCCGCCCGGGCCCGAGGCCGTGCTGGTCGCGCGGGCCGTGACGGCCGCCCTGAGCACGCTGGCCCTGCTCGGCGTGGTGCTGGCCGCGCGCCGGCTGTGGGACGAGGCGACCGGGTTCGCGGCCGGCCTGTGTTACGCGCTCGCGCCGTTCGCGGTGTTCCACGAGCGGCTGTTCCTGACCGATCCCCACGGCGCCGCGTTCTCCGGGCTCGCGCTGTGGACCGCGGCGGCGAGCGTCCGTGGCGGCGGGCGCTGTCACGCGGTCGCCACGGGCCTGCTGCTCGCCTGCGCCGTGTTCTCGAAGGCGCTCGGCGTGCTCTTCGTGGCGTTGCCGCTGCTCGCCGCGCTGTGTCTCGCTCCCCGCGAGAGGGCCGCCTGGCGCCGCGCGGGGCTGTCGCTCGCGGTGTTCGCCGCCACGGCCGGCTGGCCGCTCGTGGTGTTCTTCCGCCAGACCTCGACCGTGCGCGTCGCGGTCGAGAAGGACGAGGGCCAGCTCGTGCCGCGGATCGCCGAGAACGCGGCCCTGCTCGGCGAGTGGCTGTGGGCCTACCTGACCCCGGCCCTCCTGCTGCTGACGGCCGCCGGGCTGGTGCGCGGGTTGCGCGAGCGGCGCGGCGAAGCCGCGTTCGCGTTGCTGGCCGCGGGGCTGCCGCTGCTGGCGCTGCTCGCGGTGTCGACCTTGTGGTTCCCGCGCTACGTCGTGCCGGCGGTCGCACCGTTGTGCGTGCTCGCCGGTGCGGGCGGCACGGCGGCCTGGCGCGCGCTCGGCGGCGGCCGCCTCGCCGCGGCCGTGCTCGTGGCGCTCGCGGCCGCGTTGCCGCTGCGCTTCGACGCCGCGCTGCTGGTCGACCCGCGGCAGGCGCCGTTGCCGGCCATCGACCGCCAGCAGTTCGTCGACGCCTGGCCCTCGGGCTACGGCGTCGTCGAAACGCTGGCCTTCCTGGAGCGCGAGGCGGCGGCGCATCCGACCGGCATCTACGTCGTCACCCACAGCGGCTCGCGCCGCACGACGGCCTGGGCGCTGCAACTGGCCTGGGAGCGCGACGCCCGCTTCGGGCTCGACGACGTCGACCTGCTGGCGGGGAACGCGCGCTGGGCGCTCGAGGACTGGACGAGCCGCAAGCCGACGTATCTCGTCGTGTCGCCGCTGGCCCCCGGGCGCCGCCGCCCGGATCCTGCCGGGTGGCAGGACCTGGGCGAGCTGGCGCTGGTCACCCGCAAGCCGGACGGCAGCGAGTGCGACCGGGTGTGGAGGCTGCGGCGGCGCTGACGACGGTGGCCGCGGCTACTCGTCGCCGCCGAGCAGCGAGCCGAGCGCGACGCCGCCGAGGATCGAGCCCTCGCCTCGGCCGCCGCCACCGGTCTGCGGGGCCGCCGCGAAGATGCGGCCGGCCAGGCGCGAGAAGGGCAGCGACTGCAGCCACACCTTGCCCGGGCCGCGCAGGGTGGCGAAGAACAGGCCCTCGCCGCCGAACAGCGCGGTCTTCACGCCCTTGACGAACTGCACGTCGTAGTCGACCGAGGGCTGGAAGCCGACGATGCAGCCGGTGTCGACGCGGAGCATCTCGCCCGGCGCCAGGTTGCGCTCGTACAGGGTGCCGCCCGCGTGCACGAAGGCGAGGCCGTCGCCCTCGAGCTTCTGCATGATGAAGCCTTCACCGCCGAACAGCCCGGCCCCGATCTTGCGCTGGAACGCGATGCCGACCTGGACGCCCTTGGCCGCGGCCAGGAACGAGTCCTTCTGCGCGATGAACGTGCCGCCGACGTCGGAGAGGTCGATCGCGACGATCTTGCCGGGGTAGGGCGCGCCGAACGCGACCTTCTTCTTGCCCGAGGCCTTGTTGACGAAGATGGTCATGAACAGCGACTCGCCCGTCAGCAGCCGCTTGCCGGCCCCCATCAGCTTGCCGAGGAATCCGGAGTTCTGCTGCGAGCCGTCGCCGAAGATGGTCTCCATCTCGACGCCGTCGTCCATGAACATCATGCCGCCGGCTTCGGCGACCACCGCCTCCTCGGGGTCGAGCTCGACCTCCACGAACTGCATGTCGTCGCCGTAGACCTTGTAGTCGACCACGTCCATCCGGCCCATCGCTTCGTCCCTCCGTGGCGCGCGTCCCGCGCGGGAAAGAATCATTGTCGTCCGCCGCCCGCCTGGCTTCAAGGGCGGGGCGGGATTCCGCTTGACGGCCCGGCCCGCGCAGGCGCAGGGTTGAGGCGTGAAGAAGGCGGACGCGCGACCCGACGTCGTGCCGCACCAGCGCTCGGGCACCGCGGTCGCGGCCGAGGCCCTGCGCACGGGCGTGCTGCCGCTCTCGACGCGGCCGCGGCGGATCGAGATCCCGCACGAGGACGAGACCTTCCGCGTCGGCGACCCCGACGAGCGGCCGCTCGACAACGCCTACGTCGGCGAAGACGTCGCCGGCGGGGCCGGGGCCACGCCCGACCAGAACGTGGTCGACGCGATCGGCCGCGCCTACGGCCTGCTCGAGGAAGACACCCACGAGCTGCACAGCTCGTTCGAACTGCTGAGCCGGCGCGACCGCCACCGCGCCGAGCTCGTGCCTCCGCGCCGCCCGCGGACGTGACGGCGCCGTCGCGCGGGATGGAGGGGCGTCCGTTCCCCGGCTCGCTGTGCCACTCCTGCGCCGCCCCGCCGCGCTACGTGACGACCGACCGCGGCAGCGTGTTCATCCACTGTCCGCTGCTCAAGCGCTACCCGCCGCAGCCCGTCGTCCGCTGCGAGGCGTTCGTGCCGGCCGCGGCCGGGGAGTGAACGAGCGCCGCGTAGAATCGGGCGTGCTCTCCCTGCAAGGCCCGCTCGAGACCGCGATCGCCGCCGCCCGCGAGGCCGGGGCGATCCTCGCCGCCGACTTCCACCGGCCCGGGGGGCCGCGCGGCCACGGTCCCGACAAGGCCGATGCCGACGTCGAGGCCGAGCGCGCGATCCGCGCGCGGCTGCTGGCCGCCCACCCGGACTTCGGCTACCTCGGCGAGGAGACCGGCGCGGCGGAGGGGGCGCCGGGAGCGCCCGTGTGGCTGGTCGATCCCAACGACGGCACCCGCGACTACCTCGTCGGCCGCCGCGGCAGCGCCGTCTCGATCGGGCTCGCCCACGGCGGGCTGCCGGTGCTCGGCGTGGTCCTCGCGTTCGCCTATCCCGACGACGACGGCACGCTGTACGCGTGGGCCGAAGGCTGCGGCCCGGTCACCCGCGACGGGCGGCCCGCGCCTGCTACGTTCCCCGCACGACTCGGGCCGACCGACGTCGTGCTCGTCTCCTCGGGCGCGGATCGCCGGCCGCAAGGCAACCTCGACGCGCTGCGCCCGGCCCGCTTCCGCGCCGTCGTCAGCATCGCCCACCGCCTGGCGCTGGTGGCCGCCGGCGACGCGGCGGCGGCGGTGTCGCTCTACGCGCCGGGGGCGTGGGACTACGCGGCGGGCCACGCCCTCGTTCGCGGCGCCGGTGGAGTCCTGCTCGACCAGGACGGGCAGCCCGTGCGTTATGCAGCCGACGGCCGCAGCCAGTGCCAGCGCGCGTTCGCCGGCTCGCCCGAGGTCGCAGCGGACCTCGCGGGGCGCGAGTGGCGCGCTTCGCTCGAGGGGCCCGCGGCCCGCTTCCAGCCGGTCGTCCTCGAGCCGGGCCGCACCGTGCGCGACGCGGGACTGCTGTCACGTGCGCAGGGGGCCCTGCTCGGCCAGCTCGCGGGCGACAGCCTCGGCAGCCTGGTGGAGTTCGAACGCGCCGAGGCGATCGCCGCGCGACACGGCGACGGTCCGCGCGAGCTCGAGGACGGCGGAACCTGGAACACGCTGGCCGGCCAGCCGACCGACGACTCCGAGATGGCGCTCGCCCTCGCGCGATCGATCGTGGCGGCGGGGAAGTACGACCCGGCGGGCGCGCTCGCGGCGTACCACGCGTGGCGCGCCTCGGGCCCGTTCGACATCGGCGGCACGACCGCCGGCGCGCTCGCGGGCCACCCCAAGGCGGACTCCCAGGCGAACGGCTCGCTGATGCGGGTCTCGCCGCTCGCCGTGTTCGCCCACGCGCTTCCGCCGGAGGCCGCCGCCGACCTCGCGCGCCAGGACAGCGCGCTGACCCACCCGCACGCGGTGTGCGGGGACGCCTGCGCGGCGTACGTCGTGGCGCTGGCTCACGCGCTGCGCACGGGCGCGGGGGGAAGGGCCGCGTGGGAGGCTGCCGTGGCCTGGACGCGGCGGGCGGGTGGCGAGAAGCCCGTGCTCGACACCCTGTTGGCGGCCGCGGAGGTGCCGCGGCGCGCCGATGCCGGATCCGACGGCTGGGTGCTGATCGCGTTGCAGAACGCCTTCTTCGAGGCGCTGCACGCGCGTTCGCTGGAGGAGGGCGTGGTGCGCTCGGTGCGCCGCGGCGGCGACACCGACACCAACGCCGCGATCGCGGGCGCCCTGCTCGGCGCGATCCACGGCCGCAGCAGCGTGCCCGCGCGCTGGGCGCGGCTGGTGCTGAGCTGCCGGGCCCACGACGCCACGCGCCGGCCAAGGCCGGCGGAGTTCTGGCCCGTCGATGCCCTGGTCCTCGCCGAGCGCCTGCTGCTGGCCGGCGGCGCCTGAGCCGCCCCACGAAGAAGCGGGGCGCGCCCCGCGAACGGAGCGCGCCCGTGACGACCGGAGGAGTTATGGCGCGGCCGGCGCCGCCGGCTTCTCCTTGTTCATCTGCAGCGCGATCTCGATCTTCACGTCGTCCGAGACCACCAGGCCGCCGTTGTCGAGCACTGCGCTCCAGGAGACGCCGTAGTCCTTGCGGTTGATGGTGGTCTCCAGCTCGAAGCCGGCCTTGTCGGTACCGCGCATGTTCGAGAAGCCGGTGAACGTGACCGGGATCGTGAGCTGCTTCGTGACGCCGCGCATCGTGAAGTCCCCGGTCACGTGGTAGAGGTTCTCGCCCGCAGCCTTGATCGACGTGCTCTTGAACGTGATCGTCGGGTGGGTGGCGACGTCGAAGAAGTCGGGCGACTTCAGGTGGTTGTCGCGGCCCTGGTTGCGGGTGTCGATGCTCGCGGCCTGGATCGTGACCTCCACCTTCGAATTCTCGGGACGGCTCGGGTCGGCCTCGACGCGCACGGCGTAGTCGTTGAAGGCTCCGCGCACTCGTGAGACGCCCAGGTGGCGAACGGAGAAACCGAGCTCCGAGTGGGTCTTGTCGACGGTCCACACGTCGGCGGCGACGGCCGGCAGGGCGGGGACGGCCGCGAGGGTCGCGGCGAACAGCAGGGACAGGGACTTCATGACGGGTTTCACTCCTCGGGTTGGGAAGGGGGATGAAGGGAACTGCGCACGGCGTCGAGCAACTGGATCAGGTCGTCGAGTTCTTTCGCGGACAGCTTCGAGAAGCAGGCGTCGTCGGCCTCCAGCACGGGCTGGTCGAGGCGGGCGACCAGCGCGAGTCCCGCCGGCGTGATCCGGCAGGTCACCTGGCGCCGGTCGTGCGGGCAGCGCTCGCGGCTCACGAGGCCCTTGGCCTCGATACGGTCGAGCAGGCGGGTGACGCCGGGCGCCTGCTCGATCATCCGCACCCCGACCTCGAGCGTGGGCAGGCCTTCGGCCCCCGCGCCGCGCAGGATCCGCAGCACGTTGTACTGCTGCAGTGTCAGGTCGTGGGGCTCCAGCACCGCGGCCACGAAGCGCCGCACGAGGTCGGCCGTGCGCAGCAGGGCGACGGCGCCCTCCTGGCCGCGCGACGGGAACGGTCGTCGCTGGCGGATCTCCTGTCGGATGCGACTCATGCCGGGCTCCATGCGAGAAAGGTAATCGAGCAATGATTGACTAGTCAAGTAATGGAATGTCAACGATCCGGCAGGCACGAGAAGCTGGGACGGGGCCGCTACTCGACGCGGCCGCGGGCGGCGACCGGCCAGCCCTCCTCGACCTCCCCGCGGCGCACGGCATACAGCACGTCGTGGAGGTTCGAGACCACGCAGGCGTGGTTGGGGACCACGCGCACCCGCTGCCCGACGTGGAACGCGTCCCCCGGCGCGACGGCGACGACGCCGTGCTCCTCGGAGAGGCGGGCCACCCGGCTGCGGGTGCCGACGACGATCCCGTGGCCGTCCGGCGTCGGGCGGCGGCCGTCCGCCGCGAGCGCCTTGCTGCCGGCGTCGAGCACGGCCCGGTCGGGGGCGGGCACGCTGACGACCGTTGCCAGCACGCTCAGCGCGCAGTCCTCGAGCGTGCAACTCCCGAGCGCCACCTGGGTCGCGTCGTGGAAGACGTAGTTGCCCGGCCGGGCCTCGGTCACGCCCGCGCCCCCCATCGCATCGCCGAGGCCCTCGAGCGTCGGCGTCGAGCCGAGCGAGACGACCGGGCAGGCGAGTCCCACCTCGCGAATCGCCGCCGCGGCGGTCGCGACCAGGGCGGCTTCCTCGCCGGCGCGAGCGCCGCGCTCCGCATCGCTCGTCGCCTCGTAGGCGTGGCCGCCGTGGGTGAACACGCCTTCCAGCTCGAGGCCGGGCAGCGCGCTGACCTCGCGGGCGAGCGAGGCGGCGTCCTCCGGCCGTACGCCGGTGCGGCGCTGCCCGCAGTCGATCTCGATGCGAACCCGCAGCCGCATTCCGGCCGCGGCGAACGGCACGCCGAGCGCGCGCGCTCCCTCCACCGAGTCGACGCCGACCGCGAGCTTCGCGCGGCGGGCCACGGCCAGCAGCCGCTCGGGCTTGCCGACGCCGACCACGGGGTAGGCGACGAACAGGTCCTCGAAGCCGGCGCCGGCGTAGACCTCGGCTTCGGCCGTCTTGGCGACGGTCAGGCCGATCGCACCTTCGGCGAGCTGCAGGCGCGCGATCTGGAGCGTCTTGTGGGTCTTCGCGTGCGGGCGGAGCGCGAGGCCCGCCTGTTGCGCGCGCAGCGCCATCCGCGCCAGGTTGCGCTCGAGCACGTCGAGGTCGACGACAGGGGCCGGGGTCGGCAGGCGGTCGAGGCTCATGGGCGAAGCGTAGCGCCCCCGCGGGCGGTCGAGGCGAGCATGCCGCAGGCGGCGTGGATGTCGGGACCGCCGGAGTAGCGGCGCACGAAGCCCAGCCGGTGCTCGGCGAGGGCGGACAAGAAGCGGCTGCGCTCGGCGTCGGTCGCGCGCCGGTACAGGCCGGTCGGATCGTTGACGTCGATCACCGAGACGCGCACCGGGAATCCGCCCAGCAGGCGCGCGAGTTCGCGCACCTCGGCCGGGTCGTCGTTGACGCCGCCCATCAGCACCCAGGCGATGTTGATCAGGTTGCGCTGTCGCTGCGCCAGCCGCTTCATCGCGGCGATCAGGTCCGGCACGGGCCAGCGCCGCGCGACCGGCAGCAGCTCGGCCCGCTTGTCCGGCAGCGCCGAGGTCAGCGACAGGATCAGCCGGTAGGGATGGCCCTCGTCGACGTAGCGCTCGATCTGCGGCAGCAGGCCGACCGTGGAGATCGTGATGCGGTCGGCGCCGATCCGCGGCCCGCACGGGTGGCGCAGCAGGGCCGCGGCCTTCAGCACGTTGTCGTAGTTCTGGAACGGCTCGCCCTGGCCCTGGAACACGACGCCGGTGACGGGGCGCTCCGGAGAGTCGGCGCGCACGGCGAGCACCTGGTCGACGATTTCCCACGGTTCGAGGTTGCGGGTGAAGCCGAGCCGCCCGGTCTCGCAGAAGGCGCACTCGAGGGCGCAGCCGACCTGGGAGGAGACGCACACGCTGAAGCGCGGCTTCTCGAGAGGGATGCGCACGGTCTCGAAGCTGCGCCCGTCCGGCGCCCGGAACAGGTACTTGACGAACGGGTCGACCGCGCTCGCACGGCGGTCGGCGAGGGCCAGCCGGTCCACGCGGGTGCCCGCGCGCAGGGCTTCCGCGGCGCGCTTCGACAGGCCGCTGACGCCGTCGAGCTCGTCGCGGTACTGCGCGAGCACGCGGTTCGCGACGCGGCGGGCGAGGGTCGGCGAGAGGCCGGCCTCCGGCACGCGCGCGGGCAGCTCCTCGGGCAGCAGCCCGCGCAGGTGGGGGATCACGGGAAGCGCAGCACCCGGCGCTCGCCGCGGTACAGGATCTCGACGCTCTCGGCGCCGATCGCCAGCACCTTCCAGCCGTCGTGCTCGTCGCCTTCGGCGACCAGGCGGTCGTCGATCACGGCCACCGGCCGGCCGTCGCGGGCGCCGATCGCGGTCAGCACGAACGCAGGCTCAGGGCGCTCGGGACTCGCGACCGCGGGCTCCTTCGCTGCGGGGGAACTCGCCGCGGCAGCCGACGCCGTCGGCGTGACCGCGGGCCCCGGGTCCGCGAGCGGAGCTTCGACGTGAGCCGGGACCGGCAGGGCGGGAGTGACGCGGACTGCCGGGGCCGCGTCGACGACGGCCGCGAGCGGCGTCGGGTGCGCTGGCGCTGCGGGTGCCGGCAGCGGAGCGACGGCCGGTGCGGGCGTCGCGACCGTCGCCACCTGTTGGCGCACTCGGGCGGTGCGCGCGGCGCCCATGTAGAGGCCGATGCCCAGCGCGCCGAAGACGGCGGCGACGAAGACCACGCCGAGCAACGGCCCCAGCCGCGAGCGCCCCGGCTCCCACTGCGCCGCCGGCACGACGACGAAGCCCGGCCGTGCCGCCGCCTGCCTCTCGCGCTCGAGCTTGCGCAGGGCCTCGAGGATCAGGCTCACGCGCCGCCTCCCGTGGAGAGCCGCGGGCGCGGCCCGGGACGGAGGCTTGCCAGCGCCAGCAGCGTGCGGCTGCCGATCACGCCGTCCACGGCCAGGCCCTGCTCGGCCTGGAAGCGGGCCACGCCGTCGGCCAGCGAGGCGCCGGCCGCGAGCAGGCCGAGCCGCGCGAGGGCCCCGTGCGCGGTGGCGTCGGGCGTGGCCGCCTCGTCGCGCCACAGGAAGGTGGCGAGGCGGGTCCAGTGGCGATCGAGCTCGGCGAGCGGCACGCGCACCGGCGAGCCGCCCGCGGCGACGACCGCGACGTCGCCTTCGATCGCCAGCAGGCCCACCCAGCAGGTGTCGCGGCGCGCGGGGTGGAACATCTCGAGCGCCACCGGGAGATCGAAGCGGCGGATCTGCTCGAGGTGGCTGCGGAAGCTGGCCCGCTGCAGCGGCGGGCCGGCCGGCCAGCGTGCCGCGACCGCGTCCAGCGCCGAGCTCTGCGAGCTCGCCCCGGGCAGGCCGCGCAGCAGCGGCTCGAGCAAGGCCGGCGCGGGCGCGGCGGACGTCGACGCTGCCGGCACCGCGGTCGCCACGGCCGGGTTCCCGCGGGCGATCCAGGTGCCCGCGACGGCGGCGACGAGCACGATGCCCGCGGCGACCGCCAGCGGCGCGAGCCAGGGTGAGCGAGCGGGCTTCACCTCGCCGCCGACCTCGCGCCACGCGCGGCGCACCAGCTCCGCGTCGATCGTGCGGGTGCCGGCGACGTAGCCCCCGAGCAGCGCGCGGTCGCAGCCGAGGTTGACGAGGCGCGGCACACCGCCCGTCGCCCGGTGCAGCGCCTTCAGCGCGTCGCGGGTGAACGCCACCTTGCCGGCGCCGCCGGCGACCTGCAGCCGGTGCCGCACGTAGTCCTCGACCTCGACGGTGTCGAGCGGGGTCAGGTGGTAGCGCGCCGTGACGCGCTGGGCGAGCTGGCGCAGCTCGCGCCGCGACAGCATCTCGGCGAACTCGGACTGTCCCATCAGGACGATGGTCAGCAGCTTCTCGGTGTCGGTCTCGAGATTGGAGATGAGCCGCACCTGCTCCAGCACCTCGGGTGCCAGGTCCTGGGCCTCGTCGATCAGCAGCAGCACGTGTCGCCCCGCCGCGCGCTCCTGCAACAGGAAACGGTGCAGCGCGTCGACGCAGTCCTTGAGCGACTCGCTGCGGGCGCTCAGGTGGAAGTCGTCGAGGATCGAGCGCAGCAGCTCCGCGGCGGTGACCGCGGGGTAGAGCACCATCGCGGTCGACGTGTGCTCGGCTTCCGCGCCGAGCTGGCCGAGGAAGTAGCGGGCCAGCGTCGTCTTGCCGGTGCCGACCTCGCCCGTGATCACCACGAAGCCGCCGCGCTCGCGGTGGCCGAACTGCAGGTGGGCGAACGCCTCCGTGTGCCTGGGAGACAGGTACAGGTACTTCGGGTCGGGGGTCAGCGAGAAGGGCTTCTCGGCGAAGCCGTACCAGGACTCGTACAAGAGGGGCTCCAGCCGCGGCGAGTGTAGCATCGCGGCCGGAGACACCCCGGCGTGGCGAGCGAGTGGACGTTCGAGATCGACGGCGAGGCGTGCAGCGCCTCCGTGCACGGGGCGGGCCCGACCGCGCTGGTGCTGGGACCCGGCGCCGGCGGCACCCGGCGCACCGCGTTCCTGGTCCGCGTCGCCGAGGCGATCGCCGCCGGCGGGCGCGCCGCCGTGCTGTTCAACTTCCCCTACTCCGAAGCCCGTCGCGGTCGGCCGGACCCGGCGCCGAAGCTCGTGCGCACCGTGGCCACGGTGGCCGGCCTGGTTCGCGAGCGGCTGGCGCCGCGCACGCTCGTGCTGGGCGGCAAGTCGATGGGCGGCCGGATGGCCTCGATGGCCGCCGCGGAGGCCGTGGCCTGCGACGGCCTCGCGTTCTTCGGCTACCCGCTGCACCCGCCGGGCCAGGAGGACAAGCTCCGCGACGCCCACCTGCCGGCGATCGCCGCCCCGATGCTGTTCCTGCAGGGCACCCGCGACGCCTTCGCCCGCTTCGACCTGATCGAGGCGGTCGTCGCGCGCCTGGGTCCGCGGGCCACGCTCTGCCGGCTGGAGGGCGTGGATCACTCGTTCGGCGTGCTCAAGCGCTCGGGCCGCACGCCGGCCCAGGTCGAGGCCGAGCTGCTCGCGGCCCTCTTCGAGTGGGTGGGCCGGATCGAGACGAAAGGGTAGGATTCGCCCGATGCCCGGAAACTGGTGGCCGGAAGCGAGGACGGGCGAACTGGTCGCCTACCTGGACGACGCCGAACTGACGCGCCTGACGGCGCTGATGGGAGAGTGGTCCGTCAAGGCGGGGGAGACGGTGCTCCACCGCGGCGACCCGGCCGCCAACCTGGTGCTCGTCGAGACCGGCGAGGTCGAGGTCGTCGACTCCGGGCTCGGGATCGTGCTGGCGCGGATCGGCCCCGGCGGCGTCGTCGGCGAGGTCGGCTTCGTCGACGGCCTGCCGCGCACCCACGACGTGCGCGCGGTTTCCGACTCCCGCCTCCGCCACCTGTCGCGCGAGAAGCTGCTCGGCCTGGTCGATGCCGCGCCGCTGCTGTTCGCAAAGGTGACGGTGGCGCTCGCCGAGCTGGTCGCCCAGCGCTTCCGCGGCGCGCTCGCCGACCTGGAGCCGATCCGGGCGTTCGCCGCCGACCTCGAGGAGCCCGCCGGGCCGGAGCCCGAGGTGGCCTCGATCGACGAGCTGGAAGCGGTCGACGACCTGGGCTCGGACGAGGCGAACGCGCTCGACCTGATCCGCGACCTCGCCCGCAAGACAGCGCGGGACCGCGCCGGGCTGTAGCCGTTGCCGCCTGTCTCGGCGGTGCTGATCGCGCTGGACGAGGAGGCGCGGATCGAGCGGGCGCTGCGTAGCGTCGCCTTCTGCGACGAGGTGCTGGTCGTCGACGCCGGCTCCTCCGACCGCACCCGCGAGATCGCCGCGGCCTGTGGCGCCCGCGTCATCGTGAACGCGCCGTTTCCCGGGTTCACCGAGCAGCGCCGCCTGGCCACGGCCGAGGCCCGGCACGACTGGGTGCTGGCCGTGGACGCGGACGAGGAGGTCGGCGAAGAGCTGGGAGCCGAGCTGCGCGGGCTGCTGGGCGGCGAGCCGGCCTGTGCGGCCTACGCGATGCCGCGGGTCGCGTTCTACCTCGGCCGCTTCGTGCGGGCGACCGACTGGTACCCCGACCCGCAGGTCCGGCTGTTCGACCGCCGGCGCGCAGGGTGGGAGGGCGGCCGCGTCCACGAGTCGGTGAAGACCGCGGGCGAGGTCGGCCGCCTGCGCGGCGAGTTGTTGCACCGCCCCTACGCCGGCGTGTCCGACCACCTGCGGCGGATCGACCGCTACACGTCGCTGTGGGCGGAGGACGCCTGGGAGCGCGGCGTGCGCGCCACGTGGTTCCGGCTGTGGGCCACGCCGGCCTGGAACCTGTTCCGCAACTACGCGCTGCGCGGCGGCTTCCGGCTCGGCCGCGCGGGCCTCGCGATCAGCCTGCTCAACGCGCTCTACACGTTCCTCAAGTTCGCGAAGCTGCTGGAGCGCGAGCGGCGCGGCTGAAGCGGCTTCAGGCCCGGGCCGGCGTCTCGGCCTCGATCTCGGCCTGCAGCATCTCCCACTGGTGCATGAGGTCGCCGACCTCCCACATCAGGTTCTTGTGCTCCTCGACCTTCTGCTCCGCGGCGGCGCGGTCGTCGTAGAAGCCGGGGGCCGACATCGCGGCCTCGAGCGCGCGCACGGCTGCTTCCTTTTCCGCGATGCGCGCCTCCAGTTCCTTGACCCGCTGCTCCCGCTTCTTCGCCTCGCGCTCGCGCTGCTTGCGGTCGCGGTCGTGTGCCACGCGGTCGACCGGAGCGTCCTTCGGGCGCAGCCGGGGCGCCATCGGGTCGTAGGCGGGCTTCGCGGGCGCAGCCTTCGCGGCCGGCTTGCCTTTCGCCGGAGCCGCTGGCGGAGCCGCCGGGGGCACCTTCGCTTTGGGCGCTTCCGGCGGAGTCGCGGAGCGGGCCGCGGGTTCGTCGGCGACGACGGCCTTCGCCTTCGGCAGCGCGACCTCGACGCCGGCCGCGCGCTGCTTCTTGTAGTAGAGGAAGTCCTCGTAGCCGCCCGGGTAGTACAGGGCCTGGCCGCCGCCCACGTCGACGACCCGGGTGGCGAGCCGGTCGACGAAGTAGCGGTCGTGGGAGACGAACACGATCGTGCCCGTGTAGTCGAGCAGGGCGTCGAGCAGCACTTCCTTGGAGTCGAGGTCGAGGTGGTTGGTGGGCTCGTCGAGCACCAGCAGGTTGCTCGGGTTCAGCAGCATGCGGGCCAGGGCGACGCGGTTGCGTTCGCCGCCCGAGAGCACCGCGACCTTCTTGTAGGCGTCGTCGCCCGAGAACAGGAAGCCGCCGAGGATGGTGCGGATCATCGGCACCATCGTGGTCGGGCTGCCGGCCGACATCTCCTCGTAGATCGTGCGGGCCGGGTTGAGCACCGCGGCCTGATCCTGCGCGAAGTAGTCGAGCACCACCTTGTGGCCCTCGATGCGCTCGCCGCCGTCGGGCCGGTCGACGCCCGCGATGATCCGCATCAGCGTCGACTTGCCGGCGCCGTTGGGGCCGACCAGCGCGACGCGGTCGCCGCGCTCGACGTGGAGGTCGACCCCGTCGAGCACGACGTTCGCGCCGTAGACCTTGCGGATGCCCTTCAGCTCCATCAGCACGCGGCCGGGGCGCGGCGCGTCGGGGAAGTGGAAGCGGATCTTCTTGCGCTCGGGCGGGATCTCGATGCGCTCGACCTTGTCGAGCAGCTTGATCCGGCTCTGCACCTGGCGGGCCTTGGTCGCCTGGTAGCGGAAGCGGTTGATGAACGCCTCCGCCTTCTCGATCTCCTCGCTCTGGCGGCGGTGCGCCTCGCGCAGGCGGTCCATCGCCGCGCCGTGGGCGACGACGTAGTGCGAGTAGTTGCCGTGGTAGTCGGTCAGCGTGCGCAGGCCGACCTCGGTGACGCGCTTGACGGTCGCGTCGAGGAAGTAGCGGTCGTGGGAGACGAGCACGACCGAGCCCGGGTAGTCGGCCAGGTACTCCTCGAGCCAGTTGCGCGCCGGCAGGTCGAGGTGGTTGGTGGGCTCGTCCATCAGCAGCAGGTTGGGCCGCGCCAGCAGCAGCTTGCCGAGCGCGATCCGCATCTGCCAGCCGCCCGAGAACTCCTCGCAGCGGCGGGCCTGGTCCTCGAGGCGGAAGCCGAGGCCGCGCATGACGTCGGCGATCGCGCCGTCCATCTCGTAGCCGCCGAGGTGCTTGAACCGCTCCTGGACCTCGGCGTAGCGCTCCAGCAGCTTTTCGTGCGCGGCGCCGGCCCCCTCGTCGTGGGCGAGGGCGTCCTCGATCTGGTGCAGCTCCGCCTTCAGCGCCAGCAGCTCCGTGAAGGCGAGGGTCAGCTCCTCGAGCAGCGTCCGGCCCTTGTGGACGATGCCGTCCTGGGGCAGGTAGCCGATCGTGGTGTCCGAGGCCATCCGGATGGAGCCGGCGTCGGGCTCCTCGAGCCCCGCCAGCATCTTGAGCAGCGTGGACTTGCCTGCCCCGTTGGGCCCCGAGAGGCCGATCCGGTCGCGCTTCTTCACGTGCCACGAGACGTCCTCGAGCAGCACCCGCTCACCGAAGCGCTTGGTGAGTCCTTCGACGTGGATCATCTTCTGGTTGCCGTTCCCGCCAGCGAAAACGTCAATGTTATGCCCCCGGACGCGGGGCGTCCACGTGCGGGGTTTGCCGTGAACCGCAAGGAGAGGGATAATTTCCCGTTATGGAACTGGCGTCCGCGAGCAAGACCTTCGCAGCGTTGAACCTCTCCCCCGAGACCCTGAAGAGCCTCGCGGACAAGGGCTACGTCGCTCCCACCGATTGCCAGGCGGAAACCCTGCCCCGGGCCCTGGCGGGCCGCGACCTGATCGTGCAGTCGCGCACCGGGACCGGCAAGACCGCGGCCTTCGGCATCCCGCTGGTCGAGAAGGTCGACGGCGCGAAGCCGGTCGTCCAGGCGCTGGTGCTGGCCCCGACCCGCGAGCTCGCGGTCCAGGTCGCCCAGGAGATCACGGAGCTGGGCGCAGCCAAGGGCCTGAAGGTCGAGTCGATCTACGGCGGCGACTCGATGGACCGCCAGCTCGAGGGCCTGCGCGGCGGGGCCCAGGTCGTCGTCGGCACCCCGGGCCGCGTGCTCGACCACCTGCGCCGCGGCACGATCCAGCTCGCGGCGTGCTCGCTGCTCGTGCTCGACGAGGCCGACCGCATGCTCGACATGGGCTTCGCGGTCGAGATGTCGGAGATCATGAACTTCGTGCCGGCGGAGCGGCAGACGATGCTGTTCTCGGCCACGATCCCGCTCGGCATCCGGGGCCTGATCTACCACTACATGGCCGAGCCGGAGTGGATCCTGCTCTCGGCCGACCAGGTCTACGTCGCCGCCGTCGACCACCTCTACTGCCTGACCCCGCGGCATCACAAGGACGCGGCGCTGTACCGGCTGATCGAGTACGAGGCCCCGGCCTCCTCGATGATCTTCTGCAACACCCGCGAGGAGACCCGCCAGGTCCACGCCGCGCTGCGCTCGCGCGGGCTGGCGGTCGGCATGCTCTCCTCGGACCTGCCGCAGAAGAAGCGGGAGCGGGTGCTGGAGGCGTTCCGCAGCGGGCAGCTCCGCCACCTGGTGACCACCGACGTGGCCTCGCGCGGGATCGACATCGAGGACCTGTCGCACGTGTTCATCTTCTCGACGCCGGACTCGCCCGAGCAGTACATCCACCGCGCCGGGCGCACGGGCCGGGTGGGCAAGACCGGGCGCGCGATCTCGCTGGTCGGGGCCCACGACCTGATGAACTTCAACCGCCTGGTCAAGCGCTACAAGATCGCGGTCGCCGAGCTGAACCCGCCGACGGACGAGCAGGTCGCGCTGCGCAAGGCAGACCGGCTGCTCGAGAGGCTGGAGCAGGAAGGCCAGGCGCTGTCGATCGAGGACCTGGTCGACCTGGCGCCGCTGGCGCGGCGGCTGCTGGCGCACGAGAAGGCGGAGCGGCTGGCCGTGCTGCTGCTGAAGGGCCACCTGTTCCCGCCGCCAGCCGACCCGGCGACGGAAGAAGACGACGTGACCTCGGGCGTTCCGGCGCCGAGCGCGGACGAGCCGCCCCATGGCGGCCGGCGCGGCGGCGGACCCGGGCGCGGCGGCCGCCGTCGCCGCGGACCCGGAGGCGGCGCCCGCCGCTGATCCGACAGGACGTTCGCCGCGGGGCCCTCCACCCGCCCGGCGGGGAGATCGACTTGGTAATCAGATGGGCCGTGGCCGTCCTGGGGTGCGCGGGGCTGCTGGGGGCCTGCGCGGGAACCCTGCACGGCGCGCCGGGGCCCGGTGCTGGCGGCGACGAACACGGGTCGCCGGCCGTGGAGCGGGCCCTCGAACTGGCCGACTCCGGCTCCGACCAGGCCCTTGCCGCTGCGGAGGCAGCCATCCAGGAGGCGGTAGCCCAGGCCCGTCCCGTGGAGGAGGGCTACGCCCAGGTCGCGTTGTGCCTCGCGCGCCGGGCGCGCGGCGAGTACGTGCGGGCGCGGACGGCCGGCGAGCGGGCGCTGATGCTGGCCACCGAACACGGCGAAGTGGCGCTCGCGGCGCGGGCGCACAACGCGCTCGGCGTGCTCGCCGGCTCGCGCGACGACCTGGCGGCGGCTCTCCACCATGCGCTCGAGGAACAGCGCCTGTTCGAGCAGGTCGGCGACCGGCGCGGCCTCGCCCAGAGCCTGAACAACCTCGGCAACTCCTATCGCCGCCTGGCGGACCATCCGCAGGCGATCGAGAACCACGAGCGCTCGCTCGCCCTCAAGCGCGAGATGGGCGACCGCGACGGGGCCGGCTACTCCTTCCACAACCTGGGCGAGGCGCTGCTCGCCTCCGGCGCCCCCGAGCCCGCGCTCGCCGCGTTCGAGAGCGCCGAGGCCGAGTGGCGGGCGGTGGGCAACCGGCGCGCCGTCTCCGCCGCCCTCAAGTCGCGCGGCCTCGCGCTGGCCGAACTCCGTCGGCTGCCCGACGCGCTCGCTGCGTTGCAGGCCTCCCTCGAACTGCGCCGCGACCCGCCGAACCCCCATGGCGAGGCCGAGACGCTGGTGGGGCTCGGCCGCGTCCTGCTGCACCTGGATCGCCCGGGCGAGGCAGTGAGCGCCCTCGAGCGCGCCCGCGAGATCGCCGATCGGCTGGCTGAACCGCAGCTCCAGGCGGACGTGATGGCCGGGCTCGCCGCGGCTCACGCAGCGCGCGGCGACGTCCGGGCGCGGGAGGCGGCCCTGACGCGCCAGGTGGAGGTGCAGGAGCGCTGGCGGCGACTGCGGCTGGAGGCGCAGCAGCGCGAGGCGCGGGCCCTGCTCGAGATCCGCTCGGCGGCGAATCGAGCCGACCGCGCCACCCGGCTGGCGAAGGAGCAGGAGGAATCCGCCCGCCGCCGCACCGGCGAGCGCAACCTGGCGCTCGCGGGCGTGACGCTGCTGGTCGGGTTGATCGCTCTCGGCGTCAACCGCTATCGCCTGAAGCGCGACGCGGAAGCGCGCCTGCGCCGCCAGGCCGCCGACCTGGAAGCCGCGCTGGCGCGGGTCAAGACCCTGAGCGGGATGCTGCCGCTGTGCGGCTGGTGCCACCAGCAGGTGCGCGAAGCCGAGGGGACCTGGAGCCGGCTCGAGGCCTACGTCGAGGCTCACACGGACGCCCGCATCACCCACGGCATCTGCCCGGATTGCCAGGCCGCCCACTTCCCCAAGGGCGGGCGCTGAGCGCTCAGGACCGGGTGCGAAGCCGCCGCAGGCCAGCGTCGAGTTCCACCTCGAGCCGCTGCACGAACCCGGGCAGTTCTGCGGCGACCTCCGGCGGCTCGAAGCGCCCGAGCAGCTCCGTGCGCCCGTCCACGGCGCCGAGGCCGAAGGCCAGGTCGAACAACGTGCGCGCCGACTGGAAGCCGTCGGTCGCGACGAGGAACACGGGCACCCGGCGCGCCCCGAGCATGGCGAGCAGCCCGGCGGTACGGAACCGCTGCAGGCTGCCGTCGGGAGAGCGGTGTCCCTCGGGGAAGATCGCGAAGGTGCGGTCGCGGTCCATGGCGGCGCGCAAGCCCTCGACGGCACTCGCGCGATCGCGCTGCGGATCGACGATCGGGCAGTCGGCGAGCCGGAGACCTGTGCCGATCACGGGCGCCCGCGTGTAGCGCTGGCGGGCCACGAAGGCCGGTACCAGCGGGCCCGTCATCAGGATCAGGACCAGCACGTCGAGCACCGACTGGTGATTCATCACGACGATGCCCGGCGCGTCCGTACGCACCGACCCCTGGCTGCGTGAGCGGGCGCCACCCAGGCGCACCAGCGCCATCGCGCCCGCCGAGCCCACCCGCGCCCAGCTCGAGACCCAGCGCAAGCGCGTGGCGGGCCGCGTCCACCGGGTGACGACGGCGAGCCCCAGGATCGAGGGCAGCAGCACGGCGCCGAGCCAGGCGATCACGGCCCCGAACGCAACCAGGCTGCGCAGGGGGCTGATCAGGCCAGCTTGCCCTTGACGATCGCGGCCTGCACGGTCTGCAGCGTCTTCTCCATCAGCGCGCGCAGCGCCTCTTCCTGCTCCAGGCGGGGGAGACCCTTCGCCAGCACGTCGGCATAGGCGACCCGCTTGCGCCACAGCACGGTGCCGGCGACGTAGACGCGGACCTCGAACGCGGCCTGGGCTTCGCCGAGGTCCTCGACCTGGACGTGGTACTCGCGCCCGTCGTGGGGCACGACCCGGTTGACGCCCATGATCATGGCCGTCCTCCCGCCTCGGCAGCGCCGGCCGCGGCCGGGGTGCGGCGCAGCCAGCGCTCGAAGAACCAGTTGCCCACCGTCCAGCGGCCGTCGCGCTCGCTCAGGTACCCGAGCATGCGCAGCGCCAGCAGCACCTCGTCCGCGCGGCCCGGGGCCACGCCTGCAGCGGCCCCCAGCGCGGAGCGGTCGCAGCCGGGCTCGGCGGCGATCCGCAGCAGCAGGTCGCGCTCCGCCGCTTCCATGGAGTGGACGTCCGAGAGGAAGAAGTTGGCCAGCATCTCGTCCGCCGCGGCCTGCTCGAGGGTCGCCGCCAGGTCGCGGCTCTCGAAGAAGCGGCTGGCGATGAGCTGCAGCAGGAACGGGTGGCAGGCGGTGCGCTCCGCGATCGCGCGGGCGTCGCGGGCGTCGAAGCCGCCGCGGTCCAGCAGCCGCAGCGCCTCGTCCTGCTGGAGCGGTGTCAGGTAGAGCGGCGGGATCAGGCCGGCGAGGAACGGCGACGTGGCCAGCGGGGAGGCCTCGTCGATCCGGGCGAGGCGCCGGGTCGAGGTGACGACCGCGCGCAGCTCGGGTCCTTTCTGCAGCACGCGGCGCAGTCGCGGCAGCACGGCCGGATCGTGACCCGCGACCGTGATCAGCTCCTCGCCTTCGTCGATCAGCAGCAGCAGGCGCCAGCCGGAGCGCACCGCGCGGCGCAGCAGGATGGCGAGGATCTCGTGGGCCGGCGCGCCCTCGAGGTCGTCGGCCACGACCCCCGTCGCGCGGCGGAACGGCTCGCTGTCCTCGACCGCCTCGATCAGCAGGTCGGCGAGGCCGCGCGGGTCGGCCGCGCCCTGGATGTCCCAGTACAGCGGCACCCACGGGCTCTGCGAGCTCTCCTGGGCGACGTACTCGAGCTGCTTGAGCAGGCTGGTCTTGCCCAGCCGGCGCGCGCCCACGACCCACAGGCTGTTGCGCGGGCCGTCGAGGATCTCGCGCAGCAGCGCGTCGCGGCCGAAGAAGTTCTCGGCGCGGACGAAGCTGCCCGCGATGAACGGGTTGCGCATCGGGGGTCAGTCTGCCACAGCTCGCTGGTCGGCCGCCGGTTCCTCGATGTCCGCCAGCACGGTGGGGCTGATCGCGTCCACGTCGCCGCGCTCGATCGTCGTGCGGCCGGCCTCCAGCATGCGGTTGACGGCGTGCACGCACAGCTTCTGGATCAGGTACGGGCGGCCGCCTGCGGCGTCGAGGATGGCCTGCACCGCCTCCGGGCGGAAGCGGAAGAAGCCCTCGACCGGCTCGCGGACCAGGGCCTCCGCGTCTTCGCGCGAGAGCGGGGTGATCTCCACCTCGTCGAAGAAGTTGTACCAGGGGCTGCCTTCGCTCTTCCACGAGCGGCGGATGCCGACCCCGCTCATCACCGCCACGAGGTGCTCGGAGAAGGTCTTCATGAAGATGCTGCGCAGCCGCTGGTTGACGCGCTCGGAGAACTCGTTGAGCACGTCGACCTCGTCGATCAGCAGCGCCAGCTTCACCTTGCGGCTCGTGCGCTTCTTCAGCTCCTCGACCAGCCGCTGCAGGTCGTGGCTGAAGTCGCGGCCGTCGTACTCGTCCTGCTCGGGGCGGAAGCGCAGCGCGGCCGCCGCCTCCGGCGAGAGCGCCAGGCCCTCGACGACGTCGGCCATCGCGGAGTGGAAGAAGTCGGCCTCGCTGACGCCCTGCAGGTCCACCAGCACGGGGAAGAACTGGTACTCGGTGCCCTCGTCTTCCGCCAGGCGCCGGCGCAGGTGGTAGAGGAACGAGGTCTTCCCGATCCGCCGCTCGCCGGTGACCATCAGCGAGTTGTGGTGCAGCACGTTGAGGATGCGCGCCATCAGCTTCTCGCGGCCGTAGAACATGTCCGGCTCGCGCACGGGCGCGCCCGCGATGTAGGGATTGAAGCGGCGGCGCAGCGCGCGCGAGCGGCGCGCCCGCTGCACGCCGAGCCCGATCCCGATCAGCGCCAGCGCACCGGCGCCCGCCGCAGGCAGGAACGCCTCGGTCTCGTAGAAGCGCAGCCGGCGGGTGACCTCGAAGGTCTCGCTGACGCTGACGCCCTGGGCGTCGAAGGCCGTGACCGTGATCGTGTTGGCGCCCGGCGCCAGGTCCAGCACGCGGTCGAAGCGCAGGTTGCGCTGGGACTGCAGGTCGGGGCGCGGCGCCGGCACCACCTGGCCGACGGGCCGGCCGGCCAGCACGAACTCGACGCGCTCCACCGCGCGGTCGTCGGAGGCGACGCCGACCACGGCCACCGTCGGCGTGTCGAGCTCGATCCGCGGCTGGCGCGGCTCGAAGAAGGCCAGCAGCGGCGGCTGGTTGGGCAGGAAGCGCGCGAACAGCGCCTCGCCGGTCATGCGCTCGGCGAACGAGAGCCGCTCGCGGGCGCGCGCGTTGCCGGGGTCGAGCCGCAGCACCGCCTCGAACTGGACCTGGGCCTCGGGCCACTTGCGCTCGCCGAGCCGGGCTTCGCCGGCGGCCATCCGGGCGTCGACCGCGGCCTGCAGCTCACGCTGCGCGCGCAGCGCCTCGGCGGTCTTCTGGGCGCGCTCGAGCAGCTCCCGCGCCTCGCGCAGCGAGGGGTCGGCGGCGGCCTCCGTCAGCGGCCGCAGGGCGTCCTCCGCGCGGCCGGCGTCGAGCAGGGCGCGGCCTTCCTGGAGGCGCGCCTGCAGTTCGGCGCGGGTCTGCGAGGCGCGGATCCGCTGCTGCGCCTCGCGCTTGCCGGAGCTGGCCTCGGGGTGGGCCGGGTCCAGCTCGAGCACGACGTCGAAGCGCACGACCGCCTCGGCCAGGGAGTCGGCCTCCAGCAGCCGCCGCGCCTCGCCGAGCGCCTCCTCGATGCGCCTGGCCCGAACCTCGGCCTCCTGGGCTGCCGCGAGTTCGGCCCGCACCCGGTCGCGCGTTTCGGCGACCTGGCGCTGGGTGTCCACGTCGAGGTTCTCGGCCGCCTTCTGGGCCTGGGCCAGGCGGGCGAGGGCGTCCTCGAAGCGACGCGCCCGCCGCAGTTCGGCAGCCTCCCGCAGCAGCCGGTCCGACTCCTGGCGCTGGACCCGGGCCAGCCGCTGGCGCTCCAGGTCCTCCGCCTCCTGCCGCTTGCGGATCAGCTCGCGCTGCAGGTTGACGTCGCGCCGGATCGCCCCCTGCTTCTCCTCCATGTTGAAGAAGCGGATCGCCGAGTTGTAGTCGGCGAGGCCCATGTAGCACAGGCCCATCTGGTAGTAGGGCAGGTAGTTCTCGAAGGCCAGGCCGTAGGTGCGCTCGTTGAGGCCGGAGGTCGGCTTGAGACGGATCGCCTCCTGCAGCGACTTGAGGGCCTCGTCGTAGCGGCGGGCCGGCAGCAGGCGGTCGCGGGCCTCAAGGTAGTGGTCGTACCACTCCTTGACGGCGTACGCGGGCGCCGCGGCCGCCAGGCACAGGGCCATGGCGACCGCGACGCGGAGGAGGCGGGACAGGGGTCTACTTCTCGTACATCGCGGCGATCAGGGCCCCGCGCGCGGTGGCGGTCAGCGGGTCGGCCGCCAGCTTCACCTCGGAGACCTCGATCGGCATCGGCTCGGCGCGCAGCGTGCGCTCGAACATCTCGCGGAAGCCCTTCGGCTTGGCGGTGCCGCCGGCCAGCACGATCGGCAGCGGCCGGTCGGCCTTGGGCAGCTTCTCGGCGCGCGAGATGGCCCGGCGCAGCGAGCCGACGAGCTCTTCGACCAGGTCCTGGTAGTAGATGTGGAGCGCCTTCTCCAGCTTGTCCTTGGGCGCCTTGGAGAGGTCGAGGCTCTCCTCCTTCATCATCTTGACCCGGGTGGCGTGCTCGTTGACGACGGTGCCCACGGCCTGGTCGATGAAGTCGCCGCCCTTGGCGATGCTGAACAGGATCGACGGGATCGACAGGAACGACAGCGCGACGTTGCACATGCCGCCGCCGCAGGAGATGCCGATGCCGGTGAAGTTCTCGCTCTCCAGCTCGGCGAAGATCACGGCCAGGCCCTCGTTGATGGCGATCGCGTTGTAGCCGAGCGACTGGAAGTAGCCGCGGAACGTGGCCTCGTGGTAGGTCAGCGCGGAGTTGCGGCCGTCCGACGCCGCCGGCACCGAGAAGGCGAGCACCTCGTCCTTCGCCCGCGCCTTCGGGATCATCATCTGGAGGATGGCCTCGATCACCGGCCAGCCGAGGCGCTCCTTCGAGTTGAGCAACCCGTCGGCCATCGGCCTCCGGAACTCCGCGTTGAACATGTTGGCGAAGTGCTCGGTGGCGGTGCCGAAGATGACCAGCTCGTCGCCGTCCTTGTAGTAGCTGATCGCGTTCTGGGTCAGCGTCTTCTCGGTGAACTTCGAGTAGGGCACCGGGATGAAGGCGTTGAGCTGCGACGCGGTCTGCAGCTCCTTTCCCTGGCGGCGGGCCGCCACGATCTTGCTGGTCCCGACGTCCACGCCGAGCGGGTGCGAGGTCGCCGCCAGTTCGTTGATGCGCTCCTCGGCTTCCTGGGCGACCTTCCAGAGATGATCGTTGGCCATGGTCTTCCTAATCCTCCGTCGCCCCGGCGCCCGGGGCCGTGTCCTCCGCGACCGGGGTGCGCGCCTCGTCGGCCCGCACCTGGTCCGCGATCCATGCGTCGTAGAGCTCCTGCCGCTGCCGGCGCAGCGCTTCGGGGGTGAGTCCTGCGGCCGCCGCCTCGCGGGCCAGCTTCGCCTCCGCGAGCCGCACTCCGGGCCACGGCTCCTGCATCACGCGCAGGAACTCGTCGTCGTAGCCGAAGCCGAACAGCTCGACCGCGGGCGACGGCACGCGGTAGGCGTTGTCGAGGCCGAACGCGGCGAACGGGAAGCCGCGCGCCCAGTCGACGTGGTGGCCGATCAGCCGCTTCTTCGGGTTCACGCTGGCGAGCCCGTGGGCGACGGCCATCTGCGGCGGGATGTCGTGGCGCTGGCGGAGCTGGTCGGTCAGCAGCCGGCCGGCGGCGAACTGCGCCTCCGTGATCGGCAGCGCGCGCCCGCCCTCCCAGCGGGTCTCGAACGAGACCGCCAGGAAGGCGTGGTTCAGGTTCAGGAACACCCGCTCACCGTCGGCCCACACCGAGTTCCCGGCGTGGTTCGCCTTGGAACCCTCGTCCACCACCCGCCACACGCGGCCGAAGCGGTCGATCAGATAGTGGTAGGTGGTGTTGCGGCGCAGGTAGCGCAGCAGCCGCTGGGTGCTGTCGCGCAGGTTCTCGTTGAAGCCGGCGTCGAGCGGCCAGACGTCGCTCTCGGAAGTGTGGAACAGGATGCCGACGGGCTCGGTGAAGACCTCGGGCTGCAGGCCGCGCCCGCGGTCGAAGACGCGGAACGCGCGGGGAGCGCCCATCACCACCAGGCTGGTGTCGATCCGCAGGCCGTTGCTCCACAGCTCGTGGGTCGCGCTCTTCTCGACCAGCCAGATGCGTTCCGGACGCACGCCCTGGGTGGGGGGCACGGTCGCCGGCGCCGGCGACCCGGGAGCGGCCGCCGGCACGACGGCGGTGCCCGGCGCGGGAACCACGGCGGGGGCCGGAGCGGTGCGCAGCGACCACGCCACGGCCGCCAGCGCGAGGACCAGCGCCAGCGCGGCGACGCCGCTGACGCGGGCGGTCGCGGGCCCCGCGACGTCGGCCGCCGTGCCCTGGAGGTCGCGGCGGTGCAGCAGGTGCTGGATGCGGTCGAGGCCGAGCAGGCGCTGCAGCAGGTGGCGAACCGGGGCCACCGGCACGGCCTGCACGCGCTCGTCGAGGGCCTCCTTCTGGGCCAGCGACTCGCGCAGGAAGCGCAGCTTGGCGGCGGGGTCCGAAATCCGCGCGCTGACGTGCTCCAGCCGGGCGACGAACGGATCGGGCCTGGCGAGCGTCGGCCTGGCCGGGGCCGGCTCCTCCGGGCCGCCCGCGGTGCGGGTGGTGGCGTGCGGGCGAACCCGCGGCAGCGGTCCGGCGTCAGGCGCCTTGGCCCCGGCAATCATGCGATTGCCCCGGATTATAGGGCCGGAGGCGGCTCCAGGATCGTGAGATACGCGCGCCACGGACCCACGGCGTCGGCGTACGCGCGGGCCATCGCGCGGGCGATCTGGCGCAGGTGGCCGAGGTCGTGCACCACCCAGGTCGCGGCGAGTTGCCCGACGTTCACTTCGCCGAGTTCCGGGTGCGATCCGCGCCGTTCCCAGAGCCCGGGGTGCGCCGCGGCGGCCCGGAAGGAGGCGAGGCTCTCCGCGCGCAGCCGCGCGAAGCGGTCGAGCAGGTCGCCGATCGGTCGACCGCGGTACGCCGCGACGAAGCCCTCGCGATCGAACGGCTCGAAGGGGCGCGCGGTGCCGTGCGCCAGGACGTGGTGCAGGCGCGGGGCCCAGTCGGCCTCCTCGCCGTGGATCAGGTGGCCGACGACGTCGCGGGGCGAGTAGGTGCCGGGGCCCTCGTCGACGTCGAGCCAGGCCGCCGGCAGGTCGCGCAGCCACGCGTCCAGCAGGCGGGGGGTGCGTTCCAGCAGCGGGAACGCCGTCTCGGGATCGAAGTGCATGCCCGATTGTGCGGGAGATGGGGGAACCGCGGGACGAGCTCGCGCGTATTGCCTACGTTGTAGGCTCATGAAAAGCATCCATCTCGGTGAACTGGAACAGGTCGTGCTGCTCGCGGTGTTGCGGCGGGACGTCGACGCCTACGCCGTGCCGCTGCTGGAGGATCTCGAGGCTGCCGGCCGCCGGCTGACGCGGGGCGCGCTGTACACGGCCCTGGAGCGGCTGGAGCAGAAGGGCCTGCTCCAGTCGCGGCTCGGCGAGCCGCTGGCCGAGCGCGGGGGACGCGCGCGCCGCTACTACGCCGTCACGGTTGCGGGGTTGCGCGCGCTGAGCGCGAGCCGGCGCACGCTGCTCGCCCTGTGGGACGGGCTCGAGGCACGGCTGGAGCGACCGTGAAAGGACCGTCTCGCCTCGCCCGGCTGTGGCTCTCGGCGGCGCTGCCCGAGGCGGTGCGCGACGAGGTGATGGGCGACCTGCACGAAGAACACGCGCGGCGCGCGCCGGCGGGCGCCTGGCAGGCCGAACTCTGGTACTGGGGAACGGGAGCCGCGACGGCGCTGTCGCTCTGGGGCCACCGCGCCCGAGCCGCATGGGCGCGTGGCGCTGCGGGCGCCTTGCCGGCGAAAGGGAGAGTCATGGACCAGGTCGCCCACGAACTGAGAATGGCGCTGCGCGGGCTGCTGCGGCGGCCGGCGGTCAGCCTGCTGGTGGTGGTCACCCTCGCGGTCGGCCTGGCCGCCAACGCGACGCTGTTCAGCGCCTTCGACGCGCTGCTGCTGCGGCCGATGGACTACCCGCACCAGGATCGGCTGGTGCGCGCCTGGCAGCGCGCGCCGCAGACCGAGCACTTCGACCGCTCGACGCTGTCGCCCGCCGACTTCCGCGACTGGCAGCAGGCAGCCTCCGCGTTCGATGCGCTGGTCGGCCTCGAGTGGTGGGACGTCAACGTGCAGGGCGGGGGCCTGCCCGAGCGGGTCCAGGGCTTCCTCGTGTCTCCCGCGTTCTTCGACGTGCTCGGCACGCCGCCGGTGCTGGGGCGCGGCTTCCGCCCGGACGAAGCGGAACCCGCGAAGCGGCACGTGGTGGTGATCGGCGACGCGCTGTGGAAGCGCAGCTTCGGCGCCGACCCGGGCCTCGTCGGCCGCAGCCTGCTGCTCGACGGCGTCAGCCACGTGGTGATCGGCATCGCGCCGCCGCGGTTCCTGTTCCCCGAAGGCGCCGAGCTGTGGGCGCCGCTGTCGATCGCCGCCGACGCGCCGCGCGACCGCCACTACCTGTCGGCCATCGGCCGGCTCGCCCCCGGCGTCAGCCTGGAGCAGGGGCGTGCGCAGCTCGCCGCGATCGCCGCTCGCCTCGCCCAGGACCACCCGCAGACCAACGCCGGCAGCGAGGCGGTAGTCGTCGACCTGCAGGTCGGCTACGAGGACGCGGGCCTGCGCGGCGTGATGGCCGTGTGGCAGGCCGCGGCGCTGTTCCTGCTGCTGATCGCCTGCGTCAACGTCGCCAACCTGACGCTGGCCCGCGCCACCGAGCGCCAGGGCGAGCTGGCCGTGCGCCTGGCGCTGGGCGCGGCCCGCGGCCGCATCGTGCGCCAGCTCGTCACCGAGGGCCTGGTGGCGGCGGCCGCCGGCGCGATCGTCTCGCTGCCGCTGACCCTGCTCGCAACCCGCGCGATGCGCGAGTCGATGCCCGCCGACGTCCAGCGCTTCGTGCCGGGCTGGGCCGGGATCGACGTCGACGGCCGCACCTTCGCCTTCACGCTGGTGATCGGCGGGCTCGCGATGCTCGTGTTCAGCGCCTGGCCTGCGATCCGTGCGTCGCGCACGCCGGCGGCCGAGACGCTGCGGCAGGGCGGGCGCGGCGCGTCCGGAGTGCGGCAGCGCGGGCGGAACGTGCTGGTCGTCGCGGAGGTGGCCTGCGCGCTGGCGCTGGTCGTCGGCGCCGGGCTCTCCTGGCAGACCGCGCAGCGCTTCACCCAGGGCCCGCTCGGCTTCGACCCCGACGGGTTGCTCACCTTCGCCGTCTCGCTGCCCGAGCGCGACTACGTAGACGAGGCGGCCCGCGCGGCCTTTGCGCGCCGAGCCGGGGAGCGGTTGGGCGAGCTGCCTGGCGTGGACGCCGTGGCGATCGCCAACGTGCTGCCGTCGCGCAACGACAACTCGGGGCGCTCGGTGTTCGTCGAAGGCGGCCCCGCCGTCGAGCCCAGCCGGGCGCCGATCGCCGACAACCGCGTTGTCGCGCCCGGCTACTTCGCCGCGATGGGGATCCCGGTCGTGGCCGGCCGCGAGTTGCGCGCGAGCGACGACGCAGCGGCGGAGCGCGTGGCGGTCGTCAGCCGCAGCTTCGCAGAGCGCCACTGGCCCGGGCAGGAGCCGCTCGGCCGCCGCTTCCGCCTCGGCCAGGCGGACGCGCCGGTCCTCACGGTCGTGGGCGTCTGCGGCGACGTCGTGCACCAGTGGTTCGCGCGCCGCGAGTTTCCGACCGTCTACCGCCCGCTGGACCAGGCCGCGCCGACCCAGCTCACCTTCGGCCTGCGCACCGCGGGGGCGCCGGAGGCGCTGGTCGACGGTGCGCGTCAGGCGATCGCGGCGATCGACCCGGCGCTGCCCGCCTCCGGCGTGAAGACGATGCGCGAGGCCCTCGCGCGCAGCACGATCGGGCTGCAGTTCGGCGCTGCGGTGATGGGCGCGATTGCGCTGGTCGCCCTGCTGCTCGCGGTGTCGGGCATCTACGGGGTGATGGCCTACCGCGTCGCGCTGCGCGAGGGCGAGTTCGGCGTGCGGCTGGCGCTGGGGGCCTCGGGCCGCGACCTGCTGGGCCTGACGCTGCGTCAGGCGGCGGTGCTCACCGGCACCGGGGTGGCGATCGGCCTCGGCCTCTCCACCCTGCTCGGGCGCGCGATGGTCAGCGCCTTCCAGGGCGCGGTGCGCCCCGACGCGCTGGCCTTCGTGGGCCTGCCGGCACTGCTCTTCGCGGTCGCCCTGTGCGCGGCGTGGCTGCCCGCCCGCGCCGTCCTGGCGATCGACCCGTCGCGGCTGTTGCGCAGTTCCTGAGCCGTCGCCCGCGCCGCGCAGGCGGCGCGGGTGCCCGCGCGGGCCTGCTAGACTTTGCGTCCCATCGTGCGAGCACCCCTCTCCAACCTGCCTGCCGACCGGACTGCGTCCTGACATACCTGCTGCTGCGGCTGGTCTTCTTCGCGAGCGGCGTCGCCGCGCTCGTCTACCAGATCGTCTGGCAGCGGCTGCTCACGTTCTTCAGCGGCGCCGACGTCTACTCGGTGACGCTGATCGTGACCGCCTTCATGGCCGGTCTCGGGTTCGGCAGCCTGGCTGGCGGCCACCTCGCGGACCGGCTCTCCGAGCGCCGGCGGGTGCTGGCGTTCGCGCTGGCCGAGGCGGGCGTCGCGCTGTTCGCGCTGTGGAGCGTGCCGCTGCTGCACGGGGTGCTGTTCCTGCGCCTCGGGCCGCTGGCGCTGCCCGGCTGGGCGATGACCGCGCTGCTGTTCCTGACGCTGCTGCTGCCCACGTTCCTGATGGGGCTCTCGCTGCCGCTGCTGGCGCGGGTGGTGACGCCGCACCTGGCCCTGGCCGGCCGTCGCATCGGCGGCCTCTACGGCTGGAACACGCTGGGCGCCGCGGTGGGGGCGCTGGGCACGGTGTGGGTCGGCGTGCGGGCGCTGGGATTCGCCGGCAGCGTGCACTTCGGGGCCGCTCTCAACTTCGGCTGCGCATTGGTGGCGCTGGCGATCGCGCTGCGGCCCCTGCGGGCCGAGCCGCCGGCGCCGGCGGCGGCGGAGGACGTGGCCCCGCCCGTCGCGATCCACCTGCCGTTCGCGACCTGGCTGGGCCTCTATGCGCTGTCGGGATTCGTCGCGCTTTCGCTCGAGATCGTCTGGTTCCGCCTGCTCGGCATCCTGCTCAAGTCCAACTCGTTCACGTTCGCGACGTTGCTCGCGATCTTCCTCGGCGGGCTCGGCCTCGGCGCCCTGATCGGCAGCCGGCTGGCGCCGCGCAGCCAGCGCCCAGCGCACGTGTTCCTGATGTTGCAGGCGGGGATCCCGCTCTACGCCGGGCTCTCGCTCGGCTTCCTGGTCTGGGGCCTGGCCCACCTCGCCTGGCTGCGCCCGCTGGCGGCCTACCTCGCCGAGTACGACCCGATCGACATCGCGGAGGCGGTGCGGGCCGCGCTGCGCTACCTGTGGCGGCTGGGCGACATCCCGCCCTACTACCGCGGCCTCACGGCCCAGTTCGCCGCCCTCTACGTCGCCCTGCCGGTGGCGCTGGTCGGACCGCCGACGCTGCTGATGGGGCTCAGCTTCCCGTTCCTGCAGCGCGCGGTGCAGACGGATCTCGACCGCATCGGGCGCCGGGTCGGCTGGCTGCAGGGGGCGAACATCGTCGGTTCGACGCTGGGTTCCGCCCTCACGGGGCTGCTGCTGCTGCCGCTGCTCGGCACCGCGTGGACGCTGCGGGCGCTGGTGCTGGCGGCTGTCGTCTACCTGCTGCTGCGGGTGCGCCTGGCCGGCGGGCCGCGTCGCCTGCCGGCGCTGGCGGCGCTGGCCGCGGTCGCGCTGACCGTGGCCGCCACGCCGTCGGCTGGCGCGCTGTGGGCGAGCCTGCACGGCACGACGCCCGACCGCGTCGTCTTCGCGGAAGACGGCTCGGGCCTCGCGCTGCTGAAGGAGGAGCCCGGCGCGGACAGGACTGTCGTGTTCGCGAACGGCCTGGGGCAGAGCCAGCTCCCGTACGGCAGCTACCACACCGTGCTCGGCGCGCTGCCGGTGCTGGTCCACCCGCGGCCGGAAAGCGTGGCCGTGATCGGCCTCGGCTCGGGCGACACCCTGTTCGGCATCGCCGGGCGTCCCGAGACGTCGCAGGTGCGTTGCGTGGAGATCGTGGCGGCCCAGGTGCCCGCGCTGCGGACCCTGTTCCGCAAGTGGCCCGATCCCGGGCTGCATCGGGTGCTGACGGACGGCCGCATCCGCATCGAGTTCGGCGACGGGCGGGCGTTCCTGATGCGCACGCCGCTGCGCTTCGACGTGATCGAGGCCGACGCGTTGCGCTCCGACTCGGCGTTCGCCGGCAACCTCTATTCGACGGAGTACTTCGAGCTGGTGCGCAGCCGCTTGCGCCCGGGCGGCCTCGGCGTCACCTGGAGCCCGACCCGCCGGGTGCGCGACACGTTCCTGCAGGTCTTCCCGCACGTGCTGCGGGTGGGGCCGACCCTGATCGGCTCCGACACCGCGATCCCCTTCGACGCCGCCGCGATCCGCGAGCGGCTGCAGCACCCGTTCAGCGAGGCCTACTACCGCGCGGCCCGGGTTCCGATCCGCGCCCTGATCGACCAGGCGCTCGCGCAGCCGACGCGGCTCTGGCGCCCGGGCGACGAGCGCACCGCGGAGTTCGGCGTCAACGGCGACCTGTTCCCGCGCGACGAGTACCTCGTGGGCCAGTCGCTGCTGCCGGGAAGCCGCCGCCAGCACGCGCTCGATTCGCTCGACTGACGCCGTCCGCCGTCCGCCTACTTCCAGTGGCTGGAGACGAACTCCTCCGTCTCCGGCAGCCCGCCCTGCAGGATCAGGTAGCCGTTGTGGGGCTCGCGCTCGGTGATCTCGCCGGCCACGGGCTCGCGCATCCGACGCAGCACCTCGTCGTGGTCGTCGGTGCGGCCGAGCACCCACGACAGCTTCATCAGCGCCGTCTCCGGCAGCATGTTGTCGAGCGGCACGACGCCCAGGTCCATCAGGTCGCGGCCGGTGTCGTAGACGTACATCTGGGCGTAGCCCCACAGCGTCTGCACGGTCATCACCACGTGCACGCCCGCCGCCACCGCCCGTTGCAGGGCGGGGTAGAGCGGCTTGTTGACGTGGCCGAGTCCGGTGCCGGCGATCACGATCCCGCGGTAGCCGCGTTCGACCAGGGCGTCGACCAGGTCGGGCTTCATGCCGGGGTAGTAGTAGAGGATCGTCGTGCGATCGTCGTAGGCGGTGTCGAGGCGCGGCAGCCGCGAGCGGTCGCGGCGGCGGTAGTCGTCGGTCAGCCAGGTGAAGTCGTCGCCGACCATCGCCAGCGGGGTGTCGCCGACCGTGCGGAACGTCGAGCGGTAGGAGCTGTGCATCTTGCGGCAGCGGGTGCCGCGGTGGAGCAGCGCGTACTGGTCGGAGGTCGGACCGAACATGCAGATCTGGACTTCGGCGATCTGGCCGCTGCCGGCCGCGCGCACCGCGTGGATCAGGTTGAGCGCGGCGTCGCTCGACGGGCGGTCGGAGGAGCGCTGGGAGCCGACCATCACGATCGGCACCGGTGGATCCTGGACCATGAACGAGAGGATCGCGGCCGTGTGGCCCATGGTGTCGGTGCCGTGGCCGATCACGATGCCGTCGACGCCTTCCTCGATCTCGCGCACCACGGCTTCGGCGAGGGCGACGTACTGGTCCTTCGCCATGTTCTCGGAGAACACGCCGAACAGCTTCTTCGTGGTCAGGTTGGCGAGGTCGGCCAGCTCCGGCACCGCGCCGTACAGCTCGCCCGGCGTGAAGGCCGGGATCACCGCGCCCGTGCGGTAGTCGAGCCGCGACGCGATCGTGCCGCCCGTGCCGAGCAGCGTCACCCGCGGCAGCTCGGGCCGCGACGGGAACGCCTGCTCGGGGATCTTGTACACGGCCTCCTTGTAGCCCAGCTCGACCATCGTGCGCAGGCGCTCGACGTGGAGGCCGACGTTGTAGCCGGTCTTCAGCTTGATCACGACGTGCTGGTCGTCGAGCGTCTCGCTGCGCGGCAGGATCACGCCTTCGAACGTGCTGCCCGCGTCGTTGATGGCGCGCACGTCGCTCCACACCCGCACGCCGAACGCCTCGAGCCGGGCCCGGGCGCGTCCCTTGTAGCCCTTGAGCGGATCGGATGCCGTCATGCCGTCGCCTCCCGCGCCGCGCGCAGCGCCGCGTGGACCCGTGCCGCCGCCACCCGCCCGCGCAGGCGGTCGAGGACGCGGCCGGTCGCGTGCCGGCCGAAGCGGCCGGGATCGTCGTCGTAGCTCTCCTCGCGCGCCTCCTGCAGCCAGGAGGGGAGGTGGGCAGTCCAGTCGGCGGGCTCGGTGAAGTCCGCGAGCGCTGCCGCGGGGTCGTGGCCCTCCGCCAGCCGGCGCGCGATCGTCGCCCACGCCTCGCGCAGCGCGGGGCGCTCTCCGAACGCCCGGAACAGCGCCACCCAGGCGTCGGCCGGCACCGCGTCGACCGCGACGCCTGCGCGGCGCAGGCCCTTGATCCGCTCACCGAAGAAGAACGCCGCGTGGCGCAGGTCGGCCGTCCCCTCGCGCACCACGCGATCCACGAGCGTCGCGCCACCGCGCCGCACGAGGTAGTGGGCGACGTGGCGCGGCACGCCGGCCGCCGCGTAGCGGGCCTCGCGTTTCCAGGGGCGCTCGGGCAGGGCCGCCTGCAGCCGCTCGACCCGTTCGCGAGTGACGGGGGTGGGCGGCGAGTCGGTGTCGGGGTACATGCGATCGGGGCCCGGCAGGATGCGCTCGAAGTCGGTCGTGCCGTCGCGGAACGGCTGGCGGGTCTCGTTGGGGACCCCGTCGAGCGCGTCGACGTAGCGCAGGCGGATCTCGGCGGCGGCGGTGTGTGTGTCGCGCTCCGGCCCCCAGACCACGACCAGCGCGTCGGCCTCGGCGCAACCGGCGGCCGCGCGGAAGCGGGCGAGCTCGCCGCGGGCGTCGCCGGGCCAGGCCTCGGAGTGGAGCAGCACCGGCGCCTGGTCGAGGCCCGCGATCACGCGCACCCGCCCGCGCAGCTCGTCGGCGAACGTGCGACCCGGCTGGGTCGGCCAGCCGAGGGTGCCGGCGAGACCCGAGAGGCGCACGGCCAGCACGCTGAACGGGCCCGGCCCCAGCTCGAACTCGGGCCGGCGCCGGCGCTCGCGCACGAAGGCGTCCCACGTCTCCACGCGCAGCGCGGCGAGCGGCCCCGTCGCGGCGAGCGCAGTGACGTCGGTGGCCGCGACCCGCACGTCGTCCGCCGCCCGCAGGCCCCGCGCGTGCAACTCGTCGCGCAGCCGCAGCAGGTTCACCTGCCGCCACGCCTCGCCGTGAACGAGCCGCGGTGCCCAGCCGGCCTGTGGCACGCCCTTGATCTCCACCCGCCGGCCGCCGCGCACCGACACGTTCACGTCCTGGCGGCTGGCTCCAATGCCGACCCGCACGTGGCCCGTCGACCGGCACACGCGGCCGACCAGCAGGATCGCCTCTTCGACCTCGTCCGGCGTGCGCAGGTCGGGGCCGGTCACGGTCTCGATCAGCGGCATCCCGAGGCGGTCGGTGCGCCACACGATCAGGTGGCCGCGGTCGGACACCTCGCGGCAGGAGTCCTCCTCGACGCTGACCTGGGTGATCGTGAGCTCGCGGCCGCGGAACGGCAGCCGCCCGTTGACGCCGACGATGGCGGTGCGCTGGAAGCCGGTCGGGATCGAGCCGTCGAGGTACTGCTTGCGCGCGATGTGGACCTCGTCGACGATGTCGCAGCCGAGCATCAGGCACTGCTCGATCGCGACGTCGATCGCCGCCGGGTTGACGGGGAAGGGCGGCGTGTCGTCCATCTCGTAGGTGCAGGTGTTGGCGCGGTTCAGGAGGTAGACGATGTGCTTCTTCGTCTTGAACTCCATCAGCGCCGTGCCGTCGTAGACGCCGAGCTCGGACAGCGTCGGCCGCATGTGGCGCAGCACGGTCCCGTCGTGGCTGCGGGTGTAGCGGCCGGCGGGGCAGTGGCAGAACAGCTTGCGCTCGGTCAGGAGCTGCTGGTGCACCTCCAGTCCGGAGACGAGGCCGACCGCGGCGTAGTCGAGGGGCGGATCGAGAGGTTCCATCGGGCAGCTCCCGCCTTTCCGACAAGGCGGTCCATGCTACCCCCGGTCGCCTTGTGGGCCGGCGGGCAGCCGGGGAGAATCGACGGGTGAACCCGAAACCCCGTCCCGCATTCCTGCGCGCGCTCTCGGCGTTCGGCCTGGCCGCCCTTGCCGCCTGCTCGGCGAAGGCCGCCGACCTCAAGCCCGGCGACGTCGCGCCCGACTTCTCGCTGCCCGGCTCCGACGGCCGCACCCACTCGCTCGCCGCCCTGCGCGGCAAGGTGGTGGTGCTGGCCTGGTTCCCGAAGGCGTTCACCTCGGGTTGAACCCGCGAGTGCAAGTCGCTCCGGGAGAGCGGCAGCAAGCTGCGCGCCTTCGACGTCGCCTACTTCATGGCCAGCGTCGACGACCCGAAGAAGAACAAGGAGTTCGCCGAGTCGCTCGCGGTCGACTTCCCGATCCTGTCCGACCCCGGCAAGAAGGTGGCGAAGGCCTGGGGCGTGCTGATGCCCGTGGTCGGGCTGCCGAAGCGCTGGACGTTCTACGTCGGCGCGGACGGCCGCATCCTCCACGTCGACAAGGACGTGAAGCCGAACACGGCCGGCGACGACATCGCGAAGAAGCTGGCCGAACTCGGCGTGCCGAAGGCGAAGTAGCGATAGCTACTTCTTCGGGTAGGCCGGCACTGGCGGGAACTGCCAGGGCTCGGTCTTGATCTTCTCCAGCGCCACCGCGATCGCCTTGTCGAGCTGGGCGTCCCGGCCCGCCATCACCGAGGCCGGGTCGTTGTCGATCAGGACGTCCGGGTCGGCGCCGTGGTTCTCGACCAGCCACTTCCCGTCCTTGCCGTAGAACGCGTTGTTCGACTGGTGGACGGTGCCGTTGTCGATCGTCGGCTGGCCGTTGATGATGCCGACCAGGCCGCCCCACGACGGCACGCCGACCACGGTGCCGAGCTTGCGGGCCTTGAAGTGCTCGACGAAGGCCTCGCCGTCCGAGCCGTTGTCCTCGTTCGAGACGATCACGAAGTGGGCGCGCGAGGCGGTGTTCGGGTAGCGGTAGGGCTCCATGCCCTGCAGCACGTTGTAGGCCACCTGCTGGCGCTCGAGCTTGTCGATCATGAAGTACTCGGTCCAGCCGCCGCCGTTGCCGCGGACGTCGATCACGAGCCCCTTCTTGAACTTGAACGCGCGCCAGAACTTGTCGAACTCCATCACGCCGCCGCCGCCCATCGCGGTGATGTGCATGTAGCCGAGCTCGCCGTTCGAGGCCGCGAGCACCTTGTCGACGTTGTCGCTGACCCACGCCGCGTAGCGGGCCTCGCGCTCGGAGCGCAGCGGCCTGACCCGGTAGGTGCGGGTCGGACCGGCCGGGGCGCTCGCCACCGTGACTTCGACCAGGTCTTCCTTGCCGACCTGGAGCAGCTTGAAGTAGTTCTCGGGCGCGCGCAGCTTCTGGCCGTTGATCGCGATCAGGTAGTCGCCCTTCTTGATCTCGATGTCCGGGCGCGCCAGCGGCGTCTGCACCTGGCTGAAGTACGGCGTCGGGCCGTAGATGCGGGCGAAGCGGTAGAGGCCGGAGGCCTGGTCGGCGGCGAGGTCGACGCCGAGGGTCGCCGTCGAGACGGCCGGGGCCGACGGCTGCGCCGAGGGCCCCATGTCGCCGCCGCTGACGTAGGTGTGCGACACGGACAGCTCGCCGACCATCTGCAGCAGCACCCAGTTGAGCTGATCGCGGGTGCGGATCTCTTCGACGTAGGCGCGGTAGCGGTCGCCGAGCGCTTTCCAGTCGAGGCCGTGCATGTCCTTGTCGTAGAAGAAGTCGCGGTACCAGCGCCAGGCGTCGGCGAAGATCTGCCGCCACTCGGCCCGCGGCGACACGCGGTAGGTGAGGCCGCCGGTGTCGACCTCGCGGCCGAGCTTCTTCGAGGCGTAGACCTTGTCGAGCTGGGTCAGGAACAGCTTGCCGTCCTTGCGGATCACCAGTTGCTCGCCGTTCGTCGAGAGCTCGGCCTGGGCGACCTTGTCGTCGGCCGCGACCGCCTTCTCGTCCTTCATCGAGAACACGTTCAGCGTCCACTTCGTGCGGCCGCCGACGCGGTAGAACTCCTCGTACTCGTCCTCGGTGAACTGCGGCACCGACAGCCACGCGACGTGGCCCTTGCCGGCCACCAGGTGGAAGTAGTTGCCGGGCTCGACGGGGGCGGGGAAGGCGCGGGACGCGATGCCGTCGACGTCGACTCGGAAGCGGGCGTCGTCGGGCTTGGCGGCCGGCTTGTCGGCGGCCTTGTCGGCCGGCTTCGCGGGCGCCTCAGCCGGCTTGTCCGTCGCCGCGAACTCCGGCGTCGCCGGCTTCGCGAACGGCGGCTTCTCGCCCCGGCGGAGCTGCACGACCATCAGCCGGGTCGGGTTGGCGACGACGTGGTTGTCCTCGAACACGTCCATCGCGATCTCGAAGTTGCGGTTGGACAGGAAGTAGAGATAGCCGCCGTCCGCGTCCCAGCGCGGGTTCAGGTTGTCGAAGAAGTCGTCGGTGAGCTGGGTGCGCCGGGCGGTGATGGTGTCGTAGAGGTAGATCGCGTTGTTGCGGTTCTCGCGGGTCAGCGAGTAGGCGAGCCAGCGGCCGTCGGGCGACCACGAGTAGTCGGCCTGCTCCCAGGTGAACTGGTCGTTGTCGAGGAAGCGCGACTCGTCGATCTTGGTCAGCTTGCGGGTGGCGACGTCGAGCACGAAGATCGCGAAGTCGCGGTTGCCGAACGCCAGCTTCCTGCCGTCGGGCGACCAGATCGGCCTGTAGGCCGTGCGCTTCAGGTCGTCGGTCAGCCGGGTCACCACGCCGGTGGCGATCTCGCGCTTGTAGAGCTGGTACTCCCCGGTCTCGTCCGAGAAGTACGCGACGCTCTTGCCGTCCGGGGACACGCGCGGGTTCGCCTCGCGCACGCCGGGGGTGCCGGTCAGGTTGCGCGCGCGCACGTCCTTCTCGCCTTCCAGCGCCAGACGGAACACGTCGCCGCGGGCCGAGAGCAGCAGCGCCTTGCCGTCGTTGGCGGCGTCGACCGACTGGGTGTACGCGGCGGGGTTGATCCAGCGGTCGTGCAGCCGCCAGTCGTCCGACGGGATGCGCACGCTCACCTTGCGCGGGGCAGCGCCTGGATCCATCACGTACAGGTAGCCGTCCTGGGTGAAGACGATCCGCTTGCGGTCGCTGGCCGGGTTCAGCACGTCGACGTCGGTGAAGCGGGTGACCTGCTCGACGGCCTTCGTCTTCGGGTCGATCCGGAACAGGTTGGTGATGCCGCCGGGCCCGCGGTCGGAGGCGAAGTAGAGCTCTTCGCCGACCCACATCGGGTACGTGTTGCGGCCGACGTAGTCGGTCAGCGGCGCGAACGCCGCGCTGGCGAAGTCGTACGTCCAGATGTCGGTGTACTGCCCGCCCTTGTAGCGCTTCCAGTAGTAGTCCTGGTTGCCCTTTCGGACGTAGGCCAGGCGCTGGCCGTCCGCGGAGTAGCTGCAGGCGACGCCGCGGTCGACCGGCAGCGGCTCGGGCAGCGAGCCGTCGAGCGCGACGCGGTACAGGCGCTGGTCGCGGGCCACCGGGGCGACGCCCCAGCGGCTGGTGAAGACCACGTGGCGCGAGTCGGGCGTCCAGCAGGCCGGCGTGCCGCCGCCGGGCAGGTAGCCCAGCCGCTTCGGCAGGCCGCCCGCGGACGGGATCACGTACACGTCGTCGCTGCCCTCGTACGCGCCGACGAAAGCGATCCACTGGCCGTCCGGCGAGAAACGCGGCGCCGTCTCGGCGGCGGGGTGGCTGGTCAGCCGCACGGGCGTCGCGCCTTCCACCGTGGTCGTCCACAGGTCGCCGTCCCAGGCGAACACGATGCGGTCGCCGTGGACGTCCGGCCGGGCCGTGAAGCGCGCCTCGTCGGTCGGCGCGGCGGCGGACGCCGCTGCAGCGCAGAGGGTCGCGGCGATCCCGAGGGTGGCGAGCGTGGAGCGATTCATCGAAGTACCTCCTGGCCGCGGGGACTGCGGCGCCCCGCGCGCGGCGCGGGTGCGAGCCGGAGGGAGCATCCTCCCGCGCCCGGGGGCGGGTCAAACGCCGACGGACGCCCGGTTGCGGCGCCGCGGCCCCGGCCGGCGGGCGTCGTCGATCGCCGCGGCGAGGCGTTCCATGCCCGCGTCCATCGCGTCCGCGCGCACGGCGCCGAAGCCCAGCACCAGGGCGTGCGGAACTCGCGCGTGGCCGAACCCGTACGCCGCCAGCGGCATCACCTCCACGCCGTGCCGCGCGGCTGCGGCGAAGACCTGCCGCGCGTCGGCCTCCTCGAGGTCGGCCACCGCGTGGAGGCCGGTCAGCGCCGGGCGCAGCTTCAGTGCCCCCGCGCAGTGGCGGCGGGCCGCCTGCTGGAGGGCCTCGAGCCGCTCGCGATACACGCGGCGCATGCGCCGCAGGTGGCGCTCGTAGTGCCCCTCGTGGATGAAGTCCGCGAGCACGGCCTGATCGAGGCGCGGTGGGTGGAGCTCGCTGGCCCGGCGCACCGCGACGAGCGCGTCGCGCAGGTCGCGGGGCGCGATCACGAAGCCCAGCCGCAGCGCCGGGAAGAGCGTCTTGCTGAAGCTGCCGACGTACAGCACGCGGCCGTCGCCGTCGAGCCCGTGCAGGCAGGGCACGGGTCGCGCCCCGTGGCGGAACTCGGCGTCGTAGTCGTCCTCGATCACCCAGGCGCCCGCGCGGCTCGCCCACTGCAGCAGCGCGAGCCGCCGCGGCAGGCTCATCGGCACCCCCAGCGGGAACTGGTGCGAGGGGGTGACGTACACGAGCCGCGCGCGCGGCGCGACGCTGGCCCCGGCCGCCACGTCGAGGCCCTCGTCGTCGACCCCCACGGGGTGGATGCGGGCGCCGGCGGCGACCAGCGCGTTGCGCGCCCCGGGGTAACCGGGCTCCTCCATCCACGCCCCGTCGCCGGGGTCGAGCAGGAGCTGACAGAGCAGGTCGATCGCGCGTCGCGCGCCGGAGACGACCAGCACCTGCTCGGGGTCGCACTCGGTGCCGCGCGCGGCGCGCACGTGGGCCGCGATCGCGCGGCGCAGTTCCAGGGCGCCCGCGGTCTCGCCGTAGTCGAGTTGCTGCGGCGAGGCGGAGCGCAGGCGCCGAGCCACGAGTTGGGACCAGGTGCGGACGGGGAACAGGTCGACGGCGGGCACACCGATCCGGAACGGCCTCGGCGGCCCCGCGAGCCGCTCGCTGGGCGGGCGCCCGGCAGCCAGCGCCTTCCCCCGCTTCGACAGCGGCGGGTGGCGCGTCGCCTTCGACGGCAGGGCGCGGCTGGAGCGCGGCAGGTCGTCGGGCAGCTCGTGCGCCACGAACGTGCCCGAGCCGGCTCGCGCGGCGAGGTAACCCTCGGCGACGAGCTGCTCGAGGGCGAGCAGGGTCGTCGTGCGCGAGACCCGCAGGTCCGCGGCGAGCTCGCGCGACGAGGGCACCGGGAGCCGGCCGGCAGCACGCCGTCGAGGATCGCCCGCCGGATGCCGGCGTGGATCTGACGCTGCAGGCCGCCCCGCTCGGCGGGGTCGAGCCGGATCAGCAGGCCCGCGGCGGACGAGCGCCGCCCACGGCGGGAAGTGGTCTGGCGAGTCATCGGGCTTCGGGAGCCGGCATGGTACCAGTGCCAACTGGCCTGATCGCCAGGCGCGCAACTGGATCTGTCCCCGCCCGGCCCGCCGCGTCGAGAATCCCGTGCGGCGGGGGCGGTACGCGCGGGAGGGGCGGGATGTTCGGCAAGCGGGTCGTGGAGTACCTGGCGTTCCAGAAGGCCTGGCTCTGGCTCACGGTGGCCGTCGGCCTGGCCCGGCTCGGGGCGTCGCTCGCCGGCGGGGCCGACCAGAGCGTGCGCTGGCTGTCGATGAACCTCGTGATCTGGGCCGGTGCCGTCTACTACGGGATCGTGGTGCACCGGAGCGGCTTCGGCAGCTACCGGCAGATCCTGCCGCTGGTGACCTTCCAGGTCGCGATCCTGCACGTGATCGCGGTCGCCGGCATCGCGCTCTCGGTGTTCGGCTTCCCGAACATCTTCGCTGCGCCCGAGTACGCGGGGCCCGCCGCCGACCGTCAGGGGTTGCACGCGCTGTCGCACCTGACGGTCGGCATGGTGGCCGCGCCGCTCGTGCTGTGGGCGATCGGCTCGATCGCGATGTGGCTGACGAAGCGGCTCGACCGGCGACCCGCGCTGGCGTGACGCCCGCGCTCCGGCCGGGCACCGCGATCCTGCTGGCCGGGGTGGCGGCGGGAGTGGGGGACACGTTGCTGGCGATGGCGATGCACGGCGTGGGCCCTGCGGTCGTCTATCGCGCGGTCGCCGCCGGCCTGATCGGGCGCGACGCCGCACTCGGCGGCGGATTGGCCACGGCGGGACTGGGCCTGCTGCTCCACTTCTTCATCGCCACGACGGCCGCCGCCTGCTACGTGGCGGCGAGCGCGCGGGTACGGGCCCTGGCCGCGCACGCGGTGCCGTGCGGCCTGGCTTTCGGCGTCGCGGTCTACTTCTTCATGAAGGACGTCGTCGTGCCGCTGTCGGCGGCGCGGCCGATCGGCTTCACGTGGGCGGGCCTGGCCGGCCACGCCGTGCTTGTCGGCCTGCCGATCGCAGTGATCGCGCGGCGGGCCGTCACATCCACACCTTGATCCGCGGCCAGAGTTCGGCCAGCGGCTGGCGCAGACCGCGGCACACGTAGATCCGGTTGCGCTGCTCGCCCGGCAGGGCGTGCGGATGCGAACCGGCCGGTCCCAGGTCCTGCACGCTCGCGCACAGTTCGGGCAGCAGGCCAGGCGCGTCGTCGAGGACGAGGAGCACCTCGCCCGTGAAACCGCGAGGGCCCCACAGGAAGTAGTTCTGGTGGCCGCTCAGGGCGGGCGGAAGGCCGTGCGGGCGGCCCAGGATGTCGACCGCGCCGGCCTGGCCGAAGTTCTGGACGACGATCCCGGCCTTGGCGCGCTCCGCCGCCGGGAGCGAGCCATGGGCGCGGGCGAGACCCGCCACCATCTCCTCCCAGCCGAGGCGATCCGCGAGGTTCTGCGGCAGCACGCCGTCGTGGCTGCGCTCCGTCGCCTTCGGCGCGATGCCGATCCAGGCGAGGTGCGCGGCCGTGCGCTCCGGGGAGAGCAGCGGGAAGCCGATCGGCAGGATCAGCGCGGTGAAGGCGAGCGACAACCCGACCCAGAGCGCGCGCAGCCCGCGCCGGAGGCCCGTCGCCGTGAAGCGCTCGAAGGCCACGGCCCCCGCCGCGAACAGGATCGGATAGGCCGGCCCGAGGTAGTAGGCCTTGCCCTTCAGGGACACGATCAGCGCGAAGGTGACGAGCCAGGCCACGCCGAAGACGCGCAGATTGCGATCGTCGCGCGCCCGCAGCAACCACAGAAGCCCCGCCAGCCACAACGGGAGGTTGAGCGGCCCGAGCAGGAACACCTGCTCGCCGAGGTATGCGAGCGGGCCGAGCACGACGTTCTTGTTGCCGACCCGGATGTTGTTCAGCAGCTCGAGCGTCGGCCAGCCGTGCTGCCACTGCCAGACGAGGTTGGGCAGGAACAGCAGTAGCCCGAGGCCGGCCCCGGCCAGCACCCAGCGGCTGGTCAGCAGGTCCCAGCGGCGCGCGGCGAAGAGGCCCGCCACCAGCGCGAAGGCGAAGAAGACGACCGAGTGCTTGGCCTCCAGGCCCAGGCCGGCCGCCGCGCCGAACAGCATCCACAGTCGCGGATCGCCCTCCTGCACGAGCCGCAGCGTGGCCCAGGCGAGCAGCGTCCAGAACAGGACCTCGAAGCTGTCGGTCGAGAGCTTGGCGCCGACCACCAGGTAGAACGGCGCGAGCAGCAGCGCGAGGCCCGCCAGGGCCTGGCCGAAGGGTCCGGCTCCCAGGCGGCGGGCGAGCAGCACGGTCAGCGCCACGGTGACGGCGCCGGACAGCGCCGGGAAGAAGCGGACGCCGTAGAGCGTCTCGCCGAAGAGCTTCCAGCCCGCCGCGGCCAGCAGCGGGGCCAGCGGCGGGTGGTCGACGTAGCCCCAGTCCGGTCGCAGACCGCAGACGATGAAGTAGAGCTCGTCGCGGAAGTAGCCGAAGGGCGGTGCGCTGACGAGCGGCAGCAGCAGCTTGACGAGCGTGAACGTGGCGAGCGCGACCAGCGTCGCGCGCCCGATCGGCTGCACCGGCCGGACCGGGAGGCTCACGCTCGGGGGCTCGGGTCCAGGCGGGGGGCCCACCACTCGACGGTGCGGCGCAGCGCCTCCTCGGCGTCGACGGGGGGCGCGTAGCCGAACGCGGCGCGGGCCGGGCCGAGGTCGTACCAGTGGCTGGCGGCGAGCTGGGCGGCGACGAAGCGGGTCATCGGCGGTTCGCCGGGGAGGCCGAGCGTGCGCCACGCGGTCTCGAGCATGGCGCCGGCCGTGCGCGCCACGCCCAGCGGCACGCGGCTCTTCGCCGGCCGCAGGCCCAGGCGGGTGAGCAGCCCGTTCAGCCACTGCCACAGCACGACCGGCTCCGCGTCGTTCACGAAGTAGGCGCGGCCCGCCCACGGCACGCCGGGGCCGAGCGCGAGCAGGGCCGCGACGTGGGCCTCGGCCGCGTTGTCGACGTAGGTGATCGACACCCGGTTGTGGCCGCTGCCGACGATGCGCAGCAGGCCGCGGCGGGCGCGGTCGAACAGCCGCGGCAGCAGGTGCGGGTCGCGCGGGCCCCAGATCAGGTGCGGGCGCAGCGAGACGGTCGCCAGCGCCGGCCCGTTGGCGCCCAGCACCAGCCGCTCGGCGCGGGCCTTGGTCTCCGGGTAGATCGCCTCGTGCCGCGCGGGGTAGGGCAGGTCGTTGCCGGCGTTCTCGTGATCGTGCCCGTCGAACACGACGCTCGGCGAGGAGGTGTGCACGAGTCGCGCGACGCCCGCCGCGAGGCAGGCCTCGACGACGTGGCGGGTGCCGTCGACGTTGGCCCGCTCGTACTCGGCGCGCGGGCCCCACACGCCCGCCTTCGCCGCCGTGTGGACCACCGCGTCCATCCCGGCGACCGCGGCCGCGACCGCCGCCGCGTCGCCGAGGTCGAGGCGCACGGTGCGCACGCCCCGCGCCCGCAGTTCCGGGTAGTCGCCGCGGGCCGCGCTCGTCACCTCGTGGCCCAGGCCGATCAGGCGCTCGACGATGGCCTGTCCGAGGAAGCCGCCGCCGCCGGTGACGAGGACCCTCACGCGCGGCCTTCAGCCCACGCCGCGAGCTGCAGGCGGTGGATCTTGGCGTTGTGGCGCACGTCGACCGGCAGCGCGTCGCGGAACAGCACCGCCGCGACGCCCGTGCGCGCGCGCAGGTCGGCGGCCAGCGCCTCGTCGCGGCGGCCCTCGACGACGAGCACCGGGCGCTGCGCCCCGCGCGGGCCGACGCCGACGAGAGCGCAGCGCCCGACCCGCGGGTCCGCGGCGGCCAGGCCCTCGACCCGGTCGGTGAACCAGGTTTCGCCCGCTGTCTCGACCCGCTCGGATTTGCGGCCGCAGAACCAGAGCCGGCCCTGCTCGTCGAAGTAGCCGAGGTCGCCCATGCGGTGCCACACCGCGTCGCCGTCGGGGATCTTGGCGGCGGCCGTGGGCTCCGGAAGCTGGTGGTACGCGCGGGTCACGACCGGTCCCTTGACCGCGATCTCTCCGACCTGGCCCGGCGGCAACACCAGCGACTCGTCCCAGGCCGCGATCGGGGCGTCGTCGATGCGGATGACGCGCGCCTGCATGCCGTCGACGACGCGGCCGACGCAGGTGCCGGCGCCGTTGCGGGTCAGCGCGGCGGTCTCGCCGAGGATCTCGGCGCCGCGCACGTTGGCGACGGGCAGCGACTCGGTCGCGCCGTAGGGCGTCTCGACGTCGCCGCCTTCGTCCGCGATCACCGCGCGCAGCGACTCGATCAGCGCTGGCGGCACGGAGGCGCCGGCGATCAGCACCCGCTTCAGCGTCGGCAGCCTGACGCCGTTCCGCGCGCACCACGGCGCCACCCGCCGCCAGATCGCGGGCGAGCCGAAGGCCAGCGTGCAGCCGCGCTCGCGGATCGCGGCCGCGACCCGCGCCGGGTCGCAGCTTCCCGGCCGCGACGGGTCGAGGTCGGGGATCACGCTGGTCATCCCGAAGGCGTTGTCGAACAGCGAGAACAGCGGGAAGGCGGCGAGGTCGACGTCGCCCTCGCGGAAGCCGTAGGTCGCGCCCAGCAGCCGCACCTGGGCGTCGAAGTGGGCGTGGGTGTAGACGACGCCCTTGGCGGGGCCGGTGCTGCCCGAGGTGAACAGGATCGCGGCGGGCGAGCCGGCGGCCGGCGCGTGCAGCGGCGGCGCGCCGGCGGCACCCAGGCGCTCGAGCTCCGCGAGCGTCGGCCCGCCCCAGAAGAGGCGGCGGCCGACCGTCACCCGCGTGCGCACCGAGCCGAAGGCGCCCGGCGCCAGAAAGCTCACGGCGTGGGCGAGCGGGATGCCGACGAGCGCCGTCGGCCGCGTGCGCTCGACGCAGCGCAGGAAGCCGCGCAGGCCCATGCCGGGGTCGATCAGCACCGGCACCACGCCCGACTTGAAGAGCGCGTAGGTGAGCGTGATCAGCTCGATCCCCGCGCGGACCATCACCAGCGCCAGCTCGCCGGGGCGCAGCCCGGCGGCGAGCAGGCCGCGCGCGACCGCGTCGCTGCGCGCCTCGAGCTCCGCGAACGAGACCTCGCGCCAGCCGTTCCGGGTCTGCTGCGCGATCGCGCAGGCGCCCGGGAGGCGCGCCGCCGCCGCGCGCAGGTGGCGGGCGACGTTGGGTTCGGGCGCGCTCACGCCGGGGTGGCGAGCGCCTCGCGCAGCCGCTCGAGGGCCCGCCCGCGGGCGTCCTCGAGGACCAGGTGGCCCGCGTCGGCGAACGGGACCGAGCGCAGCTTCGGCAGCCGGCGCTCGAACTCGCGGCGGAACCACGGCGTGAAGCACCAGTCCCGCTCGCCCCACAGGATCAGGCCGGGCCGGTCGGCGAGCCGCGGGAGGCCTGCCTCGATCTCGAGCAGCGTCTGCCACGAGGGATGGCCGGGGTCGAGCGGGATGTCCTCGACGAAGCGCTGGACCGCGACCCGGTCCGCCCACGAGCGGTAAGGGTAGAGGTAGCCCTCGGCGACCGGCCGCGGCAGGCCGTGCACGGTGGTCATGAACGTCGCCGCGCGGGAGAAGGCGTTGAAGCCGCGCACCGCGAGCGGACCCAGCAGCGGCAGCCGGCAGACGGCGATCCGCAGCGGGATGGCCGGGGCCGGAAAGGCGCCGGTGTTGGTGACGACCAGGCGCTCGACGCGGTCGGGCTCGCGCAGCGCGGCGCCGAGCCCGATCGGCCCGCCCCAGTCGTGGACCAGCAGCGTGACGCGCCGCAGGTCGAGGTGGGCCACCAGCCGCGCGAGGTTGGAGGCGTGGTCGGCGAGCCGGTAGCTCCAGCCCTGCGGCTTGTCCGACAGGCCGCAGCCGAGGTGGTCGAGGGCGACGACGCGGTGCGAGCGGCGGAACTCCGCCACCACGTCGCGCCACAGGAACGACCAGGTCGGATTGCCGTGCACGCACAGCAGCACGGGCGCCTCGCGCGGGCCCTCGTCGAGGTAGGCGATGCGGCCGGCGGGGGTTTCGAATGAGCGCGAGGGGAAGGGGTAGAGTGAGCGCCAGCTCACCAGCTCACCAGGTCACGCTCATCATGGTGACGTTGAGGCCGGAGCCGATCCCCATCAGCGCGACGTGGTCGCCCGACTTCAGCTCGCCCGCCTCGGCCGCCAGCGCCAGCGTCAGCGGCACCGCGGCCGGCCCCACGTTGCCGTGGGTCGGGTAGCTGAGGAAGCACTTGTTGAAGTCGATGTGGAGCGCGTCGCACAGCGCCCGCATGTGCGACTCGCCGACCTGGTGGCAGACGAAGCGGCGGATGCCGGCCGGCGACCACGACACGAGCTGCTCCGCGGCGAGCTGCCAGGTCTTCTGCGCCAGGTGGACTCCCGCCTTCAGCAGCCGCGTCGAGTCCGTCACCATGCGCTCGGCCGTGCCCGTGCAGAGCCGGCTCTGGGAGGTGTCGGCCAGCGTCACGCTGCCGTTGACGCGGTGGGTGGTGCGCGAGCGGTCGGCCCGGCACAGCACCATGGCGACGGCGGCCGAGCCCAGCGTCAGCGTCGCGAAGTTGTCCCAGAAGTCCTTGGCGGTGGCGCCCGGCGCCGACAGCCGGTCGATCGTCGACTCGACGACCTGGCGCGAGCTCTCGCCGTCGACCAGGAGCGCGTAGTCGGCGAGCCCCGACTCGATCATCCGGCCCGCGACCTCGATCCCGTTCATGAAGCCGAGGCAGGCGTTGGAGACGTCGAAGTTGAGGCAGCGCTCCGAGAGGCCGACGTCGCCGTGGACCAGGCTGGCCATCGAGGGCTCCAGGTAGTCCTTGCAGACCGAGGTGTTGATCAGCACGCCGACAGCGTCGGCGGCGATGCCCGCGGCCGCGATCGCCCGCTTGGCGACCCGCGCCGCGGCCTCGTGGACCTGGGTGCCCTCGTTCCAGAAGCGGCGCTCGACGATCCCGGTCAGCAGCTCGAGGGTGCGGGTCGGCACCTTGAGGTTGCCCATGACGTGGCGCAGCCGGTCCTCGATCTCGCGCGACGACACGGAGACCGGGGGCAGCTCGTAGGCCAGGGATTCGATCGCGAGGTTCTGGAACTGCATCAGCGAAAGCCTTGGAGTGTAGCAGGCTCCCCACGTTATTCTAGTCCTCGTGAGCCAGACCTACTTCCAGAAGGGGCTGGGCCTCAAGGCCCAGGTCGCCCCCGTGCTCGAGGCGGAGTACGGGAGCGGGGTGGTCGACCGCCTGCGCGAGCTCGGCTACGCCGCCCGGGCGGGGGAGCTGAGCCTGCGCCTGGCCCGCGAGTTCGGCTTCTGCTACGGGGTCGACCGGGCGGTCGAGTACGCCTACGAGACCCGCCACAAGTTCCCCGGCAAGCGGCTGTTCCTCTCCGGCGAGATCATCCACAACCCCGACGTGAACGCCCGGCTGGCCGCCATGGGCTACGTCCAGCTCGACCCGGCCCCGAGCCCGGCGGAGCGCTACGCGGAGGTCACCCCGCAGGACGTGGTGCTGCTGCCCGCCTTCGGCGTCACCCAGGGCGAGCTCGCCCACCTGCGCGAGAAGGGCTGCGTCCTGGTCGACACCACCTGCGGCTCGGTGCTGAACGTCTGGAAGAACGTCAAGCGCTACGCCCAGGACGGCTTCACCGTCGTGATCCACGGCAAGCACTACCACGAGGAGACGCGGGCGACCGCGTCGCAGGCGCTCGAGTTCGCGGGCGGCCACTACCTGTGCGTGCGCGACCTGCCGGAGACCGACCTCGTCTGCGCGTTCATCCGCGGCGAGTTGCCGGCCGCGGACCTGATGGCGAAGCTGGGCCACGCGGCGTCGCCGGGCTTCGACCCCGAGCGCGACCTGCAGCGGATCGGCCTCGCCAACCAGACGACGATGCTGATGAGCGAGAGCCTCGCGGTGCAGGAGCGGCTGCGCGCGGCGATGCGCGGCCGCCACGGCGAAGCCGCTCTGGCCGAGCGCTTCCGCGCGTTCGACACCATCTGCAGCGCGACCCAGGACCGCCAGGACGCGGTGGTGCAGCTCCTCGCCGAGCGCGCGGTCGACCTGATGGTGGTGATCGGCGGCTACAACTCGAGCAACACCCAGGCGCTCGCCCGCATGTGCGCGGAGAAGGTGCCGACCTACCACATCGACCAGGCCGCCTGCGTGGAGCCAGGCGCGATCTCGCACCGCGCCATCGCCGACGGCCGCGTCGCCTCGGCGCCGGGCTGGCTGCCGCCCGGGCCGCAGCGGATCGGGCTCACGGCGGGCGCCTCGACGCCGAACTCGGTGGTCGCGGCCGTGCTCGAGCGGGTGCTCGCGGCGCGCGGGCTCTCGGCATCGGACCTCGTCGCGCTGTAGGCCGGCGGTCCACGCGCGGGAAACCGCGAAGGGCCGCGTGGCCGTAATCTCCCCACGATCCCCATGACCGCCGAGGCCCCCGCGCCGGACCGCGACGCTCTGCGCCGCCGCCACGAGCGGCGGCTCCACCTGCAGGTCCCGGCCCGCCTCGAGGAACTGCGCGCCCTCCCGCTGTTCGACTCGGTGCCCGAGCGGGCGCGCGAGCGGCTGCTCGACAAGGTGCTGCCGAAGCTGCGCACCGCCCGTTTCCCGGCGGGCGAGGAGATCCTGCGCGAGGGGGAGTACTCCGACACGGCGTTCTACATCCTCGGCGGCGAGGTCGAGGTCGCGCTCGGGGGCTACTCCGAGACCGCGCGGCCGGTGGTGGTGCGCCACGCGCAGGCCGCGCCGCCGCGCGGCGACGGCGGCGCCACGTGGGTCGGCCGGGCGGCGCCGGCCACGGAGCCGGCCACGCGCCGGGTGCTGGCGGCGGGCGAGGTGTTCGGCGAACTCGCCGCGCTCTCGCGTTATCCGGTCTCGGCCTCGGTGCGGGCCCGCGTCGAGACCCGCCTGCTGCTGCTGAAGCTGCCCGTGCTGCGACTTCTGCTGGCGGCGGCCCCCGGCTTCCGCGCCTTCGTCGACCAGCGCTATCGCGAGCGCGCGCTGGGCCGCCACCTGCGCGGCGTCGCGCTGTTCGCGGGGCTGCCCGACGAGCGCGTCGAGGCCCTGGCCGCGCGGGCCGAGCTGCGCGCGTTCGAGCCGGGCGAGCGGATCGCCTCCGAGGGCGACCCCGCCCGCGAGCTGCTGCTCGTGCGCGGCGGCCTCGTCCAGGTCCAGGCCCAGGCCCCCGACGGCCCGCGCGTCGTCACCTACCTGCGCTCGGGCGACCTGGCGGGCGAGGCCGGGCTGCTGCTCGGCGCCCCGTGGCCGTTCGACCTCGTGGCGCTCGATCACGTCGAGATCGTGCGACTGTCCCGCGCCGACGTGCTCGACGCGATCGCGCTCGACCCCGCGGTCGAGCGCCGGCTGTGGGAGTCCGGCGTCGTCCGGCTGGAGCAGCGCGGCGAGGCGCTCGCCGACCCCGGCGTCGCCCAGGCGATGGAGGCGCTGCGCGCGGCCGGCCTGGTCCATGGCGAGAGCGCGCTGCTGATCGACCTCGCCACCTGCACCCGCTGCGACGCCTGCGTCACGGCCTGCGCCGATTCCCACGACGGCGTGCCGCGCTTCGTGCGGCAGGGCCAGCGGCTCGGGCGCTGGCTGGTGCCGACCGCCTGCCACCAGTGCACCGACCCCGTCTGCATGCTCGACTGCCCGACGGGCGCGATCACCCGCGAGTGGGGCGCGCTCGAGGTGACGATCGCCGAGAGCACCTGCATCGGCTGCGGCAACTGCGCGAGCGGCTGCCCGTGGGGCAACGTGCTGATGGTGGAGACCGGGACGCGGGCCGACGGCGCGCCGCAGGAGCGGGCCGTCAAGTGCGACCTCTGCGCGGGCCGCCGCGAGGGGCCGGCCTGCGTGCAGGCGTGCCCGCACGAGTCCGCGTTGCGGCTCTCCGCGCGGGACCGCGCCGCAGCGGCCCGCGCCTTCGGGCGCGCGCTGTGATGCCGCGGTCCGTGACGCTGTGGCTGGGCGTCGCCGCGCTCGTGGCCTTCGTCGCCTCGGCGGCGTTTCCGCTCCACCGCCTGCTCGTGCGGCTGCCCGAGCGCTGGCGACCGCGCTTCCGCGCCGCGGCCTGGCTGCGCGCTCACCGCGCGCTCGGCGCCCTCGCGTTCCTGCTGGCCCTGCTGCACGTGCGCCCCCCGCGCGGCGGAGCCGGGCTGCTGCTGCTCGGCCTGCTCGTCGCCTGCTTCCTCTCGGCCGGGCTCGTCGAGGCGCTCGTCAAGCGGGTGCCGCAGTTGCTGAGCGAGCGGTTGCGCGCGAGCGAGCCCGCGGCGCGGGTGAGCGATCGCGTCCGCGAGCTGGCGGCGGCCGCCCGCGCGCTGCCGCTCGCGCCGCCCGCGCGGGCCGCATTCGAGGCGCAACTCGCTCCGCGCCTGGAGCGCCCGGCCTGGCGCCTGCGCCCACCGCGGTTCGAAGACGCGGCGGCGCTGCTGGCCCCGCTCGCGGTGGCGGCTGGTGCCGACGATGTGGCGCGCGAGGCGCTCGAGGACCTGCGGCTGCTGGTGCAGGAGAAGCTGGAGCTCGACGCCCAGCGCGGGCTCGAGGGCGCGCTGGCTGCGGCCCGGGCGCTGCACGCGGCCCTCGGCGGGGCCCTGATCGGGCTGGCGGCGGTGCACGGCGCCAGCTTCTGGTTCTACTGATGTCGCGCGCGCCGACCTGGGGCAGCGGCTCGCGCTCCCGACGGCCGCTGCCGGCGCCCTCGTCGTGGCGCGGCGTTCTGCGCGTCGTGATCCCGGCCGCGGTCGTCGCGGCGCTCGCGGTGACGTTGCACCTGGGCGGGGGCCCCAGCGCGCTCAGTCCCGGCCGCCTCGCCGCGGCCCACGCCGAAGCGGCGCCGCGCTGTGGCGACTGCCACGACGGCGCCGCGCCGGACGCCGGGTGCGCGCGGTGCCACGCGGCGGGAGAAGGCCAGCGCTTCTCGGCCCGGGCGCACGCGCCGGACGCGCCGGACGGCTGCGCCGTCTGCCACCGCGAGCACCGGGGCACGTCGGCCGCCGCCGTGCCGGACCAGCGCTGCGCGGGGTGCCACTTCGCAACGCTCGACGGGCACCCGCCGCCGCTGCCGCGACTGCAGGCGCCGCGTGAACGCGGACTGCGCTTCGATCACGCCCGCCACCTGGAGGAACTCTCTCGCGAGGGCCGGCACGGCGAGGCGGCGTGCGCCGCCTGCCACGGCGGGCGCGAACGGCTCGCCCGGCCGAGCTTCGCGGCCTGCGCCGGGTGCCACGCGCCCGACGGGGCGCTCGGGCTCGTGACCGTGCTGCGCCGCGAGGTGGCGTTGCCGCAGGAGCTGGAGGCCGCCGGAATCGAGATGGCGATCGCGACGAACGTCGAGGTCGACGGCGACCGCCTCCACGCCGAGGTGGCGCACCGCGACCCGTGGCTGGTCCTGAACCTGGAGCGGGCGGTGGCGCGCCGCGCCGAGTCGACGGCGCGGGCGCTCGCCGCACCCTGCCTGCGCTGCCACCCGGGCGCAGCGCACGGGCTTCTCGCCCCCGCGGGCGCCAGCCGCGCCTTCGGCGCACGTTTCGAGCACGCCCGTCACGCCCAGCCCTGCGGCGACTGCCACCGGGGAGCCGCTGCCGCGCAGTCGCTGCCGCTCGATCGCCCCGATCCCGCGGGCTGCCTCGACTGCCACCGCGGCGGCGACGCGGCGCGCGCCTGCGCGGCCTGTCACCGCTTCCACCCGCAGGGTCTGCCGTGAGCGCCGCTCGCCTCGAGCTGGTGGGCCTCGGAGCGCACGGGCGCGTCGAGCGCGTCGAGGTTCCGGAGGTCGAGGCGTGCGTCGTCGGGGCCGGCCCCGGCGCCGACCTGGAGTGGGCGCTGCCAGGGCTGGCCGCCCGCCACCTCCGCCTCGAGCGCGAGGGCGAGCGCGTGGTCGCCACCGACCTCGGCGGCGGCCTGCGGGTCAACGGGCGTTCCGTCGCGTCGAGTCCCGTCACCCACCTCGACGTCCTCGCGCTCGGCGACGCGCGAGTCGTGCTGCTGGCGCACGAAGGCGGCGCGGGTGCCCTGGCACGGCGACACGGCGTGTGCGCGGCCTGGCTGCAGCCCGAACCCTCGGGGCCCCGCGTGTCGCTCGCGGCCGGCGAGAACGCGTGCGGGCGGGCAGCCGAAGCCGCGGTCGTGGTGGCCGACCCCACGGCATCGAAACGGCACGCCCGCATCGTCCTCGGTTTCGATGCCGTGACCGTCGAGGACCTCGGCTCGGCCAACGGCACCCGCGTCAACGGCGCGCTGGTGGCGCGAGCCCGCCTCTTCGACGGCGACCGCGTCGCGTTCGGTGCGGCGAGCTTCCGCGTCGGCATCGAGGAGGGCGATCGCGAGGTCACGCTGCCACCGCCCAGGCCCGTCGCCGGGCTCGATCCCGCGCTGCTCTCGGCGGAGACGACCGCCTTCGATCCCGTCGTGCCGCCGCTCCCGCCGGAGCGCCGATGACGGGGCGCGACTTGCAGCCAGCCCGCGACGTGGCAAGCTTCGGCAGGAGAAATCGGAGCCTGCATCGATGAAGCTGACCCCGGGGGCGGAACTCGCCTGGCGCATCGCGGCCGGCGAGGCTGCGGCCTCGCACCACGAGAAGATCGAGCCTGCCCACCTGCTGATGGGGTTGTTGAGCCTCGAGAAGGTCGTGCAGTTGCAGCCGACCGAACTGGGGCTCGACGCGCCGACGCTGGCCGAAGTCGCCCGCGAGGAGGCGCTGCTGCGCGCAATCCTCAAGAGCGGAGCGCTCGACGCCACCAGGGCGCGGCGCCTCGCCCGCGACCGCGTCGGTCGCGGCGGTCTCGCGCACCAGCCCAGCGGCGCGATGAGCCGCAGCCTGGTCACGAAGGCCGTGTTCCAGGCCGCCGAGGCGCTGGCCGCCGAAGCGCCGCGGCTGTCCGGGCTGCACCTGGTCGCGGCGATGGCGGAAGGCGCGGACCCGCTGACCTTCAAGCTCTTCGTCGACCTCGGCGCCCAGGTCCCCGCGTTGCAGAAGGGCGCGCTCGAAGGCGCGGCCACGCTGTTCGCCGCGCCCGCCGCGCCGATCGTGCCGGCGCCGGTGGCCGGCACGCCGCTGCTCGACCGCTTCGGGCGCGACCTCACGGCACTCGCTCGCGCCGGCGAACTGCCGCCGATCTTCGGCCGCGTCGCCGAGTCCGAGGCCGTCGCCCGCGCGCTGGCCCGCGAGGACGGGCCGTGGCCGCTGCTGGTCGGCGATCCCGGAGTCGGCCGCAACACGATCGTCGAGGGCGTGGCCCAGGCGGCCGTGGCCGGGCGGCTGCCCGCGCTCGAGGGGCGCCGCCTCGTGGAGGTGTCGCTCTCGTCGGTGGCCGCGGGCACCGATCGCCCGGGCGAGGTCGAGGAGCGGCTGGCCGCGCTCCTGGCCGAGGGCCTGGCCCACCCGGAGGTCATTCTGCATTTCGCGAGCCCCCGCGCCGGGGCGTTCCGCCTCGAGCCGCTGCTCGCCCGCGGGGCCGGCCCGTGTGTCGTGGCGGTGACGCCCGAGGAGCACGCGGCTCACTGGGCAGGCGACGCCGCCCTGGCGCGGCGCTTCGAGACCGTCACCGTGGGCGAGCCCTCGCGCGAGGAGACGCTCGCCGTCCTGCGCAGCTGGCGGGCGCGGTGGAAGGAGCGGCACGCGGCAGAGCTCGACGAGGCGGCCCTGGCTGCGGCGGCGGACCTCACGGCCCGCTTCGACCCGGAGCGCCGCTGGCCCGGCAAGGCCGTCGACGTCGCCGACACCGCCTCGGCCCACGCCCGTGCGGCCGCCCCGGCGGAGTCGCTCGTGCGTGTCACCGCGCGGCAGGTCGCGGAGGTGGTCGCCGGCAAGCGCGGGCTGAGCGTCGATCGCGTGCTGCTGGCGCTCGGCAACGGCGACCACGCGCGGCTTCTGGAGCTGGAGTCCTTCCTCGGCAGCCAGATCGTGGGCCAGCAGGCCGCGATCGAGCAGGTCGCGCGCCGGGTCCGCCTCGGCTTTGCCGGCGAACGCCGCGAGGACGGTCCGCTGGCCGCGCTGTTCTTCCACGGCACCGCCGGCACGGGCAAGACCGAGATGGCGAAGCTGCTCGCCCAGTTCGCGTTCGGCGAGGAGCGCCTCGTGCGAGTCGATCTCGCGGCCTGCGCGGACGAGTCGGCGGCCGGGCGGCTGGCCGCGCCCGAGGGCGAGCTGGTTGCGGGACTGCGCCGCAACCCGTGGTCGCTGGTGCTGCTCGACGGCGTGGAGCACGCGCACGCGGCCGCGCTCGAGGCGTGCCGGCCGCTGCTCGCGGAGGGGCGCCTCGGCGGGGCGGATGCCCGGCACGCGGTCGTCGTGCTGACCTCGGATCTCGGCGACGAGGCGCGCCGGCTGCTGCCCGAGGGGCTGGCCGCGCTGGTCGACGAGTGGGTGACCTTCGCGCCGCTGACGCGCGAGGACGCGGCCCGGGTCGTGCGCCGGCTGATCGACGCCGTAGCCCTGGACCTGCGGGTCCGGTACGAGACGGTGCTGCGGCTGGAGCCGGCCGCGTTCGACTTCCTGTGCGGCGAGTCCTGGAGCCCGGAACTCGGCGTCCGCGATGCCCAGGCGGCCGTCGACCGCTACGTCCGCGGGCCACTGGCGTCGCTGGTGGTGTCGGGCAAGCTCGAGTTGCTGCCCGCCTGGAAGCTGGTCTACGACGAGGGCGGGCTCTACGCCCTGCCCGACGACACGCCGCCGGAGGTTGACAGCGGAGCCGTCAGCGGATAGATTTACAGAGTCATCTGTCGCGGGGTAGAGCAGCCAGGTAGCTCGTTGGGCTCATAACCCAAAGGTCGCAGGTTCAAATCCTGCCCCCGCTACCAACGCCATCTTTACGAAGGGCCGCTTCGGCGGCCCTTCGCCTTTCCTGGCGACTCAGTCCCCGACAGCGTCCACTACCGCCTGCTTCAGGGCCGGGTTCACCTTGACGCCGCGGCCCTCGGCCTTCGTCAGCACGTCCAGCGCGCGCAGGGCCTGGCCTGCGTCGAGGTACAGGTTGGCGAGGTTGTTGACGGCGTCCGCGTGGTCGGGCTTCGCTGCGATCGCCTGCTCGTAGCGCTTCGCGGCGTCGTCGCGGCGGCCCAGCCGCAGCAGGATGTTGCCGGCGAAGAAGTGGTAGTCGGGGGGCAGATCGGAGGAGACCTCCTCAGGCGGGGCGGAGATCTCGCGCTGGGCGTCGTCGACGCCGCGCTGGGCGTCGTCGATCTGCTGCTGGATGAAGCGGCGCTGCTCGTCGGTCGTGGCCTGGCTCAGTTGCCCGCGGAGCGCGTCGAGACGGTAGCGATGCGAGTCGCGCGAGCGCTCCCACTCCTGGCGGCGGAGGCGGTCGGTCTCCGCGTGCAGCGCCAGGCCGGCGACGAAGCCCTGCTCGGCCCGGGTCATGTGACGCGCGGCGTCCGCGTAGCTCTTCTGGTAGTAGGCGACCTTGGCCCGCAGGAAGTGGGCGTCGCTGAAGTCGGGCCAAAGCGCGAGCGCCTTGTCCAGAAGTTCGACCGTCTCGTCCAGCTTGCGCTCCTCGAACGCCTTGGCCGCCTTCTGATAGTGGCCGCGCGCCGCGCGGGTGGCCTGGACCGACACCGCGCCCGTGCGCAGCGGCTCGGACTGGGCCAGCGCCGGGCCGGCCAGCACGCAGGAGAGGGCGGCAATGGCGAGCTTCGTTCGCATGGGGAAACCTCTGCGGCGGATTCTACGGCCGCCCGGACGAGGCGCGGGTTTCGGGCGACAATGGCGCCGCCCGGGCGGCCGGGAGCCGCCCGCCAAGGAGGCCTCATGATTCGCCGCCTGCTGCTGCTTTCCCTCCTGCCGGCGCTCGCCGCGCCCGCCTTCGCGCAGACCGCGCCGGCCCCCGCAGAACCGCCCGCGAAGCGCAACCTCGAGATCGACGACCTGTTCCGCATCAAGGCCGTGGGCAGCCCGGCCGTCAGCCCCGACGGCCAGTGGGTCGCGTACACGGTGCGCACCAGCGACGTGCAGGAGGACAAGTCGGAAACCCAGGTCTGGATGGTGCCGGTCGCCGGCGGCGAGCCGCTGCCGATGACCGCGAAAGGCGGCTCGGCCTCGTCGCCGCGCTTTTCGCCTGACGGCAAGTACCTCTCGTTCCTCGCGGCCCGCAAGGGCGGTGCGTCGGACGAGCCCGAGACCCAGGTCTGGCTGCTCGACCGCCGCGGCGGCGAGGCGCAGCAGCTCACCGAGGTGCCGCAGGGCGTCTCCGGCTACGAGTGGTCGCCCGACGGCAAGCGCCTGGTGCTGACCATCCTCGACCCGAGCCCCGAGGAGGTCGAGCGCCAGAAGCACAAGGAGGCGGGCACCAAGCCGGCGCGGTCGAAGGCGACGCCGCCGCACGTGATCGACCGCCTGCAGTTCAAGCGCGACTACCAGGGCTACCTGGACCGCCGACGCACCCACCTCTTCACGTTCGAAGTGGCGACGAAGAAGCTGGTCCAGATCACCTCGGGCGACTTCGACGACCGCGATCCTGCGTGGTCGCCCGACGGCCGCTTCGTCGCCTTCGTCAGCAATCGCAGCGCAGAGCCCGACGCCAACGAGAACGCAGACCTGTGGGTCGTGGCCGCCGACAACCCGGACAAGGGCCAGACGCTGATCCAGGTCACCCGCAACCCCGGCGGCGACAGCCAGCCCGCGTGGAGCCCGGACGGCAAGTGGATCGCCTACGTGGCCAACCCGAAGCCGGAGCTGCTCTGGTACGCCACGCGCCAGCTCGCGTTGGTGGCGGCGCCGGCGGCCGGCGCCGCGCCGGCCGCGCCGCGATACCTGGTCGAGAAGCTGGACCGCAACGCGGGCAGCCCGCAGTTCGCGCCGGACGGCAAGTCGATCTACTTCCTGCTCGAGGACAGCGGCGAGGACCACCTGGCTCGCGTGCAGGTCGCGGACGGGGCGCTGTCGCGACCGATCGCGGGCGCGCGCTCCGTGGGCGACTTCGCGATCTCGCCGAAGGGGCTGGTCGCGGCGCTGGTCAGCGAGCCGACGCTGCCGAGCGAGGTGTTCGTGCTCGACACCACGAAGCCGGGCGCCGCGGCGCGCCAGCTCACGACCGTCAACAAGAAGGTGCTCGACGAACTGCGCCTCGTCGACATGGAGGAAGTGCAGTTCAAGAGCAGCGACGGAACTTCGATCGAGGGCTTCATCCTCAAGCCGCCCGCGTTCACGCCCGAGCTCAAGTACCCGGGCATGCTGCGCATCCACGGCGGGCCGACCTCGCAGTACTCGAAGAGCTTCTCGTTCGAGGCCCAGCTCTTCGCGGCCCAGGGCTACGTCGTGATCATGGTCAACCCGCGCGGGTCGACCGGCTACGGCGAGGCCTTCTGCAAGGCGATCTTCGCCGACTGGGGCAACAAGGACGTCCAGGACGTGCTGGCCGGTGTCGACCACGCGATCGCCCAGGGCTACGTGGACCCCGAGCGGCTCGGCGTCGGCGGCTGGAGCTACGGCGGCATGCTCACCAACTACGTGATCAGCCAGACCACCCGCTTCAAGGGCGCGATCTCCGGCGCCGGCGGCGGGCTGTGGACCGCGCACTGGGGCCACGACCACTACCAGCTCGAGTACCGCGTCGAGCTGGGCCTGCCGTGGAAGAACCGCGAGGTCTGGGAGCGGATCTCGTCGCCCTTCTACAACGTGGAGAAGATCACCACGCCCGTGATGTACATGGGTGGCGCGCTCGACTGGAACGTGCCGATCCTCGGCTCGGAGCACATGTACCAGTCGCTGAAGGCGATCGGCCGCACGACCCAGCTCGTCGTCTACCCCGGCGAGTTCCACGGCATCCGCCGGCCCAGTTACCAGAAGGACCGTTTCGAACGCTGGCTCGCCTGGTACGCGAAGCACGTCAAGGGCGAGAAGGGGAATTAGGCTGATAGACTCCCCGGCCCATGCCGAACGACGACCGTCTCGTGCACCGGGTCGAGGCCTTCCCCGGCCTCGACCCGTGCGACTCGCTGTACGTCTCGCCCCACGCCGACGACGCGGCCCTGTCGTGCGCGGCGCGGATCCTGGCCGAAGCCGAGCGCGGCGAGAGCGTGCGCCTCGTCTCGCTGTTCGGGACGGGACCGGAGGGGGAGTCGGCCAGCGACCGGCTCGGCGTGCCGCACTCGGGGCTCGGCTTTCCAGATGCCGGCGCCCGGGCCGGCGTGCGGCTGACGGCGGCGTTGCGCTCCGGCCCGCCGCACGACGAGGTGCTGTGCTCGGAACTCGCGCTCGCCCTGCTCGAGCTGGCGCGACGCACGCGGCCGAAGCGGATCTACCTGCCGCTCGGCGTGTGGCCGCATCCCGACCACCTGCTGCTGCACGAGGCGGCGATCCGGGTGCTCGAGAGCGGCGCCGGACGCGACGTGTTCCTCTACGAGGAGCGCCCGTTCGCGCTGTTCCCCGGGGCCGTGCGCCTGCGGCTGGGCGAACTCGGCGCGCGGCTGCCTCCGGGGGCGCCGTTCCGCGACCGCGGGGGGCTGGCCGGGCTGGTGCTGCGGATGCCGGTCGACCCGTTCCTGCGCCGCCAGGCCCCGGGCCTGGCCGACCGCATGGCGCTCGTCGCGCAGGTGCGCCGGCGCTGGCGCGAGGCGAAGAGCTGGCGCCCCCACCACTCGTTCGGGCTCCGGCTCCAGCCCGTGCTGCAGCCCGTCAGCGACCAGGCGATCGTGCGCCTCGACGAGGCCGCGGCCGTGCTGCCGGGCGGCTCGGTGTTCGGGTCGCTGAAGCGCCTGACGTCGCTCGAGCGCGGCCACGCGCGGAGCCTGCGCTCGGCCCAGCCGGTCGAGCGCTACTGGCTGCTGCTGCGGGGGCCGGGTGCCGACACCCTGCGGCGCGCCGGCCAGGAGATCGAGGCCGTCGCGAGCTGAGTCCCTGCGCTAGGCTCCCGGCTCCACCTCGGCCAGCCCGGACCAGCGCTCGGGGTCCTGCAGCAGCAGGGTGTTCAGGTAGGCGTGGACCTGGCCGGCCGGGAACGCGGCGGACAGCTCTCGAACCGCTGCGGCCAGCTTGTCGGCCGCGGGCGGCGGCAGGGCATCCGCCTCTTCCTTCAGAACGCCGTCCTCGTGCGGCAGCGCCAGCGCGTCGAGGAAGGCGCACAGCAGCGGGCGGCGCGCGGCGAGGTGAAGCGCGACGAGCAGCGACGCGGCCAGCGGCTCGCCCGGGTCGAGCACGCCCGACAGCACCTTCGCCTGCTGGTCGGGAGGCATCGCCCGTGCGACCTGGGGCCGCAGGCGTCGAGCACGGATCACCGCGCCGAGGGCCGCGGCCAGCGCGTCGGGCGCGGGCTCGTGCAGCAGCGCGCGCGCCGCCTCCAGCCGGTCTGCCGGCTCCAGCCGCTTCCAGATCCGCGTCGCCGTCGTCTCGAAGGCCACAGGCCGTCCTCCTCGCGCCGGGAGTATACGGGCACCGCCGTGTCGCCGGGGGTGCCCGGGCCGAGCCAAAAGAATGTCAAAAGCTACTCAAAAGCTTGACAGAAAGGCGAGCTCGTCGTAGTCTGCCCTTGATCGAGCCGGGCAGTTCCGGCCTCGAGCGCGGGCGGCTGATCGGGCCGGGCCGCGGAGGAGACGAAGAATCATGGTGCACTCGAACGACGCCGCCGAAAGCTTCCTCAGCCGCAGCGAGATGGAGCGGATCGACCACCTGAAGGCGCAGGACCTGGACGCGCTCCCGATCGGCGCCATCCGGCTCGACAAGAACGGGACGGTGCTCGCCTTCAACGCCCACGAGGCGCAGCTCACGGGGCGCGACCCGCAGCGGGTGATCGGCAAGAACTTCTTCACCCAGGTGGCGCCGTGCACGAACGTGCAGCGCTTCGCCGGCAAGTTCCGCGAGGGCGTGGCGGCGGGCGAGCTGCACGAGGTGTTCCCCTACCGCTTCGACTTCGAGATGGCGCCGCGCGACGTGACCGTGACGCTCTTCTACAGCAAGACCACGGAGACCGCCTGGGTCTTCGTGCGGGAGATGGCGCGCGCCTGACGAACGGGACCGGCGGCGGACTCACTCCGCCGCCGGAACCCGCGGTTGACATCGCCCCCCGGCGCGCCAAGCATTCCGCCCGCATGTCCGCCGCACTGCAGGACGCCCGCGGTTGTCTGACCCGGGCCGGGCTCCAGGCCTTCGCAGCGGCCGCGCCCGGCGCCGCGCCGCCCGCGCTGGCCGAACACGTCGCGCGCTGCGCGACCTGCCAGGACCGGCTGCTGCACGCGATCCGCACGCCGCCACGCTCGAGCCGGCCGCCTTCGCCGGGCCGCGCGCTGCTGCTGGCGCTGCTGGGCCTGTTGATCGCGCTGATCGCCCTCGCGCTCCTGGCGCGGCTGGCGTCGCGCCGGACCGAACCCGCCTACGGCCGCGGCGACGGGCCGTCCACGGGGATCACGGCGCCCGTCGCCGGCGCCGAGGCGGGGGAGAGCAGGTACGCGATCACCGACGCGATCGCCGCCGGCGGCGTCCAGCGGGTGAAGTCGGCGCCGGGCATGTCGCGGCGGTTGGACGGCGTGTCGATGGTGCCGGGCACCACGCAGTTGAAGCGCACGCCGCGCTCGCGGTTCTCGAGCGCGAGGACCCGGGTCAGCGCCGCCACGCCCGCTTTCGCGACCACGTAGGCGGCCGCGCCGGCGCCGCCCTCGGTCGCCGTGCGGGCGCCCACGGCGACGACGCTGCCCGCCCCGCGGGCGAGCAGGTGCGGCAGCACCGCGCGGGTCGCGCTCCAGAACGTGTCGAGGTTGGCGCTCAGCATCCGCCGCCACTCTTCGACCGGCGCTCCCTCCAGCGGGCCCGAGCCCGTCCATGCGCCCGCGACGGCGGCGAGGCCGTCGAGATGTCCGAAGGTGCGCGCGGCCTCCGCCGCGAACGACTCCATCGAGGCCGGGTCGGCGAGGTCGGCGGGGGCGCCCCAGAGCGCGGAGGGGTCGCCCAGCGCCTCGCGCAGGTCGTCCCAGCTCCGCGCTCCGCGATAGGGGACCGCGACCTGGGCGCCGCGGGCGAGCAGCTCGCGGCACACCTCGCGGCCGAGGAAGCCGGTGGCGCCGGTGACGACGTGGACGGGGGCGGATGGCATGCGCGGCTTATAGCACGCAGTCGCGGGCGATCGCGGCGGCGCCCGCCGTCAGCACCTCGGGGGGTGCCAGCAGGCTGACCACCAGCCACGCGCCGCTCTCGAAGTCGAAGAAGTAGCCGGGGTGCACGAGCACGCCCTCCCGCTCCAGAAGCCGCAGCGCGCGCTCGTCCTCGGAGACGGTGGCCGGCACCCGCAGCACGGCGCTCCACCCGCCCTCGACGGGGAGCAGCGAGACGGCCGGCGCCTCGCGCAGCGCCTCGCGCAGGCTCGCCAGGTTCGCCGCGACCCGCGCCCGCACGGGCGCCGCCAGCGCCTCCCGGCGCGCCAGCAGCGCGGGCAGCGCGCGCTGCACCGGCGTGCCGACCGAGAGGTAGGTGTCCCCGATCACCTCGAGCCGCGCCAGCGCCGCCTCGCGCAGCGGCCGCGGTCCCGACACCGCGGTCCACCCCGCCTTGAGCTGCGGCAGCGCGCAGGCCTTCGACAGCCCGCCCATCGCGAAGGCGAGGGCGGGCCCGTCGGCGGCGAAGCTGCCCGCGCGCCGCGGGTCCGGGGCGAAGGCGTAGTCCGCGAACACCTCGTCCGACACGATCGCGACGCCGCGCGCGGCGCACAGCTCGTGCAGCGCCGCCGCCTCGTCGCGCTTGAGGCAGGAGCCCGTCGGGTTGTTGGGGTGGACGATCACCACGGCCCGCGTCCGCGGCGTCAGCGCGGCCTCCACCGCGGAGACCGGCAGGTGCCACTCGCCATCGAAGGAGAGCGGGTAGCGGTCGACTTCGACCGACTCGAGCCGCGCGAGGTACTCGAACAGCGGGTAGCTCGGCCGCGGCACCAGCACCCGGTCCCCCGGGTCGCACAGCAGCTTGAAGAGCCAGGCATAGGCCTCGCTCGTCGACGCCGACAGGAACACGCGGCCGGGCTCGACAGCGGCGCCGTGCCGCGCGAACTCCGCCGCCGCGGCCTCGCGCGCGGCCGGCAGGCCGAGCGGCTCCGGCGAGTAGTCGCTAGCGCCGGCGTCGCCGAGCAGGGCCATCACGTCCGCGGGCGCGTGGAGTCCCACCCGGGTCGGATTGCTGGCGGTCAGGTCGAGGACCGTGGCGCCCGCCGATCGCCGCGCGGCGAGGGCGCGCGCGAGCGGGTTCTCGGCGAGTTCCCAACGCGTGCGGGCGGACCACATGGCGGCGCATGGTACCTTTCCGCGACCTTCCCCGTTCCCTCGCCGAGGAGGCCCGTGGACCCCGATCCGACGCACGAGAGCCACCGCACTGTCCCGACCGAAGAGCACGCCCGGCTGGCCGGACTGCGCGGGGAGCTGACCTCCTGGCGGCGGTGGGGGCCCTACCTCGCCGAGCGCGCCTGGGGCACGGTGCGCGAGGACTACAGCGCGAACGGCGACGCCTGGCACTACTTCCCCCACGACCACGCGCGCAGCCGCGCGTACCGCTGGGGCGAAGACGGCCTGGCCGGGATCTGCGACCGCTACCAGCTCCTGTGCTTCGCCTTCGCCTTCTGGAACGGGCGCGACCCGATCCTCAAGGAGCGCGCCTTCGGGCTGGTGCCCTCCGAGGGCAACCACGGCGAGGACCCCAAGGAGTACTGGTTCTACCTCGACAGCCTGCCGAGCCACGCCTACATGAAGTGGCTCTACAAGTACCCGCAGCGCGAGTTCCCGTACCTCGAGCTGATCGAGCGCAACCGCGCGCTGGCAGGACGCGGGCCGGAGTTCGAGCTGCTCGACACCGGGATCTTCGACGACGACCGCTACTTCGACGTCTTCGTCGAGTACGCGAAGGCCGACGCGGAGGACCTGGCGATCCGCGTCACGGTGGAGAATCGCGGCCCCGAGGCGGCGGAGCTCCACGTGCTGCCACAGCTCTGGTTCCGCAACACCTGGGCGTGGGGGGCCGCGCCGAAGCCGGCGCCCGAGATCAGCGTCGCGGCGGCGCGCGGCGGCGCGGCCTGCGTCGTCGCCGACGACAGCCAGGCCGACCCGCTCGACAACCTGCCGTTCGAGTACCGGCTGGGGCCGCGCCGGCTCTACGCCGAGGCGGACGGCGTGCCGCTGTTCACCGACAACGAGACCCACGCCGAGCGGGTGTGGGGCCCGCACGCCGCGAGCCGCTCGCGCTTCGTCAAGGACGCCTTCCACCGCCACGTGATCGGAGGCGAGGACTGCGTCAACCCCGACCGGCGCGGCAGCAAGGCCGCGTTCTGGCACCGCCGCGTGGTGCCGGCCGGCGGGCGCGTCGTGCTGCGCTTCCGGCTCACGCCCGGCGAGCCCGCGGACCCGCTGGGCGAGGTCGACGCGGTCGTCGAGGCGCGCCGCGCGGAGGCGGACCGCTTCTACGAGGTGATCCAGCCCGAGGCCGCGAGCGCCGACGAGAAGCTGGTCCAGCGCCAGGCCTTCGCGGGCCTGCTGTGGTCCAAGCAGAGCTACCTGTTCGACGTGGAGACCTGGCTCGAGGGAGACGACCCCGGCCACCCGCCGCCGCCGGAGCGCCGGCACATCCGCAACGCCCACTGGCGCCACCTCAACTCGATGCGCGTGCTGTCGATGCCGGACAAGTGGGAGTACCCGTGGTTCGCCGCCTGGGACCTGGCCTTCCACTGCGCGCCGCTCGCGATCGTCGACCCGGCCTTCGCCAAGGAGCAGCTCTGGCTGCTGCTGTTCGAGCAGTTCCAGCACCCGTCCGGGCAGCTCCCGGCCTACGAGTGGGAGTTCTCGGACTTGAACCCGCCGGTGCACGCGTGGGCGGTCTGGCGCGTCTACAACATGGACCGCATCCGCAGCGGCAAGGCCGACCGCGAGTTCCTCGAGAAGTGCTTCCACAAGCTGCTGATCAACTTCGCGTGGTGGGTCAACAAGGTCGACCGCGAGGGCAACAACGTGTTCGAGGGCGGCTTCCTCGGCCTCGACAACATCACCGTGATCGACCGCAGCGAGAAGCTGCCCGAGGGCGCGGTGCTCGAGCAGAGCGACGCCACCGGCTGGATGGGCATGTTCTGCCTGAACCTGATGCGGATCGCGCTGGAGCTGGCCCGCGACAACCGCGCCTACGAGGGGCTCGCCACCAAGTTCTTCCAGCACTACGTCCACGTCGGCGCGGCGATGAAGCACATGGGCGCCGGCCGCCAGTATCAGCTCTGGGACGAGGAGGACGGCTTCTTCTACGACGTGCTGCGCTACCCGGACGGCCACTTCGAGAAGTTCCGCGTGCGCTCGCTCGTGGGCCTGATCCCGCTCTACGCCATCGAGCGGCTGGAGGAGCGCTGGATCGAGCCGTTCCGCGACTTCGCGCGCAACTTCCGCTGGTACGTCGAGAACAAGGCCCACGTCGTGGAGAACGTCTGCTACAAGCTGCGCCGCGACGGCCAGGACGTGCACGTGCTGGCGATCGTGGACCCCGGGCAGATGCGCCGCATCCTGGCCCGCGTGTTCGACCCCGAGGAGTTCATGTCGCCGTTCGGGCTGCGCAGCCTGTCGCGGTGGCACGCCGAGAACCCGTACCGGCTCGGCGCCCGCGAGGTGCGCTACGAGCCCGCCGAGTCCGACTCCAAGCTCAAGGGCGGCAACTCCAACTGGCGCGGCCCGGTGTGGTTCCCGACGACCTTCCTGATGATCGAGGCGCTGCGCAAGCTGGGCACGGCCTACGGGCCCGACCTCGAGCTGCCGGAGGCGGGACCCCACGGCGAGCCGAAGAACCTGTGGGAGCTCGCGGGCGGAATGGCCGACCGGATGATCGCGATCTTCACCCGCGACGCGGAGGGCCGGCGGCCCGTGCACGGCGCGCGCCGCAAGTTCCAGCACGACCCGCACTGGCGCGACCTGGTGCTGTTCCACGAGTACTTCCACGGCGAGACCGGCGAGGGCCTCGGCGCGCCGCACCAGACGGGCTGGACGGGCCTGGTGGCCAGCCTGATCGACGAGTGGCGCCGCCCGCCGCAGACGAGCGCGCGCTAAGCCCGGCGTTCGATCGTCAGCCGCACCTTGTTGCCGGAGGGGTTGTACTCCAGCCGGTCGACCAGTCGCTTCATCATGAAGACGCCGCGACCGCCGGTGGCCAGCAGGCGGTCGGGGTCGGTCGGATCGTGCACGTGGGCGACGTCGAAGCCGGGGCCCTCGTCCGCGATCTCGATCACCGCGCAGTGGCCGGGCTCGACCCGGATCACGACCCGCACCACCGCGTCGGTCCGCAGCCGGTTGCCGTGGACCGCGGCGTTGGAGAGCGCCTCGGACAGCGCGACCGCGAGGTCGTCGCGCTGGTCGTCCGAGAGGCCCGCCGGCAGGATCGTCTCCAGGATGCGGTCGACCGAGGGGGCGACGGCCTCGCGCCGGCTCGGCATGCGGAAACGGCGCACGAAGGCCGCGTCGGGTGCGGCGTGCGTGCGCCGTCTTCGCGCGCTCGAGTCGCGGTTCATGGGTGGGCGCAGATTCTATCCCGCCCGACCCGTGGCGTCAGGCGAGTGCCGACTCCGCGCGCGCCACCCGCTCCCGGGCCCACGCGTCGAGCGCCCGCAGGTCGACGAGGATCTCGAGCCCGTCCCCCTTCTTCGGGGCGCCGGCGCCGCCGACCAGGAGCTGGACCCGGCGCGGCAGCGCCGCGCGCAGCCGCCGCAACTGCGCATTCGCCGCGGCTCCGCCCGTCGCGGAAGAGACGCTGAGGCCGAGCGCGCGGGCACCGAGGTCGCGGGCCAGCGCCGCCATCTGCTCGGGCGGCACCTCGGTACCGAGGAACAGCAGCCGGCAGCCGGCGGCCGCCAGCACCAGCGCGACCATCTGCAGGCCCAGCGAGTGGCTCTCCCCGGGCAGCGACCCGAGCACGACCAGCGGGCCGCGGGCGCGCTCCTCGAGCGGCAGCCGGAGCGAGCGGAGCAGGTCGCCGACGCGCTCGGAGAGGAAGTGCTCGTGGCGGATCTCCAGCCGCTTCTCGGCCCAGGCGTTCCCCGCCTCGCGCACCAGGGGAGCGATCACGTCGGCGGCGAACTCGACCGGCGAGCGCCGGGCCCACTCGGCGAGCAGGGCGCGGGTCAGGCGGTCGGCGTCGAAGCGCGCGACGTGATCGAGCAGGTCGGCGGTGCTGCGCTGGTCGGGTGGCGCAGCGGGCTGCAGCGCCGGCGCCGCAGGCGTCGACTGCAGCAACTCGTCGAGCGCCGCGTCCGAGGCGGCGACGACCTGGCCGGCCCGGTGGCCGCGGGCCAGCGCCTCGGCGATCCGCAGCAGCCGCGGGATCGAAGACGTCGGATAGACGCGGTGACCGGAGGGCTTGCGCTCCGGGACCGGGAAGCCGTAGCGCGCCTCCCACGTCCGCAGCGTCTCGACCGGCACGCCGGTCGCGCGCGAGAGGGCGCCGATCGACAGCCGAGGTCCGTCGTCCGCCTCTCCGCGTCGCTTCATCTCGAGGGTCCCCGCGGCCCGGTCCCGGGGCCGACCGATCCCGTTCGCCGCGACCGCATCATAGAGCCGTTCGATAGGCACTCAGAAGCCGTGCAGGATCTTGGAGGAGCGCGGCCGTCGCGGCCGTCGCCCAGCGCCGAGCGCCTGCAGGAACTCGCGCCGCAGCACGGCGTCGTCGCGGAAGGCGCCGCGCCACGCGAAGCTCTGGGTCTTCGAGCGCTGCTTGCGGACCCCGCGCATCATCATGCAGAAGTGCGCGGCCTCGGCCATCACCGCCACGCCGCGCGCGCCCGCGGCCCGCTGGACCGCGTCGGCCACCTGGCCGGTGAGCCGCTCCTGCACCTGCAGCCGCCGCGCGAAGACGTCGACGATGCGCGGCAGCTTGGACAGCCCGAGCACGCGCCCCTGCGGCAGGTAGGCGACGTGGATGCGGCCGTTGAACGGCAGCAGGTGGTGTTCGCACAGCGAGTAGAACTCGATGTCGCGCACGATCACCAGCTCCTCGGTGTCCTCCTCGAACACGCCTTCGCCGACCGCCTCCTCGACGGTCATCGCGTAGCCCGAGGTGAGGTCGGCCATCGCCCGCGCCACGCGGTCGGGCGTGCGCTGCAGGCCCTCGCGCGAGGGGTCCTCGCCGAGCGCGGACAGCAGGCGGCTGACGGCCCGGGCGGCGTCGTGGCGGGGATCGGCGACGGCGGCGACGAAGGCGGCAGACATCGGGCTCACTCGCTTTCTCGCGGGCTGGCGGCACCCCGCGCTGGACGGCACCCTCCGCTCCAGCGGTCCCGGGCGCGCCCGGGCCGGGAGGCCCGGAGCGGGGAGGGGGCGGAGTGCCCGCCTCCCCGCGCGTGGAAGGAGTCGGTGGAGGATGTCGCGAGCCGCGACGGCCGGGGCGCAACAGCGCGCCCCCGTGGGCAGACCGGGGAGCCGGTCCTCAGGGCCTGGCCGTGGTTGGCTCGGGGAGGAACGT
>WYBL01000150.1 GCA_011526565.1 Acidobacteriota bacterium | reverse complement strand
CGCCGCGCAGCATCAGCGCGATCGCGCGGCTGGCGAGGAAGCGGGCCACCTGCAGCCAGCCCGGCTCGCCGGCGTCGTCGCGGTTGAGCGCGCTCCACCAGGTGACGTTGAGCTCGTAGGGGCTGCGCGTCCCGTCGCCGTTGTCCTTCTCGGAGACGAGCCCGCCGTGCTCGATCGCCTTCTGCACCAGCAGCTCGATGCCCGCGGGCGGCAGGATGCCCTGGGCGCCGAGCAGCCCGACGCCGTCGTGGGACGCGAGGAAGTTGAAGAAGGTCGCGGTCTCCGAGGGGTAGACGAGCCCGCGCGCCCACGACGCCAGGTGCGAGCTGTCCGCCGTGTGGAAGGCGTGGATCACCAGCGGCGGCAGCGCGAAGTTGTAGACCAGCTGCGCCTCGTCGCGACCGTCCCCGAAGTAGGAGACGTTGTCGGCGTGCGGCACGTTGGTCTCGGTGACCAGCGCCACCCGCGGCGCCGCCACGTCGAGCACGGCGCGGAACAGCTTGACGAGGGCGTGGGTCTCCTTCAGGTGGGCGCAGCGGGTTCCCAGCTCGCGCCAGACGTAGGTGACCGCGTCGAGCCGCACGATGTCGGCGCCGCGACGCACGTACGAGAGCAGGATGCCGAGCACCCGCAACAGCACCTTCTCGCTCTTGAAGTTGAGGTCGATCTGGTCGGGGCTGAAGGTGGTCCACACGAAGCGCTTGCCGTGGATCGTCTGGAACGGGGTCAGCAGCTCGGTCGTGCGCGGGCGCAGGATCAGCCGCAGGTGGTCGCGGCTGATCGAGTCCTTCGTGGAAAAGGCGACGAACGAGTCCTGGAAGTCGGGGTGGCCGTCGAGGAACTCCTGGAACCAGCGGCTCTTCGCCGAGGCGTGGTTGAACACGCCGTCGAACATCAGCCGGTAGCGCAGCGCCAGCGCCTCGATCTCCTGCCAGCTCCCGAGCCGCGGGTCGACCTCCTCGAAGTCGATCACCGAGAAGCCGCGGTCGGACGAGTACGGGAAGAACGGCAGGATGTGGACGGTGCTCAGCGCGTCCTTCATGAACACGTCGAGGAAGTCGCCCAGCGCCCGCAGCGGGGTCTTGCCCGGGCTCTCCAGCAGGTCGCCGTACGTGATCGCGATCGAGTCGCGCTCGGTGAAGCGGGTGGCCGGGTCGAAGCCGCGCTCCTCCGCGATCATCTCGTCCGGCTTGTGCGCCCAGTGCACGCGCATCAGCCGCTCGACCTCGGGCCAGCACGCCTCCGCCCGCTTGCGGCCGTACATCACCGCCAGCAGGGCCACGATCCGCTCCCGCTGCTCGGCCGTCACCGCGAGCAGCGCGCGGGAGTAGTCCGGGGCGGGCAGGTGGGGCCGGTGTTCCGCGAAGAGGGGAGCTGGGGAGGGCTGAGGCATCGGTCTCCTGTTCAGTGAACGGCTCCGGCCGGGGTGTCGACCTCCAGGCCGACCGCCCGCATCAGCGCCAGGGCGTTGCTGCGAGTGACGACGCCGGGCCGCATGCGGTAGTCGAAGGCGATGTGCCCGGCCTCGATCCGGTCCTCGAAGTGCACGTTCTCCACCGGCTCCGGGCCCTCGGCGGCGATCTCGGCCAGCGCCAGGTCGTGGGTCGTGACCAGGCCCAGCGCGCCGCGCGCGAGCAGGCCGTGGACCAGCGCGCCGGCCCCGGCCCGGCGGTCGGCGGAGTTGGTGCCGGACAACACCTCGTCGAGCAGAAAGAGCGTCGGCTCGTTCGCCGCCAGTCGCAGCACCTGGGCCAGCCGCTCGATCTCGGCGAAGAAGCGGGAGCGGCCCTCGCGCACCGAGTCGCGCACCCGCATCGAAGCGCCCACCCGCAGCGGCGACAGCCGCAGCAGCCGGGCCCTCACGGGCGCCCCCGCATGCGCCATCACCACCGCCAGGCCCACCGCGCGCAGCAGCGTGCTCTTGCCGCTCATGTTGGACCCGCTCACGATCAGGGCGCGGCGAGCGGATCCCAGCGCGACGTCGTTGCGCACGGCCACGGCTTCGGCGATCAGCGGGTGGGCCAGGCCTTCGGCCTCGAACAGCGGGCCTTCGTCTTCGACCAGCTCGGGGAAGGGGTCGCGCGGGTTCTCGAACGCGTAGGCCGAAAGAGCCAGCAGCGCCTCCAGCTCGCCGAGCGCGTCGAACCAGGCGCCGATCCGCGGGGCGTGGCGCGCGCGCCAGGCCTCGAGCGCCGCCGCGACGTGCAGGTCCCACAGCAGGACCCAGGCGAACGGCGCGAACAGCGGGTTGCGGCGCGACTCCAGCAGGTCGATCCGCCGGGCCAGCGCCCGCAGCGCGACGCTCGCTCCCGCCAGCGTCTCGCGCAGCGCGACGAGCCGCGGCGAGCGGAAGCTCTCTCGCTCGATCCGGGCCGCGAGTTCCGCCAGTGCGAACAGCCGCTCGGCTCGCGCGGCGTGGCGCAGCACCTGGCCGACGCGCGCCTGCTGGGTGAACGCGAGGGCGCCGACGGCCAGCAGCGCCAGCACCAGCGCCGAGAGCGGGGCGTCGAAGCCGAAGACCGCGACCAGCGCGGCGAGCGCCACGGCCGAAACCGCCGCCGCGGCCGCCCGCAGCGGCAGCGGGAACGGCGTCGGCGCGGCGGCGGCCAGGCCCGCGAGCGCGTCGGCGTCGGCCTCTCCCGGTCCGGCTCCCGCCAGCAGCGCGACGTCCTCGCGCAGCTCGACGCGGGGGCGCAGTTCGGCGACCGCGCGCTGGCGGGCGCGGACGTCGTCGGGGACCGCGGGCTGCCGCAGCGCGCGCGCCAGCGCCGCGCGCCCGGGCGGCGTGGCCGGCAGCGACAGCCGCTCGTAGAGCGAGCCGCGCCCGAACAGGTCGAGGTCGTCCGCGCAGGGGTGGCGCGGGTCGGCGAAGTCGTCGCCCGGGTCGCCGCGGCCCTCCCACGTCTCGTCCAGCCGGGCCAGGCGGTCCTCGTGATGGGTGGCCGCGCGCTGCGCGTGATCGCGGCGCCGCCGCTCCCGCCCGTGCAGCAGCACCAGTGCGAAGAAGGCGGCGAAGGCGACGGGCACGCTGCCGGGTGGCGGGCCGACCTGGAACGTGACCAGCGCCCACAGCAGGGCCGCGGCGGCGAACACGACGCCGCGCGCCAGCGCCAGCGCGTCCATCGTCCGCTGCGCCGCCGCCGCCGTCGCCCGGTGCGCGTCACGGCGGCGCTCGTGCTCGGCGCGAGGCGCCAGGGACTCCATCCACGGCGATTGTAGCGACAGCGGCCGCGCGGGCGGCGTGACGGCGGCCACCTGTTACGATCCCGGCTCCGATGTCCCCGCGGCTCATCGCCCTCGCGGCCGGCGTTCTCGCCGCCTGTGCCGCGGTCCCGCTGTGGAGCGCCCTGTGGGGCGAGCGCGTCGTCTTCTGGCGCGACGTGCACCTGCTGTGGCTGCCGCAGGTGGACGTCGTCGCGCGCACCGTCGCCGAAGGCGCGTGGCCGGTGTGGGACCGCTTCAGCGGCTTCGGCCGGCCGCTGCTCGCCGATCCGCGCGCGGCGCTCCTCTATCCGCCGACCTGGCTGGGCGTGCTGGCTCCGCCCGGCATCGCCTACGCGTGGCTTTCCGCGTTCCACCTCTTCGTCGCGGGGGGCGGCGCGTTGCTGCTGGCCCGGCGGCTCGGGGCTTCGCCGCCCGCGGCGCTGCTCGCCGGCGCGCTGCTCGTCGCCAGCGGTCCGCTGTTGTCGCTGGTCCTGATGTGGCATCAGCTCGCCGCGTTCGCCTGGGCGCCGCTGGTGCTGTGGGCCTTCCACCGCCTCGCCGCGGCGCCGGCGCGCCAGGCGCTGGCTGCCGCCGCGGCGCTGTTCGGGCTGCAGGCGCTCGCCGGCTCGCCCGAGTACTCGGCGCTGACTGCGCTCGCGGTGGCCGTGCTCTGCGCGCCCCTGCGCCCGCGCGGCGCAGAGCTCAAGACGCTCGGCGCGCTCGCCGTCGCCGGCCTGCTCGGCGTCGGCGTGGCCGCGGCGCAGTGGCTGCCCGCGGCACACTACGCGGCGGGCGCGGCGCGGCTGCAGCGGGCGCCGGACCCTGGCAACTGGGCGCTGGCGCCGCCGTTGCTCGTGGAGCTCGGGCTCGGGCTTCGCGCCGCCGAGCTGCCGCTGACGTCCGCGGCGTCCTCGGCCCTGCTCGGCGGGCGCGAGCCGCTGCTGCACTCGCTCTACCTCGGGCCCGCGGCGCTGGTGCTCGCCCTCGCGGCACTCGCCGGGGCCGGCGCTGCCGAGCGCCGCCTGGGCGCGCTCGCGCTTCTCGCCGCCCTGATCGCGCTGGGTCCCCGCGCACCGCTGCTGGAGCTGCTGCAGGCGCTGGTGCCGCCGCTGTCGGGCCTGCGCTACCCGGCGAAGGCGGCGGCGTTCGTCGCCCTCGCGCTGGCCCTGCTGGCCGCGGCCGGGTTCGACCGCCTGGCACGAGGCGAGGACGCCGCGCGCCGGGCGGCGCGAAACGCGGGGTACGCCGTGGCGGCTCTCGCGGCTCTGCTGGCGACCGGGCCGTGGCTGCGGGCGTGGCTGCGGGACCCGGCGGCGCTGGGGACCGTCGGCCGCGCGACCCTGGTGGCGGCCGGTCTGGCGCTGACCGCCGCGGCCCTCGGTCGCTTCGCACAGCATCGCGGCCCCCGTGCCGCGCTGGCGCTGCTCGTCGTGATGGTGCCCCTGGCGCGGCACCGAGCGCTGCTCGAGACGGCGCCGGCGAGCCTGTTCACGACGCGGCCGGAGCTGCTGCGCCACCTGGACCCGGCGGCGACGGGCCGGCTCTACGCCTACGACTACCTGATGGTGGACGAGTGGCAGCGGCTGACCAGCCCGCACGCGCCCGCGGCGCTCGCGCCGGTGCGCGCCCCGCAGGGCTACGGGCCAGGAGCGGCCTTCGTGGCCGCGGCCCACGCGGCGCTCCACCCGCCGACGGCCGGCCGCTTCGGGCTCGCGGGTTCGTACGACCACGACGTGCTCGACTTCGAGCCGATCGAGCGCGCGGGGCTCGCCACCTGGCTGCGCGCGAGCGAGGCCTCGCCCGCGCACCTGAAGCTGCTGCGGATGGCCGCGGTCACCCACGCCGTGGGGATCGGTCCGGCGCGCTGGTGGCAGGGACTGCGCGCGAAGGCGCTCGTGCCCGGTCTCGGCCGCGAGCCGATCACGCTGCTCGAGGTGCCCGACCCGCTGCCCCGAGCCCGGGTCGTCGGCTCGGTGAAGGTGGCTCCCGGCGAAGCCGCGCTCGGCGCGGTGCGCGCCGACGACTTCGATCCCCGGCGCGAGGCGGTGCTGTCGCCCGAGGACGCCGCACGCGCGGGTCTGCCAGGGGGACCGCTCGAAGGCGAGGTCAAGATCGCGGCGCTGCGTGGCGATCGCGTCGAGCTCGAGGCGACGCTGTCGCGCGCGGGCCTCGTGGTGCTGGCCGACGCCTGGGACGCGGGGTGGAGCGCCACCGTAGACGGCGTCCCGGCGCCGGTGCTGCGCGCCGACATCGCCTTCCGCGCCGTGCCGGTGCCGGCCGGGCGCCATCGCGTCACGCTGGTTTACGTTCCGCCGGGCCATGCGGCAGGCGTCGCGCTCTCCCTGCTGGCGGGCCTCGCGCTGATGGCGCTCTGGACGCGTCGATGACGCGCCAGCGACTCGCCCGGCTCGGGCCCGGCCTCGCCATCGGCCTCGCCGCCGCGTTCCTGCTGCGCCGCGCGCTCTTCGCCGGCGAGGCGCCCTTCTGGCGCGACGTCAACATGGT